>NZ_CP040106.1:1267500-2007500 GCF_005281475.1 Echinicola rosea | reverse complement strand
TCTCTATTATTGAGCCAAATATTTCAGCAATTATTTTGGCCGCTTATAAACAGGCACGGTACTACAGGGCTCTCCGTACATAATTGACTTTGCTTTTCCTTTTAGTAGGCGCACTACTTCCCCATAGGCAAATATCGGCACGGGATATTTACTACATCCTTTTACTACCACTGGCCTGCCTTCATACTCGACCGGATCAATTGCCATAAGTGCCTTTTGAAATATATATCGGTCCAGGTCTTCTACTGAGCCTACCGCTACATCCTTAGCCACTCCTTCAAGATAAGTCATCGCTAACATAAAAGCCCATGTGGGAACAATGGCATCTGCGGTACAATCCACTGCCACATACTTTCCCCGGTACTGCTCCCAATCAAGTTCTTTTAACGACTTTCTGAAATCCTTTTCCTTTAGTACCAGCTCTTGAAATAAAAACTCCTTCAAATCAAATAATACACGATCAATTCCACGGCCATAATACTCTTCCAAGTCTATGGTTACGATAGGACTGTTTGCTACTCTGTTTATTATTTCACTCATAATGCTAATGGATTTTTCTTTGATTTTAGAACCCTAAATTCCTTCAAGTAGTTCGGCTCGAAGTAGGCAATATCTACAAAATCTTTCTGGGCATACTTCTTCATGGCCAAATTGCCTACGCTTGCTGCAGAATTTGACAAACTAAGAAAACGGGCATTAGGATGATCAATTAGCCCACGCACTTTTGTCGAGCCGTCACCACAAAAATACACTTTACCTTTTTCTAGATACTCACCATAGGAACCTTCCTCGATTATGACAGGCTTAAGCCCACCTTTCTCTTCCATTTCATGGTCAAAAACCTTACTATACACCTCCATCCTCCTAGCATCAATCATAGGAATTACAAATGCTCCATGATCTACCATAGGCAGCACCTGAGACGCCAAGGCGTCCAAGGTTCCGACAGCAATTAGCGGCAGCTGATGGGCATAGGCAATTCCCTTTGCTGTAGAAACACCAATCCTCAGCCCCGTATATGATCCTGGCCCCTCGGAAACGGCCACTGCAGCCAAATCTCCACTTTCCAAACCAGCTTGGTCCAAGAGACTTTTGATCGCTGGCATTAACTTTTGTGCATGTACATTTTCCTGATGGAGCTCCAATAAGCCAATCAAACCTTTTTCCCCATGCAGCGCCACCGAACATACCGAAACAGCGGTCTCTATTGATAAAATCAAATTCATTGCAGCATCATTTGTGAAAGTAAAAATTCCTCACTCCCAACTAAGCCCTATGGCAAAGGTTAAAACTCAAAAACTCCACCCAAAACCATAAATGATCATGAGAGGAGCTTATAATTACTTTTTCGCCATTGCAGGCTGAAGCATCTGCAGGTACTCTTCCTCATCGGACAGGATATCTACCGCCTTGGCGATCTCCATATCTTGGTCAAGCCCAGCCTCTACCACGCCTCCTTCATAATAATACCTGGACACTATTTCGTCTTTTAGCGCTTCTTTTATCTCTCCTTCAAAAGTCACCAAATCTTGCTCCTTATTATGGCTTACGCTTTTCTTCAAAGAGTCAATCTCGCTCTGTATTTCTTCAAAATACTTCTCCTCTTTGGCATATTTCTCCAGATCTTCGATGGTTTTCTCTACCCGAGTCACATAATCATACTCCTTACCCTCTAACCAACTGACGAATTCCTTATAAACGGCATCATCCACTTCAAAAGCACGCGGGGAAGCAATACTATCATGCTCGTAATAAAACTCATTAACAAACTCAAAAACAAGACTTCTGGCCACCAAGCTATAGGTAATGGGTGCATATGTCCTGGCATCCACTTCCTCGTCAGGCATGATCCCTTCGCCATCCCAAACGGTACGGCCATTCTTCGTCTTGAATTCGTGCCGCAGTGAATCGGCCACGGACACCGCCCTACCATCTTCTCCTCGCTTGCTGTAATCTATTTCTTGTATGCACCGACCACTGGGAATGTAATACTTTGCAGTAGTCACCTTTACCTGTGCATTATAGGATAGCGGGATGGTGCTTTGTACCAGCCCCTTTCCGAATGTCTTCCTGCCTACCAACACCGCCCGGTCATAGTCCTGCAACGCTCCGGAAACAATCTCCGACGCAGACGCGGAACGCTCATTGACCAAAATTGCCAACGGGATTTTCTTATCTACCGGCGAACGGTTGGTTTTATATTCTGCATTGACATTATCGAGCTTTCCGATAGTACTCACCACCTCTTTGCCTTTAGGAATAAACAGGCTTACAATATCCACGGCTTCCTTCAGAATACCACCAGGATTATCCCTAAGATCCAAAATCAACCGATCAGCCCCTTGCCCCTTTAGATCCACCAGTGCCTTCCTCACATCATCCCCTGCATTGGTAGTAAAATCGGTCAGTTTGATATAACCAATGTTATCATTTACCATTCCATAATAAGGGACGTTATCGATGACGATTTTCTTACGGGTAATATCAAAGGACAGGGTGTCTTTCCCTCTCTTCACGACCACTTCCACAGGAGTATTGGCCGGCCCCTTTAGCATCTCGGAAATATCAGAGGTCAACAAGTCCACGACATTCACCGAGTCCACCTTAAGGAGCTCATCACCTATCCTAAGCCCTGAAGCTTCAGCTGGAAAATCTTTGTAAGGCATTAAAATCATGTTTTTCCCGAGCCTATTACCGATCATAGCACCCACTCCGCCGTACTCTCCAGTGGTCATGGTTCTAAAATCCTCGGATTCCTCCTCAGGTATATAGGTCGTGTATGGATCCAATTCTTCAAGCATCGCATTGATCCCAACGGTCACCAACTCTTCCGGCTTGATTTCATCCACATAGTAAGAATCCAGTTCCCTAATCAGGGACGCGAAGATGTCAAGGTTCTTGGCAATCAAAAAAAGTTTGTCATTTTTCCCCTTAAAGGAAACCAATACTCCTCCACCAACAACCAGCACCAAAAAAATGGCGATTATGCTACTTCTTTTCTTCATCATCATTACGGTTTGCTTCTTGCCTATCTGCAAGTCGGTTTAATACTTTCTGAACCTTTGACTGAATCTTGTGAAATTCTTCCAGTCCGGGCGCTACATATACGAAAGCTATTAATTTTTTGTTGTTTTTACCATTTATAAGGATGGATTTATTGAGCCGATAGGCCTCCTTAATCCTCCGCTTAAGGTAATTCCTATGCACAGCTTTTCGGATCTTCCTTTTGGAAACAGAAAAAAGTACCTGATTGGTTTCTGCATCCCCATCCAGAGGCAGGTAAATGACCTTAAAGGGGTATAAAAAAAAAGAGGAACCTTTATCAAAAAGTTCCTTTATTAACTTTTTAGAATGTAATCTTTCCTTCTTTGGCAGCCTATAGTCCATAGTGATAAGGCGTCAAGGAACGAACAAATTACTTCTTAAGTGTCTTCTCAGAAGATACGGACAGTTTATGCCTTCCTTTTGATCTTCTTGCTTTGATCACCCTTCTGCCGTTAGGTGACGCCATTCTTTCCCTAAAACCGTGCTTATTTCTTCTTTTTCTGCGAGAAGGTTGAAATGTTCTTTTCATGATCGTTTTAATTTTATATCAGCTACAGAAAGTTAAATGGGACTGAACACCTAATCACCACCTGCTTCTTTTACCGATTTATGTTTTTAATTTTTTCCGCTTTTTTGTGTCCCTGTTTCCAGTTTACCCTGAAAAGGACTGCAAAGATAGCCACGTTTTTTTTATTTACAAATCAGTGGCTTACTTTTGTTTAATGCAAAGCACAAATGTAAATGGAATACCTGATATATCGAAATAATCCCGCCAATCAATTTGTACAAATCGAACTTTCCTTTCTGTGTGAAAGTGATACCAATTACTTCCTACAACTCCCCTCATGGAGGCCAGGACGGTATGAAATCTCGAATTACGCTCAAAAAATCAAGGATTTTTCGGTAAAGCATCACACTGGCCACATTCAGTGGCAAAAGTGCACCAAAGATTTATGGACCTTTAGGTCCAACCAAGCAGGTCGCTACTCCATCTCCTATGAATTCCACGCTTCCCAAATGGATGCTGGAGGGAGCTGGTCTGATGACGAACAGCTCTATCTCAATTTTATCAATTGTTGTTTTGAGGTAAGGAATCGAGAGGAAGAACCTATACATGTACAGCTCATACTTCCAGAAGATTTTGAGGTGGCCACTGCACTGCCAAAAATAGGGGATAATCTTTACGAAGCCGCTAATTACCAACACCTAGTAGATAGTCCATTCATCGCTTCTCCAAGCCTGACACACTACAGCTACCAGGTAGAAGGCAGCAATTTTCACCTGTGGTTTCAAGGTGAAATTCATTTCGACATTCCTCAACTCATCAATCAATTTGAAGCATTTACTCAAAAGCAGATCGCTACTTTTGGTGAATTCCCAGCCTCAGATTACCACTTTCTGTTTCAGCTCCTTCCTTACCGGCATTATCACGGGGTAGAGCACCAGTTTTCAACAGTGATTACCTTTGGCCCAGCCAGCTCTTTGGAGGAAAAAAACGAAATGGACGAATTTTTTGGCGTAAGTTGCCATGAACTATATCACTTTTGGAATGTCTGCCGCATTCGGCCAATAGCCTTGTTGCCTTACGATTTTTCCAAAGAGGTGTATTTCGACACGGGTATTGTTGCGGAAGGAGTGACCACATATATGGGAGACATTTTTTTGCTAAAATCAGGATATTTTGACTTAGAGACTTTCCTGGCCAATATGCAAAATCAGTTTAACCGTGAATTTGGATCCTTTGGCTGGCAAAACCAATCTATCAGTGCCTCCAGCTGGGATCTATGGCTGGATGGCTACAAGGCCGGAATTCCAGAGAAGAAAGTCAGAATCTATAATCGAGGCTCCCTGATCTCCACCTTGCTGGATCTGCTATTATTGGACCAAGGAAGCAGTTTGCACGAAGTCATGAAAATAATGTGGCATAGGTTTGGCAAACCCAACAAAGGATACACCATGCAGGATTTTATCCAGATCGTTACTGAACTCTCCGGAAGTGATTTTAACGTTACAGCCTTCTTCGAAAAGTACGTCAAAGGGACTGAGGATATTTTCCCTCTTCTCTGTAAGCAATTGGAAACGATCAATATCAGTGTCAAAAAGATGCCTCACCCCCAGCTCCTTGCCGCCAATTGGGGAGTACAGACCTTTTCTGATGGCACAGTTTTAAAAATCCATCCCAAAAGTCCTGCTTACCAGCTTCTGATTCAGGGAGACAAAGTAATCTCCATCAATGGACAAAAATTTTCCCAAACAATGTCACTGGAAAATGAAGCGCTTCAACTTCAAATTCACCGCTTTGGCAGATCGCTACATCGCCAATTACCCCCATCCACGACCAATTACTACCATGAATATCTTCTGATTGCAGGAATACCTAACCCCAAACGTAAAAACTGGATGGAATAACCCACTCTACACCAGTCATTTAAACCTGAAAAATCAAGTAAATTACCTATTTTATTTGTATATTACTATAAAACAAAACCCAAAATGACATGGAAACTATTTCAAAAATCGAATTATGGGCAGACACCCACCATCCTAAGTGGATAGATTTCATTAGAATGGCACTGGGGCTATTTATCTTGTACAAAGGCGTCATATTTATTGCCAATACAGGTGCCTTGATGGAAATGATGAGCAATAGTGACCTCCAGTTCTTTAACTTGGCATTGGCTCATTATGTAGCTTTTGCACATTTAGTGGGAGGGTTTATGATTGCTTTAGGCTTGCTGACGCGCTTTGCGATTATTTTCCAAATTCCGATTATGCTGGGCGCAGTATTCTTTATCAATATCAACCAAGGATTCCTTTCTGTATCCAACAATTTAGAGTTTGAATTATCCTTAATTGTATTGATTCTACTCGTGGTATTTTTGATTTATGGATCAGGTAGATTCTCCCTTGACCACTGGATGAAAAACCATCCAAACTGGTAACCCATATTATCAAAAAAGGATGCCCCCGATAACAGGTGCATCCTTTTAGTTTTTGCACTTTTAGGTATCCTAATCCTATTAGAACTCAAAAATCGTGCTGTCCAACTCTTGGTTAAATACCACAGAAGTAATCTTGGCTTCCATGGGTGCTGGCATCATCGAATTTGCGATCACCATTTTGGATGGCACCATAATTCCATCTACCTCCATATAGTCCTTATAACTTACCGTGCCGGCTGCTTCTGATTCTGTCTTCAACTTTAGCCCGGATTCCACACTATAAAACTCAGAGGTTTCCACGCCACTGGCGTCTTTAAGCAATAGCTTATGGGCTGATTCACCCGCTACCTCTTCCGTTCCTCCATAAGATACTTCATACCCCAGTTCCTCATAAAACAACTCAGGAAACACAAAGGTCTGGCTTTTCATGGAGTTTAACTGATCTTCTGTCAAATCCTGCTCTTGCCCCATACTCACCACTTTTCCTTTGTTATCCTTAATAACAGTCTTGGCCACTTGGTTGCCGTTCATTTTAGTAAGGTTCAGCAAGCGATGGTTTTCTTGGTCAGTCACGGCTTTGATCACAAGGGTCATTCCTTGGATTTCGGTTTCCATGTTCATTTCCATGTTATTGATCGCCTTTACCTTATCAATACCTCCGGCAGCTTCGATGTATTTATCCACAACCTGCTTTACGGTCACCTCTTGGGTTACGATCAGATTCTTTTTCTCCACGGCTTCATTGGCCTGGACATCCACTCCATTCATCATCAGTGATGCCACCAATGCAATCATTGCCTTTTTCATAGTTGTTTTTATTTAAAATCTTCGTCCGTCAACTCAACATTAAACTCGAGTGATTCTACCTTTGTATTCAGAGGTGCAGGGATCATAGGAGATTTAACGACCATCTCCATAGCATATTTCACACCATTACGCTCCTGATAATCGGAATAGGTGATCTCACCTGTTTTTTCATTTTCACTCTTTAGTTTCAAACCAGTTTCGACACTGTAATAGTTCACGCTTTTGGCACCAGTAGGATTAGAGACTATTACTTTATAGGCGTTTTGACCATCGATATCTTTTACTCCATCCAGCTCCAATGAATACATCAACTCCTCAAAATGGATTTCAGGAAAGATAAACATATTCATCTTGGCCTCTTCGTATTGTTCATCAGTGAGCTCTTTATTTTGTCCCATTGCTGATACCGTGCCTTTTCCTTCTTCGAGCACCGTATTAGAAACGGTATTCCCCATCATACCTACCTTCTGGCTAAACCTCATGCCCGGGTCGTCATAGGCCATCGTCATTTCGATCACTTGTCCCTGCACTTCTGCTTTGACTTTTACTTTGGCGGTTTCGATGGCCTTGACGGCTTCTTCGCCTCCAATGGCCTTAATGTAATTGCCCACTACTTCCTCAGCGGTCATGTTGGCATCAGTCATTTCGATCTCTTTGGCTGGATCACCCCAATTATCATAAAGGCTAACAGGGCCAAACTGCTCTAACTTGTCCTCAATCTCAGCACCATTGCCCACAATCGTTATGTACATGTTTTCTGGCTTGATATACTTGCGCGCTGCAGCATTGATATCTCCTACCGTAAGTGCACTAAGACGTTGCAAGTAGGTTTTGTAGAAATCCGATGGCAGGCCATATCGCTCGATGTTGATTGCAAACCTTGCCAAGGTGGAAGGACTTTCCAGCGACCGGCCAAAACTACCACTGAGATTTGCCTTCGCTGCCTCTAACTCATCAGCGGTCACTCCTTCATCCACAATGTGGTTGATCTCATAAATTATCTCAGTAACAGCAGAATCAGTCACTTCAGTCCTCACAGAGGCTCCTGCAGAAAAACTGGCCACCAATTCATCGGTCCCAATGCTGGAATAGGCGCCATAGGTAAACCCTTTGTCTTCACGAAGGTTCATAAACAGCCTGGAAGATGACCCGCCCCCTAAGATATAGTTCAGCACTCGTGTATCCAGATAATCATCATTGGTTAATTTCATCTCAAGCGGATAGGCAACATCGATTACCGACTGGACAGATGCAGACCTGTCCACCAAGGCCACCTTATTCTGCTCGGGAGGAGTCGGCACTGGATAATTCATTTCCGGAACCTGCCCTCTTTCCCAACTTCCAAAGTGCGCCTTCACCACTTTCTCTGCTTCTTCCTTGTCAATATCACCGACAATGGCCAAATAAGCGATATTTGGCTTGAAATAGGCCTCATAGTATGCTTTGATATCTTCCAGACCTATGGCCTCAATGGATTCCTCTGTCCTAATTTCTCCATATGGATGGTCTTTACCGTAGACCAATTTACCTACCAATCTGGAAGAGATGGCATCCGGCTCATCCTTGGAGGCGGCCAAACCGGTGAGGGATTGTTTTTTCAGTTTATCCAGTTCTTCCTGTGGAAAGGACGGGTGAAACAGTACGTCCGCCATCAAATCCAATATCTTGCCCTGATGCTCCTTCAGTGATGCCCCATACAAGGAAGTAGATCCTGCACTCAAAGACGCTCCAATAAAGTCCACTTCTTCATCCAATTGGTCTTTGGTCCTGTTGGTAGTTCCTGCCATCAACATCTCTCCTACAAAACCGGTCATACCAGCCTTCTCCTTCTCCAAAATCGGATCCCTGTCAATCACCAAGGAAAAAGCCACTCTTGGCAATTTATGGTTCTCTACTACAAACACCTTCAGGCCATTGTCCAATGTAAAGGTATCAGGATCTTTTAGTTCTATCTTGGGTGCCGGCCCTGGTGCTGGGTAACTGCTTCTATCAACTTGCGCATGGCCCAACGTAGTGATTGCCATGCAAAGGATTAAATATATAATGCTCTTTTTCATAAGTTTGTCCACGTTCATATTAAAAATCAATCTTGAGGTTGTGTTGATTTTGGCAAGTAATACAACACTACCCTTCCGTCAAGGGTGAGGTACTTATTGGCCACACGCTTCAAATCCTCACGGGATACCGCTCGGTATTTTTCCAACACCTCGTTAATATGTCCCGTCTCTCCAAAAAACACATAAGATTGTGACAGGCTTTGCGCGATTCCCGATAAGGTACTGTTGCTGCTCACCACGTCATTTTCAATAATGTTTTGCAGCTTCTCAAAGTCCCTCTCCGAAACTCCTTCTTCCTGTACCTGCTTGATCAATTTATCAATCTCGGTCTCTAACTCTTCTGCCTGAACTCCCATATTGGTAATGCCATACATGATGAAGATCCCTCCATCTTCCAGGTCAAGCGGAATAGCCGCCACAGCCAAGGCCTTCTGCTGCTTATCCACCAATTCTTTCGTCATCAATGACGAGTTTCCACCAGTCAGGTAAGTGGACAGCATGTCCATCGCATAAGAATCAGGATCCTTTTTTGGTGGCAAATTATACGCCTGGATCACAGCAGGGATCTGGATATTGTCATAGATGATGTCCCTGGTCTCTTCTGTCTTGGCAGGTTCTGTGATATTTGGACGGTAGATATCTTTTTCACCCTTGGGAATTTCAGAAAAATATTTCTCCACCCATGCTTTCGTCTGGTCATAATCGATATCTCCGGCAATGGTCAATGTGGCATTGTTGGGTACATAAAACTGGTTATAGAAGTCCATAAACTCCTCCAGTGTCGCCGCATTCAAGTGATCCAAAGAACCGATAGGCGCCCATTGGTAAGGATGTTTGGCATAAGCTCGCTTAAGCGTCTCCGGAAGAATGGTCCCATAAGGCTGATTATCATACCGCTGTCTTTTTTCTTCCTTCACCACTTCCCGCTGCGTATCCACACCCACTTGGTCTATTTTAGCATGGAGCATACGCTCACTTTCCATGTATAGCGCCAATTCCAACTTGTTGGATGGAAGCGTCTCATAGTAATACGTGATGTCATTACTTGTAAAGGCGTTCAGTGTTCCTCCCTCCGATTGGATTTTCTTCATGTATTCCCCTCTACCGATGTTTTCACTCCCCTCAAATAACAGGTGCTCAAAAAAATGTGCAAACCCCGTTCTTTCCGGATCTTCATTCTTAGAACCTACATGATACAGAACAGAAGTCACCACTATGGGCGTGGTGTTGTCTTTGTGCATGATCACATGCAAACCATTTTCCAGGTCAAATTCATGAAACTCAATTTCATTTTGGGCAATGACCGGAACAACCAACATGCTGGTTATTGTCATCATTAAAAAACAAATTTTTCTCATACTTGGGTATTTATATATTGTGGGCTTTTTAAATCTTAAATAGTTGTTTCGTTTTATAATATCAGTTTAAAAATCGTCTTATCATCCTAGCTTGTATATTGATTTCCATTCTTACAAAACCACAATCCCTACATGAATATTCTCATCATTCTGGTAATCGCATCTTTATACCAAACCGGAAAACCAACCTAAACGACATCCTCTTATCAACATTGAGTACTGCGGCCATAAATGCCACTCAATTCGACAAGACCGCTATAAATGTATTTTTAATAAGATAAACTAGCAAATTATTGGTTACTTAAATACATACACCCCATGCAAAACAGGAATTAAGTCACCAATAAAAAGTGCTTTTGATCTCAAAAAAGTAAAAAATGACCATTAAATATTTTAAGGAATCTGGCAAGAAAGACGGAAGTATTCAAAAAGAAAGGTGGGATGCAAGTCACCCCACCCTTCCAATTAAAATTAGCACAGGAATATTAAGAAAAATAACCAACATAGTAAAATATCAAAAATCCATTATTGTTCAACACACTCCTGACCAATTCGTCTTTAAAAAATCAGTATCAACACCCCGTTCACCAAGAGGTATTGAGTACGTTAATGGCACAAATATAAATAGACCAAAAGACCTAATTTATGACAATTATCATATTCCGAGAAAAAACTGAAAAAATATTGCTCGATCCACAAATACCAGATCAAGCGGAAAAGTAAGGGACTACCAGTTTACAAAATGGCAAAACCACTGAAACATGAAAATGCCTCGAATCCCCAAAAGTCCCAAGTGCATGATGGACCTGTATTGAAACCGCATTCAATGCCGTTTAGTTAAGGTTATATCCCTGTTTTCACCTGCTAGGAGTTTCTTTTCTATTTGACTTTATCTGTATGGCTTTGGCCATTTTGGTGGAAAAAAATCTAGGCCGGTGGTCTGCCCATTAAAATGGGACATGGATTTACCCTGCGATGGGGATCCGTCACCCATTTTAATTTCCACCCGATGGCTGGAAAACAGGCATACCAAGGACCGTCAAAAGGAAGCGATACATTTATGGGACTTATTAACTGAATCCGTCTTGCAGGTATAGGGCGTTAAGAAATTAAAAAGCGGGTAGGCAATAAGGCAGGCTTGTTTGACGAAATGCTGACCAAAAAGAATGTTGAATGCAAAAAAGAAGGAGTTTGCATGCATGAGGGCAGGCTTTAATTTTAGGCCAATAGATGCACACCTGTGCGCCGTGGCGTAGCGGTGGGGTTTTTGGGTTACTTTTTTGACCTGAAGCAAAAAAGTAACAACGGTAAAGAGATGAAAACCACCTAGGAATTTAGCTAGAAAAATAACTACCCATGGTAAATTGCCCATCCTACGTTTTCGGTTTTAGCCGCATTTCCCTCCCTATTCCCCATAAATTCCCGCTAAAACCCATTCGTGCGGATAGAGTAACGCCATGATTTTAATGACCTGAAATTTTCCTGAATGAGACCATTTCAATATTCGTCCCCCTAGAAATATGGCTTGATCCCTTGGTGGCGTTTATTGATCCAAATAATTGTAAAAAGAAAGGGATACACCACACATGTATCCCTTCTGACGTTAATCAACACGAGAACTAAAAAATCACCAACATAGTAATAAAAAAATATTGTCTTTAATCTATGCATGAAAACACACCTCAATATTGGTGCCAAGAGTTTCCTCCTATTTATTGCATTAAAAGATGTAGTCTGACCAACATGATGACCACCTAGTGGTCAAAGCTGAAGCTCGTCCATACATAACTAATCCTTTATTAGTAGTTTCTTTTTATTCAAAATCACCTCCTATTCAAACCGAGACGTATCCTCAGGCTAATAAACGTAAACCTCATTGTCAGCATCTTCCTACTCCCTTTTTTTACGTTTTCGTTATGATAAAGGTACCCTCAGTGCGTGCACAAAACTTGCACAGAGTGTATTTTTTATCCATCCACCTGATAATCAACAAAAAAAACAGGGATAAAATGAGGTGAAAAGTCTTAAAATGGTGAATTTATCCACAAAAATCAGTCACTTATTTTCAAAAAATCTAAACCAAAAAGACGCTAAACCGCTTCATTGAGCCATTTCCATTGTGGCAGCCACTCTGGAATAATTGGAATATACGTCCCTCCATAGATGTTTTCTGTCTCTTCTGGGCCGATTACTTTTAGGGTAAAGGTCATCTCCAGATGCTTTTCGTCCACATAATGGAAGCTGTTGATTCTCCTCGAAAAAGCAACTTCCAGCCCCATATCCTTAAGGCTCTCCAAATGATTATACAGCTGCCTTCTACTAATCCCCAAACGGGCAGATAATTCTTCTGGCGAACCTGTTTTTTCTTCTCTCACCAACTTATTGATGAGCTGGAGGCGCTCTATATGTTTGATAAAGTTCATAAGTCCTAAGTCATTAATCCAATACAAAAGTCTGCTTTTGAAGCATTTGATAATAAACTCCTTCCTGAGCAAGTAAATAATGATGATCCCCTTGTTCGACCGGCACACCTTTATCCAATACGACAATCCGATCAAAACCCCTTACTGTTGCCAATCTATGGGTAATAAAAATAACAGTCTTTCCTTTTTTAACCAAAGTTCTGACCACCCTTTGAACGTATTCCTCGGATTTTGGATCCAGGGAAGCATTTGCTTCATCCATCACGATAATCTCTGGATCGCGGTACAAGGCCCGGGCAATGGCTACTCGTTGCTTTTGCCCACCGGAAAGGGAGGCTCCATTCTGCCCCAGAAAGGTAGCAAAGCCATTGGGCAGCCCTTCTATAAAATCCATCATTCCCAATTCATGGCAAATTCCCACGATTTTCTGGATATCTGGCTGATGATCTCCCAATGCGATATTATCGATCAGATTACCCGCAAATAGATCGACTTGCTGGGGCACCACCCCTACTAACCGCCGCAAGCACCTGTGCTCAATATACGAAACATCGTGGATACCAATTTTGATCTGTCCAGATTCTAAAGGATACAAATGCTGGAGAAGTGCTGCCAATGTGGATTTTCCGGACCCACTCTCTCCCACCACTCCTGTAACTTTTCCTTTTGGAAAAGTAAGATTAAGGCCATCAAACACCCTGGCCCTAGAGCCATACCTAAAAACGACATTATGAAAGGTAATGTCGCCAATGGCATCGCTTTGGACCTCAAATTTTTCTTTTTTCTCCTCCACTTCCAGGTCCATTATCTCAAATAGGCGATCTGCTGCGATCACAGCATTCTGCATCGTTTTGTTCATCCCGATTATTCCTACCAAAGGCCCTGTCAAATATCCTATCAAAGCATAAAAAGACAGCAGCTCTCCTGGCGTAATCTCATTTTCCAGCACATAACCCGCCCCTATCCACAATAAAAGAATCGTAAACAGACGGGATATGAATTCAGAGGAATTACTGGAAAACACATTGTTCAATCCTGATTGGTAGATAGAACCGAGCATATTGATAAACTTACCTTCTGTCTTGATATTGGCATAGTCCTCAGCGCCAAACTGCTTGATGGTCCCTACCGAATGAATGGACTCCACCAGCTGCGACTCCAGCTCAGCGGTGTTCTCCATCAGCTTCCGCTCCACCCGCCTGTTAAGTTGGTTGGTCACGAGATAGACCACCAGGTAAAGCGGGACAATCATCAACATGATCAAGGCCAGTTTCCAATAAAAGGTAAACATCAGCGCAAAAGAAAAAAACACGATAAAAACGTTAACTACCAAACCGATGGACACATCATTGATAAAGGCCCTAATCTTTACGGCATCATTGATCCTTGAAATGATCTCTCCCACTCTCATGGTATCAAAAAAACGCTGTGGTAAAGACAGCAAATGCTTGTAATAGCCCAAAATCAAGCGTGCATCGATCTTTTGTCCCGTCTTGATCACAAATACCGACTTATATACCCCTATAAAAATCTGAAAAAGCAGCAGCAAGATCATCACCACGCTCATCAGGTTCAACAAGTTGGTATTACGGCTTATGAAGACATTGTCGATAATTTTTTGCACATATAGGGAAGTGGACAGGCCTAGCACGGTGTAAATCCCTGCACCAAACACCGCTTGAAGCATCACACTTTTATGCGGACTGATCAAATACCAAAACCGCTTCGCCACGGAAACCGTCTCGTTCATGGCCTTAAATTCCTCATTGGGCATCAATAGCACCAACACCCCGGACCAAATCTCCTTAAACTCCTGATGGGTAAACTTCTTCATTCTTCCCTCAGCAGGATCCATCACCTTTACATAGCGCTTGGTCACTTTATAGATCACCATAAAATGATGGAGCGTCTTATTCAGCACCACATGGGCAATCGCAGGCTTGGGCACCTGGTAAAGGCTCTCGAAACTCCCCCGAACACCTTTGGTCGAGAAGCCCAGTTTCCCAGCAGCCTCTATCAGCCCAAGCACATTGGTGCCTTTTTGGTCGGTAGAGGCCAATTGACGGATTTTGGATATCGGTATCTTCAGCTTATAATTACTGGCGATCGATGCCAAACATGCCGCTCCACAATCCGTAATATCCCGTTGTTTGATTTTTATGCTCATGAATATACCTTCTCAGTCGTTTTACATAGCAGGGTTAAGCCAGTTATCCACTTTGTCATACAATAATTGATACAATGAACGCCTTGCCACAAGGAAGCGGCCGTTAAAAGTCATCCCTCTTTTCACATCTCCTTTGACGCCATTTTTAAGAAAGAGCGCCTCTTGCTCCAGATTACAGACCACTCGAAAGGCCACTTGGTTTTCACTGATCATATTAATGTCCTTCGAAATCTCCTCCACCGTTCCTTTAAGCAGGCCCCATTGGTTATAGTTATAGGCGTCCACTTGCAGGTTTACGGGCTGTCCTGGCTGGACAAAGGCAATATCAGCAGGATCCAAAAAAGCCACCGCCTTCAGCGTGCTGTCCGGAGATATCTCCGCGATCTTTTGGTTGGCAAAGACAAAGTCACCCGTCTTAATATTTTCAAAATTGATAATCGTCCCGGACACCCCTGCCATGATTTTGTACTGGTGCAGTCGGTCACGCAGCCGCTTTTTGTTATTGGAGAGTTCATCCCACTCATTTTGATAGTCCCGCAGCTCCTGCTCCCAAGATGAAATTTTCTTACTGTGATAAATATCCAGATTGGCCAGCGATTGCTCGAACTTTGACCGGTACTCATCATACTCCACGGCTGAAATGGCCTTACTGTCAAAAAGCACCTTGGCACGCTTGAGGTCTCGCTTTTCCTTCTCCAATACCGTCTGAAGCTGCTGCACTCCAGACACGTACTCAAAAAAAGCAGCCTGATAATACTTCGTGGTCAATGTCCTCCCCACAAATTCATCTATGCGATTCGGACTAAGCTTCATCATTTTCCTTAAATCACTAATGAAATTCTGGACCAAGGCCTTTCGGCTGTCCACTCCATCAATCTCCAAGTCCACCTGATCGGATTTGATCTCTGCCAAAACTTGCCCCTTTTCGACAGATTCATTCTCGACTATCTCAATCGAAGAAACCCGCCCTGAAACAGGTGCATGGATTTCATTCCGTCCAAATGATGTCTGGAATCGCCCTCTGGCACTGACCGACACATCCACATAAATAAATGGAAGGCTCGCCAATACCCCTGTCAAAACTGCCAATACGCTTAGGTATATGACCTTTGACCTAACTGATATTTTACTCTGATAATACTCAGTGGTTTGATTGATTATAGCAGCTGGAAAAATCGTCTTCATTCATGGTTTGTGTTAAACAAAGAATAATATAGTCCATTCTTACACAAAATAAAAAAGACCAACTACAGGTAAAACACACCAATTAACCGGTCATCCACACGATTAGAACATAAAAATCATTTTAATGGATTCAAAAAACAGAACAACAAACACAAACATTCCTTTCGTAATAGGGAAATAATTTAACTAAATAAAAAAAAGCTGCCCTTCTCTAAAGGCAGCTTTTTTCTAAAATCATACTTGATACAAAATCTTATGCTTCAGCAGGTACTACACTTACGTAAGATCTACCGTCATGCTTTTTCTTAAATTCTACTTTCCCATCAGTTACAGCGAACAATGTATGGTCTTTGCCAACTTTAACGTTCAATCCTGCGTGATGCTTGGTTCCTCTTTGTCTTACGATAATGTTACCGGCAATTACAGATTCACCACCAAACTTTTTTACACCAAGTCGTTTACTGTGGGATTCTCTACCGTTTTTAGAACTACCGACACCTTTCTTGTGAGCCATAATGTTTAATGTTTTAGGCTATAAGATAAAACTTATAGTGTAATGTTTTCAATAAGTAATTTAGTAAACTCTTGTCTGTGACCGTTTTTCTTTTTGTAACCTTTTCTTCTTTTCTTTTTGAAGACGATTACTTTGTCACCTTTTACGTGATCAAGAATTTTTCCTGTCACCTTGGCACCTGCCAATACTGGGGCACCTACCGATACCGTACCGTTGTCATCTGCCAACAATACCTCATCGAACTCAACGGAAGCGTCAATATCGCCTTGCATCTTTGGTGCATAGACATATTGATCTTTAGTTACTTTGAACTGCTTTCCAGCTATGTTAACTATTGCGTACATACTAAGAACTTTTTATCAAAATTGAGGTGCAAATATAAGGAGGATTTTGGTAACTAGAAAATTTAGCAAAAAGATTTCACCGAAATCATTAAAATTCCTCGCTTTTAAAGGTTTAGGCCCTTATCACCATCGGTAATTTTCATTTCTCTCCACCAAACGGGCAAAGTTCCCTTCGTCAGTTGAAATAAGACAATTTAAGCCACAGATCATAAGGATGAACACAGACTTACAATTGTTCAATAATCTTATCTGTGTTTATAACTTCTATCTGTGGACGAAATTAAGGATAGTTTAATCGTGTAGTGATCGAAATAGCTAAGCTATTTCTGACTTGAAATCAAGAACTCTTATTTAAGAGGTTTTGCAATCCCCATGAAGACGCCCCTAGGAATATTGATTGACAACAGGCCTATCCCCCAATGCATAGTCTTTTACGCTAGTTAGGCAAAGATCATTTTGCTGAAAAGAAACCATTCCCCCGGTAAACATTTAAAAAAATGCCCTCCCATACACTGGCGCAAAAACAAGTATAATTTACGCTTAATTAAAAAGCTACTACAAGGCCTAAATAATAAATGTAATTTTCCGAACTACATCCCTCTGATTACGCTTATCTTTTCATCATCCATCCGGTCACATTGACGCTGGACTCATTGAAACTATCAATTAAAAATTCCTTATCATTTACTTGCTTTTGTTTAGGATTTGAAAATCAAACAGTTGTTTATTTTAAGATCAAAAAACAAAACAACAATCTGACTTACAGTAAATTACATAACCATCAAACTATTGACCATAAGTCAAAAAATGCTTGAATTCAGGTTTGTAAGATTTTTTTATTTTTTTTTCTGCCCCTTCTGAATGCCGCTTAAATGGCGTTTTAATAGAATGGTAACTTTAAATTAACATACATTACACCTTGATATATAAGATTTTATCACTAATTTGACCATTAGTCAATAATCAAGATCAAGGCCTTATCAATGGTTTTATTTTTAAAAATTGTTGGTGATATTTGTTCTACGGCTCTGCGAAAAACTGCTTGCTATCAGGCATTTTTTGAGGAACAACATAACATTTACGAGAGCCTTTCACATGCTATTGTGGATGAAATAAAATTGATGGTAATTATATAAAACTGACTGACTAATGCAAAAGACCGAACCCATATTAGAACAAGGAGATAACAGTAGATTTGTATTGTTCCCAATTCAGCACGACGACATTTGGGAATATTACAAAAAAGCAGAGGCTAGTTTTTGGACTGCAGAAGAAATCGACCTGGGCCAGGACATAAAAGACTGGAAAAACTTAAGTGATGATGAGCGTCACTTTATTTCCCATGTATTAGCATTTTTTGCAGCCAGTGACGGAATCGTAAACGAAAACTTGGCAGAGCACTTCGTAGCGGAAGTACAGTACACAGAGGCCAAGTTCTTCTATGGCTTCCAAATTGCCATGGAAAACATCCACTCAGAGACGTACAGCCTTCTGATTGACACCTATATCAAAGACGCAAAAGAAAGAGACCGCCTATTCAATGCCATCGAGCACTTGGATTGTGTAAAGAAAAAAGCAGACTGGGCGCTACGATGGATTGACGAGGGGGATTTTCAAGAAAGATTGATTGCTTTTGCCGCAGTGGAAGGCATTTTCTTCTCCGGATCTTTCTGCTCGATCTTTTGGCTAAAGAAACGCGGCCTGATGCCAGGACTGACATTCTCAAACGAGCTTATTTCAAGGGACGAAGGGTTGCATTGTGATTTTGCCTGTCACCTATACACGCAGCACATTGTCAATCCACTACCAAAGGAAACCGTTTCCAAAATCATTCAGGATGCCGTAGCCATTGAAAAGGAATTTGTCACGGATGCCCTTCCAGTAAGGCTCATTGGGATGAATGCCGATTTGATGTGTCAATATATTGAATTTGTGGCCGACAGGCTTCTATTGGAATTGGGCTGTGAAAAAGTCTGGAACAGCACCAATCCATTCGACTTCATGGACATGATCTCACTTCAGGGCAAGACCAACTTCTTCGAGAAGCGGGTTGGCGATTATCAAAAAGCCGGGGTCATGAAAGGCAAAGATGCTTCTGATTCAGCTAAGTTTTCTGTAGAAGAGGACTTTTAATTTACTTTTCCCAACCTTAAACTCCAAGTTAGCATGTTAGTAATAAAAAGAGATGGCAGAAGAGAATCGGTAAGATTCGATAAGATCACCACGCGGATAGAAAACCTCTGTGATGGATTGGATTCCCGGTACATACAACCGATCGAAGTAGCCAAAAAGGTAATTGATGGCCTGTATGATGGCGTGACCACATCAGCACTTGACAACTTGGCCGCAGAAGTCTGCGCATCCATGACCGTCAAGCATCCTGATTACGCTATCCTCGCAGCACGTATCGCCATATCCAATCTGCACAAGACGACCAGCCAGTCTTTTTCAAACACCATGAAAAGGCTCTATACGTATGTCAATCCAAAAACAGGGGACAATGCCGCCCTCATCGCACCGGATGTGTACGGAATCGTAAAAAAACATGCGGCCCGTCTTGATGAGATCATTGATTACAACAGAGACTTTAACTATGATTTCTTTGGCTTCAAGACCTTGGAGAGAAGTTACCTTATCAAGCTGGATGACAAAGTCGTAGAACGCCCTCAACATATGCTAATGCGGGTGGCAATCGGTATCCACAAAGAGGATCTGGATGCTGCTATCGAAACCTACCACTTGCTTTCTGAAAAGTGGTTTACCCACGCCACACCTACCTTGTTCAACGCCGGAACACCTAAGCCACAGCTTTCTTCGTGCTTTCTGCTTACCATGAAGGACGACAGCATCGACGGGATCTATGATACCTTAAAACAATGTGCCAAAATCTCCCAATCCGCTGGTGGGATCGGGCTTTCTATTCACGATGTGCGGGCCAAAGGCTCCTACATCCGTGGCACAAATGGCGTATCGAACGGCATCGTGCCAATGCTAAGAAACTTCGACATGACGGCACGTTATGTAGATCAAGGTGGTGGAAAACGCAAAGGAAGCTTTGCTATCTACCTAGAACCTTGGCATGCTGACATCAAGGATTTCTTAGAGCTAAAGAAAAATCACGGAAAAGAAGAATTGAGGGCTCGGGACCTTTTCTACGCTCTTTGGATATCTGACCTATTTATGAAAAGAGTGGAAGCCAACGAAGACTGGTCTCTATTCTGTCCAAATGAAGCGCCGGGACTATCCGATTGCTATGGAGAGGAATTTGAAAAACTATATGAAAAATATGAGAAGGAAGGCCGTGCCAGGGAAACCGTAAAAGCGCAGGAACTTTGGTTTGAGGTGCTGGAATCCCAGATCGAAACCGGTACTCCCTACATGCTATACAAGGATGCCGCCAATGGAAAATCCAACCAGAAAAACCTTGGCACGATCAAGTCATCCAACTTGTGTACGGAGATCATGGAATACACTTCTCCAGATGAGGTGGCCGTCTGTAACCTAGCTTCCATTGCACTGCCCAAGTTTATCAAAACAGACAGCCAAGGCAAAAAGTCTTTTGACCACCAGAAGCTCTATGAGATCACCAAAGTGGTCACTAAAAACCTTAACAAGGTAATTGACATCAATTACTACCCTGTAAAAGAAGCAGAAAAATCCAACTTCAGACACCGCCCGATCGGAATCGGTGTACAAGGATTGGCAGACGCCTTCATCATGCTCAGAATGCCATTTGACAGTGAAGAAGCTGCTGGCCTAAACGAAGACATCTTCGAAACTATCTATTATGCATCCATGGAAACATCCATGGAGCTCGCCAAAATACACGGCACATACGAGACTTACGAAGGCTCACCCGTATCTAAAGGCCAATTCCAGTTTGACCTTTGGGGAGTATCCCCTAAGTCGGGTAGATGGAACTGGGCAGACCTGAAAGAAAGAGTAGCCAAGTACGGCGTGAGAAACTCCCTATTGGTAGCGCCAATGCCAACGGCATCCACCTCACAGATCCTTGGAAACAACGAATGTTTTGAGCCCTATACCTCAAACATCTATACAAGAAGAACACTTTCAGGTGAATTCATCGTGGTAAACAAACACCTCATGAAAGACCTGATCCGCTTGGGGCTTTGGAATGACTCCATGAAAAACAGGCTCATCGCTGCCAATGGTTCTGTTCAGGAGATGCCTGAAGTGCCTCAAAATATCAAAGACCTCTATAAGACCGTATGGGAAATTTCCCAAAAAGTGGTGATAAACATGGCCGCTGACAGAGGGGCTTACATCTGTCAATCTCAAAGCATGAATGTGTTTATGCAAGAACCGAACTTCGGAAAACTGACCTCCATGCATTTCTATGCGTGGAAAAAAGGACTAAAAACAGGCATGTATTACTTACGCTCCAAAGCAGCGACAAGTGCCATACAGTTTACCGTGGACAAAGCCGGCTTAAAAGACGCACAAAAGGCAGCTGTCCCGGCAGAAGAGAGCAACAAGACAAATAATCAAGATGCTATCGCCTGCTCTCTGGACAATCCTGACGATTGCGAAATGTGTGGAAGCTAAAATTTAACCCGCTTTATGCATTAGGAATCGTTATAAGAGCTGAAACTACAAGAAAATCAGGCTGTTTGGAGATTGAATCATAGCATCGCTATGGTGAAATCGAAAACAGCAGCGGAGCGACTGATTTTGTCCGCCGCGGCGGATCAGGTCGTAATAGATAGGCTAGTGCATAAAGCGGGTTTAACTGATTTAATACCTGAAAAGCCTGGCAAATGTCAGGCTTTTTTTTTTTGGCAATGGCCACTCCACCAAACCATGGGGCAAGCAAGAAACATGGCGAAATTCATCCCCCCAGTAATTTTGCCTGATCCCAAACCATTACATATTTTTAAATCAAAGCTACACTTCCCTGAAAATAAAAGTGTTATATTTCGAACTTGTAAACCTTCACCAAAACAGGATTAGACAAATCAGCGACAGATATCATCGGTTGTAGAATACGTGAAAATTACCTTGAATGAAATACACGGCACTTATAATAGCTTTATTTATCCTATCCCCTTTTGTTTCAAAAGCCCAGTCTCTTGATCCATCAGGAGCATCCCGGCTGTATAAACCATTCAAAGTCGATGTTGGCCTCAACTTGACCTTTCCTACCGAATCAGAACTTACGACAGGCGGAGGGTTCTATGTGGAGCCCCGTTATGGTATAAATGACCAAATAAACATCGGCCTTCAGCTTGGTAGTAATATCCTGGGAGAAGGAGAATCACTATTTAACCACCAAGAAGCCACCTACCGAGCACAGGCCATCTCCAACCTCTCCTTAACCGGCGAATACCTCTTCGGCAAAGAAAATACCCGACCGTTTGTTGGCGTGATGGTAGGCATGTACAGGCGAAGTGATTATGAAATAGTGGATTCTGATGACGGCACCATCTTTAACCAAGTCGGAAATGAAGTGAATTTTGGTGTTGCTCCACGAATAGGACTCATCGCTGGTAAATTCCGCATGAATTTTACGTACCATATCACCGGCGAGAATATCAGTGACTTTTTCAGTATAGGCTTGGGCATCCAGTTTGGAGGAGGAAAAATCAAAAATGAGCCCAAAAAAAGCTACAGCACTTGGGAGTAACCTCCCAAATTGATGGGTACTAAACTATACCGCTGAGATGGTTCATACCCCATAATAGCACCTATCAAAACACCTACCTGTCAACACCCCATAGTGAGATCCGGGGAGAGGTGAAGTACGAAGCACCAGATACGAAGTGTAATTTTCATAAAAACATGGCTTGATTCCATAAAGTGTGCTTACTCAAAAACATATAACCAAAATTCTTTCTTACTACTGGCTTATAGGGCTGATTTTTCCTAAATTATATGTGTTACATTTTTAACCCATCATAAAACCTTATGAACAGAGTCAACAACCTCCGCCCTTTATCAAAAAATCAAATCTGGGACATTGTCATTATAGGAGGAGGAGCTTCGGGGCTGGGAGTCGCGTTGGACGCACTGTCAAGAGGACTTAGCGTGGCACTTTTCGAGAGAGCAGATTTTGCAAAAGGCACCTCCAGCAAAAGCACCAAATTGGTTCATGGAGGGGTACGGTACTTGGCACAAGGTGATATCTTATTGGTATGGGAAGCGCTTCGCGAGCGTGGAAGAATTCTAAAAAACGCACCTCATTTAGCCCATCCCCAGCCTTTTGTCATCCCCATTTACAGTCATGCTACCAAATATTATTACACCATAGGCCTGAAGTTCTATGACTGGATGTCCGGCTGGCTCAGCCTTGGAGATTCCAGTTATATTTCCAAAAAGGAAACCAAAAGGCGCTTGCCGCAAATAAAAACCGAAGGGCTTCTCGGAGGTGTAGTATACCACGATGGGGAGTTTGATGATGCCCGTCTGGCTGTTTCCGTAGCCCAAACCTGTGATGACATGGGGGGGTGTATCCTCAACTACATGAAAGTAACCAGTCTGACAAAAGATAGTGCGGGCAAGGTAAATGGGGTCAAAGTAAGGGATGCCATCCATAAAAAGACGTATAATGTACAAGCCAAAATGGTGGTCAATGCCACCGGGGTATTTGCCGATAAAATCTTACAGATGGACGAAAAGGGAGCCCCCAGGATGATCCAACCAAGCCAAGGCGTGCACTTGGTGCTGCCGCAGCACTTTCTCGGAGGTCAAGATGCACTCATGATTCCCAAGACCTCTGATGGCAGGGTGTTATTTGCAGTACCTTGGCAGGGGAAATTAGTGGTGGGCACTACAGACACCATTCGTGCTAAAACCAAAATGGAACCTGAAGCCCTATCTCGGGAAATCAACTTTATCCTAGACAATGCCGGCCAATACCTCAGCAAAAAACCTACTCGAAAGGATGTATTGACCGTGTATGCAGGATTACGTCCCTTGGCCGCACCCAAGGGCGAAAGTGTAAAAACTAAGGAGATATCAAGAAATCACAAAGTAATCATTTCGGATTCGGGCTTGACAACACTGACCGGAGGGAAATGGACAACATTTCGAAAAATGGGAGAAGACACCGTAAACCATTTTCCACGAGTTACCGGAGAGGAAGTAAAGGAAAGCCATTCTTGGGAGATTAGATTTCATGGCTTTGGTGACCCTACCCTAGACGACAAACACTGGAAACTGTACGGTACCGATGCGGTAAAAATCCTTCAGCTTATCAAAGAAAACCCTCCGTATGCCAAATTGCTCCATCCAAACTACCCCTATGTAGCCGGTGAGGTCATCTGGGCGGTAAGGGAAGAAATGGCCATGCATGTAGAAGACTTCTTGGCCAGGAGAATCCGTATCCTCTTTCTGGATGCCGCTGCCGCGATCGCCATGGCACCTATGGTAGCTTCGCTGATGGCCGAAGAACGTAAACAAGACCAGAAATGGATAGAAAATGAAATTGACGCTTTCCATAAAATCGCTGACAAATACTTGATCAAAACCTAAAATAATGACCCAAAATAAGCAATTCATAATGGCCCTGGACCAAGGCACCACCAGTTCGAGGGCCATTCTTTTTGACCAAAAAGGGCAATCCATTGCCATTGCACAAAAAGACTTCAAACAATACTTCCCCAAGGCTGGATGGGTAGAGCATGATGCCAAGGAAATATGGACTTCACAAGCGGCTGTAATCCTGGAAGCCATTGCCAAAGCAGAAATAGAACCTGCACAAATCGCAGGAATCGGCATTACCAATCAACGGGAAACGACCATCCTCTGGGATCGGAAAACGGGAAAACCACTTTACCGGGCCATCGTCTGGCAGGACCGACGTACCGCTGCTTACTGCAACTTACTAAAGCGTAAGGGACACAGTGATATGATCAATGATAAAACAGGCTTGATCATAGATGCGTATTTTTCCGCCACCAAAATCAAATGGATACTGGACAATGTGGAAGGAGCGCGGGAAAAGGCTGAAAGAGGGGAGGTCTGTTTCGGTACGGTAGATAGCTGGTTGGTATGGAAACTCACCAATGGCCAGCAGCATCTCACCGATATCACCAATGCCAGCCGCACCATGCTCTTCAACATCCACGACAAACAATGGGACGAAGAACTTATGGAGCTATTCAGTATCCCCGCATCCATATTACCGAAAGTAAAATCCAGTAGCGAAGTATATTGCACTACTGCAGGAGATGTTTTTTCAGCGAAAATTCCCATTGGAGGCATCGCCGGTGATCAGCAGGCTGCGCTTTTCGGCCAACTCTGTACACAACCCGGAATGGCCAAAACCACTTACGGCACTGGCTGCTTTATGGTCATGAATACCGGTGAAAACCCCGTCAAATCGAAGAATAAATTGCTGACAACCATTGCGTGGGAAATAAATGAAAAAGTCCATTACGCATTGGAAGGCAGCGTATTCATCGGTGGAGCAGCGATCCAATGGCTCAGGGATGGGCTTGCTATCTTTGAAGAAGCCGAACAAAGCGAATCCCTGGCCACAAGTGTTGACGACAATGGAGGGGTATATTTTGTCCCGGCACTCACCGGTTTGGGTGCCCCCTATTGGGATCAGGATGCCCGTGGGGCTTTTTTTGGTATCACCAGAGGCACTACACAGGCCCATTTTGCGAGGGCTGCATTGGAAGCTATTGCCTTTCAGGTCTTTGACGTATTGGCAGCCATGGAAAAAGACGCCGCTGCCAAAACGAAAGAAATGCGGGTGGATGGAGGTGCTTCTGCCAACAACTTCCTAATGCAGTTTCAGGCCGACCTCCTAAGGAGTGAAGTAAAACGCCCCCAGATCACGGAAACCACGGCTTTGGGAGCCGCTTTTCTTGCAGGGTTGGCAGTAGGTTACTGGAAAGACCAAAACGAACTCCGGCAGTTATGGAAAGAAGAAGCTTCATTTTCACCACAATCTGACCGAAAAGTGACCGATGAACTGCTCCATTTTTGGCACAAAGCCGTCGAAAGAAGCAAGGACTGGACAGAAGAATGAAGTATCCTCCATAAGTCAGTGGAATCCCACAATCATCGATCAAGCTTGAAACAGTTAACATAGAAACCCCATGACTAGATGAATAGCTATATTGCAGAATTTATAGGCACCGCCTTGCTGTTACTTATGGGCTCCGGTGTCGTGGCCAATGTGGTCCTGAAACAGACCAAGGGAAACAATAGCGGCTGGATCGTCATCACCACGGCTTGGGCGCTAGGCGTGTTTATCGGTGTGGTAGTGGCAGGTCCTTACAGCGGTGCGCACCTCAATCCCGCGGTAAGCGTGGGATTGGCCATAGCAGGATTATTTGATTGGAATTTGGTTCCTGGTTATTCCTTGGCTCAGGTGCTCGGAGGGGGTTTTGGTGCTACTATTGCTTGGCTGATGTACAAGGATCATTTTGACATTACAGACGACCCAAGTCTGAAATTTGCACCATTTGCGACTGCCCCTGCCATTCGAAACCTTTCCTCCAATTTCCTTTCAGAATTAGTGGGCACCTTTGTCCTAATCCTGGTGATTCTCTACTCCACAGGGGCTACCCTTGAAGACCCTCAGAACACCCCGATTGGCCTTGGGGCACTGGGTGCGTTACCTGTGGCACTTTTAGTGTGGGTGATCGGTTTGGCCTTGGGCGGAACTACGGGGTACGCCATTAATCCTGCCCGGGACCTGGGACCTCGCATTGCCCACCAACTCCTTCCCATCCGCGGAAAAGGGAGCAGTGACTGGAGCTACAGCTGGGTACCCATTATAGGCCCACTATTAGGCGCAGCATTGGCTGCCAGCACCTTTCTTTTTTTAGGAACCTAACTATATAATAACTGATATGACATTTTATCAAACGATTTCAATTTCTCAAATTATCATCGTCATTTTACTGCTTTCATGTGCTGAAAAAAAGCCAAAATCTAAAGAAACCGCTGTCCAAAAAATCACCATAAACACGGCTGACTTAAAAGATACCGTAGATATTTCCGACAAGATCAAAAACATACAGATAATCAAGCTTAAAGAAGACGAAGAAAAACATTTGGGAATGGTCGAACAGGTTTTGGTCCGGCCTCAGCACTATATCGTAGTGGATAAGCATGACACAGACCAAATTTTTCTCTATAATAAAAAGGGTGACTTTATCAAAAGCCTTGTTCACCACGGCGATGGCCCTCTTGAAATCCGACAGGTAAATGATTGTTGGTTTAATGACTTGGGAAATCTGGAAGTGTATGATTTTTCCCTCAAAAAAGTAGTGGTATATAATGAAAAATACGAACCGGAGCGTACCTATAAGACCGATCCGTCCATCCTCTTCAGCAATGTAAGGCCTATTCCAGGAGGTGGGTATGTTGCCTTCAATGGGTACAGTGGATATAATGGCCCTTTCAAAGGAAAAAACTACAAAGTAGGCTTTTTAGACCACAAATTTAACCTTGAAGCTACTGCACTTTCTTATCCTAGTGGTTTAAATGACGCTCTGATCACAAGTCCTATGAACCCATTTTGGGCAGTAAACGACACCACCCGGTTTTATCAAAATTACAATCCCTACATTTACAATGTGTCATCCAACCAACAGCTCACCAAGCGTTACAAATTGGATTATCAGCCAAATCCCCTACCTGCCAACTACGAAGAAGAAATCATCCTTCCAAACATCCGCCTTATCAGCAATGTAAATACACCATTTCAGGATAAAATAAAAGCGTACGAAGGTTATGCGGGCTTTAGTGGGGCGTGGAACGAATCACAGGATATCATCATGTTTTCATCCTTCGATGAGAAGCATAAGCCATTCATATCGCTTTACGATAAAAGAAAAAAAGAAGCAATTGTCTCAGCCCATTCACTAGTAGAAACAGAGCGGTTCAAAATAGCACTACTACCCTATCAGGCATTTGATGCCGGGAAGAAAGTTTTTATAGGCGTATTCCAGGGATGGGTTTTGGAAGAATATTTGTTATTGAAGGGAAGTCCATTTAAGCCGGAGATCAGCGCTGACAAAGAGAGCAATTTTCTCATTAAGGTAGCATTCAACTGATCGAAATCAATATGCCTCTGTCTAAAAATAAAAACATTCATGAATTAGGACTTCACAAACGGAGATGAAAGAGGAGTTTCTCCGTATAAGTAGAATATTCACATTCACTTATCGGTTATGTCATCACAAATCAAATTCGAGCAGGTGATCGAGCGGGGCTGCGGCCTTGATGTTCACCAAAAGACGATTGTAGCCACGGTCCGAGGTATTGACGTTGAGATTGGGACCAGGACTTTCGGGACTTTCACCTCCCAGATCGAGGAGCTTCAAGTATGGCTGAACTCCCTTTCCATTACCCATATTGCCATGGAAAGCACCGGAGTTTATTGGAAACCTGTCTACAACATCCTGGAAGAGGATTTTAAGATTATTCTGGTCAATGCCCGGCATATCAAGAATGTACCCGGGCACAAGACAGACAAAAAAGACAGTGAATGGATTGCCAAATTGCTCCTAAGCGGTCTGCTAAAGGGGAGTTTTGTCCCTGCCGAGTGGATACGGGAGCTGCGTGATCTATGCAGGTATAAACGCAAACTGATCGCACAGCGTGTCGCCCAACGCAACAGGGTGCATAAAATCCTGGAAGACGCCAATATCAAACTGGCCTCAGTGGTCTCAGATGTCTTTGGGGTCTCCGGGACCTTGATCCTCGATGCTTTGATCCAGAAACAGGATGACCCCGAATACCTGGCCAACCTTGCCAAGGGATCCTTACGGAAAAAAATGGAAGACCTCAAACTTTCTCTCCGGGGAAGACTCACAGATCACCACAGGTTCATGCTGTCCACCCTCCGTGATTCCATTGATTCGATCAACGCTCAGATCAGGCACATCGAGGCTAGAATTGAAAGTTATGCAGCCGAGCTTCAACAGGAGGTCGATTTACTCCAGACCATACCCGGAGTGGGAAAAGAAACCGCTATGAACATACTGGCCGAGACAGGCAATGACATGGAGGTTTTTCCGGATCACAAACATCTGGCATCCTGGGCAGGAGTCTCCCCGGGCAACAACGAAAGTGCAGGCAAGAAAAAGTCAACCCGCATCACACATGGGAACAAATACTTGAAAACTGCATTGGTCGAAGCTGCCTGGGCCGCATCACACACCAAGGAGACCTATTTGAACCGTAAATATGGAGCAGTAGCGGCTCGCCGTGGATCTAAAAAGGCACTGATTGCAGTGGCCCACAAAATATTGACTGCACTGTATTATATCCTCAAAAACAAGGAGGCCTATCTCGAACCTGACCATACAGCCTATCAGGAAAAAAGAAAGCAGGCGCAGATTAAGAAATCCTTGGAGCGCCTGCGCGGGCTCGGAGTCCAAGTGGACATCCGTCCCAATTAAGTTTAAGTAAAAGTTCGAGCTTTTATTGGTGATTTACAAGTCCCGGAATAAAAACTGAACTCATAGGCCAAGAACAAACGGTTATTGCTTCGAGCATGTAGAAAAAATTTTACTCTCTAACTTGGCCTAACTTAATTTACAGTCCTTTTAACAACCTTTCAAAGGATAGCTGAACTATGCCTTCCCAGATTTAAAAATGACTGAATAAGCCTATTTTTAGATTTTCTCTTTCAGAAAAAAAGCGAACCGCTTCTGGTTCGCTTTCATTCATATCATTATGATTGGATCAATCCAGCACCTTTTCAGCGAGCAGGACGATTTCATTTTCTCTCACTTCCACTACGCCTCCATCCACTTCTAAGGACTGTTTGCCGTCATTAGTAGTATAAGAGACTGTTCCTTTTGCCAGTGCAGATACTACTGGAGCGTGGTTTTTCAGCACTTGGAAAGCACCTGAAGCTCCTGGAAACGTAGCTTCCGAAACCTCTCCTTGAAATACCTTTTTGTCCGGTGTTATGATTTCTAAATGCATGTGTACCATTTGTTTGGTGTTAAAAAATCACAGGAAAAAGCTGACGAATGTGCTCCTCTCCTGTGATCTATACCCCATAAGTAATGAGGATTAATTATTTAACTTCAGCAAGCATTTTCTCACCCTTAGCGATGGCATCGTCGATGTCACCTACCAAGTTGAATGCCGCCTCAGGAAGATGATCAAGTTCACCGTCCATGATCATGTTAAATCCTTTGATGGTATCTTTGATATCTACCAACACTCCTTTCAAACCTGTAAACTGCTCGGCCACGTGGAATGGTTGGGACAAGAAACGCTGTACCCTTCTTGCTCTGTGTACGACAAGTTTATCTTCTTCAGAAAGCTCTTCCATACCGAGGATGGCGATGATATCCTGAAGTTCTTTGTAGCGTTGTAGCAATTCTTTTACGCGTGTGGCACATCCATAGTGCTCATCACCAAGAATACCAGGCTCCAAGATCCTTGACGTGGAATCCAACGGATCCACTGCAGGATAAATACCAAGTTCGGCGATTTTACGGGAAAGTACCGTGGTCGCATCCAAGTGGGCAAAGGTAGTGGCGGGAGCAGGGTCAGTCAAATCATCCGCAGGTACGTAAACCGCCTGTACAGAAGTAATCGAACCATTCTTTGTAGAGGTAATCCTCTCCTGCATGGCTCCCATTTCCGTTGCCAATGTCGGCTGATAACCTACCGCAGAAGGCATACGACCAAGAAGTGCGGACACCTCAGAACCTGCCTGGGTAAATCGGAAAATATTATCAATAAAGAAAAGGATATCCTTACCGGCACCGTCGCCTTCACCATCACGGTAATATTCAGCAAGCGTAAGACCAGTCAAAGCCACACGTGCACGGGCACCTGGAGGCTCATTCATCTGACCAAATACGAAGGTTGCCTTGGAATCCTTCAATTTTTCTACATCTACTTTAGAAAGGTCCCAACCTCCTTCATTCTCAAGAGATTCTACGAAGTCGTCACCGTAAGTTACGATACCAGATTCGATCATCTCTCTAAGAAGGTCATTTCCTTCACGGGTCCTTTCACCCACGCCGGCAAATACAGAAAGACCTGAATAAGCTTTGGCGATGTTGTTGATCAACTCTTGGATCAATACCGTTTTTCCTACACCGGCACCACCGAAAAGACCAATTTTACCACCTTTTGCATACGGCTCGATCAAGTCGATAACTTTAATACCTGTATATAGCACTTCTGTCGAAGTAGAAAGGTCTTCAAACTTAGGAGCGTGTCTGTGGATAGGCAGCTTGGTAGTCGACTCCACTGCAGGAAGGCCGTCGATTGGCTCCCCTACTACATTGAAAAGTCGGCCTTTGATGCCTTCCCCTGTGGGAACAGAAATAGGAGCTCCTAAATCGATCACTTCCAAGCCTCTTCTTAAGCCTTCAGAAGAATCCATCGCGATCGTTCTTACACGATCCTCTCCCAAGTGCTGCTGAACTTCCAATACTACTTTTTGACCGTTCTCCTTAGTGATTTCGAGTGCGTCCAGGATATTCGGCAACTTCCCCCCTTCGAACGAAATATCTACTACGGGGCCAATCACCTGAGTTATCTTACCAGTATTCGCCATTTTTGTGTATTAATGTAAAAGGAATTAATGCATTACTATTATTCGACTGCAAAATTAACTAATAAAGATTAATACCAAAGGATGTTTCAAAAATTAATCCACTTAAATCCCATTTTCTTTTTTATAATCTCCTACAAATTAACGAACAAGCACCCCAACAGCCTGTCTATCGCCCAAGCAACCCCACAAGTCGTATTTCCAAAATACAGCCCTGAACATGCTGCAAAAATCATCCTGTACGGTGTCCTCCTATTTTGCCATCGGCCTACCCCATAAGTGTCTTTAAAAATATCTTCTTGCCCTCACAAACCTTGGATTCCAGTAGGTCGAGGACAGATTGTCTTCTGTCACTCCCAGGGATGAGGAAGAATGGATAAATTGAATACCTCCTCTCCCCTTATCCGTCACTATTCCAGCATGAGTCACTCTGTTTTTTCGTCTACCAGTAGCAAAAAACACCACATCCCCCTTTTCCAGTTTCCTTTTTGAAACTTTTTTACCGACCTTGCTCTGTTCGGAGGAACTTCGGGGAAGCTGGATACCTACGCGCTGAAAGGAAAGGTATAGCAAGGCCGAACAGTCCATTCCCGAGCGTGTGGTCCCTCCATAGCGATAGGGAGTTCCCCGATAAGATTTGGCGGTCTGTATCACAGTATTGACATTTTTCCGATAAGCCTTCTTGGATGCCGAACAAGAGCTGAAAAACACCGTTACCACTAAGGAAAAAACAAGAACTAACGGAATGCGGGATCGGTGAACGGAATATGTACTCATGTGGGTCTTCAAATTTCTCCAATTATAATTAAGTATATGTCATCATGCAACTCTGCACTCAATGGGATTTCCAAAAAAACGAAAATAAATAATCCTTTCATGAAACTTGAACTTCATACAATAGGTTTATAGCTTTATAGTTTCGTGCTGAATACCCACCCCAAAACACTGACTACAAGATGATTAGAGAAGACTTCAAAAAGCTACCTTTGCACAAAAAAATCAACAAACTCTATACGGAAGGCACTTTTGTAGTAGGAATCAGGTATTATGCGCATAAGGTAAATCTATATCTTCTAGAAAATGAGTACATAGAGGTTTTCTACAACCACAAGCTTGATAAAATCGATAAAATCGATTTCTTAAACCAAGATCACACCCGTATGAAATTCTATCTTGACCAGATCAATCTGGACATATAATAAAAATCTCTAGCCTTCTCCCATGCCCTCAATTCATCACAACTTTTTCAGTAAAGCCTTATGGATCTCCAGCACCTGGGGAATGAGCATTTGATTTTCCTTATTGGAAATGATAAAATCAGCCAACTTATTCTTTTGTGAATCTGACATTTGCCGCTCCATAATAGCTTCCACTTGTTCCCTGGAGCGATGAGAGTCCCTGGCCAATACACGTGAAATCCGCAAATCCACTGGAGAAAAAACGTTGATCACCTGATCCAAATCTCGGTATGAACCCGTCTCAAAAAGCAATGCCGCTTCCTTCAAAACATAAGGCGACTCCTGTTCAGCAGCCCATGCTTCAAAATCCCCTTTCACTGCTGGATGTACCAGCCCGTTGATCAGTTTTGTTTGAGCGGGATCTGAAAAAACTCTTCCGGCCAAAAACTCCCTGTTCAGCCTTCCATCTGCCAGGTAAGACGCTTCGCCAAATTGGGCTTTGATTTGGGCTACAAGTGCTTTGGAGTGAGCCATTAGCCATTTGGCACGATCATCTGCAGAATACATTGGAATGCCAAGTGTATGAAAAATCTTGGCGGCTGTGCTCTTTCCAGCACCAATGCCCCCAGTAATGCCAACCAATAGGGACTTACGGCTGTTCATAAATTAATTTAAATATATTCGGTTCTATCGCTACAGACTTGATGTAACTAGGCATCCCCTTCACTTCCAACATTACCGTACTATCATCACGATTCCTTTGCCGGTAGTCTATCACCGCCTCTATCTCCAGCTCCTTTAACGACTGTACTTCCCTTTCATCCACCCGATAACTCATCAAAACCGAATTAAGGTCATTGTCGAGATGTACGTTGTCTGGGAAGTTGACTTTATTTAGTTTCAAGCGCTTATTCCCTTCCAGAAAGGCCACCACTTGAAACTTCACATGGACAGTTTTCGGCTCGACACTTACAAAAGACGTGTATTTCTCGGGAAGCAGGATAGGGACATATTGATCAAAATCGTCCTCTACTTCCTCTTCGTCAAGGGTAAGTATCAATTCTCCCCCCAACTCCTTCACTTTGCTTTCCGCTCCCTTCAACACCACATTTACAGGATCCCAGGTAATGTCTCCTGCCAGTTGATGGTGGGGCGCCAACACCATTTTTCCCGTATCTAAGACAATTTCAGTTTCTTGTTCGACAATTCTATCAAAGTCAAACTTCAAACTATCTGTCAGCACAGCCACCAAACTGGTAGGCTCTAGGATTTCGGCCAAATTCCGACGATACTCAGAAGAAAGCAAGTAATTCCTTTCATCAGGATTGGTCAATTCGATATTAAATGGGGTCACATTAAAATTGAAATACTTTCTGAAAAGGTCCCAGCCGTTGCCGTTGATTTCGATTCGGATTTCGGAAGGAAGCTCTTCGATGGCCATGTACTCTTCAGAATTGTACTGAAAAGCAATCGGAAAATCCACCACTGTCACATAATTATCTTTATTGAGGGCATTTAAAACCCAAAAAGTGGTGGCCGCTATGACGCAAAGGACCACCACTTTAATGTCAGAAGTTTTGTTTTTCTTTAACTTGCCGAAGTATTTCTGAAATCTTTTCAAGATCCCGAATTATTTAGTTCCTGTGGACTTCTTGGAAAATTCCGCTGACACAGCTGATTTTTCTACTTTTATTTTCAACCCTTTGTCCAGCTCAATCAGGACAGTTTCACCTTCTATGGCGTACACTTTTCCATGGATACCACCAATAGTCACCACTTGGTCACCTTTTTTTATTGACTCGATAAAGTTCTTGGCATCTTTTTGTTTCTTCTGTTGTGGCCTGATCATAAAGAAATACATGATCAGGATAATCCCTCCAAAAAGGAACACTTGTCCCATAATGCCGCTTCCTCCGGCTCCTTGTGCTTGTAATAAAATTGTATTGGTCATGGTTACTTTTTCACTGGTCCAGCTATGTTGCTGGCGGTATTATTTGTATTTACGGTTCCTTTAAGTTTCAGCTTGGTGATGCTTGGAGAAGTATTGGCAGTAATCGTCACGGTAGGACTTTGCGCACCGGATTTGTGTGCGGAGTTAAACCTCACCTTGACATGTCCCTCTTCACCCGGCTTTACCGGCTGCTTGCTCCAATCGGGTGTAGTACATCCACATGATGCCTGAACATTGGAAATGATCAGCGGAGATTGGCCGTCATTGGTAAAGGTAAACGTATGCTCGACTACTTTGCCTTGGTCAATCGTACCAAAGTCAAATTGCATGTCATCAAATTTAAACTTGCCCAAAGTAGATGGATCTATTTTAGCTACGCTCTGCACATTGGATGGCTGCTTGGGCTGGGAGGCTTGACTTTGCTCCAGCTCCGTGATCTTCCGCTCCAATTCTTCTATTTTCTCCTTGTTTTTACTATCACAACTTCCAACAAAAAGAGAACCTGCAAGTAAAATTGCAGGCAAGAATGAATATTTCATAAATTATAACGGTTAGTTATTTTCTTTATTGATCTGGTCAATAAGCTTATTGACATCTGTCAGCAGGTTTTCTGCTTTATTTTTTGCGTCTGTGATCACCTTTTTCCCCTCTGATTTTGCTTCATTCAGCGGGAGGTCCCTTCCTTCCACCAGGTCTTTTATAATATCCTCCAGCTCGGTCTTATATTTTGACAGCTGGTAAGACAGCTTGTCCCTGGTATTGTTACCTGAATCAGGTGCAAATAAAACCCCGAATGCAGCACCTACACCAGCACCGAGTACAAAAGCCAAAATCGAATTACTCTGTTTGCTCATAGTTAAATAATGTTTATTTGTTGTCCAAAAGCCCTCTGCCACTTTTCCGGATTTTACCTTGGTCGCTTAGCTCTTTGGCTAGCACATCCAGCAGTCCGTTGACAAATTGCTTACTTTTAGGCGTACTGTACGTTTTTGAAATATCAATATACTCATTGATGGTTACTTTCACAGGGATACTTGGAAAAAATAACATCTCCGTGACAGCCATTGAAATGATAATCTTATCTGTGGAGGCTATTCGCTCGATATCCCAGTTTTTGGTTTTTTCAGCTATCAAAGCCCTATTTGCCTCGTCATTATCGATGGTCAAGTTAAAGATATTTTGAAAAAATTCCTTATCCTCTTCCCAGTTTATGGCAATTTCAGGAAGACTGTAATCCTCTGTATTGTCCACCTCCATTACATTTTTCAGTACTTTGATCGCCAGACTTCTTACCACCGCCTTATTTTCTGTCCAGCTTAGGTCCTTCTCTGAAAAGTTGCTCAAAATCGCGTCAGTCTTGAAAAGGACTTTCTTGGTCAGGTCCATCAAAATATCCAAATCCTCTTCCAGTGTCGGCTCGCTCAGTTTCATGTATTCCTGATATCGCTCCCACGGTTTTACGTACTCACGATACCACTCTTGGATCTCCAATTCCATATCTGCTACATCTGCCTGCTGGCGAATGCTTGCAGTGGTAAAGGCCGGAGCCTCCTGCAGGAAGCCGATCACTCTGTTGTTGGCCAGGTTAAGCTCGCCGCTTACGGACGAAACCTGCTCTTGGTTCAGCTTTCGCTTACGTTCATATTCTCGCTTGACATGCTCACTAAAGCCAATAAGTATCTGGACGGCCGTAAGGTAAAGCTCTGGAATACTCTCAGCTGCATCTACCATGTTATTTCGGAGAAAATCCAAATCCTTTTGGTTCTTTTGATGGTAGAGATTAATGGCTTTGATGGCCTCTGATTTGACCTTCGTCGCATAATCTCCCGCGGCGATCAAGGATTTATTGTTCAGGTTTTGGGAAAAAAGGGTGATGGTTTCTTCGGCATCTTTCCTCAATTGACCTTTGTCCTGCACTTCCATACTGTTCAGGTCTGGCTGAAAAGCCTCTCTAACATAATCCTTGGCTAAGTTGAGATTGGAAGCTTTGCACTGATCATAAGCATACAAACTTTGGAAAGCCTTTACTCTGAGAATTCTTCTATTTAACATTACCTGAATATAAAGAACGTAATATTGATTTGGTTTATCAGGGAGGCCTTAAGCAATCCTTCCTGTGTATTTACTTGCAAAGTTATTAAATAAAAAAACCAAATGCACGGAATTTATGTTCCATTACATTTGGCTTTTCGAAGAGTTCATATTCAAATAATCTTTTAGTAAGATGATTTCACCTTGCCAATGCTTTGAATCCTATTCCAAGCCAGCTCTATCGCCGCTTGTTGTGCAGGGATGCTTTCTTTCTCTGATTTGTTGAGGATCGCCAGACAAGTATCATAGATTTTTTCAGCCTGCTGATAGGCTGCTTCTCTATTGTATCCTCCAAGGTGCTCTGCATAAACATTGATCAGCCCTCCGGCATTGATAAGGAAATCAGGAGCATATACAATTCCTCTATCCAACAACAACTGGCCGTGCTTTTGCTCATCTTCAAGCTGGTTGTTCGCTGCTCCAGCAATCACTGAGCACTTTAATCGATCTACGGTCTGATCATTTACCGTAGCACCAAGCGCACAAGGGGCATAAATATCCATGTTTACATCATAGATCTCGTCTGGCGCTACCACTGTAGCACCTGTAGCCTTGGCCACTTCTTTCAGTCTATCCTCGAATATATCGGTAACATAAATCTCCGCACCTTCTTTCACTAAGTGGTCGATCAAGTGTCTCCCTACCTGTCCGATCCCCTGAACGGCAACTTTCTTGCCTTTAAGCTCATCCGTTCCAAAAGCTTTTTTGGCAGATGCTTTCATGCCCAAATATGCGCCATAGGCAGTCACTGGCGACGGATCCCCGCCCCCACCGTTGATTTCGGGAAGACCTGTGACATGGGAAGTCTCCATGGCGATATACTCCATGTCTCTTGTCTTCATGTTCACATCTTCGGCAGTGATATACCGGCCTCCCAAGCTTTCTACAAACCGGCCAAATCTTCGGAGAAATGCCTCGCTCTTTAGTTTTGGGTCACCAATAATCACTGCTTTTCCACCTCCGATATTCAATCCGGAAATGGCTGCCTTAAAGGTCATCCCCCTTGAAAGACGCAGCACATCAGTAATAGCTTCCTGCTCGGAAGTATAATTCCACATCCTGGTTCCACCCAAAGCAGGCCCCAGCACAGTATTATGAATACCAATAATGGCCTTCAACCCTGTTGGCTCATCATAGCAGATGACCAATTGCTCATGTCCTAAAGAAGTGATCTGTCCGTATATGGATGCTTCTTTGATTTTTTCCTCCGTTTTAACCTCTATCATATGAACTTTGACGTTTAGATTGTGTTATATTTGGGTAAGTCTTTCGGCAAAGGTAATACTTTAGAATTAAATTCTAAACAACCCTCTAGTAAAGCTAACAAAAAGACTATTATAAAACAAAATTAACTATTTTAAAATTTTTATTTCGTGAGCTCACTCTGGAGACTGAATAAATACCTCTATAAATATAAAGGATATCTCCTTTTGGGGATACTCTTTACGATAATTTCCAACATTTTCGTCATGATTCCTGCACAACTGGTGCGGGTAGCCATCGACTATGTGGTAGAAAGTTTCAGCTTTTACCAAATGTTTGAGCAAGGAGCCAGTACAGAAAGTATCCGTTCGGCTTTCCTCGACTTTATTTTTGTTTTTGGCGTGTTGATACTTGCAATGGCCTTTTTGAGGGGCTTTTTCCTTTTCCTGATCAGACAGACGATCATCGTAATGTCCCGATTGATCGAGTATGATTTGAAAAATGAGATTTTCGCACATTACCAGCAACTGCCATTAAGCTTTTATAGAAAAAACAGTACAGGAGACCTGATGGCCCGCATTACTGAAGACGTAAGCCGGGTACGGATGTATTTCGGCCCTGCCCTGATGTACGGCATCAACCTACTCGTACTCTTTCCACTGGTCATCGGATATATGCTGACGGTCAATGTGCCGCTCACCATATATTCGCTGCTTCCACTACCGGTCCTTTCGATCAGCATTTATATTGTCAACAACATGATCAATGAGCGGTCTGAAAAGATCCAGCGTAGCCTCAGTGGGCTAAGCACATTTGTTCAGGAATCTTTTTCAGGCATTCGGGTACTCAAAGCATTTGTGAGAGAAGAAGACAGCAGTCATAAATTTGCCACTGCCAGTGAAGATTACAAGGAAAAATCCATCAGCCTTACCAAAGTCCAGTCGCTCTTTTTTCCATTGATCATGGGCCTGGTGGGAATAAGCACGATTATCACGGTTTATGTTGGCGGCAATCAGGTGATCGAAGGCACCATCGGCTATGGGGTTATCGCTGAGTTTATCCTTTATGTCAATATGCTGACCTGGCCGGTAACCTCATTGGGATGGGTAACCAGCATTGTCCAGCGGGCCGCTGCCTCTCAGACCAGGATCAATGAATTCCTGGATGAGCAAAATACCATCATTAGTAAGGAGCAACTCACCGAAGACATCCTTGGGACGGTGGCCTTTAAAAACGTCTCCTTTGAATATCCTGATTCGGGAATAAAAGCACTGAAAAATGTATCCTTCTCCATCCAATCCGGTGAATCATTGGCCATCATCGGAACCACAGGCTCAGGAAAATCCACTATTGCCAACTTGTTGATGAGAATGTACGATCCGGCCTCGGGCGAAATTGTCGTGGACGACCACCCTATCAATGCCTATGATATCTCACATCTCCGCAAAAACATCGGATATGTCCCCCAAGATGTGTTCTTGTTCAGTGACAGCATTGCCAACAATATTGGCTTTGGACTGGACGAAATCCCTCAGGAGGTGGTCGAACAGGCCGCAAAAGATGCGGACGTTTACCAAAACATCATGGACTTCCCAAAAGGATTCGAAACAAAACTTGGCGAAAGGGGCATCACCCTCAGCGGAGGACAAAAGCAACGGGTTTCCATCGCCAGGGCCATTGCTAAGGATCCTTCCATTTTATTACTGGACGACTGCCTCTCTGCCGTGGATACCAAAACAGAAAATGTCATCCTCAATGCGCTCAGAAGCATCATGGAAGGAAGGACCTCCATCATCATCTCCCACCGGGTATCCTCTGCCAAACTGGCGGATAAAATCATCGTATTGGATGATGGCAAACTTGTGGAAGAGGGGTCACACGAAGCTCTGATGGCCAAAAAAGGCGTGTATGCCGAACTCTACGAAAAACAAACCCAATCCGGCGAAACCATGGAGAAATAGGTTTTGAGAGGCTTTAATGTTGTAAGGTTTTGAAGTCGCGAGATTTTGAAGTTGTCATAAAAAAAGAGGAAAGACACGCATTTGACGGTCTTTCCTCTTTTTTCGTTACGCTCTCTATACCTTGACACCTGAACCAAATCACAGCTCCTCTTCCCTCTCCAACATCAAAATAGCATTTTGTGAAACGATGTAGAACTTTTCCCCTTCATAGACCACCTCATGTGCCCCGGTGAGAAGAAAAATGGCTAGATCCCCTTCCTTTGCCTGTAAGGGCACATAGCGAACATTCTCCTCTTTTTCTTTCCAAGGTTCGTCTTCCTCCACATGCATGGGAATCGGATAACCAGGACCTGCCTTCATGATATATCCCTGTTGCACTTTTTCTTTTTCCTGGACTCCCGGCGGTAGGTAAAGTCCACTGGAAGTTTTTTCATTTGCCTGCTTGAGCTTGATCAACACACGGTCTCCCACGACCACCAATCTTTTCAGTTTGTTATCTTCTGTTAAACGCATTGCTCTTCCCTTAAATCCTAAAAAACACTCTGTAAAGTAATGCCTGATTCTCTTTCTTTTATTCAGAAAGCCCAAGCAATAAGTAAGGCTTAACACACAAAAAGCACCTCGATTGCTCGAGATGCTTTCGTGTATAAGTCCCGAAGAATATTATTTCTTATCTTCTTCGTTTACCTCTTCATAATCGACATCAGAAACACCGTCACCAGACTCGCCTCCAGCATCAGCAGATGCTCCAGCTCCTTCGCCAGCAGCTCCCTCGGCACCAGCGGCACCTTGAGTAGCATTGTACATCTCTGTAGATGCTGCCTCCCAAGCTTTGTTAAGCTCTTCGATCGCAGGCGTGATGGCTTCCAGATCCTGTGCTTGATGAGCTGATTTCAGTTTTTCCAAGGCACCGTTGATATTGGTTTTATTACCATCAGATAGCTTATCGCCAAATTCCTTCAGCTGCTTTTCTGTCTGGAAGATCAGGCTGTCCGCTTGGTTAAGCTTTTCGATCTTCTCTTTTTCCTCTTTATCAGAAGCGGCATTTGCCTCAGCTTCTTTTTTCATTCTTTCGATTTCATCTTCGGAAAGCCCAGAAGAAGCTTCGATCTTGATTTTTTGCTCTTTGCCGGTCCCTTTATCTTTAGCGGACACATGCAAGATACCGTTTGCATCAATATCGAAAGTCACTTCGATCTGAGGTACACCTCTTGGTGCTGGCGGTATATCTGCCAATTGGAACCTACCGATGCTTCGGTTGTCCTTGGCCAATGGACGCTCCCCTTGCAGGACATGGATGTCCACGGCTGGCTGGTTGTCAGCTGCAGTGGAGAACACTTCTGACTTCTTGGAAGGAATCGTGGTATTTGCTTCGATCAGTTTTGTGGACACGCCGCCCATCGTTTCGATACCCAAAGAAAGTGGCGTCACATCCAATAGTAACACATCTTTCACCTCTCCTGTCAATACACCACCTTGGATCGCCGCACCAATCGCTACCACCTCATCAGGGTTAACCCCTTTGGAAGGTTTCTTACCAAAGAACTTCTCTACTTCTTCTTGGATTTTAGGAATACGTGTAGATCCACCTACCAATATTACCTCGTCAATATCAGAAGCAGAAAGCCCTGCATCAGAAAGTGCCTTCTTACATGGCTCCAATGAACGTCTTACCAAATCTTCGGAAAGTTGCTCAAATTTCGCACGGGTAAGGTTCCTCACCAAGTGCTTAGGACCGCTTTGGGTAGCGGTAATATACGGCAAGTTAATTTCGGTAGAAGATGAGCTGGAAAGTTCGATTTTAGCTTTCTCAGCAGCTTCTTTCAGACGCTGAAGGGCCATAGGATCTTGCTTCAGGTCGATATCCTCTTCGCTCTTGAATTCATCTGCCAGCCAATTGATGACCACTTGGTCAAAGTCGTCTCCACCCAAGTGCACATCACCGTTGGTTGACTTCACCTCAAATACACCATCGCCCAGCTCAAGGATCGAAATATCAAATGTACCACCACCAAGGTCATACACCGCAATTTTCATATCCTGGTCTTTCTTATCCATCCCATAGGCCAAGGCCGCAGCTGTTGGCTCATTGATGATACGTTTCACTTCCAGACCGGCCACTTGACCAGCTTCTTTGGTCGCTTGACGTTCCGCATCATTAAAGTAAGCAGGAACAGTAATCACCGCTTCGGTCACTTCCTGCCCCAAAAAGTCCTCTGCAGTGGACTTCATTTTCTGAAGGATCATCGCAGACAGCTCCTGTGGAGTATAACTCCTGTCGCCAATTTTTACGGCTACCGTATCGTTAGCTCCTTGCTCTACTTTGTAGGATGCATGTTTTTTCTCATCAGAAACCTCAGAGAATTTTTTACCCATAAACCTTTTCACAGAAGAAATGGTATTGGCTGGGTTGGTGATAGCTTGTCTTTTGGCAGGATCACCTACTTTTCGCTCTCCGTTTCCATTGTCCAAAAACGCCACAATAGAAGGAGTGGTTCTTCTTCCCTCACTGTTTTGGATAACCACCGGTTCGTTACCCTCCATCACGGCTACGCAGGAGTTAGTGGTTCCCAAGTCTATACCAATAATTTTTCCCATAACTAATTGTATTTCTTAATTTATTTCTTGTTTTCTTAATTCGCTTATTTACTCGAAAACATATTTAACAAGTCATGTGCCAAGCCTTTTTTTGCCCTTGCCTGTGTCAGATTGGCAGCAAATATGACAAACCTCCTCCACAGCAGCCCGTAATTCTGCCAAGCCACCCTCATAATCATGCATCCTTGTCACCTTTTTGGAATACCAACCTTCCCCACTGAACTTGGTCTCCAACCTGCCATATTCTCCCAAGCCCCAAACGGCACATGGTCTGTACCTGCCTTTCTTGCCAACTCATCCCTTTATGCCACCTATTGATCACATTTTTTTTAAAAAAAGATCGAACATGAAGAAATTCATGCAACCATTTCACTTCAATGTGCATCTATCTATTAGAACACAACATGAATGTTTGCCGACTGGCAATCGGGCAGGACACTTTTAGGGGGGGAATACAAGTAAGTTGCTAACGATAAAATCAATTTTGGCATGAATACGACAAGACAAAAAGAACGGTTAAGATGGCTCTTGGTGTTGCTCATAGGGATGATCGTTTCTTTTTTCATCTCTGAATGGAAGGATGAATCCCTTTCCGAAAACAACATTACCCATGCCCAACCCAATGTATCCACCACTCCAACCGAGCACATTCTATCCAAGTGCTTCCCTAATCCTGCAGAAGACCCCCATGATTTAATCAAATACCCCTTCAATCACTAGCGGCCACCCCAAGCCACACAGATTTTGTCCTCCCGTGTAATTTATCCGTGAAATCAATTGAATCTATGACAAACACGTTTAAATTGGGGCACTAAAACCACGACATGCAAGTACAGGACATTTACATTTACCCCATCAAATCCCTTGGTGGAATTCGATTGGAAAAAGCAGAAATGCTTACCAAAGGTTTTAGGTGGGACAGAAGATGGATGCTCGTCGATGACGCAGGCACCTTCATGACCCAACGTTCCCTGCCGATTATGGCCCTTCTCCAAGTAAACCTCACTGCAAACGGGCTGGAGATCTACCACAAGCAGCAGCCCCACCAAAAAATCAGCATCCCCTTCATTCCTGAAACGGATCAATTTATGGAGGTCAACGTCTGGGACGATGTGGTATCAGGACAGATCGTAAACCCCGAAGTGGACCAATGGTTCTCGGAAATGCTGGCCACTCCATGCCACTTGGTATTTATGCCGGAGAATACTACCCGGTCGATCAAAGAAAAATATGCCGTCAATGACGAAACTGTTAGTTTTGCCGATGCCATGCCTTATCTCCTGATCAGCCAAGCTTCTCTCGATGATCTCAATCAGCGTTTGGAACAGGCTGTCCCCATGGAGCGTTTCCGACCGAACATCGTCATCAGTGGATGTGAGGCTTTTGAGGAAGATGGATGGAAACGACTTCAAATCGGAAAACACCTATTTCAAGTCACCAAACCCTGTGCCCGCTGTGTCATGACCACCGTGGACCAACAAACCGGAGTAAAGGGCAAAGAACCTTTGAAAACACTTTCCAAATATAGGCTAAGGGACAAAAAAGTACTTTTTGGCCAAAATTTGATTGCACTTGAAAAAGGTGAGGTAAAAACAGGCGACCCAGTCAACGTCGTCCAATAGACTCTCATCAATAGGCCAACAGCGCAAGTAACTTTTCCCGGAAACGCTCCTCAGGCAGAAAGCCCGCTTCCAAGTTAGCCGCAAACGGAACCGGAGTATCCAAACTCCCCTCACGCATCACTGGTGCATCCAACCACTCAAAACAGTGCTCACTGATCCAGGCGGCAATCTCTGCCCCAATACCACCGCTCAGGCAATCTTCATGGAGGACAATCACCTTATTGGTTTTCTTTACGGAATGTGCTACACTTTCTTTGTCCCAAGGCAATAGGGTCCGCAAATCCAACACATCTGCGCTGACATCGTATTCCTCGATCGCTCTCTTCGCCCAATGCACTCCCATCCCATAAGTTACCACAGTCAGTTGATCACCTTCCTTTACAAAATTGGCTTTCCCTATTTCCATGGTATAATAATCATCAGGTACCTGCCCCGCAATGGAGCGATAGAGCGCTTTGTGCTCAAAAAACAGGCATGGATTGGGATCTTCAATGGCCGCTGCCAGAAGTCCTTTGGCATCCCGCGGGGAAGACGGATAAACGATTTTAAGCCCCGGTGTATGAAAAAACCAGGCTTCATTTGATTGGGAGTGAAAAGGCCCCGCCCCAACACCGGCTCCGGTGGGCATACGGATGACCACATCTGCATGCTGTCCCCAGCGATAATGGACCTTTGCGAGGTTATTTACGATTTGGTTGAATCCGCAACTCACAAAATCTGCAAATTGCATTTCCACTATCGTCTTGTATCCTCTTATGGAAAGTCCCAGTGCTGTACCGATAATCGCACTTTCACAAAGTGGCGTATTGCGTACCCTATCCGCACCAAACTCATCCAACAAACCTGCAGTCACTTTAAATGCCCCACCGTATGCCCCAATATCCTGACCCATCAGCACCAAGTTCGGAAACTTCCGCATACCCATTCGCAATGCGTCACTTATCGCATCCAACAACCGCATTTCGGCGGTAGCCGGAGTACTTGGTGGCTTGGCAGCGGACACATGTGGACAATACACATCCTCCACTTCTGCCTTCCCTGCCACGGGAAATTCAGCAGAAAATGCTGCCGAAAGCCCGCTCTCGATCTGCGTTGTGATACGCTGCCCGATAGCCTTTATGGCATCCTCGCGAAGTACACCAATCTCTATCAAATAACTTTCATAATTGCTCACCGGGTCACATTTTCTTCCCGCTTCAAAATAAGCTTTTGGAACGTACTTGGTACCTGAAGATTCCTCATGGCCTCTCATGCGGTAAGTCATGGCTTCCACTAAAAACGGTCGCGGATGCTGCCGTATATCTGCAGCAATCTCCGTCAACTTATGATACAGCTCCAGAACATTATTACCATCTACTTTTACGGCCTCCATCCCATAGCCAGGCCCTTTATCGATGAATTGTTCGAAGCGGAACTGCTCCTCACTGGGTGTAGAAAGTCCATAACCATTATGTTCGATGACAAAAATCACCGGAAGCTGCCAGACTGATGCTACATTTAGTGCCTCATGGAAGTCGCCCTCAGACGTGGCACCATCTCCCGTAAACACCAAAGTAGCCTTTCCTTCCTGTCCCAGCTTACTGGCCAAGGCGATCCCATCTGCCACTGCCAGTTGAGGTCCCAAATGAGAAATCATCCCAACAATATGATGCGACATGGACCCAAAATGGAATGAACGGTCACGCCCTTTGGTAAAGCCTGACTCCTTTCCTTGAAACTGGGCAAACAACTGATCCAGCGGAACACCCCTGCCCGTAAAAACACCCAGATTGCGGTGCATCGGAAGCAAAAATTCATCCTCTTTCAAGGCCAGAACTGCAGCGGTCGAGATAGCTTCCTGTCCCCAGCCACTGAACCATTTGGAGATTTTACCCTGACGAAGTAAGAGAAGCATTCTCTCTTCAATCTTCCGAGGCATGAGCAGCTGCTCGTAAAAATCTAGCAGATCACTATCGCTCAAGTGCTTTCTGTCAAAAACCATGTTTTGGGCCATAATCTTACGGTGTAGTTGTAACAAAGCTACTCTAGTCCCCTCAATTCTTCAACAGTGGACTAAAATATGTCTTCCCAACCATCAATATTTTTACACTTCCTAATCCTCATTTACGGTCAAAAAGGCAAACTTATGCCGTCAAAATTCGGTTTAAAGGAGTATGTCTGAATTATTGGTAAAAAACATGGTCTGTCCGCGATGCATCATGGCTGTGGAAAGTATTTTGAAGGAACAAAATATACCTTTTGAAAAAGTGGATTTAGGTAAGGTAACACTGGAAAACCTCCCTGAACCGTCCAAGCTAAATACTTTAAAAACCCACTTGGAAAAACTAGGCTTTGGGCTGATCCAAGCCCCTGTCAATCGACTCATCGAGCGGATCAAAAACAAACTGCACGAACTGGTACTACAGGATGAAATCCCTGCCTCCTTGAGTCTATCCAACTACCTGACAAAGGAAATAGGTGAAGATTACAGCAAAATGAGCCACCTCTTCAGCAGTAAGGAAGGCATTACCATAGAAAAGTATTTTATAAAACTCAAGCTTGAAAAAGCGAAAGAATTGCTCTTTAATCAAGAATTGCAACTCAGCGAAATTGCCTGGAAACTGGGGTACAGCAGTGTCCAGCATTTATCCGGTCAATTCAAAAAAATCACGGGCATGACTCCCTCTGCCTACAAAAAGCTCAAACAAAAGCCTCGCTCCGGCTTAGACCAGCTGAAGTAACCGATTTCATTGCAACCCGCAATATTTCTGGGTACAAGGGAAACACGGTGTCCTGTCGGTAAAAAACCGACAAAAAAAGGCGGCTCCAATAGGGCCGCCTTGTGGTGATTTTTAGCGTCTGGTTAAAATAGCCGAAGTCCCAAGGAGACAATTAGCTGGTTTTGCCGCTGATCGGTATCAAATCCAGCAATGCTCTCGGCCTGATTGCTCAGAGAGCCCTCATATTTTAGGTCAATGATCATATTGGCAATATCAAATCCGATACCTGCTTGGTAGCCCACTGTAGCATTTTTGTACTCTGGCTCAGGATCTGGAGCGATATTATCCTTAAATTTTGAATTGAGCAAGAAACTGGCCACTGGCCCACCTTGAACCCTGAACACATCTCCAATTTTAAAGCCTACCATAATTGGGACATCAAAGCGGTTAAATGACGCTTCATAAGACCTCTCATCGGTTCCCTGGGTTTCTTTAATCTCTCCACCGGTATTCACATATAACACCTCAGGCTGCAGATAAAGTGAGTTTCCTCCCATTCTCACAAAAGCCCCCACATGATAGCCCAGCTTTTCGCTACCACTTTCATATCCTTCTCCGTCCACTTTTATATTCCCTTGGGATATCCCCAGCTTGGGCCCTATGCTAAAATCCTGCGCTTTGGCAACTGTTCCCAAGCCCAGCAAGGCGATGACGAAAATCCAAAATCTCTTCATTACTCCGTTACAATTTAAATAAACACTTACTTAACAGAAACCCTAATTTCAAATACCTTGCCAATAGGAAAACCTTCTAAATATTGGTAGGTAAAGCCCCTATTTTTGTGTTTTTATAGCGGCCAAATATCTTTTAAGTTCAAGTTTCACTTTAGGAAACAGGAAGAAAAGCCCGATCATGTTCGGAAAAACCAAAGCAAGGATCATGGCATCGGAGAATTTCACCACGGCATTTAGCGTCGTAGAAGCCCCAATGATGATAAACGCGATGAAAAGCAGCTTATAGGTCAAGTCAGCCGCCTTACTTCTTCCAAATAAAAACTTCCAAGACTGAAGGCCATAATAAGACCAAGAGATCATTGTGGAAAATGCAAACAAAATGATGGCCACTGTCAGCACATAAGAGAAATGGGGAATCACTGAGTCATAAGCCATAGTGGTCAGTTCCACTCCTCCGATAGATGCTCCAGAATCTTTAAGGACCACATTACCACTTCCGTCTCCACCGTAGTTAAAGATACTCTCTACATTGTTCAATCCTCCATCGATATTAAAGAAGATAATCACCAAAGCGGTCATGGTACAAACGATTACCGTATCGATCAGTGGCTCCAATAGTGCTACCACTCCTTCACTTGCTGGAAACTTGGTCTTTACAGCAGAGTGGGCAATCGCTGCAGAACCTGCTCCTGCTTCGTTGGAGAATGCGGCCCGTTGGAATCCCACGATCAGCACACCAAGCATGCCGCCCAAACCGGCCATTGGAGTAAATGCTCCTTCGATGATCAGCCCAATGGCATCATCGACATAATCATAATGTGCCCCCAAAATAATCAAGGACGCCAACACATATACAGCAGCCATAATTGGCACCACTTTCTCGGTAATGGTAGCGATTCTCTTGATACCGCCGATAATGACAATTGCCACAAGCACCGCCAAGACAACCCCGATCCAAAAACCATTGGTTTGGAAATTGATCCCCAACAGGTTTGCCAATTGGGAGGAGGCTTGATTGGACTGGAAGGCATTGCCCCCACCAAAGGAAGCCCCTACACAAAGCACCGCGAAAAGCCCTCCTAAAAACTGCCCCAAACGGCCTTTTTTCAAGTCATGGCCAAGACCACGCGAAAGGTAATACATCGGCCCACCGTGGACGGTGCCGTCATCTTCTATATCCCTGTATTTTACCCCAAGGGTACATTCCACAAATTTGGTACTCATCCCTAACAAACCACAGATAATCATCCAAAAGGTCGCACCAGGTCCGCCCAAGGCAATGGCTACTGCCACACCAGCGATATTTCCTAAACCTACCGTTCCCGAAACGGCCGTAGCCAACGCCTGGAAGTGACTCACCTCGCCACCTTTGGCTTCGTCAGGAATCACATCTGGATTTTCGGGATCCTTATAATTTCTTTCTAAGTCATCATATTTCCCTCTTACCGTATTGATTGAAAGGGGCATTTTGGTAATCCCCGGTACTGCAAAGTAAATCGTAAAAAATGTAGCCCCTGAAACAAGCAGGATCAACACAATGGGAATGTCGTAACCGGCAATAGGAATTGGATAAAGCACTAAGCCCTCCCATGCATCCGCTAATGGCTGGAATGATCGGTCAATTCTTTGTCCAAAACTCAATTCTTCAGCTGGAGCAGTCTCCTGTGCCAGAAGAGACATGGGAAAAAGAAAAATCAAGAAGGATAGAAGTTTTCTATACATGATATGTTTTTTATTTGATTGGAATACTTAAGCCATTTAACACACGAACCTTCACCTTACTCACTCCAACACTACTGGTTACCTGACTTGTTTACTTCTCCATCCTTCCATTGGGAGCCGGGTTATAACGCCGAACCCCACCTTTCCTCGTTGGGAACGCAGCCGTTAATACAAAGGAAACAATCGATATTGGGGGTAAAAGCCATAAGGTAAAGAGGCAAAATTGGATTTATTCTGATGAATGTTCTTTTTTTCAATTGGCTAAATTAAGCTGTTTTGCTAGAATTTCAATTCCTTCTGTAAAACTTTTTGGTTTAAAATTCAACTCATGTTTAGCTTTTTGAATGATAAACCCTGTTTTCATGGGTCTTTTTGCTGTCTGGCGAAAAGCACTGGAATCCGTTTTGTTGATCTTGGTTTTGTCCAATTTAAAGAATTCAGCTGTCTGGATAGCCATATCATATGGCGTCAGGAGTTCGTCTCCAGAAATGTTATAAACACCCTTTGCGCGCTGCTCGGCCATTAGAATACAGCCCTCGGCCAAGTCCTCTGCCAATGTAGGAGTCCTCCATTGATCATCCACCAGCTGCAGTTCTTTCCCATCCTCTAGTGACTTCTTGACCCAAAGCACTATATTGGAGCGGCTCATGTCATGGGATATCCCATATACCAATACAGTCCTGGCAATACCCCAGTTGAGTGACGATTGCTGTATCAGTGCCTCCGCCTGCAACTTGCTTTCCCCATAATAATTGATAGGGTTCGGTATCGCATCCTCTGCATATGGCCCTGCCTCTCCATCAAAGATAAAGTCAGTGGAAACATGTACCAAAAAGCTATGACACTGCTCCGCAGCCACAACAATATTTCCTACCGCTGCCACATTCTGCTGATAACAAGCCTCTTGGGACGTCTCACACTCGTCCACGTTGGTCATAGCAGCACCATGGATCACGACATCAGGTTTATACTCCTGAAAGATATCCAGGACATTGTCCTTGTCGGTAATGTCCATGGAAGCATAGGAAAAGCCCTTCCATTCACCTGGCAATCTACAGGCGCCTCGGCCTGTTGCAATCACATTGAAATCCCCCTTTTCCAGCAGACGCTTGACCAACTTCTGCCCCAGCAGGCCGTTTGCACCGGTGATCAATAGATTCGGTTTATTTATCTTCTGAGTATTCAAAGCCGTATTCTTTAGTAATTTTCCTTTTGGGTACCTTTTCTACTTCCACCGTAATATACACCGGATCAACTGGCCTGTCCATGGCGGCGGTCTTTTCCGAAGAAATCTTATCCACGACATCCATTCCTTTGATCACTTTGCCAAAAACGGTATAACCTCCTTCATCCAAATGGGGGGTTCCCCCGACTGTCGTAAATGTCTCAATGGCTGCCTCATCCATTTCCTTTGACAAGTTGACATGTAAAAAGTCCTCCATCTCTTCCTTTTTTGACAACATCAGCTGAGTCATCTCCTCGTACCTCCCGTCCTCATACAGCTTTACATACTGCTCCGCAAGTGCACGCTGGCTTTCAAGGGAGATGTATTTCATAAACTCCTTCTGAAGCTTTTTGACATTAGTGGTCAACTCCTCCTCGCTGTATTTCCTGCCCTCCACAATGTAAAACTGGCATCCGCTTGATCGCTTTTCCGGATTGACATGATCCGATTTGCGTGCCGCTGCAATGGCCCCCTTCTCGTGGAGATAGCCCTTGTCCAATTCGGCAGGAATGGTGTACCATTCTTCCTCAGGGAGGCCCTCCTTGGTGAAGACATCACCTGCTTGGACCATAAAATTATCGATGACTCGGTGAAACTCTGTACTGTCAAAACGTCCCGCCTCGGCCAACTTGATGAAGTTCTCTTTATGCTTGGGCGTCTCGTCATAAAGAATCGCATAAATATCACCGTACCGGGTGTGGATTTTAATCAATGAATCCTTTTGGGATGAACAGGACATCAACAAGGACAGCATTATGAGCAGTCCAAGGGAATACTTCTTCATGTTAGTTGTTAAGTTGCCGTTTAATATCTTTCAAAATGCGATCACCACCTGACTGGATCACCTTTTCGGCCAAGCTCCTCCCTACCTTTTCGGCCTCCTCTGCAGGCCCCGAAACCTGGTGTTGAATACGTTCTTTGCCATTCAAACTGACCACTCCTCCAGTCATCTCCACTTGCCCAGACCGGTACGTGGCAAGGCAAAAAACCGGAATGCTGCACCCCCCTTCAAGGATTTTCAAAAAGCTTCTTTCTGCACGCAGGCGATAGCCGGTTTCGGTGTGATGTGTGGCGGCCACGATCTGTTTTCTAAGGTCGGCATCCAGTCTATCGCAGGCTTCCACAGCAATACTGCCCTGGCCAACCGCTGGCGTAAACTCATCTAGCGAAAGCTCATGGCGGATCAGGTCATCATAGCCCATTCGGTGCGCACCCGCATAGGCTAAAAGCAAGGCATCACAGGCTCCTGACTCCATCTTTTGTATACGTGTCTGGAGGTTTCCACGTACTTCCACCGTTTTTATATGAGGATAATAGTGCTTGAGTGTAGCCACTCTTCTGGTAGATGAAGTCCCCAATAGCAAGGGTTTATGGGGATTTTTATAGTCAATGTCCTCATGGTGGCTCAAAATGATGTCATTGACTTTTTCCCGTTTGGTAAATGATATGAGTTCAAATCCCTCAGGCAATGAAGAAGGCATATCCTTGGCACTGTGGACAGCAATATCCACCTCTCCACTGGCAAGCTGCTCCTCTAGCTCTTCGGTAAACACCCCTTTGCTTCCAATTTTGGAGATCGCCACATCCAGGATCTTATCCCCCTTCGTGGTGATGGTGACGATTTCGGTTTGCAGGCCCTGGGCCTGAAGTAAGTCAGCAATATGATGTGCCTGAAAAAGGGCAAGCTTACTGCCCCGTGTTCCTATCCGTATAGGCTGCATTATTCTTTGATTTTTCTTTTCGATAATTTTTTATAGGCAGTTTCCTCAATGTATTGAATGATCTTGCCTGCGATATTCACTCCTGTTGCCTTTTCGATGCCTTCCAAGCCCGGCGAACTGTTCACCTCCAAGATCAATGGTCCTCGAGAGGACTGAAGCATATCCACCCCGGCTACGGCCAGCCCAAGTGCCTTTGCAGCTCCTAAGGCAGCTTTTCGCTCTGAAGCGGACAGCTTTATGACGGTCGCTTTTCCTCCTCGGTGCAGGTTGGAGCGGAATTCCCCCTCCTCGCCTTGGCGCTTCATCGCTCCCACGACTTTGCCATTTACGACAAAGGCCCGGATATCGGCCCCTTTGGCTTCTTTGATAAACTCCTGCACAATGATACGTGCCTTCAGCCCGTGAAAGGCCTCGATTACGGACTGGCCAGCTTTCCGTGTCTCGGCCAGCACTACCCCCAATCCCTGCGTGCCTTCCAACAGCTTGATGATCAGCGGAGCCCCTCCCACTTGGTCGATGAGCTGCTTCTCGCCACCTTTGGAAAAATTGGTAAAGGCCGTCTTGGGCATCCCCAATCCTTCACGGGAGAGGATCTGTAAGCTGCGCAACTTATCCCTGCTCCGCACAATTGCCTGTGACTCCACAGCAGAAATGACGCCCATCAGCTCAAACTGACGAACCACGGCCGTCCCATAAAATGTCACAGATGCTCCAATTCTCGGAATGATCGCATCGATATCGGACAGCTTTTCGCCCCTGTAAAAGATGGATGGCCCTTCTTGTTCGATCACCAAGTCACAAAGTGAGTGGTCTATGATCAGCGCCTCATGGCCTGCATCGATGATGGCCTCACGTAACCTACGTGTGGAATAAAGATTTGGATTTCGGGAAAGTACGGCTATTCTCATTGCTTAGCTACTTTATGTTTTTTGGATAAGTTTGTCTGATCGACGTCAACTAAAAATCTACCGCGAAGCATCTTTCTGCCCAACAAGATCGCATTGCGCATCCTTGACCGATCAGAAAGCGTGAATTCTACATCAAACGCTTCATCAAACATCACGACCTTGGTGGTGACCTTGTACCTCAGCTCTGCATTTCCAAAAGAGTTTTTCACCTTCTTTTGGGTATAGGTCTTGACTTTGATGACCTTACCGGAATACAAGCGGTGCTCAGGCTCCAAAAGCTTAAATGCCAGTACCACCTGCCCATCCTCTTCTGTTTCCTCCACCCATTCACAGTGGATGGCATTGGTATAGGCCCCCGTATCCACTTTGGCAGAAATCATGATCAAGCCCCAATCAGGCAAGCTGATCTTTTCCCTTCGGCCGATAACATGTTTTTTCATGCGGTTTCTTTTTTGCGAAGTACTTTGGCCATGTCAAAAGAAAGGTCTGCAAATAAAATCTTCGCGTTGGCATTTCTTTCTAAATGGTAATGTGCGGCGTTCAATAATCGGTAGATATTGAGGATTTTTTCCTCTGTAAGGGCCTTCAGGCTAAAATTCTCCACAAATTCCCTGTCAGCAGGTGCTGTCCTCATCAGCTCTTCCAGCTGGCTTCTCTTTAACAGGCTCTCTCTGAGAATGTTCAGACCGGTCAGAAATAACGCTTTTTGCCCTTCCTTGTCCGCTCCTTGGAAACCTTCCGCCAGCGCCATAATATTATTGATATCCAAGGTAAAGCAAATTCTCATCCAATCCCTAAACTTTGATGTATTTTCATCGATTACCTGATCTACCAACCGATAGGCCTCTCTCATATTACCATTGGCCAGTGGCGCCACCTGTAAGGCCCCTTCACGGGAGCAGAGTCCCTCATTGATGAGATGGTCTTTTACTTCCTCATCGGAAAAAGCCCTCACCAGTACTTTTTGGGTCCGCGAAAGAATGGTGGTCAGCAGTTGCTCAGGCTGGTGGGCGACCATAAGAAAAAGCGTCTTCTCCGGCGGCTCTTCCAGCACTTTCAGCAGCGCATTGGCCGCTGCGGTATGCATATATTCAGGCATCCACACCAAGATCATCTTATATCCGCCTTCAAAGGATTTGAGGGATACCGTTTGGATGATCTGCTTGGCCGCTGCCTTGGAAATGTTCAGCTGCTTCTTTTCGAAGCCGTTATGATATATCCAATCTTGGAGGTTACTGTACGGCCTGGTGAGCACAAACTCCCTCCACGGCGCCAAAACATCCACCTTCTTATTCTTATCGTCGTCTTCCTTGATCAGGTTTCCGGGCAGTGGAAAAGTAAAGCTTAAATCCGGATGGACGAGTTTTGCCATTTTTTGACACGAACTACAAACCCCACAGGCATCTTCAGGCCCTTTGTCTTCACAGTTTACATAGGCCGCCAGGGCCAGGGCCATCTTAAGGTTGGCAGCTCCCTCCGGACCATGAAACAGCAGCGCATGGGCGAGGTGATTATTGTTTATGGCTTGGATGAGGCGCTGTTTGGTTTCTTGCAAGCCTGGTATGGACGAAAATAACATTGTTAGCGATTTTGCTTATACTTCCTTGTCCCAAATGCGGTATGCTTTGGTCAAATCAAACACTTTATCCAAAATGGATTTTTCTTTTTGGTCTAATGCCACCCCTCTTCTCTCCATCACCTTTGCCGCAGTCTCTTCAAATTTGTCCATCTGAAAAGTACTTCTGCCTTCTCCTCCCCATGAAAAGGACGGGACAAATGTCCTTGGAAATCCAGCTCCAAACACATTGGCCCCTACGCCCACCACTGTACCGGTGTTAAACATGGTATTGATCCCCGTCTTGGAGTGGTCTCCCATCATTAAACCGCAAAACTGCAGGCCTGTATTGACAAAACTCCCTTTGGTATAGTCCCAAACCTTGACAGGAGCATAGTTGTTTTTCAAATTGGAAATATTGGTATCTGCCCCGAAATTGCACCATTCTCCGATCACGGTATTGCCGATAAAGCCATCGTGCCCTTTGTTACTATAACCAAATATCACGGAATTGGACACTTCCCCACCTACTTTTGAGAACGGGCCAATGGTGCTGTCTCCGCGCATTTTTCCGCCCATATTTACGGTGGACCCTTCGCAAAGTGCAAAAGGCCCCTTGATCAATGCGCCTTCCTGAACTTCTGCGTTTTTCCCTATGTAGATCGGCCCATCTTCGGCATTGAGCACTGCCGCCCTGATCTTCGCTCCTTCCTCCACGAAAATCATCGCCGGATTATAAGCTATCGTGTGGGAGTCATTGATGCCTGCTGATGTACGATTGGTGGTAAGCAAGACAAAATCCTTCCTCAGCTCCAGTGCATTAAACTGGAATATATGCCAATTGCGGTGAATCAACGTAATCTCCCCCTCATATGTCTTCAATGCTCCCTTCTCCTTAGCGGTATCCATGCTAAAGGATGAAGGATCTTCTGGAAAAGCCGCCAGCAAAATATTATCCTTGTAGAGGTACTCCCCTTTTTCCAAGGTTTTGATTGCCGTGACCAACCCTTGATCAGGACAGAGCCCGCCATTGATAAAAAGCCTGCTGTTTGCCAAAGGGGGAAACTTCTCCTGCAGGTAATCCAGCGTCATAAAACCGGCTGTAGCATCCAAATATTTCTCCCATTTCTCACGGATTTTCAAGATGCCCACCCTGATCTCAGCCACTGGCCGAGTAAAAGTAAACGGTAACAGCGACCCTCTATAGGCAGGGTCATCAAATAATGTAACTTGCTCCATGCTACAAAAATAGAAAAGTCTCTTGGAATACAATTTCCAAGAGACTTTTTAAAGTTGCTTTTGCTACAAAGAAATGAATTATTTCTTCTTGTATCTTCTGTTGAATTTCTCCACACGACCGGCAGTATCAAGAAGCATTTTCTTACCGGTATAGAAAGGGTGTGAGTTAGAGCTCACTTCCACCTTATAAAGAGGATATTCGTTTCCATCTTCCCAAGTGATCGTCTCGTCAGTTTCGATCGTGGACTTGGTCAAAAACTTATATTCACTGGAAGTGTCATAGAAAACAACCTCTCTGTAGTTTGGATGAATGTCTTTTTTCATGGTAATCCCTATTTATATTAAATGTCGCTTTTTCAAATGGAGGCACAAAGTTATTCTTTTTTATAAAAGCCTCCAAATGTTTATCAATGAATTATTTAACCCAAAGGTTGTCAGCGCACTATTTATCTGCAAAATTGCGAAAAAAATCAAGAAAATGCCAGTCGTCCGACGTTTTCCCTTTGCCGCCCTATCTTTTTCTGATCAAAAAATAATGTAGTTTTATGGCCAGAAGGGAATATTGTCCTAAGTTTTGGGGCTGAAACCGAGTTTGACGTAAATCAATTACACGACATGTTAAGGAAGTTTTTACTGGCCATGGGATTTCTATGCGGTGCTTTGGATATCTGTGTCGCCCAGAGTGCGCTGATACCTTATAATAGGGCGTACTATCACTTGCTGGACCGCTATGAGATACTCAGGGGGGAGTTTGTCCCCCATTACCCTACAGGTTTCAAGCCTCTCAGAAGGGATAATGTGGCCGGTTTCCTGGATGAAGTGGACCAGGTAGCCATGGGAAAAGTGGACGAATTCAATTTTCGTTACTTAAGAAATGACAACTGGGAATTTGTGGAAGAAGAGACCGCTCTTTCCCAAAAGCCACTCTGGAAAAAAATATACAAAAGACCCTCAGACTTTTATTATCACAGGGATAAGGATTTTGACGTCCATATAAATCCGGTGATCTATTTTCGCGGCGGCACGGAGTCTGGCGCAGAAAGCACTAATTTCAGAAACACGCGTGGCATTACCCTTAGGGGAAGTATCGACAGGAAAGTAGGTTTCTACACCTACCTGACCAGTAACGAAGTCATTTTCCCCACTTGGGTAGAAGACTATACCGAACACAATGGTGCAGTGCCAGGGCAAGGGTTCTGGAAGCGGTACGGCGATCATGGGTACAGCTACTTTGCTGCAAGGGGATATTTTACCTTTAAGGTCTCCAAGCACATCGATGCCCAGATGGGCCATGACCGGAACTTTGTCGGGGAGGGTTACCGCTCCATGATCCTTTCTGACTTTTCAAACCCCTACATGTTCTTCAAGTTGAACGTGAATGTTTGGAAATTGCAGTACACAACCATGTGGGCGCAAATGACGGCCGACATTTTCCTGAACAGCCGTAACAGGCCAGAAGACGGCCGCTACCCCAAAAAATGGTTTTCGCTGCACCGGTTGGGCATGAATATCGGCAAAAAACTGAACATTGGCATCTTCGAATCTGTCATGGCGAACCAAGCCGACTGGACCTACCTCAACCCTGTGATTTTTTACCGCTGGGTAGAGCATCAGCTGGGAACGCCAGATAAGGTAATGCTGGGAACAGACTTCAAATGGAATTTTGCCCATGCCATGCAGCTATATGGACAGTTTGCCTTGGATGAATTTGTCTTTGGAGAGTTTTTTGGCGTGGACGGCAAAAATTCCAAACGCAACAAACACGGGCTGCAACTTGGCTACAAATACATCAATGTATTCCAAATCAAAAACTTGGACTTGCAATTGGAATATAATCAAGCCCGGCCTTATACCTATCAGGAGAAATTTGACCATCAAGCTTATACCCACTACCGCACCCCCATCGCCCATCCACGCGGTGCCAACTTCCGAGAGGCAATTGGGATTCTCCGTTATCAGCCAATTCCAAAACTTTCCCTTAATTTTACAGGTATATACCATATATATGGAACCGATCCTGATGAGGCTACCAATATGGGAGGCGATTTATTGAAAAACAGGCTTGAGGGAGAAGACGGGCTGGGCCTATATGGACATCAAATTGGGCAAGGAGTGGAAAACAAACTGCTCATGGGGAATATCGTTGCTTCATACATGCTGAAGCACAATTTATTTATTGATCTTGGACATAGCTACAGAAGGCACACAGCTGAGGGCTTGGATGCGCCAGAAGTCAGTAATTACTCCCACTTGTCTTTGCGGCTCAATATCGCCAGAGAAGCCTATAATTATTGACCCCGTTTTATCAGTACCCTATCGGCAGGGACTAATCGATAATGATCTAGATGAAAACCTATTTAAGAATATTAGCATACGCCCGTCCTTACAGAAGGTATTTCCCACTATATGTGGTCTACGCCTTGCTGGCTATCATTTTTGGCTTGCTTAATTTCACCTTGCTGAAGCCATTGTTTGATGTCATCTTCGAGCAAGTCGATCCAGCTGAACTACAGCGCTATGCCTCTAAGCCTGAATTTTCATTTACCATTGAGTATTTCATGCACCTGTTCAACTATTATTTCATGCAGGTAGCGGAAACTTATGGGAAGTTCGGAACCTTGGTGTATGTATGCATCATCATCGTGGTTTCTGTATTCCTATCCAACCTTTTCACCTATTTGGCAGGCGTATTATTGGCAAAAGTCAAAGCGGATGTGATCAAAAAAATGCGCATGCACATCTTTGATCAGGTAAGCCGCATGCATATTGGCTATTTCACCAATGAACGTAAAGGTGACCTGATGTCCAAGATGACAAATGATGTGCAAGAAGTGGAAAACAGTGTCGTCCAATCCCTGCGGGTGGTATTTAGGGAACCTGTCACGATCATCTTATATTTTGGTGCCCTTTTCTTTATGTCGGTAAAGCTCACCCTTTTTACCATCCTGATCATTCCGATCTCAGGGGCGATCATTGGGGGCATTACCAAAAGGCTCAAAAAGAAAGCTGTCCAAAGCCAAGAATCCCTCGGGCGCATCGTAAACATCCTGGACGAGACCATTGGCGGAATGCGTGTGGTAAAGGCTTTCAGCGCCACGGGATATGTATATGACAAATTTGACAAAGAGACCGACAAATACTCCAAAATCAATGTTTCCATGGCCAAGAGAAATGAATTGGCCTCTCCGATTTCACAGTTTTTGGGCGTATTTGTGGTAGCGGGCATTCTGCTATATGGGGGCAGCTTGGTACTCAACAACGCCTCTGATCTTTCGGCCAGTGAATTTCTCGCCTACATTATCCTATTTACGCAAGTTCTCAATCCCGCCAAAGAAATATCAAGGGCCATGGGAGCGGTCCAAAGAGGCCTTGCCTCTGCGGACAGGATCTTTAAGGTAGTGGATACGGCACCTGCCATTCAGGATCCAGCCCGTCCCAAAAGCCTTCAAAAATTTGGATCCACGATTTCCTTTAGCCAAGTGGATTTCGGCTATGACCAGGGGCCACTGGTGTTAAAAGGCATCGAATTCTCACTTCAAAAGGGCAAAACTATCGCCTTAGTGGGGCCTTCCGGAGGAGGAAAATCCACTATTGCAGACCTTGTACCCCGTTTTTATGACCCCACTGCTGGGAAGGTGAAATTAGACGACACTGATATTAGGGAATTTGCCATAGACGATTTACGTAAACTCATCGGTATTGTCACCCAAGAATCCATTTTGTTCAATGACACCATTTTCAACAATATTGCTTTTGGCCTATCTGAGGTTTCTGAAGCCTCGGTGGTAGAAGCCGCCAAGATCGCTAATGCACATGGATTTATCGCGCAATTAGAGAATGGCTATCAAACCAATATTGGCGAGCGAGGCAGCAAACTTTCCGGCGGACAACGCCAGCGGTTGAGCATTGCCCGCGCAGTACTGAAAAACCCTCCCATCCTGATCTTGGACGAGGCCACCTCAGCACTGGACTCCGAATCCGAGCGACTCGTGCAGGAAGCGCTGACCAACTTGATGAGCAACAGGACCACCCTGGTAATCGCCCACCGCCTGAGCACCATCCAACATGCGGACGAAATTCTTGTGGTCCAAAATGGCGAAATAGTCGAGAGAGGTACGCATGAAGCGTTAATAAGTAAAGAAGGATTGTATAAGAAACTTTCCACTATGCAATCAGTTTAGTATATTGGATAACAAATCTTAATTTTAAATTTATGAAAAAGGTATCAAGTGTATTTCAGCTTTTGGTAGCACTTTTTTTTGGAGTAGCACTGGTGTTCTTTCTGGTTTTCGACAGCATTAAAAACGGCTTTGGGATCCAAGAACTCACCGCTGGAAAAGTGGTCATTTGGCTTCTTGCTGGCTTTGTTCTCTATCTGATCACTTGGATGATGGTGTCCATGTACACGAGCAGCATGGGAAAAAAGATCAGAAAACTAGAAGGGGAAAACGACAAGTTAAAAGCCAGGCTTTATGACCATGAGCAGAAAGCAAAATCAAAACCAGTAGGAGGCACTATTCCGCCCTCTACAGGTCCAAGCCAAGAAGATGAAACAGATGGCTCTGGTATCAAGCCTAGACAAAACATCAAATAAAGATGCCCAAAAAGGGGAATATAAAATGAGCTTAACAGGAAATCTCTACGGAGATTTCCTTTTTTTATGGAAGTAGAATTTAACTAAAAATGGTAGCAAAAACGTATGGTAGTACAGTTTCTGGAGTAGATGCCATCCTGATCACCATAGAGGTAAACGTCGGACAGGGAACCAGTTTTTACATGGTAGGCCTACCGGACAGTGCTGTGAAGGAAAGCCAGCAGCGGGTAGAATCTGCATTGAAATATTTCGGATACAGGATGCCACGTCAGAAAGTAGTCATTAACCTGGCACCTGCAGACATTCGTAAAGAAGGGTCTGCTTATGACCTCCCCATCGCCATGGGAATACTCAAAGCTTCCGAGCAAGTGGAATTTGCCGAACTTGAAGAATATGTCATCATGGGCGAGCTCTCCCTCGACGGCCAGCTGCGACCCATCAAGGGCGTCCTGCCCATCGCCATCGAAGCGAGAAAAAAAGGGTTCAAGGGCATCATTCTACCCCAGCCCAATGCCGCAGAAGCCTCTATCGTCAACAATCTGGACGTCATCGGTGTCGAAAACTTGGAGCAGGCAATTGGCTTTTTGGAGGGGGAATTGGAGATCACCCCGATGGTAACAGATACAAGGGATGTATTTTATAATTCCTTAGAAGATTATGAATTTGATTTTGCAGATGTGCAAGGCCAAGAAAACATCAAAAGGGCGATGGAAATCGCTGCCGCCGGAGGACACAATGTCATCATGGTGGGGCCTCCCGGTGCAGGCAAAACCATGCTGGCCAAACGGCTCCCTTCTATCCTGCCTCCCCTGACCCTACAGGAAGCCCTCGAGACCACCAAGATTCACTCTGTAGCCGGAAGGCTCGGGAGGGAAGCATCACTGATTGCCCAGCGCCCCTTTCGCTCGCCCCACCATACCATCAGCGACGTAGCCTTGGTCGGTGGCGGAGGCAATCCCCAGCCGGGTGAAATATCTTTGGCGCATAATGGGGTATTGTTTTTGGATGAATTGCCGGAATTCAAACGGACAGTGCTTGAAGTCATGCGACAGCCGCTCGAAGAAAGAAGGGTTTCTATCAGCCGTGCAAAAGTATCGGTGGACTACCCTGCCAACTTCATGCTGATCGCCAGCATGAACCCCTGCCCATGCGGCTATTACAATCACCCCGAAAAAGAATGTGTCTGCGGCCCCGGAGTGGTACAGCGCTATCTAAACAAAGTAAGCGGCCCTTTACTCGATCGAATTGACCTTCATGTGGAAGTCACCCCTGTAAAATTTGACGAGATGACTTCCACTAGAAAAGCAGAAAAAAGCAATGTCATCCGTGAACGTGTGGTCAGTGGCAGGGACCGACAAGTGGAGCGGTTTAAGGAGCATAAGGAAATCTATTGCAATGCCATGATGCCCTCACATATGGTCAAGGAAGTGTGCGAAATAAACGAGGCCGGAAAAACCCTCTTAAAAACCGCTATGGAAAGACTAGGACTCTCTGCCAGGGCATACGACAGAATCCTGAAAGTGGCCAGAACCATCGCAGACCTGTCTGATTCCGAAAACATCAAAGTGGAGCATTTGGCGGAAGCTATTCAATACCGCAGCTTGGACAGAGAAGGCTGGGCCGGCTGAGTATCAACTGTAAGAGATTAGAAATTGAATATTTTCACTAAAAAATTTCAATAAAAATTCAATGTTGGTACATCAAAAATTCGAATATTTATATTGAATTATTTTTATGGGATTTATTGTACTTTTTATAGTGGTAATTTTTGCTTAAAGCAAAACTTATGTGTTACTTTGCTAGCAAAAGTTGTGATCACCCATTTACATTAAAACAATCCAACTTGTTCAACACACTTTTTCGATTATTAAAAGTCAGTAATACCATTAGACCATTCGCCTAAGCGAATGGTCTTTTGAATTTAAGACGGTTTAGCCAATTGTTTGAAAAGCTTGATCCAGATCGGAAAGTAAGTCATCCAAGTGCTCCAGTCCTACGGAAAGGCGAATCAGGTTTTGGGGTGTTTTGGTGTTAGGACCTTCCACTGCAGCCCTTCTTTCAATGAGGCTTTCCACCCCTCCAAGGCTCGTAGCATTCGTGTAATATTTTAGATTTGATATTAATTTATCGGCATCGTTAGGATTGCCTTTTACCAGAAAGGAAAGAATCCCTCCAAAACCAGTCATTTGCTTTTTGGCTACTTCATGGCTAGGATGATTGGTCAATCCTGGATAAAAAACATTCTCCACCTGTGGGTGCTGGTCCAAAAACGATGCGATCATGCCAGCATGCTCAGCATGCCCTTTCATCCGGTAAGCAAGCGTCTTGATGCTACGAATAAGCATATAACAGTCAAAAGGAGACAAAACAGCTCCTCCCGTCTGTTGGACATTCACCACATCCTGCCAGAAGTCATCCACCACTTTGGTGACCAAGGCACCGCCCAAAACATCACTGTGCCCGCCAAAGTACTTGGTAGCACTGTGCATTACCATGTCAGCCCCTAGCTGCAGGGGATTTTGGAATACGGGTGTAGCAAAGGTATTGTCACAGACCACCCTGACCTCATTGTCCTTGGCCATATCACTGAGGACCTTAATATCACTGATCTTCAGCATGGGATTGGAGGGCGTTTCTATCCAAAGCAACTCGGTGTTGGGCTGCAAGGCCTTTTCAAGGTTTTCAGGATCACTTAGGTCGGTAAATGTCACTTCCAGCCTATCCTTAAACAACTCTACCAGTTGCTTTTTGAGCCCATGGTACATATCGGACGGAGCCACCATATGACTTCCCAGCGGCAATGCCTGAAAAATGGCCATTCCAGCGGCATTCCCGGATGAAAAAGCTGCTGCTGCCTTTCCCATTTCCAAGTCAGCCAACAATTTTTCCAGTGCCATCCGGTTGGGATTATTGGCCCGGGAATAGATCAGGGAGCCTTCATGATGCTCAAAAGTCGTGGACATTGTAATCGGCTGCACCACCGGCTTATGCGGCCCCGTAATCTCTTCACCTCCGTGAATTGCTAATGTTTCGAATTTCATAGACTATGATTTTAACATAAAAATAGGGAAATTATAAAGGCAATCCCCAAGAGCAACCATGATTTGCTCACAGGAAGTTGAAATTAACTAGGTTTATTGAAAGCATCTCTTCCTCACAAATTCCGGAGGCTGTACCTCATCACAGAGGGACTGTTCATCAATGCATTTTCCGTTAAGATCAAATATTAAACCACCTGATCTCGATTTAAAATGCCGTTACTTCTAGGCAATGGATGGATGCTGAAAAGGGCTAGCCATGGCGGATTAATATCGATTTCACCAACCAATTATGATGAACATTTAGAAGATAAGCGCTTACAAAAAAATAAACAAAACACAGTCCAAGTTGGGCTTCAGGCAAATTATTCAGCCGCTTTCCAACCTTTTGCCCATTAGCAGCCTCTTTTATACAGGAAGCCAAATAAAATGAAATCAATTTTTGAGAAAGATCTAATCGAGCGATGTACCAAACAAGACCGAAAAGCCCAGTTTGAGCTTTTTGAACGGTACAAGGTAGCGCTGTATTCTTCTGTCTTCAGGATTCTGAACGAAGAAGACATGGCTCATGATGCCCTTCAAGAGGCATTTATCGAAATATTCAAGGGGATCAAGAAATTCCGCGGTGAATCTACGCTAGGATTCTGGATGAAGCGGATAGCCATCAGAAAGGCCATCAAGTTGGCCAAAACCCGAATGCTATTCACTCCACTGGACCAAGTTGCCGAATTACCGGATCACACTCCCCTTGACGGTTGGATTGACGGACAATTATTGGATATCGCAATCAGGGATTTGCCGGCAGGATGCAGGGGTGTCTTTTTACTGATCGAGGTGGAGGGATTTAAACACTCCGAATGTGCCAAATTGCTATCCATCTCGGAAAACACTTCCAAGTCCCAGCTTTCTTACGCCAAAAAGCTACTTCGTGGGAAACTAAATAAACTTATGAAGGCATGAAAAAGCGATTAAACTTACCTGACCACCTGCCAAACAGCAACAGCTGGGAGGCCCTGAGGTCAACATTGGAGGTGGATGCACAACTCAAAAGGGAAGCAGCAAACCTTCCGGAGCATCATCCCGGTAAAAATGTTTGGCCAGCCGTCGAAGCCCAACTCGAGCAAGCGCGAGTGCGAATGGCATGGTGGAAGTGGACAGGAATGGCAGCTGCCATTGCCGGAATAGGGCTGATGATGGTCGTCCTCCTTATGGACAAAAAAGCACCGATCCAGCACGAATACCTGGTCACCTCGATTTCCTCACAAGACATCCCATGGAAGACAACTATGCCCCAAAAGCCTACTTCGCATAAGGAGGAAGCGGGATCTCCAACACCAACGGTAATGTCAGCAAAAGAACCAGTCAATATCCATATACCGCCTGTGTCATTGGACCGATCAGACGTACCACAACTCCATATGCCAATTTTACCTGCCATCTCCCCCGATAAAGGTTCGGGTGCATTGGCAGAAAACACCATGAGTCAAGACACCTTAAAACCGGCCAAATCCTTCCATCAGGTAAACATCTCCTGGGGAATCAATGACCGCATAAAACTAAAAACCGATTATGCTCCCAACACAGCTCGGCAACAACCCAAACTGCATCAGGTAGCCAAGTCACCTGGGAAATTGGTGCTCAGGCTTTCCTCAGAAAAATAGGTTCCATTCGTTTGGCCTTCCTAATTCCAACATATGAACCTTTTAAAACGATGAATCATGTATAAATTAATCATAATTACCGTTTTCGTGACGCTAACGACATCCATCTGCTTTGCACAGGAAGTAGAAAACAGCCTATCCAAAAACCAACAAAAATGGCTGGATACACAATGGCCCATCACCGATACCCTGCAATTCAATTTGCCCAATGAAGGCCAGTTGATATTCTATTATAATGATGAAGAGCTACCTACCGATTCTTTGCAAGCAGCATTGACACCGCTCATCAAACGTGCTACCCGATTCCCTGAATTTGAAAAAGTGGCATATCGATTAGCCAATAATTATAGCACTACAAGCCTTCAAAATGTAAAAAGCAAAATTGACCGTAAATACGGAAGGCATGTCGAGAGTATCGAACTGGGCATTCCTGTTGGGCTGGATTTTACACGGGGAGACTTTACTCCGGAAGTGGGATTCCGGGCCCACCTTGGACTTCCCGGATACAGTATTGGCGCGGCCATTACCAATACCGTCTATTTTCCACAAAAAGTAGAAGGAAAAATCGATGTAATGAGCAATTGGTTTATCAATGGGGAATTCTCCTGGAACAAGGGGAGCAACATCGTCAATAATGAACAAACCATCCAAATTGGTTATTTACTCAATAGCCATCCCAGTGAGCTGTTTAAGGGAACTACCCTCAGGGCCATCTATAGGCACCGGATCAGTAATCACCTGTACATCCAGGCCGGCGTGGTAGCCACTGATAACCTGAACACCTTTTATCCGGTGGTGGGGATAAGGTTTTGGTAACCCAAAGGATTCTTTTGGAATCAGGCGACCGCCAAGTTAATTGCAAAAAACACCTGAAAAACGTACATTAACACTCATAATCAACTACTTATGAAGCGCTCACTAATCATGGCTGTATGTTTTTTGTCCTTGGTTTCGTGCACCAATGATCCTGACCCTACCCCTGCAGCACCAACCCATGAGGCATTATCGGTGCTGGATGAGGAGCTATATACGCCCAACGGTAAAATCAAAGCATCCCGCACCAATCATCTAACGCCCCTCACAGGCTACACATATCGCTACTATGATGCCCGCGGTAACAATGTCCTTCGAGTCCGAATGTCTCCTAAGGATGAAGATACGCTGAGCATCAATATTTTCAAGTTTGATGAGAAGGATAGGGCGATAGAAAATCTATTTTTCACTTATGAGGCTGGAGTGTTTGAATGGACTTCTTCTTTGACAAGTATTTTTTCTGATGACGGGCTTCGAGAGGACGTTTACAAAGCATCCGAGGATGCTAAAGAAGCGTATAGGTACAGCTATATCTATAATGCTGATGGTGGAAAAACGGAATGGCGGTTCGGTTATGAAGAAAACACCGAAAAATACCGCTACGTGTATGAAAACGGACGGATATCCGAGGAACATTGGGTCCTAGAAAACGGCGAAATATTTGAATATTATCAGTACAGGTATCGGGATGATGGCTTACTGGAAGCCCGGGAAACTTCTGGTACAGGCAGAGAAAAGGGGGACGCTACCCAATACGAATACAATGCATCCGGACAACTTATCGAAGTCAGAAATTACGACCAATATTGGAATTTTGCCTATACCGGAATGACTGAATACATATATTACTGACCTATCAAAAAAACACCTGTTTTTTATTATAGCGTAAAAAAGGAGACTGGCTTTATCCAGTCTCCTTTTTTGTTGCGAGGTAGTTACAATTTACCGAATACGATCCACCGATTTTACCAGCATTTCATCCTTGCGGATAAATCGGTTGGCTACGATATTAAAGATCATGGCCGCCACGATGCAGTAAAACCCGACCATAAATGCTCCGCTGGCCGTGGCATTGAATTCCATATTCTCCACATACGTCAGGTAAACAATGAAGCCAAGGTTTACGACCATCACCAGTGAATTGATCATATTCAAAAACATCTGTTTGGTTCTGTTCTTAAATTGGCTGAGGCTGTAAATGGCAATAATGGCTGCCAAAAAGGCCAAAATCCCCAAATAAAAGGTTCCTGTCTGCTCCAGAACTGCACCGGAGACAATATCCGTATGAGTCAAATTCCAAGCTGTCAATTTCAGCATTTCAGTCTGATCAGGATTTACCTGGGTCCAGATAGGAAAGTACGTTTCCAGCAGCATGGCGACAGCTACCAGAAGAAGAAAGATCGTTTGTACGCGTTGTATCATTATCTTGTTTTAAAACTTTTGACAAAGAAACGGGGTAATTTGAATATTCGCAAGCTAGAGGAGGGGTAAGCAGGGCGAACGCATTTAAAAAAGTATCCCAGTTTGAATATATCTGCTGTTCCTAATGTACAAATTGCGGTAAAGTGCCGGCGGCACGATGAATTTAGTAACCTGCGGATTCATCCGCAGGACGTTAAGCACTCATCAGCCTCCAGAAGGAGTGCCAGCGGCACGGATGATAGCCGCCCTACACGAAATTAACACTAAATGCGTTTGCCCTGGAGGGGTAAGGTTGGGAAGGTTAAAAGCGGCAAACTCTGAAAATTAGTAAAACCAGGTCATTTTGCCACTGCAAAATGAAACACATAACAGAAAGTTCATCTATCACAACTGCATTTTCAACATTGCAAACCACCCTGAATAAAGTATCTTTGTAAGTTCATGGAGACAATCAGACGGTACTTTCTGGAAGTGGCTTATAAAGGCACCAATTATCACGGCTGGCAAGTCCAACCCAATGCGGTGACCGTTCAGGAAGCCATTAACAACGCATTAAGTACCATCTTACGCCAGAGAGTGGCAACGATGGGCAGTGGCAGGACAGACACAGGGGTCCACGGGAAGCAGCAATTTTTGCATTTTGACTGGAAAGGAGAGGTGAAAAAAGATAGTTTTCTAAAAAAAATCAATGCTGTCCTGCCGAAGGACATCAGCGCTTATGACCTCAGGGAAGTGCATCCTGAGTCCCATGCGCGGTTTGATGCAGCATGGAGAAGCTATGAATACCATATTTCTTTGCGAAAAAATCCGTTTGAAGAAACGTTGTCTTGGCATTGCTTTTACCGATTGGATGTAGCCAAAATGAACGAAGCGGCAGCTTTGCTATTGCAGCATCGGGATTTTGAGTGCTTCAGTAAGGTAAAGACAGAAGTCAACCATTTTGAATGCGAAATAAAAACCGCTTTTTGGGAACAAAAAGACCATCATTTAGTATTCCATATAACGGCCAATAGGTTTTTGCGGGGAATGGTCAGGGCCATCGTGGGCACCTTGGTAGAAATAGGCAAAGGCCAACTGGACCTATCAGGTTTCCAACAGATTTTGGACAGCCAAGACAGAAGGAAGGCAGGCATAGCCGCTCCACCTCATGGCCTGTTCCTTAGTAGGGTAACCTACCCTGAAAAAATATTCATCTAAAAGACAGTAAATTTTGAGTCTGGAAAAAGAAAATGTAAAAAGCGGAGACATCATCGACACACAGGTGCTCCGTAAGCTATATCAGTTTGTAAGGCCTTACCGCGGTCGGTTCTTCTTTTTGATATTCCTTACGGTTGCCCTTGCTGCCTTGGCGCCTACCAAACCGCTATTTATCCAAAAAGCCATCGATGAACATGTCGCTTTAGGAGATCAGGAAGGCTTATTGCGGATCATTTACCTGTTGATCGGCTTATTGGTTTTACAGGCCGTAGTACAATTTGCGCACACCTACCTTTCCGGATGGATCGGGCAGGTCATCATCCGGGACATCAGGGTCAAGCTATATCGGCACCTGCTCAAAATGCGCCTGAAGTTTTTTGACAACACCCCCATTGGTCGGTTGGTCACCCGGAACATTTCAGATATCGAATCCCTCTCCAATGTTTTCAGTGAAGGGCTTGCCGCGATCATCGGAGACTTGCTCCAGTTATTCACCATTTTGGGTGTAATGTTCTGGGTGGACTGGAAGCTTACACTGGTCAGCCTGAGCACATTGCCACTGCTGATCATTTCGACTTACATCTTCAAGGAAAAGGTAAAGGTAGCCTTTAATGAAGTGAGAAATGCGGTTTCTAACCTTAACTCCTTTCTTCAAGAACATATCACGGGCATGAACATTGTCCAGGTATTCAATAGGGAAGATAGTGAATACAAGAAATTTGACGCCATCAATACCGAACATAAAAAAGCCAATGTCAAATCGGTATTATATTATGCCATCTATTATCCCGTTGCCGAAATTATCCAGGCTGTGGGCATCGGATTGGTCGTCTGGTACGGTGCCACGGGAGTATTTGGTCTGGACCTGAAAGTAGGCGTATTGATCTCCTTCATCATGTATCTGCAGCTGTTCTTTCGCCCCATCCGGATGCTAGCAGACCGGTTCAACACCCTGCAAATGGGTGTGGTAAGCTCCTCCAGGATATTCAAGTTATTGGAAAGTGATGAGCACATCGCCAATGAAGGCCAGTACAGCCCTGAGAAAATCAAAGGAAACATCAAACTGGAGCACGTGTGGTTTGCCTATAATGATGAAGAATGGGTACTGAAAGACATTAACTTCAATGTCAAACATGGAGAAACTGTCGCCTTGGTAGGAGCCACAGGAGCTGGAAAATCCTCCATCATCAACCTGATCAGCCGCTTTTATGAAATCAATAAAGGAACGATCAAAGTAGATGATAAAAACATCCGTGATTTCGAACTGGGAATTCTTCGTCGGCACATTGGCGTGGTGCTTCAGGATGTATTCTTATTTTCTGACACCATCTATTTTAACATTACCCTTGGTAATCCTGATATCACTCGGGAGCAGGTCATGGAAGCAGCAGAACTCGTCGGTGCCAAGAAATTTATCGAAAGACTACCCGGAGGCTTGGATTATAATGTTATGGAGCGCGGAGCCACACTATCAGTAGGACAACGCCAGCTGATTTCGTTTGTCCGTGCCATGGTGTACAATCCCGAAATTATCATTCTTGACGAAGCGACCTCTTCGGTAGATACAGAAACCGAAGAACTTATCCAGAGCGCCATTGAAAAAATGATGAAAGGCAGGACCTCCATCGTCATTGCACACAGGCTTTCTACCATCCAAAAAGCCCACAATATCATTGTGCTTCATAAAGGAGAAATCAAGGAAATGGGCACGCACGATGCATTGCTTGAAAAAGAAGGATACTACGCCCAACTCCATCAAATGCAGCTCAAATCGATGGTTAGCGAATAGGTCTGGGATTGAAGGCCCGAAGCTTTCATCCGGTTTGGGCATCCCCACACCATTGCCAGTAGCACCCCACACCTGATACCACAGGAAGGTAGGGCCATATCATTTTTATATTTTGAGGTCATATTACTATAAAAATGAAGCGACCCTTTCTGTTTTTCTTTAGTCTTTTTTGGCTCGGAATGACCTCAAGTATTGCCCAAAGCCTATCGGCTTACGATCCTGTATGGACGACAATGAGCAAAAACGCCAGTGAATCCATGCCGCTGGGAGGGGGGGATATTGGGATGAATGTTTGGGTAGAAGGTGGAGAGCTACTGTTCTATTTCTCCAGAAGCGGGACCTTTGATGAGCACAATACCTTTTTAAAACTGGGCAGGGTGCGGGTATCCCTTACACCTAACCCATTTGATGAAGAGGATACATTTCGTCAAGCGCTAAACCTCCAGGAAGGGAGCATACGAGTTACCGGAAAAATCGATAACAAAGAAGTCACCATCGACCTGTGGGTGGATGTACTCCGTCCGGTTATTCATGTGGAAGTGGATGGTGATACACCTACTTACTTGGAGGTGGCTTATGAGAATTGGCGTTACAAAAACCGTCCGGTAAAAGGTGCTGCCAATAATGCGAATTCCTACAAATGGGCTCCACAGGGAGAAGTCATCACCTATCAGGACAGCATTGATTTTCAGAATAGTGGGGTGCTGTTTTATCATCACAATCGAGAGAAAACGGTATTTGATGTGGCAGTGGCGCAACAAAAAATGGCTTCGGTCAAGCGTCAAATGATGAATCCTATCGGCAACCTTATTTTCGGAGGAGTATTGGAAGGGAATAATTTGATCCGCCAGGGCGTAAAAAACGGCCGCTACCAAGACACCGATTTCAAGGCTTATCCGTTAAAAAGCATTAGTCCTCGACAGCATCATTCCTTTGAGATTTACCTTCATACGGATCAAACTGCTTCGGTAGAAAAGTGGAAATCGGGACTGGATAGCTTGGTGAAAACGGCAAAAATAGCCTCTTCTGAAGCTAGAAAAAACACAAAAGCTTGGTGGAAGGATTATTGGAAACGGAGCTATGTGGTCACTGATCCCCAACAAAAGGCATCCAATGATACGGTTTGGCAAATAGGCAGAAATTACCAGCTCTTTCGTTACATGCTCGGCTGCAATGCTTACGGCAGCTATCCGACCAAATTTAACGGAGGACTGTTCACCGTTGATCCGGTCTATACGAAACCAGATATGCCTTTCACCCCAGACCATCGCAACTGGGGCGGAGGGACGATGACCGCCCAGAACCAACGGCTAGTGTACTTCCCCATGCTTCGCTCAGGGGATTTTGACCTGATGAAGCCCCAGTTTGACTTTTACCTGCGGATGCTGAAGAACGCCGAGCTAAGAAGCCAGGTGTATTGGGAACATGAGGGAGCCAGTTTTACGGAGCAAATCGAAAATTATGGATTGCCCAATCCAGCAGAATACAATTGGAAACGGCCTGATGACTATGACCCGGGAATGCAGTACAACGCTTGGCTCGAATATCAGTGGGACACGGTATTGGAGTTTTGCCTGATGATGTTAGAGCAAGAGCGGTATGCGGGCAAGGATATTTCCGAATACATCCCATTTATCGAAAGCTGTTTACGGTTTTTTGATCAGCACTATCAATACCTTGCTCAGCAAAGGGGAGCCAAGTCACTTGACGAAAACGGGAATTTGGTATTGTATCCAGGCTCCGCAAACGAAACGTACAAAATGGCCTACAATGCGAATTCGACCATTTCAGCCCTTCAGACGGTATTAAAAAGATTGATCGCTTCTCCATCGGCAGACAGCATTGCCACGTGGCAAAAGATGCTGGAGAGGATCCCGTCACTAAGCTTCCGGGAATTGAATGGCCACCGCATGCTTGCTCCTGCCAAGCTGTGGGAACGCATCAATAATACGGAAGTGCCGCAGTTGTACCCTGTGTATCCATGGGGAATTTACGGGATCGGCCGCCCCGACCTGCAGGTCGCCACCAATACATACCTATACGACCCTGATGCCCTCGAATTCAGAAGCCACATAGGATGGAAACAGGACAATATTTTTGCCGCCAGATTGGGGCTGACCGCAGAGGCTGCCAAGTGGACATTGAAGAAAATGGGAGATTCCGGAAGGCGGTTCCCTGCATTTTGGGGACCGGGATTTGACTGGGTGCCAGATCACAACTGGGGAGGATCAGGCATGATCGGTATGCAGGAAATGCTGTTGCAGACCGATGATAAAAACATCTATCTTTTCCCTGCTTGGCCAAAAGACTGGGATGTACGTTTCAAACTGCATGCTCCCCATCAAACGACCGTGGAAGCTGTATTGGAAGGTGGCCAACTCAAAGAATTGAATGTCCTGCCCAAAGAACGAGAGGCGGATATTGTGAATATGCTGGGATGGGATTTAGAAAAGAAGGCAGGTTTCAAGTAGAAAGATTAGGTAAAAGAGCCACGAGTAACCAGTAAAGAAAGTTAGCAAAAAATAGCGTTGAATCGGAGACTCAACCTCTGCAGTCCCACGTCAGAGACGATGGGACAACGTTAAACCCGGAATATGCATTAGCCTATCTGTTGCGACCTGAAACTGCTTCAAAATCAGTCGTTTCACTTTAGTTTTCGGCATAACCGTAGCGGTGCTACGCTAATGCCTCCAAACTAACTGATTTTCTTGCACTTTCAGCTCTCACTACGATTCCCAACGCATAATCCGGGTTAAATCGTGGTTGGGCCGAGTCTCTGTCTCAAATAAAAACGAAATAAAATAAGTAACATGAACCTAAAATATGTAATCGCAGGAATTGGGTTGGGTATATTTTCACACCAAACAGGAATCGCGCAAGAAAAGGCCCTAGTCGATCATTCCCAAAGCCCATATGCCAAGCTCAAAAGTGTCAACCTTCAGGATGTCTCTTGGACAGATGGTTTTTGGAGGGATAAGTTTAAGATCAGCAGGGAACGCACCATGCCGTTTATGTGGGATTTGTACCATGATGCGGATAAAAACCACGCGGTAAGGAATTTTGAAATTGCGGCTGGTGAAATGAAAGGCAAACATGACGGTCCATCCTTCCATGATGGTGATTTCTACAAGGTTTTTGAAGGCATGGCCGCTCTATATGCGGAAACCCAAGACCCCAAAATAGACGTGCAGATGGACGAAGCAATTGCCCTGATCGCTAAGACACAACGAGAAGATGGCTATTTGCATACACCTGTGCTTATTGAAGAGCGATGGGGGACATTAGGTGACGAATACCTTCAGAAGCAATTAGGGTTCGAAAAATACAATATGGGCCACCTGATGACAGCAGCCTGCATACATTACCGGGCGACAGGCAAAGACAACTTCCTTAAAGTGGCAAAGGGCGTAGCAGATTTCCTATATGATTTTTATAAAGAGGCCTCCCCAGAACTCGCTCGAAATGCCATTTGTCCCAGTCATTATATGGGGGTGGTGGAAATGTATCGCACGACACATGATGCACGCTATTTGGAGCTGGCAAAAAACCTGATAGACATTCGTGGCAAAACCAACGACGGTACTGACGACAACCAGGATCGGGTACCTTTCCGAGAGCAAACAGAAGCCATGGGGCATGCCGTACGCGCCAATTACCTTTACGCTGGAGTGGCTGATCTCTATGCCGAAACCGGAGAGGAAAAGCTGCTCCAAAACCTGGAATCCATTTGGGAAGATGTGGTCTATCGAAAAATGTATGTAACCGGTGGTTGTGGAGCACTTTACGATGGCGTCAGCCCCAATGGCACTTCCTATAACCCAACAGAGGTACAGAAAATCCATCAAGCCTACGGCAAGCCCTATGAGCTACCAAATGCTGCTGCCCATAACGAGACCTGCGCCAATATCGGCAATGTGCTCTGGAATTGGCGTATGTTGCAACTGACCGGCGAAGCAAAATATATGGATGTCATCGAGCTTAACTTGTACAATAGTATCCTTTCAGGAATCAGCTTGCAGGGAACGGAGTTTTTCTATACTAATCCGCTCAGCGCCAAAAAGGACTTGCCCTATCACCTGAGGTGGCCAAACACCCGAGAAGGCTATATCGCACTATCCAATTGCTGCCCTCCCAATGTCGCCAGGACTTTGGCAGAAGTGGCCAATTATGCATATAACACCTCTGAGGAGGGATTATTCGTTAATTTATATGGCAGCAATAAGCTGAATACCACATTGCCCAATGGTCAGGAATTAGTAGTCAACCAAACTACTGCTTATCCTTGGGACGAAACCATTTCGCTGGATTTTGAGAAGGTGCCTGCTGATGATTTTTCCGTTTTTTTGAGAATCCCCGGCTGGTGTGGCCAAGCGTCATTGGTCGTGAACGGTGAGAAACAGCCCATCGACCTGATTTCGGGTCAGTATGCAGAAATCAATCGAAAATGGAAGAAAGGAGACCATATTTCGCTTACCTTGACGATGCCCGTGAAATACCTTGAAGCCAACCCGCTCGTGGAAGAAGCTCGTGGCCAAGTGGCGGTCAAAAGAGGCCCCGTGGTGTACTGTGTAGAATCCATGGATCTACCAGAGGGCCGTTCAGTAGATGATGTCGTAATCTCTCTTTCAGAGCCGCTTTCACCTGAAAAATTCACCATTGGCAACAGTGAATTGATCAGCCTTTCCGGCCAAGTATATTATAAGTCAGAAGACCATTGGCAAAACCGGTTATATAGGGAAGTTTCGGAAAGCACCTATGAGAAAGGACGTATCCGCCTAATCCCTTATTACAGCTGGGCAAACCGTGGTGATGGTGAAATGATGGTGTGGTTGCCTTATGAGAAAAACTAGACCGGGAAAAATACGACAGGATTCCCCTTAAGTACAAAACGCCAAGTGAAAAGGCATAAAGCACATTCCTCTCCGCTTTAGCACCGAGGAATGTGCTTTCTATTTTACAGATTGTCAATCAACTTCCAGTTCCCTTTCTCCACAAAAACACCGGCAAAGCCAAAAACACCCCCACCATGCTGAACACCAGCCCACCGATGGTGCCAATGGCCAGGGAAAACCAGAAAATCTCGTTCTGCCCTTCCATGATAAACGGGATCAATCCAAAGCAGGTGGAAAGCACCGTCAGCAGGATCGGGATGGCCTTGCCCGCGACAGCCTTTAGCACGTTGCGGTTATAGCGGCCGGTTGGGCGGTTGTTGAGGTCGTTTACGATAAAGATGGCCGCATTCACGGCCAATCCCCCCAGCATTACAAAGGCGGCATAGCCGCCCTGGTCAAAGTAAAAATCAAACAACGAAAAGATCAAAAACAGCCCGATAAAGGCAACGGGAATCACGGCAATGATATAAAACGGCTGCTTCAGGTTTTCGAAGAGCACCCCACAGATAAAGAAAATCGCCACGATGAGTACCAGCAACAGCGTGTATTGCCGCTTGGCCTTGTCATAGCCCCAATAGTAGGATGAGGTCTCTGCCGAATAACCAATGGGCATACTGGCCTTCATTTCTTCCAACACCCCGTCCAGGTACTCGCTGCCAAACTTCCGCGAGCCCATGTACTCAAAGGCCACCCTGCGGATGTACTGACGGTCTTCCTTGTGCAGGGAATTGGTCGTGGTTTCCTTCTTCAGGCTGCCCAAACTGGACACCTTGAACATCCGGTCTTCCCCACTGATCAGCGTGGTCTCTTCCAGGTCAAAACGGGAAAAACCCTCCGAATCCTCCTCCCGTACCATCACGCCGTAGTTGGTATCGTCCAGACTCAGGTAAAGTGAAGTGCGCGTGGGCTTGGAGACCGCCTCCAAAGCACTGATCACCTCGTACTGGTTGACACGCTGCAGGGCCAATTGCTGCGGATCAAACCGCAGTACAAACTCCTCGGAGGTCCTTTCCCCATAGCCCATCCGTTCGTTGGTGTTCACCTCTTGAATGCGCTTGTGCCGCAGCAGCTTTTCGGCGAGCACCTCCGACTGCCGCTCCAGTTCGTCAAAATTGTACCCCTTCATCATGACCGTAAAGGATGGAATTCCCTCTCCACCGGGGCCGGCAGAGAAGCCCTGCCCCACACCATAAATGCTCCAGTTGGCCCCGCTCCAGTCGGTGGCCTTTACCGACAGCCGCCCTTTCAGCTGATAGGGAAGGGCGGAATTTTCATAGGCATCCTCAAAAGTGATGGTGATCGAAGCATACTGCCCGGAGGATACGTTGCTGACAAACTTGTCCACGCCTTTCACCCCATCCAGGAATTTCTCAAACTCCCGTACGATAAAATCCATCTGGTCCAGCGTATTGCCAAAAGGCAGCCGGATATTGACATACAAACGGGTCTGTGCCGCTTCCCGGTACCCCGATTTCTCAAAAACCCCACGAACAAACATGCGCAAAGATCCTCCCAATGCCTTGTCCACATAGGGCCGGATATCCTCTTGGTAAACCGTGCTGCCAACGGTCTTGTTGTACCATTCCTGTCCTTCCCATTTGGCCGGAAGGTAAAAAACGGGCAGGCCAAAGAGCAATACGAGCAAGGTGATCAGAGTTTTCCGGAACCGGGCCACAAAGCCGATCATGCCTATATACCTCCTGAACCAGGCCGCCCTTTTCCGCAACTCCGGCAAGGTCAGCTTTCGTCCCTCCTTTGCCCTCTCGCCAAACAACAGCCCGTACATGGCCGGGGTAAACAACAGTGCCACCAGCAGGGACACCGCCAGCATCACCGCCACCACCACGGCAAAGTCCGTCAGGTTACGCTGGTCTTCCTCTGGCAGCAGGAACACCATCAGCAATGCCGCGATCGTCGTGAAGGATGCGGCCAAAAGCGCCAGAAAAACCTTCCTGTTGCGGTGCTTGTGCAGGTGGTCGATCATGATGATGGCATTGTCCACGATCAGCCCAAAGGAAATCGTCAGCCCGGCAATGCTGTACAGGTGCAGGTGGGTTCCCAATGCATACAGGATGATCCCGGTGACGCTCAAGTTGACCAGGATCCCAAGGAAAAGCACCGTCAGGTACCGCCAGTTGCGGTTGATCAGAAAGATAAAGACCACCAATATCAGGATGGAAAGTCCGGAACGTTGGTAGATTTTATGGAGTTCCTTGGACAGGAATTCGGTATCGTCCTGCTCCAGGCGCACATCATAGCCTGCCGGCAACAATTGTCCGGCCTGGCCGACAGCCTCCCGTAGTTTTTTGGCCAGTACCACCTTGTTCACCCCGGGCCGGCTGGTGATGCTCATGGTCACCGAGTTGTTGCCATTGATCCGGTAGTAGCGGCTGGGTTCGGCCTCTTCCAGGGTCAGCCTGGCCAGGTCGCGGAGAAAGACATCCTTCCCCCCACGACTGGTGATCCGCAGGTTTTCCAATTGCTCCAAACTGGTCAGGCTGCGGTCAAGTTGGATGAACAGCGCTTCACCCTGGTGGTTTACCGCCATCCCCGGATAGCCCGTTCCGAAAGCATTGCGCAGCACTCCCATCAGCATTCCCCGGGTAAGGCCCATTGCCTGTAGTTTTTGGATGTCGTAGGTCACATAAAGCTGCAGGTCGTTGGCTCCGTACACTTGGATTTCCTCCACTTCGTCAAACCGCGTGAGCACGGATTTCAACACGTCCTCGGTCACCTTCTTGATCTCAAAGGGCGCAAAGGGCGCGTTGATGCTGTACTGGAGAATGGGCGGCTCCTCATTGCGCTGGGCAGATTGGTAGATCAGCGGATAGCTTACCTTTTGGTCCAGGGACGGATATACCTGCCGGATCAGGGCGGCCACCTCGAATTTCTTGAACTCCATGTCCGTGTGCTTGTCAAAGCGCAAGGTGATCCGGCCGTTGTTATAGTTGGACACCGACTCGATCTTCTTCAGCTCGGACAACTGTGAAAACAGCCCTTCCAGCGGGGCCGTACCGAGCTTCTCCACCAGCTCCGGTGCTGCCTGCGGCACGGCAAACGAGACACTCAGCACAGGCTGCTGTTCACGCGGGTTCAGCTCCACGGTCAGCCGTGGCACCAGCGCAAAGCCGATGATGGCCAGCACAAAAAACGATATCGTGATCCTGAATGGACTCATTTTTTAGATAGAAGATTCAAGATGAAAGAATCAAGACAAATCTTTTCTCTTTGTTCTTTCCTCTTGGCTCTTTACTCTTTCTTCTTATAAACTGCTCGATTAATCTTTATACTAATATTTTGCTAATTGATACTTTGTCATCTGTTAGGCTTTAGTAGTGAGATAAGAACAGTGAGTGGGCTGATTTCTATCTATCATCAAAATTCGCTGTTCGTCGCCATACAATTAACCCCTCCTAACCTCCCCTACAAGGGGAGGAACAATGTCAATACTCGTATCTCACTACTTGATACTTGATACTTTTTCACTCTCTCAATCCCCCTAAAAGAGGAACTTTTCGCACTCTCTCTTCTCCAATCAATCTTTGTTCTTTCCTCTTGGCTCTTTATTCTTTCTTCTAATAAACTGCTCGATTAATCTTTATACTAATTATTTTGCTACTTGATACTTTGTCAGCTGTTAGGCTTTAGTAGTGAGATAAGAGCAGGGAGTGGGCTGATTTTTATCCATCATCAAAATTCGCTGTTCGTCGCCATACAATTAACCCCTCCTAACCTCCCCTACAAGGGGAGGAACAATGTCAATACTCGTATCTCACTACTTGATATTTTTTCACTCTCTCAATCCCCTAAAAGAGGAACTTTTCGCACTCTCTCTTCTCCAATCAATCTTTGTTCTTTCCTCTTGACTCTTTACTCCAATCTTGATACTAGCTACTTGCTACTTTCTCCCTACTTACTGCCCAATACGCCAGCGGCACAAAATACAGTGCCGTCAGCGTGCCGATGGTGAGGCCGCCGATGACACTGAAGACCAAGGGCCGCTGCAGGTCTGCTCCAAGTCCGGAGCTGAACACCACCGGTAGCAGCGCCAGGATGGTGGTGATCGAGGTCATCAGGATGGGCTTTAGGCGGATTTCCCCGGCCTTGTACAGTGCCCGGTCAAGGATTTCCGTGTCGGTTTCTCCTGAATGCTCCGAGGCATAGCGCTCCCGCAGCCGGTTGACGGTATCGATCTTCAGGATGGCGTCATTGACCATGATGCCCAGCATGACCACCAGGCCAATAGCGGACATCACGTTCAGGGAAGTGCCCGTCAGCCAGAGCATCAGCAGCGCCCCGCCAATGCCCAACGGCAGGGTAAAGATCACGATCAGCGGCTGTACAAAACTCTCAAACTGTGCGGCCAGGATGAAGTACAGCAGCAGCACCGACACGCCAAGGATCCCCATCAACTGCCGGATATTTTCCCGGTCCCTGAAGTATTGTCCTGCAAAGGACACGCTTAAATTCTTTCCACGACCCCATTCCCTCAGTTTGCTTTCCTGCTTCTCCGGATGGGCGCCCGTCAAACTGACCGATTGATAGATGCCCGTCTTGTCCGCGGTGACATACTTGTAGTGGCTTTCATAACCTACCCTGATAAAATTGTCGAGCGCGTAGCGCTGGCCTTCCTTGCCTTCCAGGTGGTTGCTGCGGAGAATGTCCATAAAATCCGATGTATTGCCTTCCAGCCGGATGGGCGTCACCTCACTGAAACGCTTGATCTCATCGATGGTATAGCGGCCAAACAGCCTTTCGATCTCACCGGTCAGCGCACCGATATCGATCCCGTACAGGGCCAGCCTTTCCAGGTCAATGCGGAACAGCACCGCGGATTCCTCCTGCAGCCCGGGCCCTTTTTTCCAATGGGTCACCGGCAGCTCTTCCAGCCAGGGCCCCATCTCCGCTGCGGGAACCGGCCGCTTGCTTTCCAGCTCCTTCCAGCGCATTTCGTAATGGGGAATGTCAGAAGCAAACAACTGGTCAAAGGCATTGGGGGCATCGCTGATCTCCACGGCGGCCCGGGGATAGTCCCTCGCCAGCATTTTTTCCAAACGGGCCGTCTGTTTCTCCTTGGACAGCTCGTCCTTGAAATCCAGGTACACCGTGGCCTGTTGCACGGAATTCTCCCCGTCAAAGAGCAAAAACTGCCGCACGCCCACATCCGCTTCTGCCTGTTCAAAATCCCCTTCCAAGCTGGCCATGACGCCCTTTACGCGGTCACGGTTTTCCTCCACGCCGATGGGCTCGTTCCAGTCCACCTCCAGCACGGCATCCTTCTTGGCAATGGGCGGCAGCCCTTCCGTGGGCAAAACGGTCCCCACCAACAAAAACACCGGGATCAGCGCAAAGAGCAGTGCCAAACTCCACTTCCTGTTGGCCATGACCATTTGGTAGCCCATTTTGTACAGCTTTGTGATCTTCCTGAAAAATGGGCTGTCCTCGCGGTTGCCTTCCCAGGCTTTACGGGCAAAGAACACCCGGTACAGCAGTGGCAGCAGCACAAAGGCCACCACCAGCGACACGAACAGGATCGCCGCCACCGAGACCGCCTGGTCCAGGAACAGGGCGCCGGAAATCCCGCTCAGAAATACCAGCGGCACAAAGACCGCCAAGGTGGTCAGCACCGAGCTGATCAGTGCGGACATCACCTCGTTCACCCCCTGCACGCAGGCCTCGAAAAGGGGAAGTCCCTCTTGGCGCTTTCGGGTGATATTGTCCAGGACGATGATGGCGTTGTCGATCAGCATGCCCAGCCCAAGGGCCAGGCCGCTCAGGGAGATGACGTTGATGGAGATACCTGCCGCCTGGAAGACCAAAAAACTGATCACCAGCGATGTAGGCAGGCTCAGGCCAATGATTACCGGCATGCGGTAGTTGCCCATAAAGATAAAGAGCACCCCAAAAGCGAAGATCCCCCCAAAGAGCAGGCTGGTCTGCAGATTGGTGATCCCGGCATTGAGCAGGGTGCTCTGGTCCTGGGTCATGGCAAAATCCACCTGCGGATAATCCTGCTTGAAATGGTCCACAGATCCCCGGACCTTTTCCATGAGTTCGTTCATCTTGGCCGCCGCCTGCTTGTGGACCGTGATCACCAATCCTTCCTTGGGTCCATAAAGGTGGTACCCCAACGTCTCTCCCATACGGTATCCTACCTCGGCCACCTTGCCCAACTGTACAGAGCGGCCTTCCGGCCCACTGACAGGAAGGTTTTCGATGTCCTCCGGCGTATCTACGCGTGTGGCCAGCCGCAGGAAGTAGCGGTACTGGCCGTCCCTGACACTGATGCCGGGGAGCTCGCGGTTGCCGGAGGTGATGGCATTGACCACATCCTGCTCGCCCAGGCCCAGCCCTGCCAGCACGGCCTTGTCCGGGCGGACGGTGATCACCCGTTCCTGCTTGCCGTTGATGTCCACCAGGGAAATCCCTTCCAGCTGTTCGATGCGCTTTTTAAGGACATTTTCGGCCAGCTTGGTCACCTCGGCGTAGTCTGTTCCTTCCTTGGGCACCACTTGGATGCGGACCATGGGAATGTCATTGGTGTTGATGCGGATGACCTGGGGGCGGGAAAGTTCTTCGGGAAGGCTGTTGGTCAATCGGTCGATCTTTTCGTTCACTTCGATATAGGCCAGCTCCATGGAAGTGCCGTAGGCAAACTGCAGCCGTACAGTGCCCGTTTCGCTGCCGGCCTTGCTCTGCATGTCCTCCAGACCGTTCAGGGTAATAAGGCTTTCCCGCACCGGGCGCAGCACGTTCTGTTCGATGGCCTCGGGCGAGGCATTGGGGTAGTTCACCTTGACCACAATCTGCGGCACATCGATGGGCGGCAGCAGCGAGACAGGAAGCTTCGTGAAGGCGATCAGGCTGAACACCATCAGGGCCACAAAGACCATGGTCACCGCAATCGGCCGCGCCAATAAAAATCTGACCATGGGCTATTCGTTTTCTTTTGTGATCTGGATCTGTGCCTGGTGCCCCAGCTGCAGGTTGTTGCTGGTGATGACGGTTTCCCCGTCCTTGACGCCGTCAAGAACTTCTATCTCGCGGCCATTGTCCTTGCCTACCTCCACGTAGTTCCACTTGGCCTCCTGGCCGTTGACGGTAAAGACCACCGGGCGACCGGAGCGATAGACCAGTGCCTGCTTGGGCACCACCACATTGTCCGACTGCGGGGCACGGATCACTGCGCGAGCGTTCATGCCGGGAAGCAGTTTCTGGGTACCTGCCAGCTTGATGCCCACTTCCACCAAGCCATTTTCGTCCACCTTGGGGTTGATGCTGCCCACCTTGCCGGACAGTGTGCCCGTGCCGGCAGAAACGGGATAGACCTCCGCCGTCTGGCCGAGGGAAATAAAGGGAATGTCGGATTCGAGCACCTTTACACTGAGCAGCAGGTTATGGGTATTGAGCACTTCGCAAAGTTCCTCTCCCGCATTGACGAGGCTGCCGGGCTTCAACTGCAGGTCGGCCACCTTGCCGGAGATGGGAGCCTTGATGGTGGCCTTGGCCAGCTCCAGCTCCGCTTCCTTCAGTTCGATCTCTGCGGACAGCAGGCCGCTACTGGCCTTCAACTGCTCGTCAAGCTGGCCAATATGATCTTGGTCCTCTCCCTCCAGGATGGAGCCGAAACCCAGCTTTTCGCTGTTGTAGGATGCCTGCGCATTTTTGAGCTGCACCAGGGCCTTTTCCTTTCTGAAAACATTGTCAGTATTGTCCAGACGGGCGATGACCGTCCCGGCCTCCACATACTGGCCCTCCTGGACGTTCAGCTCCTTGAGGTAACCCTGCCGCTCGATGACCACCATTACCTGCTGGCCTGCCTCCACCTTCCCCGAGGCATTGATCAGGTAGTCAAAAGAGCGCTTCTCGGCCTTGGCCACCGTCACCTTGGTGGCGGACACTTCATTGCGCATGGATTCGAGGGGGATTTCCTCTTGTTTCTCCGTACTGTTTTCACAGGAAAAAAGAAACGGTAAAACCAGCAGTAAAAATAAACTGTTTGCATTCATGGAAAAGATAATAAAATGTTGACTTCTTCAATTAACTAAAATTTTAATTAAAAGCAAAGGGAGATTTGTGGCTTTTCTAAAGAAGAAAGGATGATTTTAATGTCCCGACTCCTCCTATGCCAAACATAAGGTTCATTTCATGTTTTATATTTAGCTTCTATTTTCGCAATATATCGGATCTTCCAAACTGGAAAAATATAGGATGGATACGCTTTTGCCATTTATTAGACCTAATTTATCTGAAAAGGAAGTGTTCTGGTGGAGATATTTCCTAAACAATATTTTTCCAGAAATCAATTCTACTTTATTCGTCATATGAAAATAGTACTACATTAGGGTCTTCTTCGTGGAAGCTCACGCAATAAAACATCTTCTCCTCCTCATCCACTGTAAACGACAGTATCGAATAATCCAGGATATATTCATTTCGAACATTTCCATTATAATCAAATTCAAATATTCTAGATTCCTGCTTTTCTATGCTCTCCTTATCGGTAAATCCGCAATACAGCGCAAAAATCGAAGACTTTCCAAAAAACAAGCCTCTATAATGGGTCTCGTCTGATTTCATTAATGGATAATCAAATCCTCGACTATTATCAATTTCGAATTCAGGGTCTATATTTTCTGGCCCTCTTATGGACAAAACCTTACCCGTTTCACGATTTAGGATATCTATATAGTCTCTCTGAACTCCACAGATTCCAAAAAAAATTCTATCCGCAGATCCAATTAGCTTTCCTTGGTTTACAACAAACAGGATAAATGAAGAGAAACTTTCCTCTGACATATGCTCCCACTTACCATAAGTGTTTATTAAATCCCCATTCCAGTTATATTCCAAAAATTTGTATTCGCTATCCATTGCCATCGCCATAAAGGTCGAGTCTGTGATGGGGACGAAATTCGTTGCTGATGCCAAGGCGTCCGTTTGTTTTATCTGGTTTACGGCGAGTTTACTGGTATCATTGTAGAGATTAAATTTATTGAAGGTTCTTCCTTCATTATCATACACCCAAAAATCCCCCTTGCTCAGCCCCTTGTGCAAAAAATTACTTCTGGATATCTCTCCAGGACCAAAGCCATCTTTCCCCATGCTCTTCACATAGGTTAGTGCTTCTTTGTCATATACATAGAAAATATCGTTCAAGCCGTTTTCGCAAACTAAGATATAGTCCTCATTTACCATAATGTACCGAGGCTCCAAGAATTCCCCAAAATCAAGTTTTTCTCCTTTCAGGAACTTTGTATTTAGAATATCATCCCTCATAAAAACCTTGACTTCATAGTTAGGGAATACTTCTTCTTTCTCTTGCGTGCAAGAAAAAAGAAGCAAAAGACACATCAATAAACTTAATTTTCTCATTATTTTTTGTTTAAAAAAGCCCGACCAGAACAAAAGTACTTTCTAGTCGGGCAAGCATTCAAATTAACTACAGGTACTCGCTCCACTTTTCCAAATGGAATCGGCGAAGGATATATTGTCAGGATGATAGCATGTCTTATCCTTCATTTGACAACATACTCCTCCTCCAGTGGTCTGAGCCTCCGCATCAAAAGTCTGAAAAACACCTACGCCCATGGCAGCTACACTCGCAGCCATCACTACTTTTGGTAACATTCTTTTCTTTTTCATCTTTTAAATTGTTTTTTGGTTAAAGAATTGATTTACACCGACAACCTAAACAAAATATCAATACAAAAGGGACAGTGTACCGGTATAACCCGTGAGCGTAGGGTTTCAACTCGTGAACGTAGAAATCTTAGATGATGTTAAATCAGCTCTTTGCATTTACTAAATACAAACATTGGTAGGTTTCTTTCCGTCCCGCTACTACCCAGTCCCTTTCGGCTCCGCTAAGGGGACGGGGGTTAATCACCAAGGTTTGTTACAGAACCTAAAAGGATCAAAGGCATTGTACAGCTTCAATCCAAAGTGGTCAAAAATATTTTGAATCCGCTCCTTTTGGCTATAATCAATGCCATCAATATTTTTGTAAAGTTGTTTTATAGGACTGTTTTCCAGTCGTCCCCGCAAATTCGTCTCGCTGGGAGCCCTTAATGGAATGCGTGACATTACTTTCGAAATATGTTTATAGGGAATGATCCGTCCTAAAAGCGAACGGAGTTGTTTCCGGGGATCGATGATCAAATCTTCATAATAGACCACATCTACCATATCCCGTAATCCTGGATTTTCCAAAACCGGCATATTATTGATGCACCAAAGGACGATCTTATACTCCAAATCATTTTGAGCTTGTTGCATCATCTCCCTATGTTGTGTGAAACGGGCATTGTTAATACACGGCGGAATTTCACCATAATCATTGACTCCGCTTCCAAACGCCATAAGCTGCGAAAGACTGGTATCTAAAGGATGCCTCACCAGTAGCACAGGTTTATGCTTGAACTTGACGTGTTGGCACATCCAAGGGAGCAGCAAGTTGGCCCTGACAAATTTGGTCAGAACCAATTTTCCACTTACTAAGTCTTCTATGGAATTCTTGCCAATCGTCCAATCGGAATACTTTCTGAGGGACAATATATCCCTGATACAGTCCACATATTCTGCATGCTTATCTTCAATTGGAATATAAGGCCGGTCTCCCCAATTCAAAGCGACAGGAACTACTCCCCTTTCCTCATGTAGCGGTTCCCAATTGATAATGGAACCGGGGATATGACCGAGGAGTTCCATTAGCCAGGTACTCCCACTTCTGGCTTCGCCGAAAATTACCAGGCTATCCTCTGGTAGAAAATGCTTACTCGCCAATATCCCTTCTAAATGCTTCATATTCATTGATTGCTTTACGTATTGCTTTCATTCTCCTAACAGCTAACTGATAGGCCAATTTTTCATTCATAAAAATGGTTCTCTCCTTAAAATCCACCAACCTTACCTTTTGTAAATTCACGATGGTGTTTCTATTGATCCGTATAAAGTACGGCGGCAATTCTCCCTCTATTTCATTTAACGGCTTACTACAGCAAAAGTCCTTGCCACAGACGGTATGACAGACCAAATAGTAATCTTTCACCTCCAGAGAAAGTATCCGTTCCAATGGGATGTTGGCAGCACTTGTTTCGTTTCTCAAAAAAAGTTGTTCCAAATATTTTGTTTTGGATTAGATAAATTCTCATACAAGAAAAAAAAAAACGATAGTAGCAAATACCCCATGTGGGGTATTTTAAGAAAAAACAAATAAATCATAAGCATATGTAATATTATATACTTTTACAATCATCAAAAAACAATTTTTCAAAACATTAAAAGCTTGTAGTATGAAATTTTTTACCAAGCATAACGAAGAGGACTGGACTTGGCACACCCAAAAAATCCTCTTCGTTTGCAGCAAGCTGAATCCGCACTTCCCCCATTTGCCTCCCTTTCTTTCCATCAACTTTTTCGTAAATTGTTTACATTACCAAAAAAGACTCCCACCATGATCATTACACATGACATCAGGTTGAGCCGCATAGTCAGGGGGACCTGGAAAAACACGATTTTGGTCGCCTTGACCTGCTCGATGGCTTATTTCTTCTACCGGTATTTTATCCAGTACCACTTCGAAATGCCCTCCATCATCCCCTCTATCCTGGGCACGGCCCTGGCCTTTTTTATAGGTTTTAACAATAACCAGTCCTATGACCGCTGGTGGGAAGCACGAAAAATATGGGGTGCCATGGTCAATAGCTCTCGCACGTGGGCAAGACATGCCCTCCTGTTCCCCATCCCCACAGACCAAATCAAAGGGCAGCACTTACAGCTGATGAAAGAATATGCCATCAAACGTCATATTGCCTTCCTGTATGCTCTAAAGGAAAAGCTGCGTGGAACAAACGACCATGAGTACAAAAAATACCTCATACAAAGCGATCTCGATATCATCAAAAACGAAAGTAATATACACAATGCCATCCTAAGTCTTCAGACTATGGAACTCAAAACCTGGCGAAAAGAAAAACTTATAGATGGTTTCGAATTTTTGGAGCTCAACAGGGAAATCACCCGGTTCTGCGACGAGATGGGCAAATCAGAACGGATCAAAAACACCGTCTTCCCCACTTCCTATAATTACTATACCAAGGCCTTTATTTGGCTTTTTAACATTGCCTTTACACTGGCAGTAGCGCCCACGGTAGGCTGGCGCGCCATTCTTTTTGGCACCATCATTGGCTATGTCTTCCATACCATTCACTTTATCGGCCAAGCCATTTTAAATCCATTTGAGCCCATCCCCACCGGAATCCCCCTGGACCAGATCACCCGTACCATCGAAATCAATCTACTGGAAATGATCCATGAAGAACACATCCCCGATCCCGTCAGCCCCATCAATGACGAATATGTGATGTAAGGGGGAAAGGTTGGAAGGTTTCAATGTAGATAGGTTGGAAGGTGGAGCCAATATATCGTTAGAAACTCCCTTAGTCAAGCAACTACCCCCCCTTTTAGGAGGCCAGGGGGAAGAACAAGTCGAAAGGTTTCAATGTAGAAAAGTTTGAAGGTGAAGCCAATATATCGTTAGAAACTCCCTTAGCTAGGCAACTATCCCCCCTTTTAGGGGGCCAGGGGTAAGAACAAGTCGAAAGGTTCAATGTAGAAAAGTTTGAAGGTGAAGCCGCCATATCGACAAGAAACTCCCTTAGTCAAGCAACTCCCCCCCTTTTAGGGGGCCAGGGGGTAAGAACAAGTCGAAAGGTTTCAATGTAGATAGGTTGGAAGGTGGAGCCAATATATCGTTAGAAACTCCCTTAGTCAAGCAACTACCCCCCCTTTTAGGAGGCCAGGGGGAAGAACAAGTCGAAAGGTTTCAATGTAGAAAAGTTTGAAGGTGAAGCCGCCATATCGACAAGAAACTCCCTTAGTCAAGCAACTATTCCCCCTTTTAGGAGGCCAGGGGGTAAGAACAAGTCGAAAGGTTCAATGTAGAAAAGTTTGAAGGTGAAGCCGCCATATCGACAAGAAACTCCCTTAGCCAAGCAACTCCCCCCTTTTAGGGGGCCAGGGGGTAAAAAGCCAGGGGATCAAAAGGCCAGGGGGTCAAAAGGCCAAGCAAAAATCACGGTAGTATCTTTTTCGACCGCGATGGGCTTGAGGTACATTCTCAGCCTTAGGCCGGTGGGGACATCATCTTCATAATAATCCATCAGCCGGGCTATCCCCTGCGGTTTTAATACACTGATGGCCACGGGTGCCAGCCCCATCTGGATCATGCCGAGCTTTCTTGCGGCACCCTTTGCCAAGTCGATGGTGCGCTTGGAGTTTTGGGGCAGGCGGTCATTTACCTTCACGATGATTTCCTTACCGTTTCGGAGATTTGTCACCCGTACCATCGTGCCAAAGGGCAGGTTTTTATGCGCCGCAGTCATTCCTTCCATGTCAAAGATCTCACCATTGGCTGTCTTCCTGTTATGGAAAAAGCGACCATAGTAACTTGCTATCCCCTCTTCTATCACCAATGTAGAATCCACTCCCAAATCGGTCGGCTGCGCCAACAATCTCCCTATCCCTAACACACTCAATAACAGGGACAAAAACAATATTTTCCTCATAAACATCGGCTTCACAATTTAAATGCCAGATTTTCAAACGGGTATCATAAACCCACATGCACAAACCGTACGCAAATGACCAATACTTGCCTACTGTCCCAAAGACAAGCAAACTTTCCCTGCTACAGAAATGCCTCGCCATTACTGCTTGGAGCGGACAAAACAGCAGGGAAATCGCTTTTAAACTATTAGTAAGGACATGTCAGCCTGAGCCCCTCGACAAGCTCAGGATAAACTAAAGTCGAAGACTAGACGTTGGACCTCGACTCCGTTCGGTCTGACGCTTTTTGCCTGAATTAAACAACTCCATGACGTCATAAATACGTTTGCCCTGGACAAAACGGCCATGTAATGCAGTATATTCTGGACAGTGAATATATTGGGCTTTTCGCACTTTTGATCCACTATTTGGTTTGCTTACCAATATTTAAGCCCCTAAATTTAATCTGATTTTCTATTAAAACGAAAAACCGACCTTTTTAAAATATGTTAAAGCTCTTACATTCAGCTGATTGGCATTTAGGAAAACGCCTTCAAGAATATTCCAGACTGCCGGAGCAACAGCTGGTACTGGAGGAGATGATCGCCATTGCAGATCGTGAAGCGGTGGACTTGGTCTTGCTGGCCGGAGACATCTTTGACAGTTTCAATCCCAGCCATGAGGCGGTAGAGCTGCTTTACAAAACCCTTCGCAGACTCTCCAAGGACGGTAAAAGGCCGGTGATCGCTATCTCTGGCAACCACGACAGCACCCAGTTCATCAGTGCCCCTGATCCGCTGGCCAGGGAATTGGGCATTCTTTTTTACAGCAGCTATGAGCAAGTGGTCACGCCTGGGAAGTTGGACAGCGGCCTGGAAATCAAGCAGTCTTCCCCAGGATTTGTGGAGCTTAAATTGCCACACCACCCTTTTCCAGTGCGCATTATCCTGGCGCCCTATGCCAACGAAGTGCTCTTGAAAACATACTTGGGAGAAGAAGACAAAGAGGCTGCTTTACGGGAAGTGCTGGACAAAAAGTGGAATGCTCTCGCAAACCAGTACTGTGATGATGCCGGGGTCAATCTTTTTATGGGCCACTTCTTCTTTATGAGGGAAGGTGAAAAACCCGAAGCCGAACCCGAAAGTGAACGACCTATCTTACACGTGGGAGGGACCCAAGCCCTTTACACCCACATGATCCCCGACAGTATCCAGTATGCGGCGCTAGGCCACCTTCACCGCTATCATGCCGTGGACAAGCAGCCCTGTCCTGTGGTGTACAGTAGTTCTCCCTTAGCCTATAGCTTTAGCGAAGCCAATCAGGAAAAACAGGTGGTTTTGGTAGAAGTCAAACCCAATAACCCCGCCCAATACCATCCTATTGCCCTCAAGAAAGGACGACCACTTTATCAGAAGACGTTTTCCGATTTGGCCGATACACTCACTTGGCTGGAAGAAAACCCTTACTGCTTCGTAGAAATCATCTATGAAACCGCCACCTCGATCGATGCGGAAACCCGAAAGACCATCATGAAAGCCCACGATGGCATTGTCAATCTGATCCCCCGACTTACCGGCCAACAGGACAGGGATGGGACAGGTCTGCAGGCAGCGGACTTGGGCAAAGACATGGGGACGCTCTTCGCCCGCTTTTACCAAAGCGCCAAAGGTGTAGCCCCAAACAAAGAGATCAGTGCACTTTTTAACGAAATCATCAGTCAAAACGAATAGATATGATTCCTGTAAAACTGGAAATTGAAGGATTATATTCCTACAAGGAAAAGCAGACCATAGACTTTACCCAACTGACCGGCGCAGGGCTTTTTGGTATTTTCGGAGCGGTAGGGAGCGGCAAATCCTCCATACTGGAAGCCATCTTGCTGGCACTTTATGGCACCACCGAAAGGCTCGCCAGCAAAGGCGAAAAAAACAGCATGGTCAACCTCCAAAGCCCCGGCATCGCCATCCACTTTGAATTCCTAGCAGGAAAAAACAATGCCCGGCAATATAAGGCTTCCTATATCGCCAAGCGAAATACCAAGAATTTTGATGATGTAAAGCCGGCTACACATACTTTTTATGAAAAGTCTAGCGATGGCTGGATTCCGCTGGAAGCCAAAGGCGAAGCGCTGATCGGCATGAAAATGGACCACTTCCGCCAGACGGTCATCATTCCCCAAGGAAAATTCAGGGAGTTTATCGAGCAAAAACCAAAAGACCGTGCCGAGATGATGAAAGAACTTTTTGGCTTGGAGCGCTTTGACCTGGCGGGAAAAACCAAGCAGCTGCTTTCGATCGAAAAAGAAAAGAAGATCAAGCTCGAAACCCAATTGGAGGGATTGGCGGCATTTTCTAAAGAGGCTCTCCAAACCACCGAAGGGCAATTGAAGCAGCTTACGACCCAAAGGGAAAAAGAGGCCAAACAGCTCGCTGAAAAAGAACAGCAGCTCAACAGTATCCTCGCGGTAAAGGAAAAGGCAGAACAGCTCATCCAGCTCAAAAAACAGATGGCCGAATCGGACCGACAATTGCCTGAATTCCAACAAAAAAGCACTTTGCTCCAGCAATACCAAAAGGCGCTCATCCATGTAAAACCCCTCCTTGACCAATTTCAAGAACTGGAAATTGACCTGGAAAAATACCGGGTGAGCGTAACCGACTGTGAGCGCTTCAAAACGCGGTTCGAACAAGAAATCGAAGAAAAAAACACCCGCTATCAAAAGCTTTATAAGGACTATAGCACGAAAGGAGAAAAAGAGGCACGGATCAGAGACCTGCTCCAAATCAAAGAACTCAACAAACTTTCCGCTGAAAAATCTGCTTTACAGCAAGAACTCAATCAGCTTGAACACCAAAACAGTACACAGCAGGAACAAAAAGACAAGCTGGCACACCAAATAGAAAAGGTAGGAAAAGCGATTGAGCACTTGGATGTTCCCGAAATGGACAAGGTAAGCCTACTGGAATCTTCCTATCTGGAGATCAAGCAACTGGATGAAAGGGCTGCCCTGCTTGCCCAACAATCAAACACATTTTCGGAAGAGATAACGGCTACCCAATCCGCTATAGAACAATTGCTAAAAGAAGTCGGGTTACAGGAAGCTGATTTTGCTCCAGCAATCCAACAAGCGACCGACCAACTCCATCAAGGACAAAAAGACCGCGAGCACCTCCTGCAGCAACAGGGCTTGTTCACCTATGCCCGCCAGTTGAAAGCAGGAGATCCCTGTCCGCTATGTGGTGCCCTGGATCATCCCGAGCCGCTAGAACATCAGTTCGATGACCAAAAACTGGAAAAAACCGATGATTCCATCCAGCGACACAGTCAACGATTGGAAACGTTGCGGGCGGCACAATCCAGCTATGAAAAGCTACATCTGACCTTGGAAAACACCCAAAAAGGCCAAGTCGAAAAACAACAGGAGGCGGATCGCCTAAAGCAACGTATCCAAGTGCTGCTTACAGGAAATGGTGATGCAAAAGATTCGTCGGACCTTGAGCAGAAATTACAAACTGCCAAAGCAGTCCTCAAACAAGAAAAAACACTTCAACAGCAGCTTAAATCCCTCCTAGCTGATCAAAAGGAATTTTTGGCTAGATCAGAGCAAGATCTGGTCAAATACCAAGAAACCAACCAACACGTCAAAACCCTACAGACCAAAATCGAAACCAAACTCGCTGAAGTAAATTTTCCCGATCTTCTGGAAAAATACAGGACAGCACGTGCCCAGAAAATTGATGAGGATATTGCCAAGGTAAAGCGCTATTTGGATGACTTGGAAGTAAACTTGCCAAGGGCGCAGGATGCCTTGAATGAAATACGCCAACAACAAACCACCAACTTGGCAAACCTGAAAACATACCATGAGCGGCTGACCGAGGTGAAAGCCAAGCTGGAAAAAACCGATGAGTCGCTTTCCCTAGCTATGGCGGAGCATGATTTCACCAATATCCAAACCGTCAAAGAGCTCTTGGAAAAACAACTTGATCCCGAAAGGCTGCAAGAACAAATCAAGGTTTTTGACAGGCAACGAGACATCATGCAGGACAAAATACAAGCCCTGCAAGCTGAAGAAGCGGTCGCCGGATTTGACCAAGAACAGTTTAAAACCGTCCAAACCGCCTTCCAAACGGCCAAAACCACCTTGGAGGCCACTCAAAAACATGTGGCGCTGCTTCAGAAGGAAATCGACGACATTCATACCAAACTGGAGGAAAAAGCCCGACTGAAGAAGGATTTCCAATTGGTAGAAAACAGAGAAAGTAACCTAAAAGAACTTTATGGACTATTTCAGGGCAGCGGGTTTGTCAAGTATGTATCCAATATCTACCTAAAGGAGCTCGTACAAACAGCCAATATCAGGTTTATGCAATTGGCCAAAAACAGCCTTACTTTATCAGTAGATGACAGCAACACCTTCTGGGTCAAAGACCACCTCAATGGGGGCAAAAAAAGGCTGCTCAAGACCCTTTCAGGTGGCCAGACTTTTCAGGCATCCCTCTGTCTGGCATTGGCCTTGGCAGAAAAAGTAAAATCACTGAACCGCGCAGACCAGAGCTTTTTCTTTCTGGACGAAGGATTTGGAGCACTGGACAAAAATGCACTTAGAACAGTATTCGAAACCCTAAAATCCCTCAGGCATGAAAAAAGGGTCGTCGGAATAATTTCCCATGTCGAAGAACTACAGCAGGAAATCGGAGTTTATGCAGAAGTAGCACTCGATTCAGAAAAAGGAAGCCAGGTAAGCTATTCGTTTTGACGGGCAGCTAGCTTATCCTTTTAGGGAAAATCACCATGTCAAGGTGCCGTTTAGGGTCAGCACAGAACCATTATCAGCATTGACCACCGCAGCATCATTAAAAACCACTTCCTTGGCTTCTTGGTTGATGGTCACATTGATGGGATTGGTAACATTGGAAACGTAATCCCGCTTGGTACCATCGGCAAAAATGCTCATGGAAATCGCCAATTCAGACGCCACTATGACGAACTGCTGTTCCAGATCACCTCCTTCGGGAACCAGCTCTTCATCTGGAGTATTGGGAATGGAAATTCCACTGGACACCGCCACCAAGGACTCTTCCAGACCAGTCAAATCCGCCCGACCATAGGCCGTCTCGCTGACTTCGAGTTTTCCAGACGTATAATGGGCTTCATCTCCGCTCAACGTCAAGGTACCGCCGCCTCCACTCACTGGGTCTGGCTCTTCGTCGCCATTATTACAGGATAAAAACAAAATGGTGGCTATTCCAAACAGGTAAAAATAAGAAAACGGTTTCATGACTTTAAAATAAGGCTAGTGAATATTAAAACAATCGAATATACCCCCTAAAGCAATGACATTCAACACTATAAAAACAAACAACCCGTTTTTGTACGCTTAAAAGGATTATTTGTACACCAAGCCTTTCACCCAACATGACCTATCCTTGTAACACACCTGATTTTGAGGGATTTGGGTTGATAAGTAAATCGTCAATATATCTGCGAGAACCGTTGTTACTGGCAAGAAAGCGGATAAGCTATATACCAACATTGAAAACTGTCCCAAGGCAGCAGTTCATCATTTCGTTGAAATTTGCCTTTTATTTATACCTCATATTTTTAATGACCAGGTATTTACCATAGAAAATACAGATAATTTACAATTGGCTACAAACAATATTCTCTTCAGCGATTATTAAAGTAATATCGACAGTATAAACAAGCACTATTTCATTACTAACCAAAACTTTACAATTATGTATCAAAAAACAACTTTTAGAAATCTTTTACTGGCAATTTCCACTTCTGCCTTGCTAGTATCCTGTAACCAAACAGAAGAGTCACAAGAAGTCCAAGAGAGCGAAGTGACCCTCTCAGCCAAAGTAAGCACTAATATTCCATCAGAAGGAGACGATGGAAGCTTGGTATTCAGGAACGTGACAGTCACCGATGTCAACATCTCGGTAAAGGACGTTAAAATGATCCTTAAAATTGCCGACAGCAAAACATTCCCGATTACACTGATTACCCCAAATAAGGGACCCAAGTTTGTAGTGCCCCTGGTTACGGATGAACATATCCTTCTATCCAGAATGGGAAGTTTCCTGGCTCCAAATGGTTTTTATACACACATGAGTTTTGACCTCACCAAGGCTGACCACCTTCCTGAAGACAGTGAAATGTATGGAAAATCAGTACTGATCAAGGCAGATTGGAAAGGTATCCCATCTATGATGTACCTGGACATCGAAGAAAACATCAACATCAAATTCAACCCTGGAACGGAAGTAAACGGCACACAAGAACTGGTGCTTGAACTCTACATGGACAAGCTCCTTATGGGCATCGATCCGGGACTTGTCCAAGATGGCGATGGTGACGGCATGATCATCGTCGGCCCTCATAACGAAGATGGTAATGAAGCGGTTTACAACATGATCGAAGCCCACCTTGAAGAAGCACTTCGACTGAAAAATGGCGAATTCAAATAAAAACACACATCGCTCAATCTCGCCTTCGTTTGTAACGAAAGCTATGTACTAATTTTGGAAATAAAAGGAGTCATGATCTTGAATTGTGACTCTTTTTAGGCTCTATATGGATTATAGTGGGTAAAGATAAAATATCAGCTATTGCATCGTTGATTCATAATCTTTTTTTAATGAAGAATTTTCGGTTCTGCCTTGAGGTATTTGACGTCAGGAAATCAAAGAAATGAGCTGGAAAAGGCGCAGGATTGTTTGACGTGAATCGGCACAAAAAGTTGGTTTGCTGCTCGAATGGAGGAGCTTGCCTGCGAGAGTGCTGGCCTTGAATTTAGTCAAACACCTCACCGAAGCGGGGTTTCCACCACCGGCGGACAGGTTTGGGGTACTTTTTTGACCTGAAGCAAAAAAACAACAAGGTAACAATGTGATAGTCACGCTATAATTTGGCAAACAAAATAAAAGTTACCTACAGTAAATCATATAGGACCTTTTATTTATCTTGGACGACCATTGGCGCTCGCTTTGCCATATGGTATAACATCCATATCGGTGGCACCGAATTGCCCCTTTGAATAGTATTCAGCACCTAAAAATAGACATATCAATTGAGACCGTTAAGAATTATCCTAATATGTACTGCAACTGTTTTGATAAGTTTGGTTTCTTGTGGAAAATCCGAAAAGCGCAACCCCACAGGACCGACTGCCAAGCTGAAACTGGAGGTGGTAGATTCCTTAATAGTAGATGAATTGGAGCCTTTGGTAATGGATGACCATCGGAGTGATTTGGGATACTACTTGCTTCGAAATACCAAAAGCCGCCAACCCTTATTGGTGGATGAACAGGGAACAGTGATCCAGGAATTTGACATTCTAAACGAGGGGCCTGATGGAATTGGTAGCTTTGGTACAGGATACCGTTTGCTGAATGACACCAGCTGGGTGGCACAAAACCTAATGACCGGATTTTACCTATATGATTATCAGGGTAAACGAAAGAAGCACTTGCCTTCACTTCAGAAAGGAATATTCTCCATTACAATCAACACAAACCGGACTACTTTTCATCCCTTTATGAAAAATGGTGCTGCGTACATTTTGGGGGAAGAATCCAATGCTTTTGACCATAAGGCAATTGATCCGGAGAAATTGGGGGCAGATTTTTATACAACGCAAAAACGATCTTTGAATATGAGGTAGAAACCGGTGAAAGCGAATTGATCACTTCCTACCCGAAATCCTGGGAACCTCTAAAATCCAATCGTTTTGTAGGGCAGGCGTTCCCTTTGGTGACTATCAATCGGAAATCACTGAAAATGGCATTGTTGCCAACAGTCGGCAATCAGCTGTTCATTTTTGATTTTTCAGGAGAACGTCCCGTGCTGGAGGACACAGTACAGCTCACCCACAGATACCGACCAGAAGTAGCCCCGGAAGTAAACTTAGATGCCCAGAGATGGCTTGAGGATTATCCTTTATTCACGGACTTAAGGGTGTGTGGAGAGGGTTTTTTGGTGGGTTTTTATACACGGATTCCTTCCGATGTCCTCAAGGAGCTCAGGGCCAAAAGCGAGGAGTATTATAAGCTGCCAGAGTTTAAGGAAGCTTCAGCACAATACGCCAAGCCCCATTATATGCTTGTCCAAGGAGGGGAGCAAGTGGGGGTAATTGATGAATTGCCCGTGCATGGAGGGATTAATTTTGCTGATGAAGACGGGATTATCTATGTCAACGACAACCAAGACCCTAAAGAGGAAAGGAATTATAACGTATTTTATAAACTTAAGGTGAAGGACTAAAACCTGTTTTTAGGGAACACAAGAGGGAGATTTTACTGGAACAGCTTAATTTGACTTGCCAATCTGCATTTGAGCTATAGCCATTGATAAAAAAAAGATCAGTGTCAAAAAAAGCTTTTTCGAGGTCAAAATTACCAAAAATGTAAATATTCGCCTCAATACCCGCTAAAGCAAGCGGTATTTAAGCAACGCAAACGATTTCGTATTGAAAATATTGAATCATTAACCATGAAACATATATATTGCCAAAATGTTAATTTAATATATTTTTCATTAATGTATTTGCAATAACGAATTCTCTTTTTTACGTTTGAAGTATAATCACGTGATTCATTAATTAATAGTACCTGCCCAAAATAATTAGCCTCAGAAAATCCGGTGAAGTCCATCGGGAGGTTTTTACAAGAGTTAGATTGTTAACCCTTTAATCACTAAAACCATGAGATTAATTATTGTAACATTGTTGGCTTTGAGCATTTCATTTGGTGCATCGGCCGTAACTGCAGGTCATACCGACCTCAAGAAAGAAGAAAAAGAAGCTAAAGCAATCCTTGAAAAAATCGGGGACAAAAAAGTGCAGCTAAAGTTTTTGACTGAACCAAAAGGAAATGTCTTGGTGAGGATCAAGAATGCTGACAGCGGAGTGATCTTTAAAGAGATCATCAAAACTGAAAAGGAATTTAAAAAGAACTATGATCTATCTGCACTGGCAGAGGGTGATTATGAATTTGAAATTTTCACCCGCCAGGATGGCACGATCAACAATTTTGAAATCACATTAGGCGAGAAAAAGTCTGCCGGATCCAATTATTTTACAAAGGTAAAAGTAATTGACTCCAAAAAAGTGGCGCTGCTCGTAAAGGCCAAGGGCGCTAATAAAAAATACGTCCGTATCTTGGATGAAGGCCATGTGATCTTTGAAGATACTTTCGAGGGGGATAAATACGGGAAATTATTTACTTTCGAAAGAGTCGCGTCCTTAGATGACCTTGTTTTTGAGGTACGGGACGAAAAGGGTACAGGAGAGTACCTCTCCGCCCTTTGATTTACACTTCTTAGCTAAGTATTTATAAGGACCGGCTCGAAAGAGTCGGTCTTCTTTTTGAACAAACGCCAATATGAAGCTTACAGATCAAGTCATACTTCTGCCCAAGCGTAATAGTTAAGGACAGCCAGTTTTCATAATGGTACCTCCACGAATACACAAAAATGCCACATCGTCCCAAAAGCAAACGGGCATTGATATGCACTTTACAAAATTTAGAAATCCATAAACCAATATTTACAGTTGGCTGTTTCCTGCCTTTCATTATTGACCACCAATCACCATGAAACGAAATTGCTTTTATGCAATCGTTTGAAATAAAATCCGAATTTTAGTAGCTTCATTTATTTTAAAAAAATTTATCAAGATTTAAATTTTATATTTAGTCTATAATACAAAATAATATTCTTCAAAATTAATTTTGTCATTTTGGTCTGGGAATCAAATCAACAAATACGATATAATTAACACTTTAGCACTAATATTACTGAATCGTTAATTATAAATATTTTTCTTTGAATATTTGGTAATTATATCACTTACATATTACATTTGTAGTGTAATCAAAAAGAAAAGCAATTACACGCCCAAAATAATTAAGCTCAAAAAAAACTAACCACCTGGAAAGTCAACGAAGGCTGAAGGGAAAAAAAGAAATCTAAAAACTCTATAAAATTTTCTAGTTATGAGATTAATTATTGCAACACTAGTAGCGTTCTGTATTTCAGTAAGTACATTCGCAAAGACAGGATCTGACCTGGACGAGAAAACCGTTAAAATCGAGAAAGTAGGAGACAAAAAGGTAGAACTTAAGTTCATGGCTGTACCTAGCAGCAAAGTACTGCTAAGAATCAAAGATGAAAACAGCACTGTGATCTTCAAGGACATCATCTCAAGTGATAAATTATTTGCCAAAAAGTATGACCTTACAGCACTGGCTGATGGTGAGTACCACTTTGAAGTATTTACCCCTGAGCAAGGCACTATCCAAAACAAAGACCTTTTCGTAGGTACCAAAAAAGTGAAAGCTAACTATTTCACAAAAGTGAAGGTTCTAGACCAAACCAATGTAGCTTTCTTGGTGAAGTCTTCAGATGACAGCAAGAAGTTCGTTAGAATCATTGACCAAGGAAATGTGATCTTCGAAGAAACCTTTGAAGGCGACAAATTCGGTAAAGTATTTAAATTCGAAAAAGTAGCTTCTTTGGACGATTTGGTATTCGAAGTAAGGAATGAAGCAGGTGATGGAGAATACATCTCTGCCCTGTAAGCAAAATATTTAATAGACGAAGAAAAGGGTGTTTCCATCTATTGGAAGCACCCTTTTTATTTTTTATTCAGAAGAAACGTAAAGTGCATTTTCAAGATTACCGATAATGGTCAGGTAAATGTCTCTGTTTCCGTCTAAATTGTCCGGTTCAATTTCAACCGTCCCATTCCCGTTGCCGTCCATGGCTAAGGTCAAGTCCACGTTTTCCAATAATCGATTTAAATCGAAATTAAGAAAAACTTCTTGATCACCTGAAATGCTGATGGCTCCCGAGGTGGCAGCTGCAGAGAGCATTTCCTCCGTATCTGTATGGATGGACATCAACTGGCTATTGACATTCCCTTCTATCTTTAAGGTTTTTCCATACATGGAATTGGTTTCGGTAAGCTCAGTGTCCTCTTTAAACTGTAGGGTGATTCCTGTATAGTCTCCTTGTTTCAGGTTTACCGTCCCCATGGCTTTGGTCATGGGCAGAGCACTTTCTATTAAGCTAAGGTCGATGATTGACGGCTGCTCGAGTGGTATGGAGGCGGAAGTGGTGGTTTCGCCTGATGCCTGCAGGCTAACATTGTCAATACTCAGTGCTGTGCTGATGATATTGGCACCTGCGATGGTCCTGGCATTTTCTTCAGGATTGCCTTCCTCCAAGACACTGTTTTCGGCTATTGCCCTGGCTTTTACATTCACCGTAGCATTGGGTGCTTCGTCCTGATCTTCATTATTACAGGAAAATAATCCCAATGTACCGGCAGTGAATAGTCCGATTACCAATAATTGCTTTTTCATAATCTCATTAATAGTTGGTTTGTCAGCATTACCTTCCAAGCAGGGTGCCAAGAGTCCTTTTATGCAATCCAAAGCAATAAAACGCCCTCAAAGCGTGTATAAACGAGTTGTTAAAGAGCGGTGGATTTTTATATACTGATTTCAACACCGGAATTTGTGGTGCTTTTGGATAATGTGTGGAGCACATTTTTAATGATATTAGGTGGGGCTTGTGTCAGAATGGTACATTCAGGTGTTCGGAATAGTACAGTTCTGAACGATCAATTATTTGGACTCCAGCCGAATGGAAGGATGAAAAAATATTTTTTTAAATTTCTTTATTCATCATGATACAATAATACAGGTAGTGCAACGGACCATGAAAAATAAAAAAACTGTATTGTTTCCGATCATTTGCCCGAACACCTTTTTGATTTTGATACACTTTCGGTCCAAAAACCTGATGCCAATATCGTTTGATTTATGATTTTTTAATGTTCAGCTCTCTTTCTGAGTGGCGTTTTTTACTGTGCCAAAGGGAGAAAAATGGTTGTGGTATGCGATTAGTGTATAGGAAAACACAAACACAATCAAAATTTAAAACTTACAATTAACATAACAAATACCGTCATGAAAGCATTATTCACATCCGTTTTTGTATTAGGAATGATTTTCCTGGCCAATGCATCCGCTAACCCCGATACCTTGGCAAAAAAAGAAAGTTTAATGGCCAACACCATGGTTGAGGCCACTGACAAGCATGTGTCAGTCACTTTGGGTGCCCCGGTAGGCAAGGTAAAGATCCTCATACTAAATGAGGACAATAAGATACTAGCCGTCAACAGGTATAGAGCAAACAAAGCATTGAAAATACCTTACAACCTGGACGACCTACCAGAAGGGGCTTATAAGATCAAGATCAAAACCAAGGACGAAGAGATCACATATGAGGTATTGACCGAAGAAAAAAAGGTGGTAATGGACATGCCCATCGTAGCCTACGGACGTGCAAAGGATCAAAACACGATCAACTTAAAGGTACTGGGAATAAAGGTTCCCGGAACTCAAGTGGACATTTTTGACGAAACCAACAAACGAATCGCTTCTGATGCGGTAAATGTAGAAGAAGGATTTGAGCGAAATTACCGATTCACCAACAGAGACGTAGAAGGCCTTTATGTGCGGATAAAGGATGCCCAAGGGAGAAAGAAGTATATTTATTTCTAAGATCCCACAAATTAGCATAGGTTTGGGCATAGGGCTGTCAATACGTGACAGCCCTTTTTCTTTTCTATAAAACGGAGGGCCTTGGTTATACTTTTTCCCTAAGCTGACTGCTGTATTCCTTGACCGTATTAATGAACACCCTTACTTTTTCGGGATCAATATCCGGGTACACACCATGACCGAGGTTGGCAATGTGCCTACCGGTACCGAATTGGTCCAGCATTCTTTTGGTGGCGGCTTCCACTTCTGCTGCCGAACCATATAGAGCTGCTGGGTCTAAGTTACCCTGAAGTGTCTTCTGGTCGCCAATGAGCCTTCTGGATTCGGCAATGCCCATGTTCCAGTCGAGGCCGATGGTTTCACAGTTCAGCTTGGCCATTTCCTCTCGTGCAAAGAAGGCACCTTTGGCAAATACCGTTACAGGTACTTCCGTAATGGCATCGCAGATTTCGGAAATGTATTTCAGGGCGTATTTTTGATAATGGTCTGGCGGTAAGATGCCTGCCCAGCTGTCAAAAATCTGCACAATATCCGCCCCCGCGGCTATTTGGGCCTTGAGGTAGTTGATGGTGGATTTGGTAATCATATCCAAAAGTCGCTCTGCCAATACCGGCTCCTGATACAGCATGGCCCTGGATTTAGAGAAAGTTTTGCTTCCCGATCCCTCGACCATATAGGCGAAGATCGTCCAAGGTGCACCGGCAAAGCCGATCAATGGTACTCGTCCGTTAAGGGCTTTTTTGGTAATCTTGATGGCTTCGATGACATAGCTAAGGTCATCCACGCCATCTGCAATCCTCAGTTTGTCGAGGTCTGCTGCTGAAGAAACAGTGTTGGGGAATCTTGGCCCCCGTTTTTCGATCATCTCATAGGGCAGCCCCATGGCTTCTGGAATGACCAATATATCCGAAAAAATAATGGCCGCATCCACACCCAGCAAGTCTACTGGCTGCAAGGTGACTTCTGCTGCCAGCGATGGGGTCTGGGCGAGTTCGATAAAGCCACTTACGCTGCTTCGTACTTCCCTGTATTCGGGCAAAATCCTTCCGGCCTGACGCATCAGCCAAACAGGGGTGCGTTCCACCTGCTCGCCGCGGGCCGCTCTCAATAACAAGTCGTTCTTCAATTGCATGGCGCAAAGATAGTTGATTGCGCTAAATTATACGAACTGTATTGGGGAAATGGATTTTGGTTCTGAAAAAAACATGGTGTCTTCTGGTCTTTGTGGTATTGTCATTATAAACTATGTATGGCCGCATTTGTACAAGTGCTCACAGAAACCACGGAAATCTCAGCAATGCCTTGTTTCATTCTGGGGATTCTGTGCATTCAGTCAGTGAGAAATATAATCTACTGGCATGAAAGCGTATAATCAATCTATAAAATATGGAATGATGAAGAACGCAAAGGTGTTGATGAGTAGTGAAAATAAAAAAGCCACCGAAATCACTCTCGGTGGCTGTAATCATATATTTTATCAATGCTATTTTTGAATTTTCACAAAGTCACTTTCTTCTATATCCAGATATTCCATTGTAGCATCATAATTTGAGAAATCCATTCTTCCACTTGCGGATAATAGATCGGCAGGCACGACAACCACTCTGAACAAGATATTATCTGTCCAATGAGGCACTAAATCATTGAAGTTGATTGGAGAATTGTCTAAGAATATAGAAAAATCATTTGGTGTATAGTCAAAATTATAAACTAGAGTACCTTCCTGTAAGTAAAAGGTTTGGGGTAAGAGTCGCCATGCATAAAATTCTGAATCTACAGGTGAAGCCTCATACATATATATCAGGACAGCATCCCCTTCAAATAGCGCCCCTCCAAAATCATCAAAGTCAAAAACTTCTATATAATCGTTTCCTGAACTAAAGGAAACCTCGACTTCATAAGCATCTCCAACGATATTAACGCCCGGTTCACCCTGCGGGCCTGGAGGGCCTTCACAACCTTGGATCATAAAGGTGGTAGCAACAAACAAAAGCAACAATAATTTTCTCATATCTGAGGGGGTTAGTTTCACGACATTCTTATTAGACGGCCAATTCGAAAATATGATTTATATCATCCGATAAGATCGCCTATAAAATTCATTTTACCAAAATCATACCAAAAATCACCAGTTTCCTATTTCTTTTTGGAAATAGGTGCCCAGACTTGAACATGGTCTTCACGGAGCAGGCGATCGATGAAGATGCCGGATAGGGTGAGGCGGTGCTCCTCGGCATAATCCTGCATATCTTCTTTGATGGTTGCTGGCCGAGGCATGACCAGCTTATTGTACCTTAGATCGGCCATCAGAAATTGTTCTCCTTGGATGACTTTTTCTTCCCAGTTTACTTTCACATCATCATTTACCTTGTCCAGCCCCACGAAGACGTTCATGGTGTCCAGCTTGCCGGCAGGCTCTATATAATAAATGGTGTGCAAGGTGGCTTCAGCTTGGTCCGTCAAGGCCGCTTCTATTTTTTGGAAGGTGTTTTTTAATCCCTCATCTTGGGGTGTGCCCCTATAGGTGAGGCCGTAAAGGTGGAGACTTTTCTGCTCCATTACCGTAATGGAGTAGTCTTTAAAACCACCCAAATAAGCAAATACACCAAAACCCAAAACGGCCACTATGCCGATGATAATTAACGTTTTTTTCATTTTACTAACTCCGTGATTGTCCATGGCCTTATTGAACCTGTTTTGCACCAGGCAAAGCCTGTTTGGGGTGTCACTTCAAAGCTGATCGTATTGGCACATGACCATCAGCACAACCCAATTCCCATTATGCGCCTATCTACCTCACCTAACCTCCCGTGCAAGGGGAGGAATTTGTCTCAATACTCAAGTCTCAAATCTCACTACTCAAACCTCACTACTCAAAAATGATACCTGGCTCCAATGCCTCCCTGTAGCTTCACATGACCGGGCCGGTCAGCGATTTCCATCATAAGCCCCAATTCTGCGAAGACACTGACCGGCTGGTCTTCGAAGTAGTATTCTCCACCACCAAAGACTTCGAGGCCAAAGTCGATGTTATTTTTGCTTTCATAAAAAACGGCCGTTACATCAGCTGTTTCCTGATACGCATATTCTACATTGATACTTCTCAGCTGGAGTCCTGCCCCTCCAAAGGCCAACAGGTTCCCTTCGGTAATGTCGAATTCAGCCGTAACATCTTCGTGATAGGCCACTCTGCCATTAAAGGACACTCCTCCTCCAGCACTGTGGTTAAGGTAAAAAGCTTCAGGTGAAGGCCGGTTGCTGTCGAAAACTTTTCGATAATAGGCCGAGCTATTGGCACTGCCCCGGCCGATCATTCCTTCAAAGGAGATTTTATCGTCCAAGAAGGTCTTGTAGGTAATGCTGATGGGCTCTCCGATTCTCAAGCCGATGGATTGTTCCTGTGCAAATGCCGCTATCGGCAAGCTAAGGACAAACAATAGCAGTATCTTTTTCATGAATTGGTATTTAAGCTTTTTGCTGTGGTCTTACGTTAGAACGGCGCAAATTTACGGTCTATTATGGAAAGGTCTATTTTTCGATCAGGTATTTTTAACCCAAAATGCGCAATTGCCTTACTGCGTCGCGTCGCGCAAATAGCGATTCCTCCTGTTTACACTTGAATAAGCAAAAGGCCGAAATCAGAAGACTCCGGCCTCATTTAAAATGCACTGCGCCCTTCGGGACCAATCACGGTTGTTTACGTGCCATTACCGCTATCATTTTACCAATCGTCCGTTCTGAAAGAACTCATCGGTATGCCTCCGGTGCTGAAAATCTCGCCAACCACAAAATCCTCAAATGCATAGCGCACCGCCACGGGCTTGTCCACATGCGGCGAAGAAAGCATCACTGACTTTCTTCTTAAAACGGCCGTGGCCGGATAGAACTTTTTATCTTCTCCTGCCACTTCAAAACTGGTCACTTCCTTTCCGTATGAGGTAATACCTACCGGAACATTTTCAAACGCCACGATAACCGTACTGCCTTTGATTTCCATGGCTTCAAAAGCAGGCCCCTTATATTCAAAACCTTCTATGCCATAGGTCTCTGCCAAGGCCCAATAGGCCAGTCGGTGACCACCGGCCGCTTTATCGGCTGGGTGGATATTTTCCTTCTCTCCTATATCCATCAGCACCGCCATACCGCTATTGGGAATCCTCTCCATGGCTTGTAGCTGGGCCTCCCGGAGATAGGCCGAGTTATTTTTTTCGATCACCTCATTTGGGCTGAACATCCCATAATTGAATGGGGCTATTTGGGCGTAGTAAAAGGGAAATTGGCCTTCTCCCCAAAGGCTTCTCCATTCCCGAACCATGGTCACCATCAGTTCCTCATATTGGTCTGGTCGCCCATTATTGGATTCTCCTTGGTACCAAATTGCTCCTTTGATCCCGTAACCCGCCACAGGGGTGATCATACCATTATAAAGCGCTGTAGCGGTGCGGTTTGGCACATCAATTTCATCTTCACTTTGTGGGATCTTTATTTCATCTTTAAAGTCTGCCAGCATTTGCTCACTCATCCAAGCTTCAATACTGGAACCTCCCCACGACACATGCACCAAGCCGATCGGCACACCTAACACATCATACAGCTGCGTCCCGAAGAACCAAGCCGTGGCGCTAAAATTGGACACCACAGCAGGGGCGGCTTGCTCCCATTTGCCCTCGAAGTTGTCCTGTGGCTGAACCGTAGATTTTCGAGGAACCGTAATCAGCCTGATGCGATCATTCCTGCTGTTGATGATGGCCTCATTGCCCCCAAGGATGGGCTGGCCGGGAAATCCCTTTAGCGGCATTTCCATATTTGACTGCCCAGAGCAAAGCCAAACTTCCCCAATCAGTACATTTTCGAGCTCCAATTGGTCACCATCGCTGATCCTTATGGTATAGGGACCACCTGCCTCAGGAGTGCTCATCTTGGCCTTCCATTCGCCATCACTGTTGGCTGCGGCAGTATATTCCTTGCCATCCCAGCTGGTGGTGATATTTACCGTCGCATTGGGACTTGCCCAGCCCCAGATAGGAGCCTCCATCTGCTGTTGGAGTACCATATTGTCCGTAAAAATCGCAGGCATGGTCACTTCCGCTATTGAAACATTCGCAAACAAGCATAGCCCTAGTAAGGCGATAATATTTTTCATGGAGATCATTGGGTTAAAAGGTGGTAATGTTTTAAGGTTTGACTAATTTATACTTTTTGGGGGGATTACCCCCCTTCATTTAGGCTGTAATGTTCTTTGGGATGACAAATCCCCCTTATTCGAGTGTTCCTGATTATAACTCAGGAGCAGCATTATATCCAGCCACAAATCCGGAACTATCCGTCAAATCTGCGTCATCTGTGGTCCATCCCCCTCTCCTTCAAAACCCTCACGGGTCCAAGCAGGCCAGCTTCCATCGGCTCCCTGCCTTCCATCCGCTCCAAGTCGGCGATGGTATTGGCAAACCGCTGCTCTTTTGGGAGCTTCAGGTCGCCAATGATGCGATTTGCCCAAGTGTTGGTCACAGCTATTTCCAATTCGTTTTGCCCCTTTCTTAGGGCATCTGAAATATCCACTTGATAGGGAAATGTCCAAGCTACACCGCAGTCCTGGCCATTCACTTTTACTGAAGCGATGTTGGCGACCTTGCCCAAGTGAAGCCAAAATACCCCATCAAGCTCTCCATTCCAATCAAAAGTAGTACGGTAATCTGCCGTACCGGAATAGTACCTGATACTGTCATTGTGATGCTGGGTCCAATCTTCCAATACAGCCATTTCCTGCACTGCTTTAGGACCTCGGTACTCAGGGTCAAAAGCTACCTTCCAAGGCCTATCCAATGTCTTTTGCGTCTTGTATATTGGCCAATTGACGTTTTCGTCCATCGATTTTTCAGACGTCTCTTCCCGAAAAATCACAAATAGAGATCCGTTTGCAGGCAGTTTTATCGTCATCTGCGTTCCTCCGGTACTTATTTTCCAACTAGAGACGGGATACTCCCTGTCCAAAACAGGATCGTAAAAAAGCGGCTTCTTACCCTTGACACGAAAAGTAACATCCAATTGCCGTGCTTTTTCCAATTGGTTTGACACAAAATAAACATCCTCTTTCTGACTTTTTCGATGGGCAAAGGCAAAACCTATATTACGCTTGCCGTCTTGGTCAATCGCCACCACATCTGGCGCCAAGCCTATCGTTTCCAATGTCCTTTGTTCATAGGGCAACTGTACAACCTTTCCTTTACCGACCTGCCAGACTTTGGGGCCATCACGATCTGTTGGTGCATCTTTTTCTCCACTCCAAAGTGCTTCCACCACTGCGGCCAATCGCTGTTCTTCTTCTCGATAGCCCAAAGTACCTGTCGGCTTTTCATCCACCAAAACAGTCGCTCCTTCCTTTACCAGTTGCAACAATTTTTCGGCTACCTCCACGGACATCAGGCTGGCATTGGGGTTCATCTTTCGCTGGCCAGGAAAAATCAAAAAAGCATAACGGGTACCATCGCCAAATACCACCTTGCCATCTTCCACCTTTGCTAGCCTCAACAAGGCATCTTTGTTAAAAGAGTCATAGTGATAGCCCCTCAATGGATCCGTCCAATCTTCTGCATCAGCCATATTTGCAGAATGCTTCACGCCTTTGGGAATGACCCTTGTAGGCTGGCCTTCATTGGCCCAACGACGTCTTTCAGCAGCCATTTTCTCCGTCCCTACCAGCCCAGGCACAAAGGGGGCCAAGCGTTCGGGCAGCACCGACCTACTGGGCAGGTCTTCACCCGTAAACACCGCCAGGTCAATCACAGGATTGCCCTTTTGAAGCTGGTATTGGACGCGCTGGTGGTAATCCACCATGGCCTTGCCGGGCTTCCACCAAGTTTGGTCCCGCTGAAAATAAAGACCGATCACATCCAAGGTCATGCCGGGCTTCCGATCGAGCCAAGGATTATGAACAAACACATGGTAAAAAAACCTGTTGATGCCCAAGGCAAAATTTCGATCTCCAAGGGCTTTCAGCATGCCCGGATATTCGTCCCAGTCCATCCTCAGCTCGGTATAGGCCTCTGCTTGAATGATCTGCTTTCCATAAATGTGCCCTCCGGAAATCGCATCCCGCATATCGTTGGGCTTGTCATGTGTGGGGCTGTTCAGCCAAAATTCTCCAGAAGGATAGTCGATGTACTTAAAATGCTCCATGCCATCACTCACCATGGTGGGAGCTACATTTTCGGAGCTGAATTTCACACCATTTTTAGAAGCTTCCTTTTGCAAGGTCCCAAAAAAATTGTCCATCACCACCTCGGAAATCGTCCGACGAAAGTCATACAGTAGCTTTTCTGAGGTCTCTGCGCTTTCCAATGGAATTCCGGCCAATACTGGCAAATAATCGACAATGTCATAGCCCCTACGTTTTTTGAATTCTTCCCTGAAAACGGGCGACCAATTTTGGCTACCGGCTTCCCAGCTGTCTATGTGAAAAATCTTCAGAACTTCCTCGGCCAAATCAGGCCCAGCCGTCCGCAAAGCCTCACCGAACCATTGGTCAAACTGAAACTTCACCGCTGATGCATTGAACTTATCTACCTCCAGGCCTTTGGCTCCTCCTCCAGTGTAGTTAGTATGCCCCGTGGATGTATAGCCAAACCGCATGATTTTCCATTGACCTTCTGGAGCTTCCCAGGTCAACCTTCCACCTGCATCCACCTGGTCGGAAATGTTCACGATTTTGTCCATTGGCACACACGAGTTATTTGGCAACACATCAGCCGTGCTGCGTTCGCTCACCCGCCAAACTGCGGCAGACTTGCCCTCATATTGATTGATGACTGGGCTCGCCGAAAGGGCAATGGTCTTGACTTTTAAAGAAGGCTTCCACTTAGCGGCATCCAGGTCTTCTGCTCCTGGCTCTGTACCGGATTTATCGTAAATAAACCGGAAATATTTGGCCGTCGTAGCAGGAATGCTGTGCGTATAATCATAATCCCAATCCTGCCAGCCATGGCGAGGTGGGTGGAGCCGGACCACTTCCTCAAAATGCTCCCCATCGTCGCTAACAGCTATTTTTAGCCGGTGTGCCTGATAACTATTTCCACTGGTCTTGATCCGGATAGAGCGACAGGAAAAAGGCTTGTCAAAAGCATACTGAACCCATGCTTCATCATTGGTCCCAAAACGCTCGTCACCTGCATCATCCAACAAAAATTCCAGCCCTGTTTCGCCCAAGCTATTGGTGACTGCTGGACGAAGTGCCTCGGAAGTTTGCTCAAACTCTTCCTTCGCAGGAACGGCAAATACCGCCAGCTCCCGATAATAATCTTCATAACTTTCGGGTTGCCTGAGCTGCAAATCAACCTTGCTTCCACCTTGAATCAAGGTATCCGTCCACACCACCTTTTGCATGGATTTTTCTGGGGTAATCCATGGTCCACCGGCCACTGCAAATCCATCACAAGCATGCATGGCCAATCGAAGCCCAAGCCGATCAGCCTCTTCCATCGCATGACGCACCATCTCCCACCACTCATCCGATCCCTGCAAAGTAGGCCGATCGGTCAAGGGCGGCTCAGCGGGGCCTTTAATGGACATCAAAAATGCCCCGCCTATCCCCACTTCTTTCATGGCTTCCAGATCTGCCGTGATGCCTTCCTTAGAATACGTCGAATACATCCAATACCAATACACCCATGGCTGAGAACTCTCGTAGGTGGGTTTAAAGGCGTCTGCTGCATCTTTACCTTTCTGCTCTGAGCGACCACATGCCACGGTAAGCAAGCCTAAAAGCAAAAAGCAAATGTTGGTTAGGGTCTTGGTTAAAGACATTAGATTTAAAATTTTAGGCATTCATGCCGGTTATTTTACTAGTTACGGGTGGATTTGTAATCCACCTTTATTTCTTGTTCGGGATTACAAATCCCGAACAGCTCACCCCCTGAATCCCCCTAAAAGGGGGACTTTTTAGACACTCTCCTTGGTTATGCCGCAGGCTGAGCCTCGGCATTTCAATAGTTGAGCTTCTAGCTCAATTAACGGAGTTAAAAGAACTCCATTTCATCATACTGGCGCGCAATGGGTGGATTTCTTCGCTCTATTAAAACCTCTCCTAACCTCCCCTTTAAGGGGAGGAATCTTGGCTCTTGATACTCACGTCTTGGTACTTGCTACTTTTTCACCCTCCTAAACCCTAATCAGTCTTGATTCTTTAATCTTTCTTCTTGGCTCTAATATAATAACTGTACCGATAGGGCTTGGCCGGTATTTGATACTGCTCCAGTGGCTGGGCCACGTCGGACCAACTGTCATTTCCTCCCACTCCCATCTGGATCAGATCAATATTCACCGTGATAAACCCGGCATCTTCGAGTTCAAAAGTATGCTTTGCTTCATTGATATTTACTTCGGTGTATGGCCAAGCACTCATGCTAAGTAAGCTATCGGCCGTAATTTTAATCCCATTTTTACCGGACTGATCCGTAAACTCCATCCAGCGAACATCTGTACGGTTGCCATTTTCCTGGGGCATTACGTAAGGCTCCATAAATTGGTCGATGGGCTGGCTATAAATCCCAGCCATAAAGCCATGGTTTTTGTCGATATAGTTTTCCACGGGGCCTTTACCGTACCAGGTAATCTGGTCATATTCCCTAAGAATTCCCAAATGCATACCTACTTTTGGAATATTTGGCAAATCATCTAGCGGGATCAGCGTATAATCCACTTTGACCATCCCTCCTGCCATCACGGTGTACACCACCTGGACATTGGCTTTGCCATCGATAAGGGAATAGTGACTGGTAATCTGCACATCGCCATTGTCTATTTGCGAGGATTCCATTTTAGTCAGCGAGGGAACTGCCTCGTACCAAACCTTCAGCTTTTCCTGGGGCTTCCATCCTTTGCGGTCATTATCCGTGAGTGGCCGCGTAAAGGACAGTTCCACTGGACTGGAAACCTGCTCCTTGCCATTCACTTGATAACTCTCCAAGGCTCCGGATGCTTTGCCAAAGCTCAGTTCGATACCCTTCCCGTTTACATGGTAGCCATCACTCGATTCTTCCACCACCAATTCACTCGGTTCTTGATCAAAAACCGGACTGGAACCTTTCTGGAGCTGGAACTGCTGTTCAGCGATCACATGGCCTTGGTCGGCCCACACTTCATCTTGTGATAGGCTAAAGGTGAGATGGGCGAGGTATTCATTTTCTGCTGGAAGGTCCTTGATGTAGTTACCCAAATTGACGACCGTATCTTCCCCTGCCGCGAGGTTGAGCATAGGCAGTTTGTAGTGTTCGACTTCTTTTCCATTTTCCAAAAGCCCAAGTGAAAACCGATAACTTCCCAGCGACTGATCAGCATGGCGATTATGGATGCGAACCTCCATCGCAGCAGTGTCCTCCCATGTCATTTCCACCGGCTGATAGACCCATTTGCATTCGTACATGGCGGCCTTTGGTCGGCCATCAGAAGCGACAATGCCGTTGATACAAAAGTTACCATCATGGCGTTCTTCTCCAAAATCTCCACCATAAGCATAATATTCTTCTCCATCTTCGGTGGTTTGGAGCAGCCCCTGATCTTTGAAATCCCAAATACATCCACCGATCACTTGGGGCAATGACCGGAACTTATCCCACAATTCTTTCATATTTCCGGTGCTATTGCCCATGGAGTGGGAGTATTCTATAAACACAATCGGCCGATGGTCGGCATGCTGGTTGACCAACAAGTCAGGAGTGAAAATCCCGGGATAAAACCGGCTGACCATATCCACATATGGTTGGTCTGTGGGCACCTGAATCCTGTGGGAGTGATCCTTTGGATAATCAGGGTGGTTTGGGGGAATATATCCTTCTGCCCGGTGATTGCCCTGTGCCGGCTCATAATGAACAGGTCTGGTAATATCAACATCATGTACCCAAGCAGCCATCGCGGCATGGTTTGGTCCGCGCCCAGCTTCATTGCCCAAGCTCCAGAAAATGATGGACGGATGGTTTTTGTCCCGCTGTACCATTCTGGTCACCCTCTCCATGTAAGCATGGGTCCATTGGGTATCGTTGCTGAGCTTTCCACCGATTCCATGGGTCTCATGATTGGCCTCATCGATCACCAAAATACCGGATTCATCACATAGCTCGTAGAAATAAGGATCATTAGGATAGTGACTGGTGCGGATGGTATTGAAATTAAACTGTTTGATCGTTTTGACATCTTCCTCGATATCCTTCCGCGTGAGGGCTTTGCCGCGTACAGGGTGATGGTCATGGCGGTTGACACCATAGATATAGGTCACCTTACCATTGATGAGCAATTTACTGCTTTCCGGATCAAATCGGATATCGCGAAAGCCTACTTTACAGCTTTTGGCTTCCAGCAGCTTTCCACCCTCCCCTTCAAGCCGCAAAACCAAGGTGTACAGATAAGGGTGCTCGTCACTCCAAAGCTCGGGATTTTTTACGGTTGCTTCCAGCAAACCAAATTTCACATTATCCAGCCTTGGATAACTTTCATTCAAAATTTCCTCCACCCCCATCTCCAGCGGCGCATCAAAAACAGGCTTCCCCTCGGCATCAAAAAGCTGGGCCTTCAACTTACTGTCTGGCACTCGTGCTCCAGTGAGGTTTTCGATCTTTGGCCGAAGGCTGAACGTGGCATTCTGATAGCTATCATCCAGTTTTGCCTGCCAGTGGAAATCATAAATCCGCAGCTTGGGCTCGGCCATCAGAAACACCTCCCGCTGGATACCGCTCAGTCGCCAGTGGTCTTGATCTTCCAGGTATGCCCCATCACTCCAACGTAGTACCTGTACGGAAAGCACATTTTCTCCTGACTGCAAATAGGGCGTTATGTTGAATTCCGAAGGCAAAAAGCTATCTTCCCCATAGCCCACAAATTCACCGTTCAGCCAGACCTTAAAGGCCGAACTTACTGCACCAAAATGGAGGGTAATGTTCATGTCTTCCCAGTTTTCGGAAACTTCAAAAGTGCGCTGGTAAGAGCCTACGCCATTGTAATCCTCTGGTACATAAGGTGGATTGATCGGTCGAAAGGGATACACGGCACTTTTATAAATGGGCTTGTCATAGCCTTGGAGCTCCCAGTTAGATGGCACCTCGATTTTGTCCCAGCCAGTCACCTTTGACGCATAAAAATCCTTGGGTGCCTCCTTCATGTTCATCGCAAAACAAAAATCCCATTCCCCGTTCAACAGCTGCATCCTGCTCTCCGCTCGATCACCTTTTTTTGCAGCAGCTTCACTTTCATAAGAATATGCCGTCGCCCTTGCCGGCTCGCGATTTAGGCTAGTGATCAAAGGATCCTCCCAAGGGTTGAGGTGGAATTTCTCCGGTGGATGCGGAATGGCCGCAGGTTCTCCAGTCACAGTCTGGGCGAATAGCGAATGACCACTTATGAAAATGACAAAAGCAATATAAAAAACGTTACGCATGCGTTTGATTATAAGGTTTAAGGTTATTGTGTTTGGAGGTTGGAGCGTTTAAAAGTGGTTTCATGATGGCTAACTGTTTACGATTTCAAGGCTGGAACAGCTTAATAGAGTCAGAGACTCAAAACTTGCCAGTGCTGGGGCAGAGACCCAGCACAACCCGGACTTCTTTATCTCAAGACTCATTACTCAGGTCTCAAATCTAGCATCTCATTTCTTTTCCCCTTCCAGAGGAAGAAACTCCAGTTCACTTATACCGAGATCCCTGGAAGTGGCCACTGCAATGCCCCGCTGGCCGTCCTTATTGACCGCACAGTAGTAATGGTAAACCACTCCGTCGTGCTTGACCACAAAAGATTTATGGGCAAATAAATTATCATAAGGCTCAGAAGGGCTGATCAGGTCTTCTCCTTCCCAGTCCACCCAATCCACCAAGTTGTTGGAAACAGCAAATCGGTTAAAGGCAGTTGTATTCTCCCTGTCCGGCCAAAAAGCACCAAAGTAAAACATCACGTAAAGCCCCCCCATCTGCTGGATATAGGCGTCACCGGAAATGCCCTTGTGATGGTTGATCAGCGGGGCATCACCATAACGCTCCCAATGGACCATGTCATCCGACACGGCCATGGCAATTCTTTCGGCACCTTTACCGGGATTGATACTGTCACCGCGGGCATTATAGTACATGATAAAAGGGTGTCCGGTAAACTCATGCTCATCCCGAATAATGGAGTTTTTGTACATGGTGCTATTGTCCCACCAACGTGCATCTTCATCATGGGGGGTCAAGACCGGCTTTTCGATCCGCTGCCATTCGTGGGCTGTCGTCGGGTCTTGGTCTGTATAGGCCATTCCAATGGATAGCACACCAGCTTCATAGCCACGAGTATTGCCCCCAAAATAGCTCATCCAATGCTTTCCCTCGTAAGTATCCCATTCATAGCTTCCGCCCCATTCCATGTCCTGGAGTGCGATATATCCGGCCTTTTGGTTCATATCCCAATCCGTAGTATCTGAAAAGGACATGAGTTTCCCCTTGTCCTCCCAGTGCAGTAGATCATCACTTTCGGCCAGCCAGGTCTCATAGCCGCGCCCGCCATAAATCAGGTAAGTCATGTACCATTTGCCCCCTTCCCTGAAAATGCTGGGACAATCCATTTTCAAATCGTTGCTTGGCGGGATTTTCACCAAACCGTATTTATGGGGAGTCTTGACCTCCTCATAAACCTGTTGCATCACCGAATCGGTCACTGCCGGCAAGGTTGCCTTTTTGGAAGAAGTGGATTGATTGGATTTTTCAGAGGAGCAGCTGCTTCCTAACCCTATCAACAGGGCAAAGAAAAACAGGAAGGTTATTTGTCTATTCATCATCGAGTTTATTGAAATTGCCCAAAGCGGACTTCTCATTTTGCTCAATAAAATTACAAAACACCCTGTTTTTACCTTCCTGTGCTATCATGGTGTTGGGAGTTAACCCTGGGTTAGCAAGTGGGAAGGTTTGAATGTTAGAAGGTAGTTGCTCCGAGCTATTCAGGATTTGCAATCCTGAATCCAGATACAAGGGGTTTGGATTGGAGCTTTTCGTGTACTTAGTCTGTTATCCCTGAAAACTTAGCGTCTTAGTGGCTTGGGGGCTTACCTTTTTGCCACGAAGACACGAAGTAACGAAGGGGGTGGATTGGGGTTTTTCGTGTACTTGGTCTGTTATATTCCTGAAAAGTTAGCGTCTTGGTGGCTTGGGGGCACCCTATTGATCCAACAAAAGCACTGAAGGTACAGCAAGCTGATTAGATGCATCCCCCCTAATGTGGTTATCAAATCCTTACGCTATTCTTTTTCGATGTCTTAGATTCTGGAAAAAAACCAACAACTACTCACCGCTATTGACCCACCTGTCAATGACTTTTTGGATTTCACCGGATTCTTTGAGCTTTAGGATTTCGATATCAACCAATTTTTTCAGACTGGTGGCCTCAAAAAAGGCAAATCCATAATTTTGGGGAAGGATATTCTTTTTGCTAAGGACAAATTCATCCCCTCCATGTTGATTAAAAGTGTATTCCAGTGCAATCACATCATATACCAGCGCATCTACTTCCCCATTTGCCAGTCGATCAAACCCTTCGTCAATATTGCTTACTGGCGTAGGTCTGCCTCCCACAGTGGTGATGTTATCAATGATCTTTTCATTATCGGGCACAGCCACTTCTTTGCCCTCCAAATGAAGAAGGGAGGTAATGGTCTCATCTTCGCCCTTGATCTGGGAAATGGTCGTGGCGATGCCCGCCACAAAGGACGTCGCTGTAATCAGGGAAACGATCATCCATATCCCCACGATGACCCGGCCAGAAAGAGTCCTAGGGGCAAAATCCCCATACCCAACGGTGGTCATCGTCACAATGGCCAGCCAGATGCCATTTCCGATTCCTCGGACGGTGCCGTTTTTCCCTTCCGGGGTAAGGGTTTTTCGCTCCACCACCCACAGCAGGACGCCCACAATAGAAAGTAAAAAAAATAGCCCCAGCACCCCAAAAAGAAAAGTGGTGCTGAAAATCGGCTTGACATAATCCCAAAAACCTTGCTCGATCTTCGGTGCCAATATGGCCATCTCTGTCTCAAAAAACGGTTGTGAAAATGTCACATTAGCGGCACGATCAGAATTTATAGTTATGGGGCCTACCAATACATCCACCGTTTGACTCTTGACCGCATCAAGGCCTGCAGTTACATTCTTGAAGTGGGTCAGCTCATAATTCAAGTCTCCTTGAAACGCCACCTCTCTCCATAAATCCACTGAAATACCTTCGGAATCCGTACCCGGAATAACAAAAGGCTGGGAGCCTGTAAATCCTACCTGGATGACGGAATCACCCTCGGTCTGGGCAATGGTGCTATTACAAAAGATTAAAAAACAAAAAGACAACAGGAAAACGCGGATCATTTGACTAAATTTTTGTACAGAATTCATTTTTCAGCTTTAAAATTGCTCTGATGCAAGTCTAAAGACAGTAAGTGCTAAGGATATTAAAAAACGCTCACTAAAAAAACGTAAAAAATAACGAAATAAGCAACATATCAACCAGTTATCTGCGAATACACTTCCTTCCAAATCTAGAAATGCCTAACGCTTAACATTTCCTGCACTTTTATGTACACATTTATCAAGGCGTATCATTCCCCTTAAATTTTCCAATCCCAGCATTTTCTTTCATGGACTTCTTTCGCCAATAATTGGCCAAAATAGACCCCGTGATATTCATCCATGGACTGAACACCGCCGGAGCCAAGCCCACTGTCCCCAGCTTGCCCATTGAGCCGGCGAGGCCAGAAGCCATCCCTCCATTTTGGAGGCCTACTTCCAAAGCCATGGCCCTGGCGGAAGGAATGCCCAAGCCAAGCAACCTACTGAACCAGTAGCCAAAGAAATAGCCCAATCCATTATGTATCACCGATGCCATAAACAGCAGCCCTCCAACTTGCAGTAGATTGTCCCTGCCGGCAGCAGTGGTTACCGTAGTAAAATACACAATGCCAAACATCGAAATATAAGGCATCAGTTTATCCAAGTTTTTAAATTGGCGTGTGCATAAATGATAGCCTGCACCAAACACTACTGCTCCCACAAAAAAGCTCAAAATTTCCACGGACTGTAAGGTTTCTGCTGGAAACATGTCCACAAAGACTTGCCAAAGCCCCAGAGGTAATGCCAGCAGGTAAACAAGAAAAAGCGTTGCTAGCACATAAATACGGTTTTTCATTCCTTTTCCTGCCATCTTCAAGTAATCATGCAGTAAGGCAGCTCCTATGGGCACGAGTACAATTTTGATGATATTGAACATCATATCCAGAAACTTAATATCGATCAATGTCCCCGCCAGCGTCTTCATCCAAAAAGGCGTCATCAGCGGCGCCAGCATGGTCGCCATCGCGGTCACCGTCACCGAAAGCACTAAATTTGCACGAGCCAAATACACCATCACATTTGACGCCAAGCCACTGCTGCAGGCTCCCATCAGGATAATGCCTGCGGCAATCTCCGGATCAAAATCAAACAACTTGGTCAGCAAAAAGCCCACTAGTGGCATGATGCTGAACTGGCTAAGCAACCCCACCAAAACACCTTTTCCTGTGCTGGCCAAATTAGAAAAATCTCGCAAGCTCATCTGTATTCCCATCCCAAACATCACTGCCTGCACGACAATCAAGATCAACCATTTGTTTCGTAAATCGATCTCACCCCACTGCAAAAAGGCATTCGGATAAACCATCCCTGCTACTACGGCGGTCACGATCCATGCGGTATATTGGTACCCACCAAACCGCTTGGAAGCACCAAGCCCCACCGAAAATGCCCCACTGCAGGCTACTGCACTGATTTTCCAGACATCGGTGAATCCCATCGTCAAGGCAATGCTAAAAATGATGAAGATGACAGGTAAACTGAATAATAGAAACTTCCGAATCCGCTGCATGGGTTAGGTTATTGGGTTAAGGGTGGAATGTTATCAGGTTTGGAGGTTTGGAATCAGCTTAATGGTTCTATTTCATGCTCCGCGCCAAGTATCTCACCGATTCAGGCGGACTGGCCACGATGGGAATCTTTTTGTCTGCTTCATCGAGCTTTTCCACGACCCTGGCCATGGAGGCTTGCGCCAAGAGAATAACATCCACTTCAGAGGCCAGTTCTTTCAGAGCATTGGCCACCATTTCATCATGCTTGTCAGGAGAACCGCCCATCAAGGCTTCAAAAGCCCCCTCACACAGTTTGGAAGTCAACACGATATCTTTTCCCAGCACATCAGCCCTTCTCCTCACCAAATCGGAAGTCGGTTCCAATGTCGTGGGCAAGGTGGCTACCACTCCGATTTTTACCCCCGTCTGGACCGCTAAGTCCGCCATGGGCTGATCCACACGAAGCACGGGCACTTGGGTCAAGCCGGCCGCTGCCTCCACGGCTGCCCCGATAGAAGAACAGGTCACCATGATTTGATCGGCCCCAGCCGCCTCGGCCGAACCTACGTAATCGACCACTCTTCTTGCGGTATGGGGCGTGAGCTTTCCTTTGCTGATGACATCTTTGATCAGGCTGTCATCTACAATATTGAATACCTTTACCCCCGGCAAATGTTCATCACAAAGTGCCTGAAAAATCGGTACCAATGTGGCTGAAGTGTGAATAAGTCCTAATGTTTTCATGTTTTATGGTTATTGCGTTTCTATATTATTGAGTCGGAGACTCAATTCTATTAGTGCTGGGACGGAGGCCCAGCACAACACGGTGTGTTCTTCTTTATTCTTTGCTCTATACTCTTTGCTCTATCTTACTACCAGCTACCCACTATGACGGATTAGGCTTGGTACTTTATTCATCATTCCAAATTCATCCTCCCCTCCATCACCTTCACAAAGTAATCTTCCGCACCTACTTGGCCTCCTTTGAAATTGACCTCTTTTCCGTCAATGGGAGAGTTGGGAGCATGGGCTTTGCACAATGGTGCTCCTGGCACCAAAGGGGCGAGCATTTCGACAGCCTCTATTCCAAGGACTCTGGCCACTTTGCTGGAAGTGTCTCCTCCTGCAATCAAGAGCCTTTTAAAGGGAAATTGCTCAGCTGCTTTACGGGCAATTTCCCCTAATGCTGTTCCAAAAAAATCTGCAGTTTTGGCATTGACATCTTCTGGAGAAATGCCTTGTTTGACCAGTACTTCCCTTGTCGCCTTCCTCCTGGAGTCTTCCGCTCCACAAGCGGTATGGACGATGACACTTTTTCCGGCCTTCATCATCTGAACAGCACTTTCAGCGTAGTTTTGGGTCAGCTTGGGGACTGCTGCCAGCTTCCTTGGATCCAAGGCTATTTCATCAAATCCATGCATCCTTGCATAGGCTATCTGTCCTTCAGTGACCGGGGAACAGCTCCCTGATAGCACCAGCATGGGCGAAGCCTTTGCAGGTTTTTCCCAAGTCTTCTGGCCCTGAAGCGTATTGTTAGTCTTCCAGAAAGCCCCCAAAGCCATCTCTATACCCGATGATCCTACGGAAAAATGAATTTTTTCCTTACCTGCTTGATCAAGCATTCGTCCTATCTCGGTCAGCTGGCGGGAATACATCGCATCGTAAAGCACCACCTTCGCACCGGCCTTTAGCTCACGTTTTAAGGCATCATCCAGCACATCCCCACCGCTTTCCACCTCCAGCAAATCCACCAATCCGATATTCAAATCGGTCTGCTTGGACAAATGAAGGCGCAAGTCGCTTTCATTCGCTGGCGTGGTCGGGTGCTTGCTCATGGAAGGATGCCTGTCTAGGCGATGGATTTCCCCTTTGCTCCCGATGCCCATCCGGGCAAACAAGTTACCAAAAGCACAATAGCGGCCTAGTTCAGGTGCCGCCACCAAAAGAGAGGCGTAAGGCGCTTGAAATACGCGCAACCCCACTTCCACCGCCTTGCCGATATTGCCAATTTCAGGCGAAGAATCAAAGGTAGAACAGACTTTATAATGCACCTGGCGAGCGCCTGATTTTTTTAAGGCTATGAATGCTTCTTGAAGTTCTTTTCCCATTGCCGATGGCCCCATGGAGCGGGTCATTCCGGCAATACCAATGGCCTGAATTCCTTTATATTTTGCCAATTGTCCCGGGGATGGAGGCGCTATGAACAACACGGTCTTCACACCCGCTTTGCTCAAAAAATCCAGTGCATCGGATGAGCCGGTAAAATCATCGCCATAATAGGCCAGTAGTAATGGAGATGCTCCTTCTCGCATATTTATTTCCCAAATTTCTGTACAGACAATCCAAATTCCTCATACATCGCTGCTGCCTCCTGTACCGAACGTCCTTCCACCGCTGCCTTCCATGCCTGCTGCAAGGCTTTTACTCCTCCGGCAGGGCCGGCAGGATGTGCCATAATGCCGCCACCTGCCATGTAAAGCAAATCGGTAGTTTTCGTCCGACGGTACGTCTCTGGTGCCTGGCCTCCCCACTGGCCGGAAGAAACCACCGGCAGCACCTGATATCCTCCCAGCATCGGTGCCAGACAACCTTCTATCGACCGGACTACCGAATCATCCGATTCCCAAAATTTATTCTGAATGCCGTTTACATGGAGCTGATCCACACCTGCCAGTCTCCACAGCTTTTGGTATGCCCGGAAATCTATGCCCAGCAGCGGATGCCTGTTGAGCATTCCCCAACCGTTTCTGTGGGCATGGACGGCCAGCTCCCTACGGTCGCAAATTTTCTTCACGCCCGCCAAGCCAACGCTGTTGATGCTCATCATGGCACAAGTGCCTCCATGCTGCAATACAGTGTCGTAATTGCGCTGCATCAGGTCTATTTCATCCGATATATTAAAGGCATACATTACCTTTTTTCCCGTTTTATCGGCATGGCTATTGATCACCTTCATGACGGCGGTCACCCGATCCTCAAATGGAGAATTGGCCGCTGCCCCCATCAGTTCATCGTCTTTGATAAAATCAATCCCAGCTTCCACCAAAGTCTCGACCAACCCGGCAGTCTCTTCTGGACTCATTCCGATACTTGGCTTGATGATCGTCCCGATCAAAGGTCTCCCCGCTTCCACTCCTGTCAATTCCCTACAGCCTTTTATCCCAAATGCCGGCCCAGTGAAGTGCTTCGAAAAAGATGCCGGAACCTCTATGTCCATCAACTTCAGCCCCGTAAACTGGGTAATTTCATAGAGATTTCCCTGCAATGTCGATACCATCGTCGGCAGGTTATAGCCGAAGTTTTCGATGGACCAGGAAACGGTGATCATCGCCCGTTGGTACGTGCTGTTTTTCGATACTGCCCCAGGAATGGCAGGCTGACTGACGGTTTCCAACTTCTCGATGGACTCTACACGAGCAGCAAAACGCTGCTTCAGTTCAGCCGTTTCACCCGGCACCGCCACAAAAGTCCCTGATGACTGCTCTCCTGCCAATACTTCCGCTGCCGCTTCCACTGTAAAGGGCGTTTCGATATAGTATGTTGCTGAAATTCTTTCCATAAAATAAAGGAGGGAAAAGGTGTCTAGGTTGGTGATAAAAAAAGTAAGACGGGAGAAATCCTCCCATCCTACTTAAAAACCTAATAAAACCCTATTATGACAAATGTAATTAAGACACTTTATATCAGCATCCTGAACTTACCTGCTTTGTGGATTTAAAGATTGGTTCAAGTTTGAAAACTTGCCCCAATTTTCCCGCTGTCTGTGACACGGGACTATAATATGTTTTTGCGTCGGAGACTCAATGTTTCATTGTACCAAGTCAGAGACTTGGGACTTGGTACAACCGGAGCGGAGTCGAAGTCCATCATGCTACCATTCCTGTCAATCCGTGGACAGTTCCACCCCTCCCTGCTCGCTGGATTGGTGTGCGGCCTCCACGCAGGCCATGGTATGGATGCAATCTTCCACGCTGTTGTCAGGAATATATGCCGGATTTTCCAACGTCTTTTTCATCTCTGCCATGGCCCCTATGAAAGCATGTGGGAACCAGGTTCCCTCGATCGGTACTTCCTGCCACTCTGGAGCTTTTCCTTCTTCCAGCACCACATATTCAAATTTGTCCGCAGCACCTTTTGGATAATTCTTCAAAAGACCCATTTCGATCATGATGGCTCCCTTGGTCCCTTCCAATTTCACATACGACTGTTGATGCTTCAGGCCAAACTCATGGGCATGATTGGTCAGGATATTGGCTCCTTTCAAGTCTCCATAATCCATGATGATATTGGTCTTGACCGATGCCAATTGTGCCATTTTGGGATGCTTGATGGTCTTGGCATATACTTTTTCAGGATTGCCATAAAAGGACCGGATCAAATCCACATAATGGATACTGTGATACAAAATTTCCACTCGATCTGCCGAAAAAAGAAAATCCCACAAATGCCAGGGAGTATAGACATTGATTTTGATTTCGATATCGCACAACTCCCCTATTAAGCCAGAGTGGATGATCTCCCGTGCTCTCTGAATAAAAGGTGTATAGCGCATCTGAAAATTGACACCGGCCTTTAGCTGCTTCTTCCTGCATAGGTCCAGAATGGCTTTGGCGACCTTAAGGTCTTCTCCCATAGGTTTCTGAATCAAGACCACCGATCCTTTTGGAAGCTTTTCCAATACCTGAAGCACAGCGCTCCCCGGTACGGCCACATCAAAAATCGTGTCTTGGCCAGCCTTGGTCACCAATTCCTCCAGCGAAGAAAACACAGTCGGTATTCCAAACGCATTGGCCAGCGCGGTGGCCTTCTCTTTATTAAGATCAAAGATCCCTTCTACTTCATATCCGGCGATTTTGTACGCCGGCAAATGCGCGTCCTTCACAATGCCTCCTGCCCCGATAAGTTGAATTTTCATATTCCTATTTTCATAAATGTCAATGAGAAGACGACCAGTGAAATGACAGCCTAGACGGTTTAACTTCAGCCCTCTTCGCTTCGGCAAAATGGATTATGTCTTTACGTTTTTATGCCCGATTTCATTTCAAAATATAAAGACAAATCCTCTTCAGAAAGTTTTTTTTAAGGCAATACAGCCAATCTGTCCCCATCCAGCCTTGCTTAGTACGCGTTTCCCAAACGACTGTTCCAGGAGACTCATTATCCCCCAATGGCATTTCCCACCGTCAGTGCCAAAACAGCAACCAACAAAACCGCTAATGCCAACACTAATGCCCAAACGGTCTTTCCCTTGGCATGAATCCATTCTTTCATCGCCAAACCTGCCACCGTACTGAACATCACCAGCATGATCATATGGACTGCCCAACTGGTAAATTTATAATCTCCCATGCGGACATGTCCCAATCCATAAAAGAAAAACTGCGAATACCACATAAAACCGGTCATGATTGCCAGCAAATAATTCTTGGTCAATGGAGATCCGGCCTTTAGGGTAAATTCTTTGAATGTGCCTTGCTTACGATGAAGGGATAGGCAATAGGCTAAGGTAACAATAAATGCTCCGGTATTGGAAAATATATAGACCACATTGCTCTGGAATCCGCCGGCACCGTGCTCCGCAGCCACATCGGCAATGGGCTGTCCCTGATCGATCGAAAAACCGTACAAAGCAGAAAGTACCCCTGCTAAAATACAAAGTGGCAATCCTTTTGATACTGAAAAATTTGACTCGGCTCCTTTCTCCAGTTTGGCCAGGTCCAGTTCCTTGTACCGTCCGGCTAGCCCACAAAGCGCTATTCCGATTACTCCCAAGACCATCCCGATTACAATCCAGCCAGCGCCTTCCTGCTGTAGGACTGCGGCCAATTCCCCCTTCACTAAAGGGGGCAGCAAGGTTCCCACGACGCAGGAAATCCCGATCGAGATGGCATAGGTAAGCGAAAAACCAATATAGCGAATGGCAATACCAAAGGCAGTACCTCCTACACCATAGGCCATCCCTAAGCCAAATGCTTTCCACATCGCATCTGTTGGAGCCTCTTCCAGTACTTTCATCAGCTCCGGAATCGTCAGCCATGCTCCCACTATGGGCAGTAGAAACCAGCAAAAAAATGCCTGTGCCAACCAATAGGTCTGCCAAGACCAGTTGGTCACTTTCTTTTGCGGCGTATAACATAGCGCTGCAAAGGAAGCACCCACAGCATGAAACATCACTCCTCCGATTACACTCATTTCTGGTTATTTTGGTTTAAAGTTTTTAGGCTTAGAATAAGGAAAAAGTTTGGCAAATTGGAAGAATTCTGGGATTACAAATCCCTATTATTTGTATTTCGGGATTGCAAATCCCGAACAGCGTCAAAATACTGAACAGCTTCTGCGTCCTATCTTCTTTCCTCTTTCCTCTTTATTCTATCCTCTATCTTCTTTTCTCTTCATTTGATCCCATAAAATTCCAATGCATTGTCATACAAGACCTTGCCCTGTTCTTTTTCATACAAAAGCGTTTCCAACACTTCTCGATAGCGTTTCCAAGAATATTCATAACTGCCTGCCAATAGCGAGACTGGCCAATCCCCTCCACAAAAGCAGCGATGCATACCGAAAGTGTCCAAAACAAATTCGACATAAGGTAAAATATCGTATCGCCCCCATTCAAACAGTTTTCCGGATGTAGTGCCCATCCCGGAGATTTTTACATGGAATTGCGGATGTTCGGCAGCTTCGCGCATTTTATTGCCCCACTCTCCAAAATGGAGCCCCTCCTTGATCGGAGGTTGGTTGAGGTGATCAAAGACCATTTTCAGATCGGGTACTTTTTTCGCCACTTTCAGTGCCGTATCAATATGTTCCGGCAACACCCCTACCAGGTCATAAGTGAGGCTATGGTCGGCCAGCAGCTTTAAGCTCTCCAGCACAGCTGGCTGTAGCAGCCACTTTGGATCGGGCTCTTCGTGGATCAGGTGCCGCACTCCCCGGAAATAGGGATTGTTTAGATAATGCCCTTCCAGTGCCTGTGCAGTGGCATCAGGATCCATCAGCGGCATCCATCCCACCACGCCCTTGATCCAGTCATGGGCAGCGGCATTTTCGAGCATCCAATTGGTATCTTCAAAATTATTGGCTGCCTGCACCAAAATTCCCGCTGTAATCCCGGCCTTCTTGCGCTCTTCTTCCAAGTCTTCTAAATGATAATTTTGCTTCAAAATAGAAGTATCGCCTTCCAGCCAGGCATATTCAGCCCTTCCGAAATCCCAGATGTGAATATGTGTATCAATGATGTTCATGCTTACTAATGTTAAGTTAAAGGTTAAATGACACTCTCCTTTGCTCACCACTCTGCCCGTGGCGTGGGTGTCCAGCGCACAGGAACGTCCCACCGAGGCAGGTCAGGGACGCGGTAGTAGTAGTAATGCGTCAAAGCAGGTTTGACTTGACACTAATTGGTTTTTCCTGTTTACTAGCTACTCCTCCGATTACCTTACAGGCCAAACTCCCGAACTATGGCATCATTATGCTCTCCCAAAAACGGTGCGCCCCGCTCTGGCGTTAATCGCTCACCATTCACCCGTACAGGGCACCGTGTAGTTTTTATACGGTCGCCATGAGTGGTCTTGACCTCCATCTCCATTTCCAAGATCTGATAGCCTTCTTCTTCCATCATTGCTTCCATGTCCAGCACCTTCGCGCACCAAATATCCGCTGGCTCCAATATATCCAGCCAATGCCGGGTATCTTGGGTGATCAGATGAGCTGCCAGCAATGCTTTGATCTCATCGCGCCGATCAAACCATCCTTTCGGATCATCAAAAACGGCCAAATCATCGCATTTCAATAGCCCTCCTAACGTGACAATATCCCCCATTGCCAAGGCCAAATAGCCATCTTTAGTGGCATAAACCCCATAGGGAGCTGCGATGTAGCAATGACCATGGTTGGAATAGCTTCGCTGGGGCAACTCCTCCCCGTCATTCAAAAAGGTGGTAAACACCTCAAACTGAAAATCCATCGCTGACTCCAGCATACTCACTTGTACCAAACTCCCTTGGCCGGTTTCTTCTTTTTGGTACAAAGCTGCCAAAATCCCTTGTGCCAATTGGGTTCCCGCCAATAAATCCACCACCGAAATCCCCATGGGCGTGGGAGCTTTTTCCTGCTCTCCATTGAGATGGGGCAAGCCTGTCATTGCCTGAAGCAACAGGTCCTGCCCGGGCAAGTCTGCCCATGGACCATCTTGGCCGTAGCCGCTGATTTCAGCATAGATGACTTCTGGATGCACTGCCTTTACCTCGTCATATGAAAAGCCCAATCGTGCCATTACACCTGGACGGAAGTTGTGCATCACTACATCTGCCGAGCTGATCAGTTTCCAAATGGCTTCTTGGTCTTCCTTATTTTTCAGGTCTGCGGCAAAACTCTCCTTGTTCCGATTAATCGTGTGGAAAATGGTGGATTCCTCGGCTATTTTCACCTCGGAAACATACAGCTGCCGGCAGATATCCCCAGTCACTGGCTTTTCGACCTTGATCACCCGCGCGCCAAAATCCGCCAACCGCAAGCTTGCGGAGGGACCGGACAAGAATTGGGAGAAGTCGATAACCGTAATTCCTTTTAATAATGACATAGTTGGTTCGAGAATGATGAGTTATTGGATGATTATTGGTCAATAATAAACATGGCCAGACGCAGGGGATCTTGGATGCCAATGGATCATTTAAATTCTTCTTTGATTAACGCGGTATGCTCGCCCAATCCCGGTGCAGGCTTTTCACTGAACAGCACTTTTCCGTCTATCCTAATCGGGCAGCGATTTGTTTTGATAGACTGACCATTGGTCAATTTCAGAGATTGCTCCAGTGCTGCATGTCGGTAGCCATCCGATTCCTTCAAGCGCTTCCAGTCCTTGACGTCCATAGCCCAAAGGCCACTTTTCCGAAGCTTTTCAAGCCAATAACTGGTCGTTTCGGTCTTAAGAAAATCAGCCAACACCTGCTTGATCTCGTCGCGATGCGAAAACACCATCGACTGGTCATACGGATCCAGACCTGCACAACCCAATGCCTCCCGGAGGGATAAAATAGGGATCATCGCAATGGCCAAATGACTGTCCTTGGTGCAATAAATCCCGTAAGGAGCTCCCAATAATGCATGGGCGCCATTTACCGCGGAGCGGAGCGGTCGCTTTCCGCTAGCAAAGTAGGTCGTCAGCACCTCAAACTGCATATCCAATAACGACTCCAACAAACTCAACGAAATCTTGCTGCCTTTGCCCGTCCTCTTTCGGTGTACCAAGGCGGCCAAAATCCCCTGTACCGCCTGAGCCCCGCAGAGCATATCCCCAATCGCCAGTCCAAATGGCATAGGCCCATCCAGCTGGTTTCCACTGGCATACATCAGGCCGCTCATCGCCTGGAGCAAGAGGTCTTGTCCGGGCTTTCGTGCCCAAGGCCCTTCTGCTCCGTATCCGCTGATCTCGGCAAAAACAAGTCCAGGATTAACCGCACTCACTGATCCATAGTCCAGCCCGAGTTTTTCCATCACACCCGGGCGAAAATTATGCATCATTACGTCCGCTTTTTTGATCAGCTTTTTGATATCAGCCAGTTCGGTTGCTGATTTGAGATTGGCCGTATAACTTTCCTTGTTTCTATTGATCGTATGGAAAAGCAGTGAACTCTCCTCTATCCACTGGTTTTTGATCGGAAGGATCCGACAAAGATCGCCTTTGCCGGGATTTTCTATTTTGATGACCCTCGCCCCGAGATCTGCCAGCCTTAGCCCTGCGGAAGGACCTGATAGATACTGGCAAAATTCCAGCACCATCACCCCTTCCAGCGGCAAGCGTTGGAGTTTTTTCGTGCTCTCAAGACTCATGGGCAACAGGTCGCTGGGAAGCTTGATATAGTTCATTGATGCGGTCAAGGACTGCCTCTGGGTTGCTCTCTCCCATCATGTACTCCCGGATAGGATCCCCCGCATGGTCCTGAAAATACAGGTAGCCATTGTACCTTGGACGCATGTAGGACGCATCCAATGAGTCTAGGGTATTTTTAAAATAATTATGGGAAATGGTATTGGCCTGCTCACTCAGCCAAGCCTTACGATGCCCAGGTTGACCGCCATTGAGCACGTACTCAGTGGACTGGTATTTTTCGGACATGATCATCTGCGCAAAAGACAATGCTTCCTTTTTATGCTCACAAAAAGCAGAAACCGCCAACCCTGTCCCTCCAATGGTACTCCTCAATTTCTTCCCGGGAACAAAGTCCACTAAATTGCCATAGGTCAACAAATGGTCACTGTAACCATCCCGTGCATAATTGGAATAACCATAAGCAAAAGGACAGTACCAATATTCATTTCCCATGGACATGTATTCAGCTACACGAATGGGATTGGCATCAAACAGTTTTCTGTCCAGCAGGCTGTAAAAGGCCTTCATCGTCTCCAAAGCTTTCAGTCCTGTTGGTTTATCGATGACCTGCTCGGTACTCAGAAAGGGCTCCTGACCATGCGCTTGGCAAAACATATAAAAATTCATCAGCAGATCAATGGGTATGGCAGGAGCAGCCACTTTTCCTCGCTTGGCCAAAGCCATCACCTCCTCCCAGTTCTTGGGAACCTTCGTACCATTCTCATCCAATAAATCCTTTCGGAAGCTGGGCACTGGAGCAGCCGCATCGATGGCCAGTGCCCACTGGTGCCCTCCATAATGGTAACTTTGATGCGACCTTCCCACGTGATTTTCAGCCTGATTTTCCAAAAACTGTTCAGGCAAATGCTCATCAAGTGCCAATACGCAATTGGTCGCCGCAGCGCAGCCCACCCAAGGGTGGTCAATGATGAGCAAATCGTACGTTTCTGTCAGTTTTTCTATTGGATAATCGGCAAACTCCTGCAAGGTCCGTTGCCGCCATTGGATTTCTATATCAGGATAGAGTTGGTTAAACCGCTGGGCAAAAGCCTGCAAGGGAGATATCCCTCTGCTATGCCCCCAAGTCATCCCTTTTAGTATTTTCTTTGCCATGATCTCTATTTATTTTTTCTTTTCGGTCAATAAAATATGCTCACAGAGCATTACCAGTTCGTCCTTTTGGTTAAACACCTCCACCAACTCCGTGACGAGGCCATATTTTGGTCTTTTGTGGTCCTTTTTGTCTTTGATCGATACGTTTACCCTTATCGTGTCACCAATAAAAACAGGCTTGGTAAACCGGAGCCTTTCATAGCCATAGGTCATGGCCACTTCATTGATCACTTGAGCGGTCATGCCCACCGCCACCGAAAAGATCAAGGTCCCGTGCGCTATGCGCTCTTTGAACGGCTGGGTTTTGCACCATTCTGCATCCATATGATGTGGAAAAAAATCTCCCGTTTGTCCTGCGTGCATCACGATATCTGTCTCGGTGATGGTCCGGCCAAGCGTCTCCCTGCTTTCTTCCAACTCAAATTCTTCGTAATATTTTTTTATGAACATGATAGGCTATTTGGTTTACGACAATTGATCAACAGCTGTCATTCATTATTTAAATACATCGATAAAGTTACTTTCCTGTGTGAAAACACCTTCCTGTGGTATCATGGGTATTAAAAGTTGAAATATTGAAAGGCTACAAAGGTTGGCCGATGATGGAAACTTAAACCTTGAGTAAATGCTCGTCCACATGTAAAAAGGGAAAGTCAGATTATTGGCTTTCCCTTTTCTAAAAATCTATTGTCTAAAATCCTCTATCCAAGACCTAAAAACTCAGGCTATTGTCCTTGTTCTTCCCGCTCCAATGCCTTTTTCCAGCATTCCTCCGCCAGTTGCTTATAGCGTAATGCCTGCTGCCATCGATCGCCTTCTTCTTGCGGCTGACCATTGGCATTCTTAAAAGTCCGAGCATAGAATATATCCGCTTGGAGCAACTCCACTGCAAAACAGATGTAGTCACCGGGATCAGCAGATCGCAAAAAGCCTTGAAAAGCTCGCGTCCACATTTCCTTAAAGTGATCTACGTAACTTTGGCCTTGGCCGTCGCCCACATCCACTTGGATACTTCCAGGATTCCCAATCCTTCCGTGCATAAACCGCACCCTGTCAAATACCGGCTGGATAAACTCCCATTTATTTTCGATCCCTCCATAAACCATCTCCTGACCCGTGTACCAGTGGGAAAAGTCCCCGTTAAAACGGATCTCTGGAAATCGCTTGGTCAGCTCCACTGTCCGCCACATGTCTTGGGTGATCGTAGCCCGGTGGGTTTCGATATAGATCGGCAAGTCATATTTTACCGAGCTGCTAAGTACATATTCTACCAATCGATTCACCTCATCGTCACTTTCCATTCCCCAGCCGACATGGAGCGTGGCACAATCATAGCCCCCATTCTTCCACGTGGGCAGTAAATCATCCAGCTCTCCCACTTCATTCATCCGTGCGTGAGCAGTCAACTCCAAGCCCAGCTCCTTACAAAGGGTCGGATCTCCATCCTGAATCCCCTTAAAACCTGCTTGCTTGATGGCCTGGTGCTTCTCCCTATCATCCCCTTTGGGACCCGCTGAAAAGCCCGGCAAATCATTGCACCCGCCATAATTCATGTCCACCCTCAGATAAGGCGCTGTGTTCGTTCCGTCGTTGGTGTTTTTGATCATATCAATGGAAAATTAAAAGATTTGAAAATTGTTGGTTGTCCCGTTGTCTCTGACTCCTAATTTAGCGTTGCGATCAACGTGCCTTAAATTTAAAATAAACCCTGCCTGGCTTCGGACCGCTCACATGCTGTGGCTGAGATGATGGACCGACCAGATCGGTAGCATTCACCTTGTTTCTCACTCCGGGAATCACATCAAAGACAGCTAGCCCAGTCTGAGGCAAGGTGTACAAAAGGGCATCCCTGCCATCCCTAGGGGTAAAGACGCCCAGGTAATTATCCGGCTGGTCATTGGCCATGTAGATGTGACCTTCTTCTGTTTCCAATGCAGCCCAGTGCCAATCATGGAAATAGCCTTTGAACTCTGGGTAGGTAAACGACTCTCCGGGAATAGGGTCATTGTAATCATTTCCCCAGATATCCAAAGTAGTGCCGTGAACACGGTTTTGCCAAGAGCGGTATGGCCCCTCTCCCAGCCAGCGGATTGCCTTTACTTTCTCCTCTGGATAATCAAAACTCACCCCCATCAATTCCACCACGCCGTTGTATGCATACGTATAATCCAGCTGAACCAATCCTCCGGGCTGAATGGTCCAGGTTACTTCTTGCAGTGGGCCAAAATAGCTGGCGCTGATCACTACATTGTCACCGTCCTTGGCGGCAGTGATCGACCTTAGCTCCTGCTCCAAATCCAGTTTCTTGTAAATCCTGTCCATCCCTTTTTCAAAATCAGGATTTACCGTTCCATCCAGTGTTCGATCACCTCTTCTAGCCGCCACAAAACGCGGTCCCCCTGCAAAATCAATGCTTTGTCCTCCTTCTGAAACAGCCGCTATTTGCCCATTTTCTTTGCTGAATGCCACCTTCAAATCCCCAGATGACACCCTAAAATGGGCGGCATCCTCTTCCAAATCCACTGCTCCAGCACCTGCCTGCAAATACTGCTGGGGCTGCTCCCATGTAAAATGCCATGTCCATAGCTCCTTGCCTTCCGGATCCTTTGCGGTAAGGTAAAGTACATCGGCCGATTGCCAATTTGACGGCAAGGGAATGGACACGTTCCCCGCTTCATGTGGTGCCACATCAGGGCCTTTCAGTTCTCCAGACTTGGTTACCTCGTGGCCACTTTGGCCTGCCTCCGGGCCGTAGAATTCCGCCAGAGCCCATTCGAAAGTACAGGCATTCAAGTTGGTGAAATCATACCTGTTTTCTACTGGAAAAGTCCCATCAAAATCACTTGCCAACTTGTCCTCATGCATCACCATCACTGGCGACCAGACTTCCTTGATGGTGAAGAAACTTCCCTCTTTTTCATGGTGAGGACCGACGATGCCATCTGCCCCATAATTTCCTTGGTTATCGATTCTGCCATCCTGATCCGTACGGGCGATGCCCTCATCTGCAAATACCCACAAGAAGCCGCCACCACTTCTAGGGTGGCTGCGCATCATCTCCCAGTAATCGTATAAGCCTGCTCCATGCCCACCATCATACAATCCATGTAAAAATTCCGTTGGCATAAAGATATAATCCCCCCTAAAGTATTCTTCTGTCTCCCCATACGATCGATAGTGCATGGTTTCCACTCCATTGAGCAATTGCTGCGGGTGAAGCACTGGCCGGTTTTGGGGATCCCACTTCGCAAATTCATCATCCAATTCCGTGTTCCATCCTCCTTCGTTACCATTGTCCCAGAAGATCACACTTGGATGGTTGACGTCACGGGTTACCAAAGACTCCACCAACTTCATCCCTATATTCTCGTCATAGTGTCCATGCCAGCCACCGAGTTCATGGAGCACATATAGCCCCAATTCATCACAGGCATCCAAAAATTCCGGATCAGAAGGATAGTGCGAAAGCCGCACCGCATTCATGTTCATTTCCTTGATCAGCTTGGCATCAGCATAATTCAATTCCTTGTTCAAGGTTCTGCCGGATTCGGGCCAAAAGCTGTGCTTATTAACCCCCTTCATCAGCACCCGCTGGCCATTGATATAAATCCCATCACTGGCTTTCAGCTCAATGGTACGAAAGCCAAACCGGTCCTTGGTCTGATGCACTAGCTCATCGCCATCATACAGTGAAAATTGGATATGATACAAGTTCGGTGTCTCGGCAGTCCACAGGTCAATTCCTTCAAAAGCACTTTCCAGCACGACCTTGTCACCTCCAGCGGTAATGGATTGCTCTATGGGCTGTCCCCAAGATTTTCCTTCCTCATCCTTGACGGTCGCCACCACTTTCATGTCTTCTGAGCTGGCATTGCCCAAAAACACTTCCGCCCTAAACTGCCCATCGGCCTGCGCATCTATTGCAGTGCGATCGATGAATTTTGCGGGGTATGCTTCCAAGAACACCGGTCGGAAAATGCCGCCAAAGTTCCAATAATCGGCCCTGCGCTCCGCCAAATTGACACTGGCATTATCGGACTCCTTACTTACCGTAACCTCTAGCAGGTTCTCTTTTCCATACTTCAGCAAGTCGGTAATATCGTACTTAAATCGGTAAAATGCGCCTTGGTGCTTATCCCCTGCCGAGCGGCCATTGACCCTCACTTCTGTGTCGGTCATGGAGCCGTCAAAAACGATTCTCACCAATTTATTTTCCCATGATTTGGGCACTTCAAAAGTATATTTATACTGCCCCACCTCATCAGCAATCCCATCCGGAAAGGGCTTTCCATAAAACTTTATCCCATATTGATACTTCCCAAAGCCTTCCTGTTCCCACACAGACGGCACGCTGATGGTACTCCACTCCCCGCTGTTGCGTCCACCGGAAATCTTAAATTCCCATTCCTTAGTGTCTTGATAGCCTTTACCGGATAGGTACTGGATTTCCGTTTCCTGGGCTTTCAATCCCGACATGGCAAAAAGGGATAAGATCCCCAAAAACAGCCTATTAATACCGCTTAATCTGATCATTTTATTTTTTTCTTTTTATTTCTTTTTCGCTCATCCTCGTTTGTAACGAGGATTCGGTTTGTAACGAGGATTCCACAAGCGGGGCATTTGCAATGCCCCCTTTTATCCTTATCTGCCTACTTCACCGCCTTATACTTCACCACATATTCTTTCCCTGCCAACAGGACTAATTCATATTCATCATTCCCCAATGCCTTGATCTCACCTTCGTCGGTCTTTGGCTTTGACTTACTTTTGAACTTCAGGACTCCCTGGCCTTCATCTGAGGAAACCTTGATTTCCTTGGTGGAGCAATACACCGAAACATTTCCTTTCGGCGTGGGAACTTTTCCTTCCATCCACTCCAACCCGCCCAATTCAGGACGGATTTCGTACGTACCATATCCTGCGGATAGTGGCTTTACGCCTAGATAGTACTTTCCAAAAAGGTAAATAGGACTGGCTCCCCAAGCGTGGCAAAGGCTCTTGCCATAAGGCCGACCATACATCGACAAATGCTCCGCTCCGGACTCGCTGGGATCATATTTTTCCCAAAAGGAAGTCGCTCCCAAGTCCAGCATACCGCCCCAGTAATCCCGAATTTCATCAAGGACAAATGCTTGCTCGCCCATCGCACAGAGGGCTTCCAGTTCATAAAAACGCATATAGGGAGTCGTGATTTTTTGTACATCATCGTTAAGCAGCACGGAATGCTTGACGGCCTCTTTTTGATCATCTGAGAAGTAATCAAAGAATATCCCGAACATGTTTGCATACCTCGTAACATTGTCAAGCACTTTACCATCGACACGCTGGTGCATGATGGCTTCACGGTCTTCGGACCAAAATACCTTAAACAGCTTTTCTTTCATTTCGTCGGCCAACTTTTGGTACTTTTCATGCCCTTCCTGATCACCAGCGATTTCAGCACTCACGGCCATGGCTTCCAAACTCCTGGCCAGCAGCATCTGCTCAAAACTCACTTCACCCTGCTTGCTCAAGCCATCGGCCCAATCAATAAAGATCCAATCTCCCGGCAGGCCTTCCATCATCCCGTTCTCGTTTCGCCTTCCCAAGCAAAACTCCATCATACTGACCATGCGGGGATAAAAGTTCTTTATAAAATCCTCATCACCGGAGTACAGATAATAATCATATATGCCCACAAACCAGTAAAAAGAATAATCCATGATGGTATTCATATGACTCGATACCGGTTCCTTGCCGCGCAAAGCCAGCAGCGTTCTCCGCACAGATGCATTGTCAAAAAACAAGTAATAGTTCATCAAATAGCTTTGGTAGGCATCACCTGACCAAATCCATCGGTCCCGCTTGATGCCATCCAAGAAAAACTCACGGGTATTGAGGTGCATGGTGTAGGCCGAAACATCCCAAATTTCATTAAGCAACTCATCAGAAGAATTCCATTCTCCTCTATATTCTACCGGCAAGTATTCGTATAGCATTGAAATAGAATCATAGCTTATTCCCGGGGCATGCTGCACTTGGATGTAACGGAAAGCTTTGGAATTAGAGACTGTATAATCCTCCTCTTGACTGCCATCGAATTGGAGGTAATCCAATGTTTCGCAATAAGCACTGTCCAAGGCTTCTTCTTCGGATTCACCGTAGTAGATATTGACATTCCCTTCCCCCTTCAAGCCGTGAAATTTGATATAGCCAAAGGTCTCCTTGCCAAAATCAACCAACTCCCCATCGCCAGCAGGTTTTACGGTTTTGGCATAATGGGGCGTGGTGGCCAACCTGAATTCCGAGGGCAAGTCCTCCGGGCTGTTAAAATCCCATGTGCCTACCGCCTCCCAATTGGTACCGGATTGGTCGCTAGCCTTGCCCGACTCATCTATCCATTCCTTGTCTTCAAAGGTTACCTTCCAGCTCTCATCGGTCACCAAATAATCTCCTTCGATAAACACCGCCGGCACACGCTCTTGGTTATAGACTTTGACAACAATACTGTGCTTGCCTGCAGGAATAGTTATTTTTTGTGACGTTCCATGCTGCTGCTTACCGTCTATCTGAAGCTTAAATTGCCCCTCGGTGTAAATCGCGATTTCATCTTCGGCAGGCAGGGTAAATTCTTTCCTGAACGTTACCAGCGCATACGGGCTGTAATACCGCCAAAGGGGAGGCAAAAAAGCACCACGCTCTGTCCTTCGGGCCTGCATTTTGTTACTGAGCCAAATCTCATAATCACCGGGATACCATATCCAAGTGGCTTGAGGGGCTTTTTCTTGTGCCTGTGTCACTGTGGTAGCAAAGCACATCGCGAAAAGTAATAAGAGAATGGTATATTTTCGGGTTTCCATCTGAGGTTTATTGTTTATGGTATTAAATGGTTATTTATTCTCAAAATGGGATCCTAATCCCAAATCTCCATCCTGCACATTCCCGTGTTGTTAGTACTGAGTAAGGAGATGCTAGACGTGAGATGTTAGAAGTAAGTCTTGGTTCTTGTTACTTTTTACCCCCTAAATCCCCCTGAAGGGGGGACTTGTACTTCACTTTTTCCGCATATATCTTGAATCTTGATAGTTACTTTTCCCGAATTGAATCGGAGGATTTCAAATCCTCCACTGATGACGGTCAACAGTCTGCCGGCACGCTTCCCGTAGGCATTTTCTGCCTTCTTGAGCGACGTCAATGGCCGATCTCTTTAAAACTGCAAGGATATCGGCAGACGTTTATCCTGTACATTCCTGCTTTGGATAATCTTGAGCAATGTTTTGTAGTTGTCACGGCAGCTGAGCTGCAAAATCATGAAGAATGAGCCCTTGGTTCTTTTATAATACCTTGGATCAAAGGATCATCCTTCCATAGATAAAACACCTGTTTTAGGTTAAAAAAAAGTATTTAAAACAGTTACAACCTATTCATAATCAACGTATTGAAATTACCATTTGTAATTATTAGTTTTGAATTATTACTTAATTGTTTAATTAATCACAAAACATTCTACATTTAATTTAAAATCTACTAGTACCGCACTTCTTTTTGTAGCGGTTACGATCGGTTCATGCTCCCATGAAGACCAAATGGAATTATCACCAAAAAATAAACCTACTTCAGTCATTTCCCAAGATCTTATTAATTTTGGCTCTACATGGATCATAGTGGGTAATTTATTTCATCATAAGTTTTAAAGGTAATTTCTCTTATGATGAAATGGCCACACAGAATTAATCCGCCTTGCAGCTATTGGGCGTAAAGAAATTAAACAAGCGGGCGGAAAAAAGGCAGGCTTGCTTGACGAAGTGGTGAACAAAAGGTTGCTGGCGGCTAAACAGGAGGAGTTTGCCTGCATGTGGGCGGGGTTTAATTTTAGCTCAATAGCTGCACAGCGGCGGGGTTTTTTGGCTACTTTTTTTACCTGTAGAAAAAAAGTAGCAACAGTAAAAGATGAAAAGTAAGTTGAATGGAATCAATAAGGTTAAATCACCTACCCATAGTAAATCATATAGAACCTTAATTTTAAAGGAATAGATGTCAGGCATACGGCCAAGACACCCCCAGAAATTCTAGATTACAAAAAAGCGGATTTTCAAAAATTAATAAGAGACGGTTTTAATAAAAAAGATGGTCAAGACATGAAAATGGCTGACTTCCAACATCCATCGTTGGATGAAATGGCTGACTTAGTCAGTAATATTGAATTGAATTATCCAAATGTATACTCGCCAAGCCCAGAAGAGGCAGACATCATACGAGCACAGTTTCCGGGACTGACGGATGAAGATATCGACAAAAATCTCGAAACCATCGATGCATATTACGAACAGAATATGAAGTATGATATTATCCAAGCTCTTATGGAAAAAGAAAAAACTTCAGCCAGTTCCAATGCTTCAGGATATTCAGGATATGCAGGAACTGAGCTTTGTGAAAAAGAATTTTGGATAGTATTTGACAGGCCAAGAGCCGCCTCATCAGTAAAAGATGCCACTAATCGCGCTTTTGAAATGACAGATGAGTTATACCCCAAGCCACACCATCAAAATCGTGCGGATGCCTTCCGACATGGAGTATGGAGTGTGCTGATCGCCAAATACTATGGGACTAAGAAGGATGACATAAACAAGGGGGTTAATTTGGCAAAAGAGTTTGGAGACGCACACGAACAGTGTAACAAAGAAGAGGATGGTGCCCCCGATTACGACCTTGAAATGGACTACCGTAACAACTGGGTAGGGAGAGAGCATTTTGCCAATACTGCTTATTATAAAAAAGTAGGAAAGTGGCCGTTTAAGCGAAATGCACTTTATGCCAAGTCAGATGATAACTACAAAAATGACATTAAGGCTAAGACAGACAAGGCAATCAAAGTCAGTAAATCTAGGGAAGCAGTCTTGGCTACACACCCTTCCATGGTGTACTTTATGGACTAGAAAAAGCAAGCTCTAAGATACAAAACAATATGAGTCTCGGCTAAACCATTCCTATAGAACTTAAGAGGGAAGGCTCTTCCTGAACCCTTCAAAGGTGCTTATAGAGAGTGGATTTAGCCCAGACTAACGTTTAGATAGATTTTATCTGGCTCTATATGGATTATAGTGGGTAAAGATATTATTCCGGTTAAATTAATGTTGATTCATGTTCCTTTTCAGTAGGCAATTTTCTATTCTGCCTTGAGGTATTTGACGTTAAGAAATCAAAGAAGTGGGCTGGAAAAAGCGCAGGCTTGTTTGACGTGAATCAGTACAAAAAATTGGTATGCTGCACAAATAGAGGAGTTTGCCTGCGTGAGTGCTGGCTTTGATTTTAGTCATATAGCTCACCGCAGCGGGTTTTTTTGGTTACGTTTTTCACCTGAAGGAAAAAAGTAACAAGGCAACAAGATGAAAGGCAAGCTAGAATTTGACATGCAAAGTAATAGTTACCCATAGTAAATCATATAGAACCTTTTATCTAAACAATTGACCTTACCTTATTGAGTTAAAAAAATTATGACCAATTAATAAAAGAAAGATATGAAGACGAGAATAATAATTGCATTAATTGCTTTTTTGAGCTTTTCCTGTGAGAACGACGACTTTTCCAAGTCTTTGAAGATCCATGCAAAAAGTGGAATTGGAGAAACAGACTTATGGGTAATTTCGACGAATTATGTCAGCACGTTTGACTCTGCATCCATTCATTTGTCGGATAATGGAGAGATCCTTGATTACGAGTGGACGCCTATACTCGGGGAAGGTACATTTGTGTTTGGCCATGCCGATACCAGAGACACGGTAGGATATTTTACCAACGGCGTAATACATCGCACTGAAGATGAATATTGGGTGACAGTCCTAGAAGATACGCTGAAGGTAAGTACAAAGGGTTTTGAGTAAAAGGTGAAAGTAGAGTATAGAAACGAGCAAGATCATTTCTTTTTAAATTTGCTCAATTTATCCGATATTCCCATTGATATGGCATCAGCACATTAGGTTTCTCAAAACATGATGTTACTGGTAATTTCCGGAGTCAATGATTTATTGTTTTGTGATTTCATCTCACTGAACCTGCATCGAGGTATAAAATAATATTTATACCCACACACATCATCAAGACTTTGATATAACCTTACTGACTACTCTCGGGAAGGTCTTACCCTAAGTAGAAGGTCCAAAACAGGTATCCACTAAGTCATACTCGGTGCCAAGCGGATTACAAATCTGGAACAGTTTATTGAGTCAGAGACTCAAAAATTGCCTGTGCTGGGGCAGAGACCCCGCACAACCCGGAGGGAACTTGGATTCTAAAATCTCAAGTCTCACTACTCAAGACTAATTCCCATTAAACACCACATACATCCCCACCATCACAATGATCAGCGCAATCCATAGCCATTTGACCTTACTCGGCAACTTGGGAATAGCACCATAGTCCAATGTGCTCACATAAAGGTCTTTGCGGTTTCGCTCGGAATAGGAAATCACCACGATCAATACGGCAAGAAAAACGAAAATATAGAATGAAAGCAGCAGGAAATGAGGCCAAAAACCATATTCCGCGTTTGGGAATACCCAAAGGTACAGCACTCCAACTCCCAAGCTCAGAATCGTCCCAAAGAGCAATACGGTATTTGCCGCCCTGGTGGTGGTTTTTTTCCAAAGCACCCCAAACAAAAACACCACGGACATCGGTGGAGCAATAAAGCCCAAAATAGACTGAAACACATCAAACAGGTTTAGCCCTTTGATGCTGTCAATGGCCAAGGTCAGGAAAATGGCTATCACGGCTCCCAAAACGGTCACAACTCTCCCGATCGTAACAATCTGCTTTTGGGTGGCTTCGGGCTTATATTTTTTCACATAAATATCCATCGTAAACACGGTGCTCAGGGCATTCAGTGCCGAATCAATCGTACTCACCAATGCGGCGATCAGCACCGCCATGACCAGCCCGGTCATCCCTACTGGAAACAGCTTGGTCACCATGGTCATATAGGCTTCATCGGGATTGTCCAAGTCTGGAAACAACACAAAACAAATGATCCCCGGAATAATGAATAAGGCCACGTCCAAGATTTTCAACCATCCGGTAAAATTGGCTCCCAATTGACCCTCTTTTAGGTTTTTAGCCCCCAAAACAGACTGCACCATGGACTGGTCAGTACACCAAAACCACACCCCCATCACCGGATAGCCCAACGCAATCGCAATCCAAGGATAATTAGGATCATCGGCCGGCAACAACAAGTTCCAGTATTCCCCAGGTGTCTGGGCAATGAGTTCACCAATTCCTCCGACTTTGTACAGCCCCGTAAGCGTAAGCACCAAGGAAACCAATATCAACAACACCATCTGAAACACATTGGTGTAGGCAATGGCCTTCAGTCCTCCCGCAATGGTGAAAAAAGCGGCAATAAGTATCAGGATGATCACCGAAAGCCAAAGGGGTAAGTCCAGAATCTGCCGAATCAAAATCCCCCCTGCAAAGAGCGTCAGGGAAAGCCAACTTATCAGCACGGTAACGATTGTGTACCAAGCCAGTATATTTTGGGTAGAATTGCCAAAACGCTTCCCCATAAACTCTGGAAGTGTCTGCACCCGAGCACCCAAATAGCGTGGCGCAAAGACTACGGCCAGTAAGAAAATAAAGATGAACGCATACCAAGCAAAATTCCCCGCTACCACGCCCGTGGTATAGCCAATACTCGCTGAAGCGATCAGCATGGAGGGCCCCACATTGGTTCCCCACATGGTGAAGCCTATGCTCGGCCAGCCTAAGGTATTGCCTGCCAAAAACAGGTTCTCATTGGCATCTCTCTTTTTCTTAAAGCTTACCCAGTAGCCGATGCCTATCAGGGTGATCAAGTAGAGACCAACCACTGCAAAATCCAGCGGTTGAAGTATTTCATGTATTTCCATGGGTGTTTTTTGGGTCGTTGTATTTCATTAAATATCATTGCAAGAAGCCGGCAGCACGCCCCCCTCCTCGCAATGAAAATTTAGTTTATGCAGGCACTTCCTTTTTACGATTGCCGTTGACCACAAAAGGATCAGCCCAATAAAGCGGCTTGTCCCCTTTCATGATCGGTTCTGCAGAATATTGGATCAAGAGCACCCTTCTGGATTTTCCTGTCTTGTTCGAGCCGCTGCGATGAAAACAAGTACTCGAAAACAAGGCCACATCTCCTGCATTGAGAATGGCAGGGATACCAGGGTTATCACCAAAATAACCTACCTTATCGTTGGTTCCTTCTTGTAGCTCGTGGTCAATCCTGTTTTTGGTACCCGCATCCTTGTAAGGCAGTAGGTAAACCGTGCCATTCTCTTCGGTGACATCATCCAGCGGACACCAAACCGACAAATAGGGTTTGTGTTCAAAATCGAGGTAGCCTGAGTCCTGATGCCAACTAAAGGTCATGCCTTTATCGGCTGCTTTGACGACAAACTGCTCCAAAAAGAGGTAAACATCTTCGCCGAGGATTTTGCGGGTAATCTCTTCCATCTCTTTGCCAAAGATCAAATCCTGCATGGTTTCGCTGTCCTTGTACCGCAAGGCAATAAAATAACGCTTGCCTTTGTGATTGATCTCGTCCACTTCCACCCCTTTGCGGTCCATTTCATCATCCTTCTCTTTCATAAAACGTTGACATTCGTCTTGAAGGCGTTTTAGTAACTCCTTCGGAATGACATCTTTGACTATGCAAAAGCCATCCTCTTGAAACTGATTTAATTGCTTGTCTGATAAGATATTGCTCATGATTGTTATTTGGTTAATTGGTTGTTAATTTTTTTGTTGAGTAGTGAGATGTGAGACTTATCTGGATACTTGACTCTTTTAGCTTTTGTTATTCGGGGATCATTCCCTTTTTAGGTATTTTTCCAGGCCAAATTCAGCAATTACATCGGCTACTTTTTCTGGTTGGCCAGTGTTCAGGCTTTTTTCCATGGTCTTCAGCAGGGCGATGGTACCAATCCCTTCTGTAAGGTCTGGATAGGCCACAAAATCGTAGTTGATACTATCGGCAAAATGCTCCAAATAGTTATTGTACTCTCCCGCATGATGGCTCTTGCCCTCAAAACGGAAATAATGCTTGGACTTATGCTCCCAGGTCACCACCTGCTCCTCTCCGGTATTATCGGTGATCGCATAGCGTAACTCCATATAATCCCCTTGGCTGCTACCTTCCGTTCCACGAAGGATACAACTCATCTCACTGTCCCGCAGGGCAGGCTGCACTGGTCCTGTGTATGCGCCGGAAACCCTGGCAATGCGGCCATCTGTAGCTTTATAGATAAAATGCATGGTATCGGGATTTTTTAATCCACCTTGCTTCCCATTGGCACTGAGCATGCCATAGCCCATTACCTCCTCTATTTCGGGCAGATACCACCGGATAAAATCCACCGGATGGCTCAACCCACCGTATAGCCACTTAAAAGCCGGCTCCAAGGCCCATGGTTTCTCCAAAAACCATCGGTGATCCGCATGATAATATGCCTCCACGGTGATCAAGTCCCCGATAAGCCCTTTTTTATAGTCGGCTCGCTGTCGCTTCATGGGCTCAAAGAATCGGCTGCTTTGCCCCACAAAAAGACGCTTACCTGTTTTCTTTTGAAGGTCAATAAGCTCCTTGGCATCCTTGAGGTCATCGAGTAGCGGCTTGGTGCATACGACATGCTTGCCATGCTCCATGGCCATTTTGATGTGGCTGGCATGTAGCTTATCGGGAGTATAAATACCTATGGCGTCGATGTCACTGTTTTCCAACATATCTTCATAGCGTGTCGTATAGTGAGTAAAATCAAATTCCTTTGCCCGCTGCTTGCACAATGCCTCATTGCGGTCACATATCTGCACCAGCTGGATTTTCTGACTGTTCAATGCCGCAGAAATAGTGCTGCGGCCTTCCCCAAGCCCTAAAATCCCTAACCGTAATGTTCCTTCTTTTGTCATCTATTTTATAATGTTTTTTCCGTTTTTGATACTCCTTATGCGATAGTCGATGGGGTTATCCCTGCCCCAAATTATTCCATCCCTTTCTCCTTTAGCGCCTGCCAGATTCCATTGAACCCGCCATCGATCACCAAGGGTTGGGTCTTCTTGAAATCCATTTCATCCGTGCATGAAACGGACGTAGGATAAATCGGAATCGAAGCACCTTGCTTTACCCACACGGGCATTTCCTCCAATGGAATAGGATCCATGGCTACCCATTTGGGACCTTCCTGGCAGGCCCCCGTGAAGAAATCCACCCAACTTCCCTCTGGAAGATAGACCTTTCGAGCGTTTCCGCTGTTCATGACCGGCGCCACCAAGAAATCCTCTCCAAAGAAATACTGGTCATCCAAGTGCCAGCACATGGGATCTTCTGGAAAATGCAGGAGCATGGCCCTCAGCATTGGCATGCCAGCGCGGATGGACTGTTGGCTTTGCTCCAGGATATAGGGCAGAAGGACATAGCGCAGTTCCCACCATTTTCTGACCACACCTGCTATGGCCGGATAATGGTACGGCTCCCTTTTGGAGGTACCATGATAGCGAATATGAGAAGTAAAGACACCAAACTGCGTCCATCGGACATAGAGGTCATCAGGAATAACGGAATTCATGAAATTGGGCACTCCATGGAATCCGGGCACATCATGGCTCCAAAAACCGAAGCCCGATAAGCCTAAGTGCAGTCCACCTTTGAGCGATCCAGCCATCCCGTCCCAACTGGCGGCGGCATCACCTCCCCAGTGGATGGGGTACCGCTGACATCCTGCCCATCCGGCACGTGCCCACACTACGCCGTCACCAGCCACCTCTTCGGTCACTTCAAAGGCCGCCTTTTGATACAGCAAAGCGTAAATGTTGTTCAAGAGCTCCGCAGGCATATCATGGTACGTTGCATCCAAGTGGATTTCTTCTCCGAAATCCGTTTTGATACAGGTCACACCCATCTCCAGTAATTCTCTCAATAGACCTTTGTACCATTCCACTGCTGCTGGATAGGTAAAATCAATGGTCCCAGCGTAGTCCAAGGCACTGAAATTGGAACCGCCCTGTACTTTGCTTTCTTTTAATGGGCCGATATACTTATTGGCTTTTGCCTCATCGTGCTGGATGGCATTGGCGGCGATATACGGCATTTGCCAAAGGCTCACCCTGTACCCCTGCTGCTTCAGTTTTTGGACAAATCCTTTTGGATCTGGAAAACGCTCAGCATTGAATTTCCATTCGCACAACCAGTCCGTCTCAAACCAGCCGGTATCCAAGTGGATCACGTCACAAGGGAATTTTTCGGCCCGCAAGCGATCACAAATTTCCGCTACCTCATCGGCGGAAAAATAGGTCATACGACTCATCCAAACCCCAAAACTCCATAAAGGCGGCATGGCTGGAAACCCTGTTAACCTTCGGTAATGGTGTAGTATTTCGTTTGGTTTTTCCCCTCCCAACAAGAACACATCCGCCAGCGCCTCCTCCACCAACAGCTGTACAGACCGTGTGCTGTGATCGGCAAAAGAGAGCTTTCCGTACGCTGAGGTATGCAAAAACACCCCATACATTTCACTGGACAGGTAAAAGGGGATGTTCTTATACGTTCTTCTGTTATTGACGCCTTGGCCGTCTTGGTTTTTTAGCTGAAACGTCCGGCCCGACAAGTCCATTTTGGTAAAACGCTCACCAGTCCCCACAAACTTTTCATCAGGCTCGGCTGCAAATGAAAGGGTTGCCTTCGCCGGCTTTCCTTCCACGGAAATCATGGCCAGCCCCATGGCATCTACCCTTTCGGGGAAAAACTGGTCTTGGCTACTGATGTGAACGGCCTTCTTGCCATCTGGAAAAAAAGTAGCCTGAAATGCTGGCTCAGGAGCAGGCAGTAAGTCGCTCCACCAGTCGATCGTCGGTGCGGACAGGTCAATAATCGCCCGTACCACTTGCCTATCGTCCCTGATAATCCATTTCTCAGCTGCTTTTTCTATAGACAAGGGGCTCTCCTTCACATCGCTGGCCATTTCCAACATGGGAGATTCTTCATGCACCTTTTGTCCCATCGCTGATGTTACCCGTAAAATGCGCTCTCCATAGGCCCGTATATGCAACTCAAAAGATTGAGCCTCCACTTCCGGATCTGGCTGCATATCCACCGTTGGTTTTTGGCAATGAAAAGGCACATGCACAATGACTCCTTTGTCGCACTGTTCGATCGCCAATGGCCTTCCAGCACGCCACAACCGATCTGTAGCGACACCCAGTCGTTCTGGATCAAAATCCAAAAAATCAAAAAGTTGGTAGTTTGTTTGTTTCATGTGATGTTGTTGAACTGTTTGGTTGTTGGATCGTTTGAGTGTAACACTATCGGTTGTCAGACTATCTCCGGCGCAGCAGACGGGACTGCCTTCGCCTTTCGTACATCGATACTCCTGCCAAAGCCTACCTCGGAAACTGTCGGGAGATACTGGCAGGATATCATTCGATATTCTTTATTCTTTACTCTTTACTCTTTATTCTTTACTCTTTATTCATAAGACTTCATACCCACTTCTCCCGTCCCTCAAGTCTCAAGTCTCACATCTCAATACTAGCTACTTGATATTCCTATAGGCTTCTTCAAGTCCCGCCTTTTCTTTTATGGCCATATCCACATCGGGGCCGTTGTTTTCCCACTTATTGCCAGGGCCTGGGCTATTGGAAAAGAACTTGTCCCGCTCAGTCCAATTGTTAATGGCACGGATATAGGACGAGCCTTCATCGAAGTAAATGTACTGGTGATGGTGTGGCATGTGCGCATAAGGCGCATCCTGGAGGTCGTATATCGCATTTTTACTAATTTCAGTATTGGGCTGGGCAGACAGGGTATATATCCCTCCCACATCATACATTTGCTTCGCAAAGTTGTGGATGCGATTGGCATGAATGCGATTGTTCTTGGTTGCCGTAATGGTCTTGGTCCAAAACCAGCCCACACATATCCCCGAGTAGTTGACATCACTCACTTCATTATGCACAATATCGATATCATGTGCAGAACCTACACTGATCCCGACACAGCCCCAATCTTCGTTGGTTACATTGGTAATGTAATTGTTGGCAATAGTGAGGTGATGGACCAGCTCCCGCTGATCAATGGGATTATAAGGCAAATGGGACTCGAAGTCTGGGCCACCAAAGTACCCTGCTTGGATACCTGTGCCGCCAATATCCCTAAACACATTCCCAATAACCTCACTGTCACTGACTCCTTCTACCATGTCCAGTCCCGTGGCGGCCATGCGTTCGAATCGGCAACGCTCAAAGCGGATGTGATGGGCATAATTGACCGCGACTCCTGCTGGCTGGCGTCCCGTCCAAGCTTGGTTCTCCAAGCTTGCCTTATCAGGCGTTCCCGGCTTCTTTAATTTGTAGGCTTCCAAAATAAACCATCCCGCTTGTAAAGGCACATGTCCACGGTGCGATGGCCTCAGCCAAGTCGCATGCTCAAAGCCAATCCCTTCAAAAGCAACATGCTTCACGGGATGGTCTGCTGTACCATCTACCTGAACGATCGTTTCCAAAAACGGAACAATGACCTCCGCAGCTGACATATCTTCATTGGCTTTTGGCCAGTAATACACTTTTCCACCTTTTTTATCGTGATACCATTCTCCCGACTGGCTGAGCAATTCTGCCGCTCCCTGCCAATAAAAAGCCGAATTGCCGTTGTATTCCTTTTTGGCATCGATAAATGGTGCAGGCCAAGGATGCTGAAACTCTATTTGGCTTTCTGGCTGGTGAAAGGTCAGCTTGGTTTTATCCCCTTGGACGTCCACAGATTTCACCCGTAGGTTGGCAATGGCCCACCACTGGTGAATGACAAATTCCAATTGATGGAGGTTTTCAAAATCCCATTTCGGTGTGGGAATCCACATTTCCTGCCGTGCACTGTCCACGGATAGAATCCTGTCCAGTTCCCCTTCATAAAGGTTGGTGGCCCTTTTGGCCTTTTGGCCATTGACCCAAAGCTGCCGGAATTCCACCTCTTGGCCGCCCACCACCGGCACATCAGCCACCCAAAGATTGCCCTTTGCCGCTGTGGGAAGTCCTGCCGGAAAGGTCGTCGCCTTTTGCCATCCCAACACTTTTGTTCCTCCCGAAAAAACAGGGGATGCTCCCGATACCGCTTTGACGATCGTGGGGCTTTCTGCTGTGCCGGCATCCTCTGGGCGGATCAGCAATGGCTCTATGAACCGGTAAACACCTTCCCCCACCATGATCTGAATCCCATCTGCCACAGAAGGATCGTGCAGGCGGCGCAGTTCCCTGGCTTTGCGCAGTGCCATATGGACCGTGGCCAAGGGGGTTGATTTTGATCCATCATTGGCATCATCGCCATTTTTGGATACCCAGATATCCAAGGCCATTGCATTTGTCATCTGGCCTGTCAGAAGGGCCACTAGAAGTAATAAGGTTATGCTCAGTTTATGCATCTTGTGAAATGATTTCCTTTTATTATCAAAGCCTCTTTCAGCTTCACTTATACCACTTAATATTACAGCCGTACAGGTTCATTACTATCCTGCACTTTCAGGATAAAGCGGTTCTTTTACCCCAACTTGTCACGCTTTGAGCGTGTAGTTTTTTACAAACACAAAGAAGGCAAATGACAGTAGCCATCTCTCTGACGTCATAGCGAGGAAGCATGACGAAGCCATCTTGTACCTCTATTAAGGTAGCTTCTTCCCACTGGTTATTGTAATGACGCTTTAATGAGGCAAGTTCGCCATGACGGTTTTTGGCCCGAGTTATTTAAAATCCTGGATTCTGCTCCAAATTTGGATTGGACAACACATCCGCAGGAGGAATGGGGAAAATCAGGTATTTTGGATCAGAAGGTTCCTTGAGGGTCCACTCTCCCAAAAATGTCCCAAAACGAACCATATCTTGTCTTCGATGACCTTCCCAGAACAACTCCCTTCCCCTTTCGTCCAGCAGCACTTGGGCATTCACTTCATCCAGCGGGCCAATTTCATTCCGCACACGAACCTGGTTGATGATTTCCAAAGCACTTTCCTGATCACCATTGCGCCACTGCGCTTCTGCCTTCATCAGCAAAAGATCCGCATAGCGCAGCAGGACCACGTCGTTATTGGCCGCTCCCGGATATTGATAATCCGGAATGTACTTTACGGGACGAAAGCCATTCCATAGGGTAGCTCCCACGATAGTGGGTACTTCCTTGGTAAATACTACATCTGGCAATGGATTGCCATCAGCATCCGTCTGCTGCCCTGTCAAAAAACCCGCATTGTAGCCATGAGCTTCTGTCAAGGGGTGCTCGTAATACCTTCTGATATCATTTTCTTCGAATAAATCATAAACTTCCGGTGTGGAACAGAAGCCATTCCAGCCTCCGCCGTTTGGAAGGGTCATCTCCGTGGGAAATATCGCATGCCACCATACCCACATAGAGTGGGACCTCACACCGCCCAGTCCTTCGATCGTAAAGATCAACTCCGAGGAGGCACTATTATTTTCCGGTACAAAACTGTCCCAGTAAAAATCCAGGCTTTTACCTTGGATCGCATCTACATGGGCCATCACTTTTTCCATATCCGAAGAGGAAAACTGTGGTGTCTCCCGGTTTTCATACACCCCTCTGTTCAGGTATAGTTTGGCCAGCAAACCATGTGCTGCATTCTGCGAAGCACGATAGGCCGGCCCGTCAACAGGAAGGTCGGGAAGTACTTCCTCCACCTCTTGAATGATAAAATCTGCCGCTACCTTGCCCCGGAGGACTGTGGATGCTTCCAGTAAATTGTCCCCAGGCTCTCGAAAGGGCACTTGGTCAAATAGGTCCAACACGGAGTACATAAAAAACGCCCTCAGAAATCTCGCTTCAGCGGCCAGCGCTTCAGTGGGCTCAAAAGAGAGGACATTGGTCGCATCAAAAATCCCTTTGTTCAGCCCTCGCCAAAGGGATTGGATGTAGGGATTGGTCGGCACCCAAGTGTGGGTGTGCAGTTGGCGGTAAACACCGCCATTGTCCCACCCGGATGGCCGGGATGGCACCACTGCAGCATCTGCACTGATTTCTTGAAATAGCCATACACAGCCCGCATGCTGGATGTACCGGCTGTCAAAGTCCCGATAGACCGTTTCCATTAAGGAGCTAAAATCAACATTTTCTTTTAAGAAGGCCTCTGCCTTTTCTTTTGGTAATTCTGAACGCAACTCTTCATCCAAATCGGTGCAAGAAAATAATGCTGTCAGTGCCAATGAATATATTATGGATTGTTTTTTCATGGTTTTTGGGTTTCTCATTTATGAGGCATTGTCTATAATTGACGAGGTATAGTGGATTAGACTTCATCTCACGTATTCCTCAGAAGGAAGCACTCACCCCCAAGAGGAATGTCCTCGCTCTCGGGTAAGGAGCATACTCGATCCCATAGGATGGGACACCATCTACAGCCCTGTTGGTATTTACTTCCGGATCAAAACCGCTATAGTTTGTGATCAAAAACAGGTTTTGACCGGTAAGGGAAAACCGAAGGTTACTGATAACTTCACCGATTCCACCTAGGTTATAGCTGATAGAAGCATTCTGCAGCCTAAGGAAATCGCCATCTTCCAAGAAACGGGTGGAGACGACATTGGCATTGGCAAGGCTTTCATTTCCCAATCCTATTTCTGGTGATGAATTTCTCCCCAAACCAAAATTGGCAGCGGTCAGGTAGGCATTGGCGGTGTTATTATAAATCTGATGACCAAATGCCCCATTTAAGCTCATGTTAAAGCCAAACCTCCCATAGTCCAGCCGTGTGTTTACGCCCAACAGGAAGTTGGGATTGGGATCGCCTACAAATTCTTCCTGATCGGAATAGAGGGCCACACCATCTTCATCAAAGCCTTCAAACATGAGCATCTTAAACACATTCAGCGGGTGGTCGTTGACCAATTGCTGTGAATTGGACCCCCCTCCAAGTCCATTGCCATTGATTTGGCCAGTCCAGACAGGTGCTCCATCATAATCGGTCAGCTCATTGGTGAGATAGGTGGCATTCATGCCCACCTCCCATAGCAATTTCTCGGAATCGGCCACAATGGTACTCAGCATCAACTCCATCCCGCGGTTTCTGACAGTTGCTGGCACATTGGTCCAAAACTGGGCTGCGGGTGCCGGCTGGATGGTCGGCAATTGAAACAACAGGTCTGTAGTGGCCTTATCAAAGTACTCCAGTGACCCCATCAGCTTCGAACGGAAAAGCGAAAAATCAAGGCCAATGTTTACCGTTTCGGTGGTTTCCCATTTCAAATCCGGATTGGCCACATTGATTAGGGAAATTTGCTGATTCCCGAAGGCATATCGCTCTTGTGAAGCGCCCGCAGGAAATTCCTGATTGCCCGTAATTCCCCATCCAATTCTCAATTTCATATTATCCACAAGATTACTGGACTTCATAAACCCCTCTTCGCTAAGCACCCAAGCACCGGCAAATGACGGAAAGTAACCATACTTGTTATTTTCCCCAAACTTCGTAGAACCATCCGCCCGCATGGTGCCTGTCAGCAAAAAGCGATCGGAAAAGTTCAGGTTCAATCGTCCGAAGAATGACTGTAGCTGGTTGGTAGGGTCGCGAAAAGAACTTACACTCACATTATCCCGCGAGGGATTCTGCAGGATGTCGGTGCCCAGCACATCAAAAGACGTAAAGCCCCGAGCGGAGATATTGTTCACATAGCTTTTGTAATCTTGAAACTCATACCCCACCAGGGCATCCAAGTGGACATTGCCCAAATCCTTTTTGTAGTTAAGCGTATGGTTAAGTGTCTGGCTGGTCAAGGTAGAGGTATTGGATAGTGCCAATCCCAAATCCGTGATGGTACTCAAAAACAATTCTCCTGATGTATCCACTGTACGGTTGCCTTTGGCATGGTTTACACCAATGCTAAAACGGTAATCAAGCCCATCAATAATGTTTACGGTCAGGGCCAAATTCCCCAAAATATTCGTCACATTGCTCTCATCATTATAGTAAGCCAAAAGCGCCGCAGGGTTGGTGGACAGTCCATCCACCTCATTACCGCTCTGGCTAAACATCCGCTGGACAAACGTCCCGTCCGCATACCGAAAAGGCACGGTCGGGTTCCACTCAATCGCATTTCCGATCAAGCTGCCATTGACATTGGAGTTTTCAGCGATCGGAGCCCCCTCTTCTACGGTATTGGAAGCAATCAAACTGACATCTAGCTTGATCCTGTCATCTGGCAAAAACCGGTAACCAGTGGTATAACTGGCGGTATATTTCGTTAATCCAGACTCCTTCACGACACCTTCCTGGTCATGGTATCCCAGGGAAAGCCGATAACTGTTCTTTTCTCCACCACCACTCACGCTTAAGTTTAGCCGGTTGGTCAAAGCCGTCTGAGTGATTTCATCAAAGGCATCCACGGCATCACCACCGTTGTTCCCATCCATTTCCCTGTGCTGCAATGCCCTCCGGTAGGTATCGCCATCCATGATATTTGGCCGGCGTACCATGGTACTCACAGCGGTACTCATATCCACCGTCACTTGGGGAGCCCCAGATTTTCCTTTTTTGGTGGTGATCATGACCACGCCATTGGCACCCCTGGAACCATAGATGGCCGTGGCCGATGCGTCTTTAAGTACATCGATGGATGCGATGTCATTGGGATTGATAAAGTTAAGCGGATTGGATCCCTCTGTGCTGCCCAGCTCTCCTGCTGTGGCTCCGGGCTTGGTATTGCGGCCATCCAAGGGCACACCATCCACTACAAAAAGGGGCTGATTGCCAGACCTTACCGAAGAGGTTCCCCGGATCCTAAAAGTCACCTGACCGCCAGGGGCACCACTATTATTGATGATGTCCACTCCGGCCACTTTTCCTTGGATCAACTGGTCTGGGGATACATTCACCCCTTTGTTAAACCCTTCTTCCCCCACACGGCTGACTGCCCCGGTAAGGTCGCGTTTTCGGGCAGTACCGTAGCCCACAACGATGACTTCATCGAGGTTTTGAACGTCCTGCTCCAATGAGATTTCGAGGTTACTTTCATTGCCAATGGAAACTTCCTTGGACAGGTAGCCCACAAAGGAAACCACCAGCGTGCTGGCATCATCTGGCACCGTCAGCTGAAAGGCTCCATCCATATCGGTGACGGTACCGTTTGAGGTCCCTTTCAGCATAATGTTCACCCCTGGAATAGTCTGTCCGTCCTCTGCGTCCCTGACCACTCCACGGATGGTTTTTTCTACGGGAAGCACAAATGAAGCATGATAGATCGGCCCTGTATCTGCTACAGCACCTGTAGAAAATGCCTGTGTACCTAGCCAGGTACCTGCAAGCATCATGAGTAATTTTGGGTTCATAAGTTAGGAATATTTTGGGTTGTAAATTCAATACCTGCTGCCTTCATCTCGCACCTTATCAAGGTCAAGGCTTTCAACTGCATTGCTCTTTCAATATCGATTTTTTAATTTTTATCATTGAAAAAATTAAAACGACGGTCGATTTCATAAAAAAGGTTTTATAATAATACGTAGGAAAATCAGCAGCCGTAAATACTTATCGGCTTAATCAAAAAAAAGGCTCTATATAGATTACAGTGGGTAGATTATTTTATCAAAAATCCTGATGATTAATCATTACCTAATAAAATAGCCCCAAGGACATCATCCGCCTAGCAGCTATTGGGCGTGAAGAAATTAAACCCGTTTTATGCATTAGGAATCGTAATAGATAGGCTAATGCATAATGCGGGTTCAATGCCGTTTAGTTAAGGGGATTTCCTTCTTTTCATATACCTAAAAGTCCTTTTTTTGATTGACTTTGGCTAGGGAAACCTGATCATCCTGGTGGATTTTATCCTTTTCCTTTTTTCCCCCGAAAGCCTTCGGGGCAGGCTATTGATGAAAAAAGAAAGAAAAAAATCCAGGCCGGTGGTCTGCCTTTTAAAATGGAACATGGATTTACCCTGCGACGTGGATCCGTCACCCATTTTAATTTCCAGCCGATGGCTACGACCTAAAAGTGAGTGGGTCTCGCTGTTCCACGACGCGAGCCAACTCACTTTCTTAACGGCCTCCACCATCGGCTGGAAAACAGGCATACCAAGGGCCGTCATAAGGAAGCGATACATTTTTGGGACTTATTAACTGAATTCGCCTTGCAGGTATTGGAGGTTAAGAAATTAAAAAGCGGGCGGGCAAAAAGGCAGGCTTGTTTGACGAAAGGCTGACCAAAAAGAATGTTGGCAGCTAGAAAAGGCACCTGCCTTTAGATAGGCATTCTTGGCTTTAGACAGGAGGAGTTTGCCTGGATGAGGGAAGGTTTTAATTTTAGCCCAATAGCTGCACACCTGTGCGCCGTGGCGTAGCGGCGGGGTTTTTGGATCACTTTTTTGACCTATAGCAAAAAAGTGACAAAGGTTAAAGGAACCATTTCACTGAAATTTAACAATCTGTCCTACTAACCTGAGATCGACTTAATTTTAGTATTAAAAGCGTCATACGAACCCTTTTAAGGAGGATGTGGGTTGGAAAAGGGTGTGGCAATCCTGAAATACTGAGACTGCCACGGCTTACACCCCTCATATCTCCCTCTAAGCCTCGCAGTGACGATTTTATAATCGAACTGAGGTTACTACTTACCCATATTAAATCATATCGAACCAAAAAAAGCTTCCAACCAAACAAGCGGTAGGAAGCTTTTTTTATGTTTAACCCGAAATCAATGCCGTTTAGTTAAGGTACTCATTGAGTGCCACCCTGAGCGGAGTCAAGGAGCGACACATCCCCTCTCCTGGCTTAACAAAACAACATTAGACCAGCACTATGCATAAACCGGGTTTAAGCACCCTTTTTATAGGTAACCTGGATTCTGGGACATTTCCGCCTCGATGTTCGCATCAATGGTCGTCTGAGGAATCGGAAACAATGCATGATAATCCTGGATCGTCGGACCACTTTGAGGGTTATATCTTTTGGTGCGCTCCACGAGTTTTCCCATTCTATTCAGTGTTAATCTTCTATTTTCTTCAATGATGAGCTCTCGGGCCCTTTCGTCCAATATAAAATCGAGGTCAACATCCCCTGCTGCGATTGGAGCTGCCTTGGCTCTCAGCCGTATCTCGTTTATATCTTCCGCAGCCAAATCTGCATTCCCATTTAGAAAATACGCTTCAGCCCGCAATAGATAGGTTTCTGCAAGTCGCATTAAATAAACATCTTTAAACGAACGCCCGTAATTGGCGCCTTCTAAGTATTCGGCAGTACCTTCTATTTTGGTCAGCATCGGGTAAAACTGTACCATGGAGTCCAAACGATTTGGATCCAGCTGCACTTCTTGACCAAAGTACTCAGACGCTGGGTTATTATAATAATAAGTCCTGCGAATGTTAAACGAGGAATTTCTGACATCCCCTTCGTCCTCCCATATTTCATAGGAATAATAATTGGTCGGTCTCACCCAAGCTACGCCACGCCCAAGGCTGTCCACAGAAAGCTCCATTCCCGGCTCGCCATTGGGGTCGGTAATTTCCCACCATTTTGGTCCCCAAGCTCTTAGCCAAGTCACACCTTTCCATTTGCTGTTTTCGACCGTTCCTCCCGGTGTGGACCGTGGTTCAAATTGGAGGTTCCAAATTGTCTCCATGTTTCCAGTGGATCGGTTTTGGTTATCTTGGGCGTGAAGATCCGAAATAACATCTCCCGGCTGATCCACCCAAGCGCCAAAACGTTCCCTCATCAGGTCGTAATTACCATCATCGATCACATTGGTCGCCGCATCAATGGCAGCACTGTAATCACCGAGACTAATGTACACTTCGGCGAGCAAATGGTACGCCGCCGCCTTCGTCACCCGGCCATCCACACTGGCCTCATCGGGAAGCCATTGTGCCGCAAACTCTAGGTCCTGCTTGGCAAAATCATATACTTCTCCCCTTGGGCTACGCTGAAAATCTGCCTTAGGTGCCCGGTAAAGCTGATCCACAATGGGCACATCACCGTACAAATTTGCCAAGAAATTATAGGCATATGCCCTGAAAAACCTGGCTTCTGCGATGACCGCATTTCGCTGTTCTTCACTATCCCAAAAATCTGCTTCTGTTGCATATTGGATGATGGTATTTGCCCGAGGCATCAAGTTCCGGTATCCCCAGTTCCAGTAATGGTCCACCGCATAAAGCGTGGGGGTAAGCCAAGTACCATAATCCTTAAAATCTGCCAATGACCGGTCTCCTGTGGTGGCTACATCGGTGCCATAGTACATGGCCTGCATTTTAGAGCCGTCCTCGCGGAAGTAAAGGTGCCTTACGGACTCGTAAAGCCCGGTGATGGCACTTTCAAAGCCCTCTGGATTGGTCAGGACCACATCAGAATTCAGGAAGTCCAAAGGTTTTTCTTCCAAGAAATCATTTTCGCAAGAGATCACAGCGCCCACTAAACTTGCTCCTAGCAATAAATGCGCTGCTTTTTTGATGTATTTTTTAGCTGTTTTTTTCATGACTTTTGGCTTTGGTGTTAAAAGCTGATATTTAGTCCTGCTATTATCGTTCGTGGGGTCGGGTACAGGTTGGTGATGGTATTGTTTCCACTTTCTGGATCTGGCCCTAGCCAGTCGGTAAAGGTGGCGAGGTTTCTCCCACTCAGGTACACCTTCAAACCTGACATTTTCCATTTTTCCAACATAGCTTCAGGAAAACGATACGCGAGCGTCGCATCCTGAATCCTGACAAAGTCCCTGCTGAGGTAATAGCCCCTTCCCAACGGATTGGTATAGGTAAGCCCCGGCCGTTCGTTAGACTGGTTCTCGGGAGTCCAATAGCCAGCATTGAGAAAATTCACGGATCTCCCAGGGTAGCTATTCCCCGTTTGAGTACTTACATCCAGCAGGTTAAACTGCGCTTCCCAGCCGGTCATGGCGTTCACAAAAACAGATAGTGACCAATTTTTATAGTTGAATTGATTATTCAAGCCAATGCGATACTTAGGTGCAGTTTGTCCCAGGACGGTTCTATCGTCTGGTGAAATTTGACCATCACTGTTCAGGTCTTTTACCCTTACCCATCCCGCTTGGTAGCCATCTGGCATCTCATCACCTTCTTGATAGATCCCATCAAAAGCATAATCATACGTCACGCCAATGGGCTGACCGATAAACCACCTGTTGCCCAGATCATCATCCTCTTGTCCATCGCCATCGGAATCTGCATAGTATAGGTGATCAATGCGGTTTTTATTCGTAGAAAACGTCAAGGTACTGTTCCAAGAAAAGTCCCTCTTTTGGATAATCCCACCATTTAAGGTCAATTCAAAACCGGTGTTGCTGGTCTGTCCCAAGTTGGCAGTGGTAGACCAAAAACCGGTCATTGCGGGAAGGCTTCGTGCCAGAAGAAGGTCGGTCGTGGTCATATCGTAAAATTCTGCTGTTCCGGACAACCTTCCTTTCCACAGCTCAAAATCCACGGCGGCATTGAAAGAAGCGGTGGTCTCCCATCCAAGGCTCGGATTTGGCATGTATTCAGGATTGGGAAAAAGTGCCGTGTAAGTATCGGCTCCAAATACGTATTGGAAGGAATCGGACCGATCCAGTGATCGGTACGCCGAAACCGCCTGATTCCCGACTTCGCCATAGCTCAACCTAAGTTTTAGCATGTCGATGGTGTTTTGGTTCATCATAAAAGCCTCGTCACTCATCACCCAGCCTAGGGCCACTGACGGGAAGGTGCCGAACTTTTTGTCCTCACCAAATACAGACGCTCCATCTCTCCTCGCGGTAAGGGTAATCATATAGCGGTTTTTATACCGGTAATTCAATCGGGCCATGGAAGAAACGCCATCCTGCTGGCTTCCCTCGGTTTCGATTTGCTGTGTTTCCGCAATTTCAAGGTTATGCCAGCCATTGGCATCATTGACGAATCCCCTACCTTCTGCAAAGGTCCCCTCTCGGAAAGCGTGGTTTCGTCCATAGAGCAATGTGACATCAAAACCGTGATCATTGATTTCCTTCGTGTAGGTAACGATATTTTCGAATTGCCAATTCTTCCGATTTTGATTGTACTTTCTACCGGTGCCCGGGTTATTGATCCCATTTCGCTGATAAATCGGCTGGAAAGAATAATCGTGGCTCCAGCGGATGTTTGGATTGTAATTGAACCGATAGCTTAGCCCTTCCAGAAATGGCACATCAATGATCGCAAATAAATTGGCCATGAGGTTATTTGAAATTTGCTCATTGTCCATTTGTAGCGCATTGAACATGGGGTTGTTTACCAGATTATCCCCTGTAGGGTATGGTACCGGATCTGTTTTGGCGTCATCGTAGTACATTTTGGCATAGGGTGTGAGCCAATAGCCATTCAGCACGGATGCTTCCACTCCTGAAAGATCGCGCTGTACGTACTGGGTATTTGCCCCGATCTTTAACCAATCGGTAATTTGATTGGTCAGGTTTAGGCGCATGGAAACTCTACTGGCGCGATCTCCATAAATCAGCCCCTCCTCATCCACATAACTTCCGGAAATGAAATAATTGGTTTTGTCGCTCTGACCGGAAACACTGAGGTTAATGGATTTTTGGGAGGCATTTTGCGAAATCTCATCCCATGGATCCAGGGTCCTTCCGGCATCGTACATTTCCCTTTCTTCTGCACTTAGCAGCTCACGGACATCCACTGTGGGATCATCAGGCTGATTTTGGGACCTGAAGTCCAGCCGTCGCTGTAGGTATTCGTCAGGTGAATAAAGGGGCATTTTATAGCTCCAATCAGACACCCCTGCATAGGAATTGATTCGGATGAGCGGCTTCTCGGATGTTCCCTTTTTGGAAGTAATCAGGATTACCCCGTTGGCAGCTCTAGAGCCGTAAATCGCCGAAGCACTCGCATCCTTCAATACTTCCATGGATGCTACGTCTGATGGGTTGATATCTGACAGCTCACCATTAAAAAATGCCCCATCCAAAATGATCAGCGGGTCATTGCTCGCGGTAATAGAACGTTGGCCACGGACAAGGACATTGCCTCCTTGGCCCGGCCGGCCGTTATCTGTAAACTGCACCCCGGCTACCCTTCCACGGAGCGCTTGGCCGATATTGGTATTAGGTTGGGTTTCCAGTTGATCCACTTCCACTGAGCTCACTGAGCCTGTGACATTGCGCTTTACCTGGGTACCATAACCGACGACCACCACTTCTTCCAAACTTTCTAAATCAGAATGAAGTGATATTTCCATGACACCTTGGTTGCCCACAGTTATTTCTTGGGAAACATAACCGATAAACGAAAAGACCAAGACACTTTGCGGCCCTTCCACTTCGATTTCAAATTTACCATCAATATCCGTAACGGTACCTTTACTTGAATTTTTCAGTCTTACATTTACACCAGGGATCAATTCACCGCTATCGGCATCCCGGACAGTGCCACGCACGGTTGCTGCATCTTGCTGGATGACCAACGTGCCAGGGGGTGGACTTGGTTGATTAAGGAGGGTGATTCCTGTAGCATTGGCACTTGAAAGCACCATGCTACTTCCTGCCACCAGGGTGGCAAAGAGTAATTTTGGATTCATACGTTTGGAAATTTTGGGTTTTCAAAATGGATTGCTAATCCGATATTGTCACTAGTAAATATCACTAGAACTAAGCAAAACCGAATAAAAATTAAAACGACGGTCGATTTTATAAAAAGGTCACTATATTTGTCTTTATTCTAAAAAAACACAAAAATCCAATCGAACAAACCTTCGATCACCCAAAAAACCATCTAACATAAACCCAACCAAAAACCAAATGACTGTTCGTGAACATCATCACTCGGGAAGATCAAAAGCAGGAGAATCAGGTATGTGGTACCACGAGGAAAATCCTGGTCCCATTGCCTCACTTCCCTTTATCAACCAATTTGGCAGCATGAAATTTTCGAAAGTCCGGATGGATGAGAATATGCGGCCACACCTCAATGACGGCATCGAAATCCACTTTATCGAAAGCGGAAAATACGACTGGGTCATCGAAAACCGCTCCGTGGAATTGCTGCCCGATGACCTATCCATCACGGCCCCATGGCACTGGAACGGCAGCCCTGCTGGCAAAATGGACATGGGACAGATCAATTGGCTGATCATAAAGCCGGAGACATTCACTCCTGGAGCTCCTTTGCGGTTGGGAGATTGGTCAAAGCTGTCTCCTGACTTCCAAGAAGAACTGGGCAATATGATCGCCGCTGAAAAAGGAATGGTGCTGAAAAAAGCCCGTGTGTTCAAAAAGTATTTTGCTGAAATAAAAGAAGAACTCCTGCACCAACGTGAAGGGTACGCCAAGATCATTGGCAACCTCATTGAGAATTTGCTGATTGAGCTGTACCGCGACCTCAAACACCGCAAGTCAAAGATCGATGAGGATGATCATTTTATCGAGCGACTGACTGCCTTGGTGCAAAGTGACCTGACCAAAAAGTGGATCGTGGAAGATATGGCCAGCCACTTTGGGATGGGAAAGACCAAATTCAATGATGAGGTAAAACGGCTCACCGGATACCCTCCGAACAGTTTTATCATCAATCTAAAGATCGATAAAGCCAAAGCTCAAATCCTAGATCCCAACGGAATGGACCTTTCGGACATTGCCTATAACTGTGGATTCTCGTCCTTGCAGCATTTTACCACGACATTTTCCCACCGCACCGGCATTACTCCCGGCAAATACCAAAGCCAGCTGAGAAAACGTGAGGTCAGCTGACTACTTATTCCAAAAACATCAGGGAATGCTCTAGCCTTTCGGGGACTGAGAACCACATTTCATGCATAAACCGGGTATAAAAATTTTTGGCTGTCATAAGAAAACGCAAGGATACGTAACGCTCACTTCAACACGAAAAGGTAATTAGCATGAAAATAATTGGCATTATTGGATTGACCACCGTACTTCTCCTGTTCGCCTCGCTATTGATTTTTGGAAATTTAAACAAAGACTTTAGCTTTTTTCAAGACTACATCAGCTCCCTTGGTGCCAAAGGCGCTCCCTTTGCTCTAGGCTGGAATATTTGTGGTTTTGTCTTGGTCGGGCTCGGCTTGGTTGGGTTTGGCTTCATGTACGGGCTCCTGCTAAAGGATAAAATAGCAGCCGTTTGCCTATCACTGTTTGGGACAGGGTATGCATTTACCGCTATTCCCATGGATATGGAATTAACCAATAGCGCTGTCTCCAAAGCTCATGTCCTTGCCATTTGTTTAGGCTTAGCAGCTTGGTTTGTGGGATTATCCAGAATAGGCTTTAACCTAAAAATTCATAAAAACATTCGAAACAGGGCCAATATAACAGCCTTTCTGCTAACAATTGCTATGACAGGCTATCTGGCTGGGCTTTGGTCAATGCCCTTCACCCACTGGTTGGTTTTTGGACTGGTATTCGGCTGGACGGCTTTTACTTCCTTTGGACTTTTAACATCAACGACAATAAATGACACTGCTGAAAGGTAACACCGCAGGTAAATAAAAATATTCGCTCATACGCTCAAGGAAATCGCTTTTAACCCCATGAAGTTATTAAATTCAGGCAAAAAGCGTCAGACCGAGCGCTTGCCTGACCGACAGGCATGGAGTCGAGGTCTAACGTCTAGCCTTCGACTCCGCTCAGGCTGACATCTCTCTACGAATCGTTTAAAAGCGATTTCCCTGCACAGACGCCAATAAACCCTTAAGGAAGAAAATTTTCAACTTTAGCACACTCCTTTACGCTTCTCCATCAATCGACCGTTTCCAAAACCACCTCCCCAGGCTGCAGATGCTCTGAAGTGGCCCGAATGGAAATCTCGCCGGCATCCTTGGTGGACTGGACAATTAGCAAACATTTGCCATTAAATGCTTTCCTGTAATTGGCCTTAAAAGGTTCCAGACTGGCTTGGTAGCCATTGTCCACACCCATGATCTTTCCTTCTCCCTGGATTTCAAAATTTACCATATTATTGGCATCGGGCACCATATTGCCATCCATATCACAGATGCTGACGGTAATAAAGGAAAGGTCTTTTCCATCTGCTTTGATGATCTTACGATCTGGGGCCAATGTGACCTTTTGGGCATCTCCCGCGGTGAAGACTTTCTTTTCCAATATCGCTTTGCCATCTTTTCTGGACACCGCCCTGAGCGTTCCCGGTTCATAAGGCACACGCCACATCACGTGCAGGTCATCACCTTCTTTGCTCTTGGTTCCCAGCGATTCCCCGTTCAGGAACAATTCCACTTCATCGGCTTGATTATAATATACCCATACGTCCACCTCTTGCCCTTCTTCCCAGTTCCAGTGAGGAAAAACATGCAGCACCGTATCAGAGGCCCATTCACTTTTGTACATGTAATAGGAATCTTTGGGAAATCCAGCCAGATCCACTATGCCAAAATAAGAGCTCCGTGCTGGATAAGGGTAAGGAATCGGCTCTCCCAAATAGTCAAAACCGGTCCAGACAAACAAACCCGCCATAAAATCTTGATCCTTGATGGATTTCCACGTCTCTTCATGGGTACTGCCCCAGTAAGCGGACACTTGATCGTATGCCGAGACCGTCCAATCCTCATTCCCCGTTTCCAATGGTTTGTCGTATGATTGGGGCCACCGCATAATGGTATCCGACGGAAGATCATAGTGCCCACGGGTGGCCAATGCCGACATGTTTTCCGTCGCGATCAATTTCTCTCCTGGGTACCACTTCGGGAAATTTTTGTGGTCTTTATGCTTATAATTAAACCCTAGAAGGTCAAGAGCTTTCGATTGGTAAATGAAGTTCTTGGAAGGGATGTTTTCCGTGAGGGCACATGTCACTACCCGCGTGGTATCCAGTTCTTTAACGATCCTTACCAGTTCCTTGGTAATGCTGATTCCGGTACTGTCAAACTGTTCCCTGATTTCATTGCCAATACTCCACATCATGATGGACGGGTGATTTCGGTCCCGAAGGATCAAATCTTCCAAGTCCCGACGGTGCCATTCATCCCAGAACAAATGGCTGTCAGCATCTACCTTTTTCTTTTTCCACACGTCAAATGCCTCATCTTGGACGATAAACCCCATTTCATCGCAAAGCTCCAAAAGCTCTGGAGCTGGAGGATTATGGGCTGTCCGAATGGCATTAACACCCATTTCCTTGAGGATTTCCAATCGCCTTTCGATGGCTCGCTTATTTACTGCTGCGCCCAATGCTCCAAGATCATGATGATTACAAACGCCCAGGATTTTCATTGGCTTGCCATTTAGGGAAAAGCCTTTCTTGGCATCAAACTCAAAATATCGAATTCCCAAAGGGGTTTGGTAATCATCCATCAGCTGCATTCCTGCAAAAACCTGTGTGACCACCTTATATAAATAAGGCTGTTCTGTGGACCATAATTTTGGAGAGGGGACCGTAAAATGGTGCATGATATCCGCACTTCCACCTTTACCAAGGGTGAGCGCGTGTTCCTCTTGGGCCACTTCTATGCCCTCAGCATCCAAGATGGTCGATCGAACTGTCAGCTTCCGCTCATTGGATCCCTCATTTTTCACCATTACTTCCATATTTACAGTAGCCGATGAATCCGTGATTTCAGGGGTGGTGATATAGGTGCCCCAGTGTTCGACATGGACTTTTCCGGTACGGATCAGGCGTACGTTTCGATAAATGCCGGATCCGGTGTACCAGCGTGAATTGGGCTGCTGTGAATTATCCACACGAACGGCCAATACGTTTACATTGTCCCCATAATTCAAGTATTCGCTTAGGTCATACTTGAAAGAGCTGTAGCCATTTGGCCGGATCCCTAGCCGGTGGCCGTTGATCCATACCTCTCCATTTCTATAGACACCATCAAACTCGATCCATATGCTTTGCTCCTTTGCCTCGGTAGGCAGCCTAAAAGCTTTTCTATACCAGCCTATCCCTGCAGGCAAGGCACCGCCTTCTGGCTTGGTGGGATGATCCTCACTGAAGTTCCCTTCGATACTCCAATCATGGGGAAGGTTCAGCTCCCGCCAATTGGACACATCAAAATCTGCACTGATGGCATTGGGATGATCCCCCAATTGAAAACGCCAACCATTATTAAAATCAATGACTTGTCTTTCCTTGTCCTCCGAAGAAGAACAATTCCAACCGAGCACTGCTAATGAAAGTACAAGAATGAAACTCAGGATTTTTTGCATGTTATTCATATTTGGCCTATAACCGTCCCATTAAAGTTATTAGTAAAATAGGACACTCGCTGCATTTTTCACTTAAAGTTTTGAGATATAAACGCCTTCCCTATTGGAATTCCACCCGATCCAACCAAAGGCCATTCAGCCCTTCTCCAGAAAGTGTAATGGTGTATTTTCCGGCATTTAGCTGCCCCCCGGAAGTAGTGTTCAGTATTTTCCACTTCACATCCGCCACTGGAAACTGGATCCAGTCGTCGCGCATCACTACACCATTGGAAGCGGTAATCCGAAGCCTTACCTTTTTGGGATGATCGTCATTGTTCATGTACCTAAAGCGGATCAGGAAGGTACCTGCAAGCCCAGGATTGACTTCCCATGCAAATGTATTCTCCCCTTCAAAAGCAATATAATCGCTTTTCTTAAAGTTTCCTGTGGTGATTTCACCTTCTACCTGTGCTGCCTCGGCCTCTTGTTTTTCCACTGGGCGCTGCTCCTCTCCGTCCCCCATCTCATATCCTGGCATCACCACCAAGGTGTACATGGCCGCTTTGCCACTCGAGACCGAACCATTCTCTCCAAAGGCAAATTCTTCACCTTGCTCTAAGGCTTTTTCATACACTTTAAAATAATCTCCCCGGCCGTTGACGGCAAGCTCATCTGTCTGTTCAAAATCCGCCATCCAGTTCGGTAAGGTTGTAATGTTACTGTCCAACAACGCATACAAAGTGGATGCTTCCGGCACCATAAATGTTCCGGATAGGACCTCTGCATCCGAAGGGAAACGCACCCAATCGGCTCCAAACAACTTATACGGTAATTGGCTAAAAGCAATCTTCTTGTCGTCATATTGAGGCTGGCCTGTATCCAGCCATGACGCGACACTTACTCCTGAACGATTGGCCTGTAGATCGGTAATCGCTCTTGGCGAAGCTGGTGCTGACAGGATATCATCCTTCTCACTCGCTATGGCAATCGCTGATATCACCGCTTGCCCTGCAGTGACTTTCGGAAAGCTAATGGTCAACAAACCGTCTTTTGCCCTCCCCTTTACCACTTTTTTCAACGCTTGGTCATGCCCCACCTCCTGCCATATATCCAACTGCTCCAATACCGTATCTCCGCTGATGGCCACATCAAAATCCCGCCAACCTGTAGCATCCAAGCCGCCTCCTGTACCGTACCAAGGCTCTACAAAATAGAGCTCGACCAAATACTCCCCATTCGGCAATGGAAATTCATACCGAAGCTTGTGTTTGCCATAACGAAATGTCTGAAACAACCCCCAATCAGCTGTACCGCCAATGGGATCAAAAGTCCTTCGCTGGCTGGCATAGAAGGACGGTAAATCCTCAAAATCATCCGTCCAGGAAAGTGAGCCCCATGAGCGTTCGTCCTTCCGGTGGACATCCGCCTGCCAATGCTGGCCAAATTGGTCTGTAACATCAGGTCCACCGGCATTTACCCGGTAGAGGTAATGATATCCTTGCGCTGACCGGAGCACGTCGGTATCCTCCACCAATTCGTCAAAATCCGGTGCCTCGGGCAAATGGTGCAGCACGATCATATCTTCAGCGACAGCCTGTCCATTGCGATAGCCAACTGCTTTTAGTACATTGTATTGTACATTTACCTGATCCCATTGGAAATTACTGCCCATGCCAGGATGGGATTTCTTCCCTAGGGATTGTCCACTGACACTATTAAACAGCTCCACTTCGTCGCAATTGGAAAACACCACCACGCTGTCCTTAAGCCCCGGCTCGGTCCAGCGATCCGGCCAAGTATGGCTGACGAGGTACACCATCGGCTCAGAAGCTGCCGGAGCATATTCAGAGCGGTACATGTAATAGGTATCAGTAGGCTCCTCCCATGGGGTCACCAAGCCTTTATAATTCACCGGTCCCACACGGTCGATGTCTCGGTAAGCCTCCCCGTTCTGGATCCTACCTGGATTTTCATGGGAATTAAAAAGCCAGTGAAATTGGCCGGCAAGGCTGTCCTTATGCTCTTCTGCTTCTCGTACCTTGATTTGCATTAGTTGGTAAAAACGGTCTTCGCTATAGGCCGCCTGCTGGTCAAATGGCCCTTCGGTATGCAAGTCCAAGGTCCGCCAAGCGCCATACTCCCCATTCAAGATTTGCTCGCTAAGCTCCTCCCCGTACTGCTGGGGATCACCGCCATAGGTTCCTGACCAGTTTTGGATGACGTTCCAGTCTGTCCCTTCCCCGCCATTGCAGGTGGTCACCAGCCGCTGGGAAGAGGTGGTGGGATCCATTTCTCTAATGATCGCTGTACATTCCTCGGCAAAGGCCTTGGGAATAGTGCTTTCATTTTGCAACCCCCAAAGCACCACCGAGGGGCTGTTTCGCCGTTCTTTCACCCAGTCGCGAAGCAGCTTTTTAAAATTCGCCTTAAACTCGGGTGTATCGTACCAGATATGGGCTGAGAACTGCGTCCAGAAGAGGATCCCCTCCCGATCCCAAGCTTCGTGATATTTAAAATTGTGAGGCTGGTGGGCATCCCTGAAAGCATTAAAGCCTGCAGCAAGCATCTGGTCCACCCGGGAAGCTACTTGCTGATCTGTAAACGCATGACTTTGCCCCATCAAGTGCTCGTATTCGCATATTCCATTGACAAATAACGGTTTCCCATTGATAAAAAATCGATGGTCGCCGTCCTTTCGACCTGCCGGCCAGCTTACCCATCGAATGCCATATGGGGTGCTCAACTTATCAATCATGCGATCACCCTCATATACCGCTGTTTCCATGGTGTAGAGATACGGATTGGCGGGGGACCATAGCTTGGGATGTCCAATTGTAGCAGTCTGCTGACGGATGGTATCCTGCTCTCCCGGTGCCAGTAGGACCTGGCTTTCCTGTCTGTCCACTTCCTTTCCTTTGGCATCCAAAAATCGATTGACGACCGTTACCGCCTTGTCAGAATTACTATAATTCTTTAGCTCGGTGGTCAAATGAAGCTTGGCAGCTGTTTCCGAAATGTTTTTATCGTTCCAGATATGCACCCCAAAAGGCTCAATGCGCACAGCATCTGTGACCACCAGCGTAACCGGCCTGAAAATACCCATGGGCTGGGAACCTTCCGAAAAGCCCCACTCTCCAGAGCAGCCGCCACATACCCACGGCAGATCCGCAATCCATGCCGGATGATCGGCCTTCACGGCAATGGTATTCTGCTCCCCGAAAGCCAGCGCCTCGGTAATGTCCAAGGTAAATGTGGTTCTGCCACCATCATGATTACCCACCAGCTGGCCATTCACCCACACCGAAGCGTACGAGCCCACTCCTTCGAAAAACAAGAAATGCTGTTTTCCCTTATCCTCCGCAGCCGGTCTAAAGGTCTTTCGGTACCAAGCAGCACCATGTCGGTTGCCGTGCTTCATCCGGCGATAACCTTCATACTGGTCCCAATTGTGCGGCACATCCACGGTAAGCCATTTGCTGGCGTCAAAACCAGCTTCTTCAAATCCCTCATCTTGCAATGGTGCCACTCCAGAAGCGATGGTTTTCCAGCCTTGGTTCAAGGAGATTTCTTTACGTCCTTCCTGGGCATTTCCTACGAAAATACAGCTCCAAAAAAAGAGCAAAAATAAGGAAATATATGTGCTAATCTTGTTCATCTTGTGATATTATTTTGGGGATTACAAAATCCGCCTTTTATTATGGGTTCGGGATTATAAATCCCGAACAGCCCGATAAACCACGAACAGCCCGCCAGCTGTCTTTTATGCCGGGGCTACGCCTCAGTATTTTGAAAATGAGCTTGTGGTCCATTTATTTGAGCCACAGGCTCAATTCTCGTTCCACTGAGGGCACAGCCCTCAGTGGAACTTGTCCCAAACAGCCAGCGCAACTTAAACTGTCTTTTCTCTTTCTTCTTGGCTCTATCATCTCATCCAGCTACTTGATACTAATTAATTGCGTCTTAATAAAACACCCAGTCCACGGCTACCTTCTGCTCATCATCTATCAGCCCCACATCCCTTGAAGTGATTTCCTGATTGGCATCGATCGCTCCTAGAAAAAGCACTTTTCCATCTTGCAGGGTCAATTTATTTTCCCCTGCTTCAAATTCATACGTATGGATATTTACCGGTGGCAAGCCTTCGATTTGCAGGGCATTGGCCAGCTGAACTTCCGCTTCCCCACGCATGTTGCCCATGGCATTGGTCTCCAAGGTGGGTGGTGTCAGAAAGTGCTTGTCGCCCGTATTAAAATACCCCATTACCAATTTTATGGGTTGATCATTGTGAAACTCCAGCGTGATTCCTTCATCGTCCAGCTTTTCGGAAGACAGCATCCAGCCCTTGAGACTTTTGAGCTCATCGGCCAGCTGAATGATTTTGCCCGGATCGTCTGTAAATACCTTCTGGCCTTCCCGCACAGCAAACCGGGTAGCATCCAAGCCCAAATTCACTTCCACCGTTTTCCATGGAGTCACCTCCACATCCGGTCGTTGTCCGTCTTTGGAGTCTTTCAGTAATGCAATATTCCTTTTGAAACTGGTCAATTCTTTTTCGTAGTGTGGCAGCAGCTCTACCCAGTGTTTGTTTTGACCTTCATCTCCTCCAATGGGAATTCGGCGCATGGATGTTTGCATGCTGTTGGCATAGAGGTATGTATCTGCTGTCAACTTCACCAACTCTCGGTAATAGGCCACACTCTTTTCCAAATGTGGAAGCGCCGCTTCCAAATCGGTCACATCTCCCGAATACTTAAATTCCAGCACCTGCATGGCCGCTTTTACTTTCTCCGCAAAGAATTGGGCAAAGGCGTTGTAGCTTTGCACATCATTCTGCAATCGGGCAAATTCCGCTTTATTGGATGTTACTGCAGGAGCAGCGGCGTCTATGGCCTCCACCGCCTTGCGACCATGCTCCACCACTTCTGCGATGAGCTGCGGAGGAAGTTCTCCTTCATGTGGGGTGCCGTTGTGCTCCTTTTCGGCGTATTCGATTAGGATTTCGCCCAATGGTCCACAAGAAGAGTGAAATCCTGGATAAACCCGCCATTTGTACGGATTGACAAGCTGGCTTCCAAACATGCCTAGCAACAGGGTCTGGCGGTTGCCTTCGGTGATGCCAAATTTCCTTAATAACTTCGGTGCTATTTCACCCGTTTCTTCATAGGCAGTCAAGATCTGGCGGCCGGCCTCTTTACCAGCACCATATTCATCCCCCAGAACTTCGCTCCAATACTCCACTTCATCTGCTCTATCTCTTCGGCAATTCCAAGCATAGCGTCCCCAAGCCTTGTACCATATCCAGTCCCTATCGATCTGCAATAGCCGCTCGCCACTTTCGGTCTTATCAGCCGTGTAAGGCCAATCCCAGTAAGAAGCCTGGGGGTAAAGATGGAGTGCATTGGCGCCATGGACGTCATGCATGGCCTGTACACTTTTCTGGATAAAATCCGGTGATCCGTATCGGAAAGGCTCCAAATTGGCCAAAATATGTACATTGGAAATATGAATATTACCTTTGGAACTGAGGCTTTTGTGGATTTCCGTCCAAGGCCCTCTCGGTTGGTATGTCGTCAGGGATTCTCCGTTGTATTTATGGGTGGTATAAAGATTTTTGTAGAGCGGCAATGCCTTTTCCATGACCAAGGGCGCATTGGTGTCGTGCGCTCTCAAAATAATCGGTGGCTCATCGGTTCTCCCCAAAGCCTTCAGGCCATCCTTGACCCCGGGTATGACTGTTTCGGTAAACCATTGCACATCATTCTCCTCTCCTGACATGGCTTCTCCCAGTGCCACCAAAAGCCCTACATTGGGATATTTCTCTATAAAAGCTGCAATGGATTTCCGTGTGTAATCCGCGATGTACGGAATGATCGGACGACTACGGTCTTGGGTCTCGATGCCGTAATGCTCAGCAAAAGGCTTTGACACGATGATATTGTAAAACATCTGGATCACCCAAATGCCCCGCTTGTCTGCTTCCTCTGTGATAAAGCGGAACATTTCTTCATTTTTCTTGAATGTCTTATCGTCCACTTCCACTGCAAAAGGATAATCCTCCAACCTCACCAGTGAGGCGAAAGGGTGTCCATTCCACAGGTATAAGGAGTTCATCCGGTTTTCCACCAGCATGTCCAAATAATCTATCCAATGCTCCTTATCGTAAAACCAAGGAAAATTTTCAGGAGTGTACGGATATTCATACACTCCCCTTCCGGGTAAATAGGAAGTTTTTTGCAAACCAATACACGCTCCGCGAAGCACCATCTCCGGGCCATCGGTAAGCTGTTGGTCAAAATCAATCTCCCCCTCCTCGGTAAGCTGGTCAAGCAGCTCCATCGCACCATAAAGTGCTCCTGAAGCATCTACTCCTTCTACCAATAGCACCTTTTCATCTCCACTGCTGATCTGAAAGCCTTCCTTTCCCGAGTTGTTTTCGTCAGGTGTACTCCAAGCATGATCCTCTTTCCATTGGGACAGGGCCGGATCGTCTTGCTCACCGATGACGATGGTTTTTCCTTTGGGGCCGGTAGTGCCCAGCTGGCCTTGCGAGACTGTAAAGCCCTCTACTTTTTCCAACGCCTCAAAAAGTTTCCCTGCTCCAAATTTCGCCCTGTTGGAGGCATTTTCAGAAAGGAGTATGGTGATTTCCTTTGATTCCGGCTGACAGCCCATCAGCAAAATCACAAGTAGAAAAGGAGTCAATAATTTCATTTCGGTTAATTTTTGGGTGAATGTGAAGGGGATTACAAATCCTCTTTATTTGGAAGTTCCTGATTATAAATCAGAACCCAAGAAACTCTTTAACCTAGTTTATGCAATAGGCTTTGGGTTTTGGGTTTTTGATAATTACATATTCCTAAGGGGTATTCCTAATTGCAAATCAAGAACAGCATCGTTGTCTATCGCTGTAATCGCAATGATAGCTTTATAGGCTAGATCACATATAAATTATCTTTGGAACACTGATTTCATATATGCCACATTGCCTCCGTAATTGGCGCGGACATTATGGACATCATCGGTATCCCGCGACCGCTCGATGATCAACCAACCCGACCAGCCGATCTTGTCCAACGTCTTCTTGATGGAAGGCATATCCAAAGCAGGATCATTTTCGATCAACTCCCCATCTGTATTGGAGCAATGGATTTCGGCAATATTGCTGGCACCCAAGGTTTCTAGTTCACTCGGAATGTCCTTCCCATTTTTAATCGCATTAGCAAAGTTAAAGCAGATTTTCACCCCCGGGGAGTCCACTTCTTTTAGCAGCTCCACTTCTCCCGCTGCATCCAAGGCGGTTTCTACAGCAATGACTCCACCGATTTCCTGTGCTTTTGTCCCGGCCATTCTCAGCCTTTCCACGATGGCAGGTCGGAGTTCTGGATGCTTTACCAAATCACTGGGAACACCTAGTGGCAAATAAGCTACCTTTACGCCCATACCTTTCATGGTATCCACGGTATCCTGTACCATTTGGGGTACAGTGGGACGCTCTGCAAAGGACTGTGCATAGAATCCCGACATGGCAATGGAGCTGATTCCCACTCCCTGCTTCTTGGCTTCTGCCAAAAACTCCTCTCTAACCGCCGGATCGCCCAACTTACTGTCAAAGGTATCCCGATCGCCCAGTCCCCCCATGTCCAGCTCAATACCATCAGCATTGATTTCATTGGCAAGGGCAAAAGCACTCAGTTTTTGGCGTTTTAGGATCATCCAGTCACACACTGCTATTTTATAGCGTTCCTCTCCTGAAGCCGCTATTCCACGGCCAGAAGAGCAGGCTGAGAGCGTATGACCTGACAAAATCCCTGTCCCAATGACGGCTAGGGATTTGATGAAATTTCTTCTATTATTAGATGCGTTGTTCACGAATTATAATTGGTTAGTTGGAAGATTTTAATAATGGAATATTATCATTCGAGCAGACCCCACTACAAAACACCATGTTCTTTGTAGCACTTTAAATCTTGCTGCTTGCTGCTTTCTTACTCCGTGGCGACTTCTTCTACCGTAGTATTTTCTTCCAGAAGCTTTGGCCACTGACCATCTTTAATAGGCAGGGAGGTCATTTTGCTGGGGTCGATTTTCACGTATTTGATTCGCTCCCGCCTCCACGTGTAAACGATGTGTATCATCCCGTCCGAAGACTGGATAACGGAAGGGTACGAGTATTGGCTGATCTCTGAATCTTCCAAAATCAATGAGGCATTCCAGTGGATGCCATCGTCCGATAACGAAACATTAAGTGGTGTTCTCGGACCTTTTGCCTTTTCGCCGGGAGGCAAAACATGATTATAAACCAAAAGGTGACGACCGTCCTGAAGGGTTACCGCATCGGTTCCAGAGTTATTATTTGGAAGATTTGACTTTTCCATTGGTGTCCAAGTCTGGCCATAGTCTTCAGACCATGAAGTGCCTACAGCCCTATTTCGAGTTCTTGCTAGAATCTGAAGTTTACCATTTCCGTGGTCGAGTACACTTGGCTGGATAGCATTGATATCGTCCTCGCCTCTGGCTATTGGCCCCACAGTTTCCCAGGTCTCCCCAAAATCCGGAGTGACCTCGAAATGGATATTCCATCCATTTCCTTCCGTACTGGAAGGAGCGATCAAGTTTCCATTACCCAAAAGCACTGGTTTATTCTTTACTGGCCCTATGGCGCTGTCCGGAAGTGCTTTGGGTGCCGACCAAGTATGGCCTCCATCAGCTGAGGTGATCAGCATGCCCCACCACTTGGAAGGATGTGGTCCGACTTTATAGTAAAGCTGTAAATCCCCATCAGGCACTTGATAGAGCACCGGGTTCCAGGTAGGATAGCGCAGGGTATCATTGATGACACCATTGGCGACTTCTACGGATGGGGTCCACTTGCCGTCTTTTCTATGGCTCACCCAAATGCCAACATCCGGGTTTCGCTCATGAGTACCGCCAAACCAAGCAGCCACCAAACCATCCGGAGTCTCCGCAATGGTAGAAGCATGACAGGAAGGGTATGGTGCCTCTTCGTAAATAAATTCATCTATGACAATGCCATCTCTCCATGTCACCTTTTCCTTTTCCCCGCCACAGGAAAACAGTATCGGCAAACAGGATAAGCAGTATATCCAAAGGTATTTCTTGTTCATAATATGTATTAATTTTGGGTTAGTTGTCCAACAAAAATCACAGGGAGTCCCCAGTATCACGAACAAGTTAGAAAGAACCGCACAAGTTGCTATCCTGTACCTTCCCGCCAAACAGGCTGTCGGATTTATCAAAAAAACTAAACTATTCCTCGTTTGTAGTCCCACACTATCCCTTGTTTGCCAAACTATTCCTCATTTCCAACGAGGAATTCCGAGCATGGCATTTGTAATGCCAGTCATCGTACACGTGCATTACAAATGCACAGTTCGTTAAGCCCTCGTTGCAATCGAGGGCAATTCTAGGAGGTCAATTCGACGACTATTCCGCATTTCAATGCGGAATTCATAAGCTTTACGTTTGTAATGCTGTATAAACTGCTTATATTGATACATTAATTTTTTTCACAATGTCAGGTGATGCCTATTTTATAACCGATCAACATGCCCCTTATTTTCTAACGCTAACGGTTGTTGATTGGGTGGATATTTTTACCAGAAAAACGTATAAAGACATAATAATCGACTCTTTTCGCTACTGTCAATATCATAAAGGACTACGACTACACTCTTGGGTGATCATGAGCAATCACATCCATTTTATTGCCTATTGCACACCTCCCTTCATGATGTCCAATTTTTTGAGGGATTTCAAAAAGTTCACCGCTAAAAAAATCATTTCAGCTATCCAAGAAATCCCGGAAAGTAGAAAAACGTGGCTTTTGGACCGGTTCTCATTCCATGCCAAAAACTCTGCGAGGCATCAACAGTTTAGGTTATGGAAAGAAGGAAACCACGCTATCCACCTCCAAGCATATTATATTGATATATTCCAAAAAATAAATTATATCCATAATAATTCTGTAAAAGCGGGTATAGTAGAATATCCCGAAAACTACCTTTACAGCAGTGCCAAAGATTACATGACCAATGAAAAAGGCTTACTTCCTGTGGAATTAGTTTAAAAGCTATTCCACTACACTATTCCTCGTTTCCAACGAGGAATTCCGAGCATGGCATTTGTAATGCCATCAGCATACACGTGCATTACAAATGCACGGTTCATTACGCCCTCGTTTCAATCGAGGGCAATTCAAATTAATTCAGGATGTTATTGGTGACGAGGGGCAATTATCAAAAAGCCAACTCCTTGGAGTTGGCTTTTTGATTGATTTGTTATTTGCTTAATTTCACCCTGCCAACATTAACCGACTGGCCTTGGAGGGTAAGCTGAATCGTTTTCTTTTTAACTTCAAAGGATTTTGTTTTGGGGCTTACAGCCATAGGATCATCCAGGGAATTATAGGCCTCCAGATCATCGTTGGCCATTTCCAGCCAAGTCCCTTTACCATTTCCCTTGTACTTTCCGTCCAACTCAATGGTGATTTCCTTGGACCCGGGAGCGGTATTGACCACTTTAAAGATGAGCTCATTAGTGGCTTCATCGATGGTAGCCGAAGCATAAAGCCCCTCTTCACCTGCCAAGCTTTCTCCTTCTAAAGTAATGGGAACTACGGCTGTTCCTGGATTGGTGGAGAATAATTTCTGCACATGGTAATTAGTGGTGCCGTAAGAACGAAGGTTATCAAACCAAATCAAATCCGGATTCCACTGCCAGCCATCCACATGGGCAAAAAGAGGAGCATAAGACGCCAGCCGAACGATATCGGCATTCCGCTCCAATCCTGTCATAAATGCCGCCTCTGACATGGCTGCTTCCCAATTGTTTCTTTTAAAATCCTCGCTTACTGTGGTACTGTGCGCGGCATATTCTCCAGCAAATACTTTGGGACCGTTACGGTCATAATCGTCGTATCTTCGAGCATTTTCCCGGAACCAGGACGGTGGACGGTAGTAATGTTCATCCACCAATTCGGCATCCATTTTCCTCAGCTCACCCCATAGGTATTCAAATTCCCTTCCATCAGGAAAAGGACCAGACGTGGAAACAATGGTTATTTCCGGATAGGCAGCCTTGATGGCTTTCTCAAAAATCTTTGCGCGTTCGATGTACTGGGGACCCCAGTTTTCGTTGCCCACGCCAATGAACTTCAGATCAAACGGTTCCGGATGCCCCATTTCTACCCGCTTGGCACCCCATTCGCTGTCCACAGGGCCATTCGCAAATTGGATCAAATCAAGTGCGTCATTTACGTATTGATCCAGTGCTCCGATCGGCACCTGTTCGCCAGTATTAAATTGGCAAGCCAGTCCACAGCTCAAAATCGGCAATGGCTCTGCCCCAATATCTTCGGAAAGCTGGAAGTACTCAAAAAAACCTATTCCAAACGACTGGTAATAATCAGGTGTAGTACGGTGTGCAAACTCAATGTTCCATCGGTTCTTCATTACCTCACGATCTTCCATTTCACCAATGGTCTTTTTCCACTGATAACGATTTTCCAAATCAAACCCCTCTACAATACATCCTCCAGGAAAGCGCAAAAATCCCGGATTCATATCGGCCAGTAGCTGTACGAGGTCTTTTCTAAGCCCTCTTTTTCGCCCTTTCCAGGTATCTTCAGGAAACATACTGATCATGTCCACATCCAACTCTCCTTCGCCTTCCAGCAAAAACTGGAAGTTGACACCGTCAAGGGTTTGACCTGCTGTCATGACAATTTCATATTCGGCCCATTGATCGCTAAAATCGCTTACCGACCCTTCACCGATCACTTGATCCTTATCCAACAACTTGGCCGTAACGGTAAGATTTTCCCCCTTGGCTACTTTCGCTAAAAAGGTCAGTGTATATTTAAGGCCTTTTTTGACCGCCATGCCACGGAAACCTTCATTGTGAAGACCAAAGTTACCCGCTTCATTGAGCCGCTGCATGCGCAAATACTTGTGGTTTACGCCGTCTGCTTCATGGTTTTTGTTAAAGACATACCCCTTGGCACCTTGGTCTTCTACCCGGTGCCATCCCATCATTGGGTTTTCAAACTCAAAGGAATAATTCTTGATCATCTCCGCATAAAGACCTCCATCTGCGGCAAAATTGATATCCTCAAAAAATAATCCCCACATGGTCGGGGCGATATCGGCGGTTTTTTCGTCTAGATCCACTTCTAGAACGGTAGGTTCATCTTGGGCTTGGGCAATCAATGGCAACACGGCCATGGCCACTCCAAACATCAGGGGCTTAAATTTGTTCATGGGTTTAGGTTATAGTTAGATTTTACTTCATTTTGTTGTCACCAGTAGTAACCAACACGCACCAATATAAGAAAAAATAATTAAATGTTTTTTATACACTTAAAATAGATATGAGATTTGAGACTTTAGATAGGAGACGAGACGCAATACTCACCTCTCCTATCTAAAGAATGTCTTTATGCATTTCTGGGTTGTGCTGGTTTTTTGCCCCAGCACTGGCAAGTGTGGAGTTGCTAACTGAATGATGCTGTTCCGTATTCCCATCCTGAGCATATCGAAGGGTGGAATAACAGGACAAACGCGTTTAGTGTTTTGAAGGGAGATAGTTTTCGTGTAGGCATAGCTATCATCCGTGCCGCTGGCACTCCTTCGGGAGGTTGAGGAGCGCTTAAGCTCCTGCGGATGAATCCGCAGGTTACTAAATTTATCGTGCCGCTGGCACTTTGCCCCGATTTATCAATATCGTTTAGTTAGTGTGAATTTGGAAATATTGGTTCTATTATTTTTCTGCTAAATTCCAAGATGGTCTTCATCTCTTTACCTTTGTTACTTTTTTGCTTCAGGTCAAAAAAGTAACCAAAAAACCCCGCCGCTGTGCAGCTATTGGGCTAAAATTAAAACCTTCCCTCATGCAGGCAAACTCCTTCATTTTAGCTTCCAACATTCTTTTTGGTCAGCATTTCGTCAAACAAGCCTGCCTTTTTGCCCGCCCGCTTTTTAATTTCTTAACGCCCAATACCTGCAAGGCGGATTCAGTTAAAAAGTCCCAAAAATGTATGGCTTCCGCCTTTGGCGGAGGGTCATATAGAAGGTGCAGGTGACAACAAAAAATGATTACACACAAAAGGGTAAGTTCCGTAGGAACGACTTATTTTTAGTATTAAAAGCGAACCCTTTTTAGGAGGATGTGGGTTGGAAAAGGGTGTGGCAATCCCCAAATACGAAGACAGCCACGGCTTCCACTCCTCTAATCTCCCCCCTAAGCCTCGCAGTGACGTTTTATAATCGAACTGAGGTTTTTAAATGCGCTTGCCTTGCCCTGGGTGGAATACGGAACTCTCGGGTGAAGCTTTTTTTCTTTCTTCTTTTCTCTTTGCTCTATCTTGCTACTTGTCAATCAATTACCATCTGGCTTGATCACCGACACCTTTGGGCTCAATGGCCAATAAAAATCCTCGAAGGCAGGTGGGTTTTCGGAGTTATAGCTTGGAATACCTTTCTTCAGGTATTTTTTCAGCTTTAGATCAGTTTGCTTTAACCCTTCCACCACACATCTGGCCAATTGGTAAGCACCATAAGTACTGAAGTGGGTATTGTCCGCAAAGTCCTCTCTTTGTCCTTCAAATGTCCCTGCCGGAAAATGGACAAATGCCTTTTTGGATGCCTCCACACCCCAGGCCTCGTACAAGACTTTGCTTATCGCATTCAGGTCAATCAAAGCTATCCCATCTTCCTTGGCCAGTTGTCGCATGGCTTCGGGATAATCATCGAGTGTATTGATGATCTTGCCATTTTCGTCAAACCTTCTTCTATGCATGGAAGTGACCAAAACGGGAATTCCTCCCTTTGCCTTTGCGGCAGCAGCATATTCTCGAATCATTTCTTGATAGGTGGTAAAAGGCTCCACGTGACTGCCTCCCGGCTTCTGGTCGTTATGGGCAAATTCAATAAACAGGTAATCTCCCGGCTTCATCAAACTAAGCACATTTTCCAGTCTTCCCGCTCCCATAAAGGCCTTCAATGTCTCTCCTGATTCGGCATGATTGGCTATAACAACTTTCCCCGGCTTAAAAAACACTGGAAACATTTGCCCCCAAGCTGCCCAAGGCTCATTTGCTTGATCCACGACGGTGCTGTTTCCTGCCAAAAACACAGTTGGCGCGGTGGTGTTTGGAGTTATTTCTACCGCAGCCACTTTGGGTGCATCTCCGTTAAACTCTATTGTCAGCTGGTGGTCCCAATGAAAATAATCCAGTTCCCGTGATTTCAGCCTGACCTTTTTATCGGTACCGGCAATTTCGGGATAGCGGACATGCACGGAAAACATTTCTTCCTTTTGTTTGCCTTCTTTAGTATCCGTCTTTTCTAGCATCAAGCGGCGATTTTCCACGCGGATAGTGGTGGAGGAAGTCCCTTCCCTATCGCCCAAAATCACCTTCACGTCATAATTGCCCTCTGGCACATCAACTGTAAAAAAGAAAGGCGCATCACTCGCAATCAAATCCCCTTTCAGTTCATTTCTGCCACTATTTATGGCCTCAGGTTGTTTTCCTTCCAGAAAGCCAAAACCTCTTTCTGCCGTATAGACCATCTCAGGCAGTACTTGACCATATCCTTTGGCCACAGGGCCATTACCAAAATCAAACTTGTAGGTTTGACCATGTAATGTGGTAGTGGATATTACCAAAAGTAAAAGAAGAAAACTACGCATAACGGGTTATTTTGATCGTGGTTAGAAAACCCAAAAGTTAGCTTTCTTTGACAGTAAAACTGTACGTTGCTGTGAGGGTTTCTCCAGCCAAAAGGCTAAACGTTTGTTCCTTTGTAACAAGGAATTTACGAACACGGCATTTGAAATGCCAGTCAACATACTCGTGCATTGCAAATGCACGGCTCAATAGCCGCTCTTTATAAACGAGGGCTATTAATAGCCTATTCCTTCAGTTCATTCCCGATCAAGCCCAAACATTGGATAGCGGCCAAGCCCCATTGGGCGGTGGCATTGGTAGAAATATGACCTTCTTCAACAGGGTGCAGCACTTCGGGTCCTTTTACTTCATATATTTCTGGCTTATCAAAACGGTATCCTGCCGCTCCTCCAAAAAACTCTTTCCAAGCCCTGGCGGCAAGTTGGGGATCATTTTTTTGCTTCGCAGCATAGGCGGTCAGTCGGCTATGACCTTGGCCTAGGTTGAGCTTACCGAGAGCATTTCCCAAGGCTTTTTCTTGCTCCTCATCGCTGGCATTGTACAGTTCACAGTACTGTAACCAAGCGGCTTTAAATTCGGGCATATCGATGTTTTCGATCAGCTCAGCACAGATTTCCATCAAACCAAAAACAGCACTCAGGTGCGAAGCCCCGGCCCGCTGCCGGTCTTGAATCTCGAATTCACCTGTCCGCAAATCCAATCTGCTTCCTCCGGTAAAAAAGCCTTTGGGCTGGGCAGCTATGGTTCGCATGCTGTTCATAAGTTTTTCTTTGATTTCCTCCCCGCCGGTTCGCTCCCATTCTGTCAGCCACGCGGCGGCAATGGCACTGTAATCCGTCCCAAAACCGGCATACACGTGATGGGGATCATCATCGGTTTCCCATACCGATTTGCTGCTTACCTTTCTGGTTGGCGGCACTTCTTTTAAGGTCGCCACGGCATTGATCTGTTCGCGCATCAGGTCTCCCACCCGCTCGTCACCGGTCAAATAATAATAAAAGCGCCTGTTGGCAGCGGTTGAGATACGTAGCTGCTTGGCGCTACAGCCCCAATGCATCACATTGTGCCGACTGCCCAAGGGCGCAAATTTCCCCAGATGGTGCACATCTACTTCTCCTGTATGGCGTGTCATAGCTTCCGCCATACGATAAACATCGGCCCTGCCCGTGCGTAAAAAATAATACCAAAGCCATAGATCTGTGGATAATTCGGAATTGTCCCACGCAAACCCTCCGACATCATATTTCCAAGTATGACGGTCAAAATCATAGCTGTGCATCACATCGCCAAAATCCCAAAAGCCATACCACCGGTGGTCATCCACCTGCCCTTTGTAAAACTCAAAATAATCCTCCAAGTATGCTTCGATTTTTGCTTTCTTGGGTGTACTGGTATCGGGTAGGTCCCATATCCTCCCAAACACGCCCATTTGGTGAAGGTATTCTGGAGAAGCAACCAATTGCGGAGGAGTTTCTATGCCATTTGCCAAGGCATTGAATGCTTCATGACTGGGGGTTTTCTCCAGTACCCAAAGTTGCATTTCACTTGTCCTGGCTACTCCTTTTGCCGTTCCAAAGCCAGGCTCATAATCCTCGTACGTGATATTAAGTGCATCCAGTTGTTTTTCATAGGTATCCTGTCCCATGCCATCATGATAAAAGCGCAGGTCCATCGCCGGGGCGTCCGGTGCCCAAAGCCACATGGTCACTTCTGCATTTTCGGTATGGGCATTTCGAATGTCCAACTGGGCAGGGTAGCTCTGCCAAAAGTTCCGGATGCCAAATGCCACGCCCCCAGCTGGTCCGCCAATATAGCCAGCACCTCTACTGCGGTCACCAAAACCTGACTTGAGCCAGGAATGTCCTGACGCTGTCCGCTTTCTGATGGAAAAGGCATCCGAACTGGTTTGTGAAAGGGTATAGTCACCAAAAGCGGGGATATAATGTAATCTCGAGCGTACGCTTTCGGGGAATGTACTTTTAGGTGGTGTTTTCTCTCCCTTCACCTGTGCCTCCCGGACGGCCTTGCCCGAATCCCTCCTAAGCCCTGTCAATCCTCGGACGGCTTCGCCAAAGATCCCATCACCCTTGCCCGCAAATCGGACATGTCTGTCATACAGCTCGTCTTCCATGGGCACATCAAAACGCATCCCCAAACCTTTGATGAAATCTCTTTCTTCATCACCGTCATAAACAATGGTGTGCATCGTTCGGATATTGGCCTCTCCGGCATAAAAATATAGCCGAATAATAAAAGGAAGCCAACCATCACCCTCCGGTGTTTGGTGTTTTCCTTCTACTTTTATGACTGCCCGCACGGGCCCGTTTTGTTCTACCGTCACTTGGTTGATCTCTCCTTCAAATAACGAGGTGGTAATCTGTTCATCTTCGCCAAGAACTCCATCTTGCTTTAAGAGCACCAGCCTTCCGTTCTTCAGGCTTTCGCGGCCATTTCTAATGATGCTTTTCATGAAAGCACTGCCGTTTTTGTCCACCGTGCATTGGATGAGGCCTGTGTCCACTTTTATGGCTGAGGAAGTCTCTTCTACTGAAATTTCTTTTTCTGGCCGAACCCCTTTCCCAGGTATCAGCTTCCAATTGCCCTGCAGATCATCAGGCTGCGAAATGGCATGTCCCGCCCACTTGATCGAGCCGTCCGGCCAATAGGCCAAGGGCCAACTCTGCACGGGAATCTGCTTACCAACATTATTTGTCAGTAGAAAGTCACTTTGCTTTAACTGTCCTTTGGGCCAAGGCACTCCCAAGGTCACTCCACCAAAACGAGTATTTTCAGGATTTTCAAGCCAACCGAGCTCAACGGGCTCAAGGGGCATATCTCTCGTAGTATCAAATGCAGACGCTAAGTGAGGCGCCATATAAAGTCCGCCTGACAATAGGGTTGATTGCTTTACAAAATTTCTTCGTGAAGGGGAATAGTCTGTCATTGCGTTGGGTTATTTGGTTTTATGGTAATTATTGAAAGATGGGAAAATTGTTTAATGTCGAATGTTCGAAGTTGGTAGCTGAGCGGAGCCGAAGCCAGCTCAACTTTAACCCGCTTTATCGGAAATCGGGATTACAAATCCCGATTAGCCTCAATCATGAATAGCTTAAATTTACCCCCTAAATCCCCCTAAAGGGGGACTCAAGTCTCAGGACTCAAATCTCAATTCTCCAGACGAACGATTTTAAGGTCGTCTATCTCATGCCTGGACCAAGTGGACCTAAAGCCAAAGTAGCCTTCTGTCAATGGGGTTTCATCTTGGTACTCGAAGAACTTCTCCCCATCCACCCAGTAGCTCACCAGACCATCTTCCACTTTGATTTTGATGGTGTACCAATGATTGGGCTTCAGCAGATGGTCTTCATCGTCAAGGTCAAATAGCAGCGTCTTTTCACCATCCCCTTGGTATTCTCTGAAACGGGTGGTTCCATTATAGTTGCCACCAAATCCAACATAGTACATGCTCAGGGAGTCATATTCTGCAAATTTCCCACCACGGGTAAATAAGTTTTCATTCTCCGGATCTGTAGCCATCCAAAACTGGTTAAGGTCCGATAGGCGGTCATTGGTGCCATCCGCCATCACCACTTGCCGTTTATAGGTGATTTCAATGTTACCTTTTAGCTTTTGGTTCAGCCAGACCGTTACGCCTCCTTTGGTGTCCAGCACCAGCTTTCCACCTTCCACGGCCACTGAGGAATTGGGCAAGTCATCCATCTCCACCTTCCACTTGCTACTGTCCAGTGGGGTGGAGAAGTCTTCTGATGCCAGCACCTTATCGGTTTCAGCAACTGTTTTCCTGCTGGACACGATATTTTCTCCTGATAGTTCCTTGGTCGCTAACTTCGATTCCTTATTACCAGAACCTCCACAGGAAGCTAAAAAAGCCCCTGTAATGATCATTATGAATAATCGCTTCATTTGATAACCTTTTAATGGGTAATGAAGATTTTGTTCTATTTAGTGGTTGAGTGGAGCTAGCTTCGTCATAGCGAGGAGGTACGACGAAGCAATCCCGTTATTTAAAAACTGATTGCTTCGTCGTCGTTTCCTCCTCCCTGCCAATGGTGGAAGACAGGTTCGCTATGACGGAACCAATCTTATCTTACTCCTCCCAACTTACCGTTACATCAGCACTGAGCTGCTTTGTCAGATTGGTAATATACTTGGTAAAATAATCCCTGTCGGTAAATTGCTCATCAGAAAGCTCCCATCCTGCTGCGGCAAAATACTCTACCGGCTGACCATTTTCTACGTTTAATTTGGCCAAATAGGTATTGGATAATGGGCCTTCTTTTGGTGCCTCCGTGTAGCCTTCGTAAACGGACCTTGGCAGGATCAGCGCCATGCCAAGCCACCATTCCTTTTCATAGGTCTGCTGATCATGGGTCAGCAAGACCACCCATTCATCATTCACCTCTATTTCACTCAGCTCATGATCATTGTTAATATTTACCAGGCCCACCAAAAGTGTTTCGTCTCCTTGCAATCCCTCCACAGAAACGGCATTTTTATAGGCATACATCCCAGGCCAGATCGTACTTACTTCCTGCACATCATAACTGCGGTCCTGGGGCTGCCAGTTGTTATAGTTGTACTGAATCACCGAGCGGACGGGGCCTTCTTTCACAATTTGAAAGACACTTTCTTCTACATTGTTTACCGCATCATTTACAGTGACGCCCATTCTTGCCGGTTCATCATCGATCATCAGGGCCACACCACCAAGACCAACGGAGTTGCCAACGGCCAAAATATCACGCCCCCAATCGTGCATCACATGGTAATTGTCCTCCACCGCTCCTTCGCTATTGATCCCTACATCTTCTGGGCTCATGGCCGAAGTTTTCTTGCCGAAAAGATCCTTGGCATTCCTGCCGTCAAAGTAGTGGCGGAAGCCCACTTTATCATTTTCCCAGCTTGGGCCGTCGGTTTGGTAGGGTTGGTAGCCCACACTTTTGGGTAATCCATCGGCTGGCAAGGTGTCCGCTTGTGCCGGATGAACGGGAATGTCGGCTCCTTCCCGTTTGCCAAAGCGCACACTGGTGCGCGGGGCAAATTCTGGCACCTCATCCGCCCAACCTATTGTAAAGGTCTTAGCATCATTCGCTGCCAAATCGGTGACAAAAAACAACTCATCCCACTGACCATCACCATCGGTGTCATCATACTGAGCAGCAACAGTGTCTCCCACCGAAACCACTAGCGGCCATTTGCCGGCTTGCGATTCAAGGCCTGGAATTTCTCCTTTTTTGATCACCACTGGCTTGTCGGTCAAGGCCAGGGAGGCTTGATTGTTCACCGTAAATTGCAATGGTTTTTCCTCCTTTTTGGCGGGGCTGCATGCATAAGCCATTAAAAACGCCGAACCTACTACCCAAAATGAATGCTTCATGATGTTTACTTTTTTAAATTTCGATTTAAAGTACGGAAAATCGATGACCAAACTCTTCTGGTCTGTCATGGTCGGTTTTGAATTTGCAGCAATTTAGAATTGAAAGATTATATCATTTGAAGATTGGGGATTTTGGACAAGCAAAAGCGCTGGAAAGGAATTCGTCCCACTATCTGATTATAAAGAGGACACAGCCCCCGGTACGACGGTTACCTCCCTAACCCCCTAAAAGGGGGAATTTGGATTTTTTGTCTCATGTCTCATATCTCACTACTTAACACTAATCCTTGGCTTTGCCGGCTTTTTCATTCCTGCGCCGAGATAAAACCCAGTATGTGCTGGCTGATTGTAGCCCACATTTTGCCACGCGACGCTAAGACGGTAAACAGGATCGTGCATCAAGGTATAAAAACGGTATTCCGTAGGAATGGTAGTGCTGAAAATTCGTAGCTCACTGCCATCGGCAGTTCTGCCGATCAGCTCCTCGCGCCAGTCACCAAAGATATCCGCGCACAAAGCCGGATTGGATTTAGTACCGTTGTTTTTGGCCATGTAGTAATCCTCTCCTGTAAAAATCCTTTCAGATCGCTCGTTTTCAAAATCCCACTTGTCGATATCCACGCCATTAAGGATTTCCCTGAGCAAATCTCCGTCCCACCAAATGCCCATATTGCAAGAGCGGGGCTTTTTGTCAGATATCATTTCTCCCTTCACATTCCAAAGGCCATGCAGTCCCTCTCCGGAAGCCCAGCTTTCATAGCCTTGGTATCGCGGATCGATGTCTATGGCCAGTCCACGGCCCACGTCAGGAGAAGGATAAGACCAGATAATTTCACCAGTGGCCGCATCCCTTAGATTGGCACCATGCTCATGTTTTACATGTTCATGGATACCAAAAACCTCCATCCCAGGATGCTCTGGATCAATATCCGAAAGATGTAAGGCATCTCCATGCCCAAGGCCTGTGGTGTAAATCCCAGTCCCGTCATCATCGATCGCCATGGCTCCAAATACGATTTCGTCCTTGCCGTCCTCATCGATATCTCCCACAGACAGGCTATGGTACCCTTGGCCTCCATATGGCTTGTGTGTGGGATCACCATCTTCGCTGTCAAAAGTCCACACCTCGGAAAGCTCTCCATCCCGCCAATTCCACGCTGCCAACACCGTACGGGTATAATAGCCACGTGTCATGATCAGGCTGGGCTGCTCCCCGTCCAAATACGCAATGCCCGCCAAAAACCGGTCCATGCGGTTGCCATAGCCATCGCCCCAAAGGGACTTGAGTTCATCAGTGGTAGGGTGTAATTTTCCAGGGTATCTTGGTGGAATATAATCCGTCGTCGCCAGCGCTTTACCGGTCAGGCCATCAAAAATCGTCAGGAACTCGGGGCCTTCCAGAATATAACCATCATCATTGCGCCAATCGGCTTTGGGGTCACCAATAACCGTCCCCAGGCCATCCGTGGTGCCATCGGCCGTTTTACAGGCCACTTCGGCCTTGCCATCCCCATCCAGGTCATAGACCATAAACTGCGTATAATGTGCACCATCCCTGATGTTTTTGCCCAAATTGATCTCCCAGAGCATGTCCCCTTCGAGGGTATAGGCTTGCAAGATCGGCGGGTCAGTCAGTCCCTTGTGGGAATTATCGTGTGTCCTGCCGGCTTGATGCAGTACTATTTCATATTGTCCATCGCCATTGAGGTCGCCTACGGAAGCGTCATTTGGCATATAGCCTTCTGGGGTTTGGAGGGCTATGGAAAGGTACGCTTGGTTCCAGACGGCTGTTGGCTTGGATGCTTTTTGTTCTTCTCCATCAATAATCGGCCTCACCTCATAAGAAACGTCACCACCTACTGGTGACTCATCCAAAAAACTACTGGTTTTGGTGAGTGGAGTGGAATTGAGCTTTTTGGCATCGCCGGAAGAAGATATCGAATACAGGTTGAAGCTGATCTCTTCTGGTTCAGTACCCAGCACCCGCCAACTAACAAAATTACCGCCCTCGTTGGTCGGAATCGCCACAAGGCCTCTGTCCAAGGCTTCCATCTGCCGTAGGCCTTGGGCAGATGCTAAAAACGAACTACAAGTGAGTGAAAGTAGAACGGCAAGGTGCATTACCTTGCCGTTTTTTAATAAGTTGGTTAACATGGTTTATTCTTCTATGGTGGAAATTTCAACATTCATATCTTGATGATTTCCTGTAAAGTGCTGTATCTCGGGGCGAAAATTTGCCGCCAACACACAAAGCAATATAGTGGCCAAATAAACCAACAATCTAACCTTCCAGCTTAGGCCGGACTTTCCATTTAGATTAACGTACTTTTTCATCTTTTTGGGTGATTGTTAATATTGGCATAATATAATGCTTTCCACTTACAGTACAAACGATTGCATTAATTCTTTACAGCTATTTTATATACATTTTTGTGCAGTTTGAATTTACTGGCTTTCACAACATAAGCCCTTTCAAGTTTTGGAATCCTGAAAGGGCTTATATTGTTTTTTTACTCTTCCCAATGAAACGGCAAGAACCAGTCACCGGCCATTAGCTTAGCCCTTACACCGGCTGCACGGGCCACGGTTTCTGGATTATTGGACTTGGACATTTTATCATAGACCCTATCAGCCAGCACCGACGGATCGTTTGCGCGCATCGCCATTCTCAGCAATTGTGGCCAGCGATGTCCTTCGAAGGCCAGCTCCAATGCGGATTCATCTATGATCAATTCCTCTGTCCAGTCCCTTTCCGCCTGAACGGTGGTAATATCTTCTGGAAGTACTACCGGAGGTAAATAAGCCCTTCCACGAATTCCTTGATGCCGATACCAAGTTCCTCTATAGTAAGGGAAATCACCTTGTCTGGCATCGAAATCATATGGATAAGACAAGTACAGGGTGTTTTGCACATCCGTCACGTCATCTCCAGAAAAGTCGTCGGGAGTATAGGCTGCGCTTAGGCTTTCATTTACCAATGCCCTCGCCAATTTAGGGAGCTCATCAATACTGTTATCACGATTGGCCGCCTCGGCATATTTCAAGTGAACAGATGCTGCCCTTTCCAAAAACCATTTGCCATCTTTTACTAAAGGGGAGGTCATGGGATTATAATGGAAAGTATATTTTGCCACTTCGGGATAATCCGTTTCCCAATTGTTTGTGGACAATGCCCCTCGCGCATCAAACTCAAAATTATTCCATTGAGTCTGCTCATGCCATAGATCCAAGACTTCCTTTGAAGGCTTGAGCTGATATTCTCCGTCACCAGAATTGGCAAACAAACGTACAAAAGGATATTCAGGAGCAAAATCGCTATCATAGTGCATGATCCACACCCACTCAGTCATCTCATAACGTTCCCCAGATGCCATTCCAAAGATGCTTCGCCACCCGTCAGTGTTATTATCATTAAGGGTATTGATATCATTGTCCTTACCGTATTTCACGTTGAACTTAGAGCCTCCACCCCAAGACATTCTATAGCGATCATAGTAATCGTTATTGGACGGTCCACCCTCAGTAGCAGTTTCCATTATATCTCGATAATTGGCGGCTGCCTGCTGGTAATTTCCCTGCCACAGGTACAAATCAGCCATCAACACCTTCTTGTTGATGAAAAAAGGCAACATGTTATACCCATCATAGTTCCCTACTAGACCGACATTATTCGGATAGGGATCCATATAAGGCAATGTTTCCATAAACTTCACCAGTTCGTCCACTAGCTCCGGTAAACTCAGCCTTGGAGACAAGGAAGGATTATTCACATCATCGATCGACTCCAGGGATTCGGTCACATAGGGCACTTCCCCAAAGTGAATGCCCACCTGTAAGTACACCCAAGAGCGAACCGCACCGATATCCGAATACCGCTGGACATATTGCTCTTCAGTGATCCGCTTTTCATCGCGCATTTTCTCCAAGCCTTGCAATGCATCATTACAATTTATGATGATTTCATAGAAGGGCTTGGGATCAGCATACTTGTTGTTATCGGATGCCACGACCGAGTGATTGCTCAGGTCCACCAAATCCGGATCGGCCATCATCGTGGCCTCCAGCAGGTCAGCCCTTACCTCATTGAGCACGACATATTGCTCAGCAAGCCTCATCAGCTTTCCATATACTCCTATGACCGCTGCATCCGCATCAAATTCATTTTGGTAATGGCGGTCCTTGTCCAGCTCTGCCGCAGGCTCTACCTCCAGCATATCCGAGCAGGAAAAAAGCCCTAAGCCCAGCATGGCCATTCCGAGGTATCTCTTGACTGGAATATGTATCATTTTCATCGTTGAAGCTTTTAAAATTCTTGTTAACTTTTCCATGATTACAGTCCGATTTTGAGGCCTAACAATACACTGGTGAACTGCGGGGTGAGCCCCACATCTACTCCCTGGCCAAATACGCTACTGGTGTAGCTGAATTCCGGATCATAGCCCAAGTAATTGGTAAAGGTCAGCAGGTTTTGCCCAGAAGCATAGACATCGATATTTTTTACAATGTCACCATCGATCGGAATCGTGTAATTCACACTGAGCGTTTTCAACCGCAGATAGGAGCCATCCTCAATCCAGCGATCTGAAAAACGGCTGTTGCCCATTGGGTCCCCATAGGCCAGTTGTGGCATATTGGTTTCCTGTCCCTCCGCTCTCCATCGGTTTCGGACACTGACCAGTTGGTTTTCATACCCGGACATGCTTTCCAGCTCGTGACGGACGTAATTATAAATATCATTGCCAACACTAAAGGAAAAAGCAGCATCGAAGGTAAACCGCTTATATTCTGCGTGGGCAGAGAAGCCGCCGTAAAAATCCGGGTTCGGATTACCAATAATCGTTCTGTCCTTTTCATCGATGATGTTATCATTGTTTTGGTCCACAAACTTCACATCACCTGCACCGAATGCTCCCAATGTACCATCCGGCAAATAAGTACTCAGCCCAGCGGTACTGGCCTCTTCTGAAGTACTGTAAACGCCCTCAGTCTGATAGCCGTAAAACATGGAGGCCGACTCACCTACAGTGGTGATGACTTCTCCACCTGCCACTTGGGTGATTCGCTGATCATAAGGCAGTTCCTTTATTTCATTTTGATAGGTACCCACCTGCGCGGCCAAGGTAAGTTTTACATCCCGGTCAAGCACCCTGGCAGAAATCCCCAAGTCCACCCCGGTATTGGTCATTTCCCCACCATTGGCAAAGTAATAATCCATACCCGTATAGGCTTGCAATGGCTGAAGGGTCAGCATATTGCTGATGGTGTTTTGATAAACATCCACACTAAAACCGAATACCCCATTGGCCGTGGCCAAGTCGATCCCGGCATTTACCTTGGAATTGGTCTCCCACTGAATGGCTTCGTTGGCCAAGTTGTTACGTACCAAACCCTGCAAGGCAAGCATATTGCTGCCTGTGTACGTCTGAAGGTATTTATAATTGCCAATGCCATCATTCCCTGTCTGACTATAACTCAGGCGAAGCTTCAGCAGGTCGAGGTTTACCCCGGACATAAAATCTTCAGAAGAGATTAACCAAGCACCCTTTATGGAAGGGAACACGCCAAAACGGTGGTTGAACAAGCCAATCCCATCGGCAGTTTCTTTTCCAAAGCGGCTAGAACCGTCCACGGCCACATCCACATCCAAGAAATATTTGTCGAGATAGCTGTAGTTGATGTCTGCATAATAACTCATCCATATCCAATCGCCCGCATTTGCGTTGGCATTGTTCAGGGTAATTACCCCGGAATTGAGCGTGATCAAGTCATCCGTACCGGAATTATAGGCGAATCCCCTGTCCTCCTGTAGCTGGTTGCTATTGTAGCGAAAGCCAAGGCCTACATCCAGGTCATGCGCAAAGCCAAAGGTGTTGGTATAATCAAACCGTGTATCGCTGTACGTGCTAAAAAGTCGCTGCACCTGACCCCCGATTTCATTTCGGATCTCTGCATTGGGGCCTTCGATCTCGTCCGTGCCCAAGTCCGGGATAAAGTAGGACTCCCGATTCTTGTCGATGGTAAGCCCAAACAATGTCTGCAAGCTAAAATGCTCATTGAACTGGTACTTGGCATCATACGAACCAAAGAACCTGTACCGCCTGTTTTGGCCTGACATATTCTCCACAATTGCTCTCGGGTTACTAATGCCCAAGGAATCCACATCGCTAAAATTGGGCGATTGGATGCCTTCGTCGGAATAAATATTAGGCGCCAGGAAAGGGGACTTGACCAATCCCAAATACAATGGACTGACCGCCTCAGCCCCATAGCCATATTCATGCAGGTTGTTCACCGCATAGGAAAAGGACATATTGGTACCGGCGGTCAACTTTTCGGTGATCTGAAAATCCGCATTGAACCGGACGCTGGAGCGGGACATGTCTTCCATGTCCATGATACTATTACTTTTCAGGTGTCCCAGCGAAAGTGCATAGCGGGCGATATTGTCCCCTCCGGACACTTTGATGTAGTAATTCTGGTCATAGCTGGTCCGCATCACCTGATCCTGCCAGTTGGTATTGTTGTGGTAATTGTAATACCCCAACGTATCTGGTGTTTCATTCAAATACCGATTGCCGATGACCTCATTGGTAGTCAGTCCGCTGCTTGCCAGCATTTCTGCATAATAAGGCTTAAACTCATCCGCTTCCATTACCGGCAGGTTTTTGGGCTTGATGTTCACACCTCCGTAGGTATGGAAATCAATTTTGGTCGTCAAGTCCTTCGCCCGTGAGGTCGTGATCAGCACCACGCCATTGGCACCCTTGGTGCCGTAAATGGAACCTCCATCTTTTATAAAGGTGATGTTATCGATATCCTTAACGTCCAGAAAGGATAATGGATTCGAAGTATAACCGTCAAGGATCGAGCCTTGGTAAGCATCCATGTCATAGATCATACCGTCCACGACCACGAGCGGCTGCGTACTGGCATTTAAGGATCCCAATCCGCGGATAAACATGTCCGCGCCCATTCCTGGGGTACCGGCCCTTCTGATCATGTTGACCCCGGCGGCGGATCCCTGTGCAAAAGTCTCAGGGCTATTGGCCTTTAGCTTGGCCGCAGCGGAATAATCCACAGAGGACACCGCTCCCGCCACCTGCCTGTGATCTATTTCTTCATATGGCAACTGCACAAAACCGCTGCCAGCAGCTGCCAATTCCATATCGGTCAGGGCTATTTCCAATTGATCACGGCCTTTTAGGGGAATCTCCTTCACCAGCTGGTCTCCGAAGTTCACTCGAATGGTCGTCGTATAGGCGGGCACCATCAGTTCGAATTCGCCATTGGAATTGGTAAAGGTGGCCGAGAGGTCCTGATAGGCAATGCTGAGTCCTTCTAGCGGTTCACCTGTCCTTTTGGAGACCACTTTACCCGTCACCTTTTCGATCAGGTATTCCATCTGCTGGTTGGGCTGAACCTTGACCTCTTCTGCCTCTTGCGCCCATAAGCTACCGGCAAAACCCATTTGCAATGCCAGCGCCGCTGTACAAAATTTCTGTATATTTTTTCGCTTCATCGTTTCTAATTTTGGGTTTATTCAATTACCGGAACCAAACGTATATAATCCAGCACAAGGCTGTTCCAGTCGTTACTGGTCGTCGGATAAGACTGCAATAACAACCTGAGGTCACCATAATTTTGCACCTCATGCTGTCCTACATAAACCTCTTCATACGTATTGGGAACCACATACATCAAGGAGAACAACTCGTTCTGAACTGAGTCCACCGCAATACGCTGCTCATTTGTTCTCGGGATGTAATCATCATTGACTGCCCTCCAGTAGATATCGTACTTGGTAGAGTGCGCCTGAGGGACTTCATACCGAACGCTATACCCCGCAATGCCGCTATTGATCACCAGCAGGTCACGGTTATTGGAAGCCCAGTTTCTTGCGCGGACATTTACCGGGCCGGATCCATCACTCAGCCCGTCATAATATTCTCCCTCGATTTTGATCTCCGGGATCTTGTCCGAAAGCTTGTAATCAAATCCGTCCATCAGATAGACCACGCCATTGGAAGCATTGATCTTTTCCACCACTTGGTCTTCATGGAAGGCCACCTTTACACTGTCCACAGAAAGGATCGTGTCGGGTACATTGTCATAATAGGCCGTCGTAAACACCAGGTCTTTGGAAAGTCCCAAGGAAAGGGGCATCGAAAGCATCTCTGTTTCGGGAAGGGTATCCTTAAAATAAGGCTCCATGGCCGACTTGAATGTCGTATAGGCATTGTCACTCAAGAGAAAAAACGTGTAGGTACTGTCTTCATTGGCCAGGTCCGCCACGTCATATGCAAAGTAATTGTACGTTTCATCGGTCAGGGTGTCGGTTACCGTCATCCCTGTCACCAGCTGGCTTACAGGGTTATCCGACTGTTGCTGCACGATCTCCCAGACATTTTTCCTTGGCTCCAGATAGCTGTCGATTTTATACAGGACGCCGTTTTTGGACAAGCGATCGGCATAATCAAAGCTTGCCGTCTGGTCCACGGAGGTGATGCTGTTTTGGCGCAGTACATTGACTTTGTCATTGAGCATTTTTACCCGGATGGGAGCCTCTTCGGCTTGGTAGCTGAGACGCTGTTGGTAACCGATGTGGTTACCAACAAAGGTCCTGAGCGCTTCCTCGTTTCCGGTAATGCTCTCCGGCAAATTCTGCAGGGCGGCATTGCTGGGCGCCCAAACCGAATAGGAACCGGATGCCACCTGCTTGTCCAGCCCGCTCTGCTCCAGCAGTGATGCAAAGGTGCTTAGGTCCGCATCTGCGCGGATCATTTGCACCAAGTTATTGTTCAGGTCTTGCGTGGCCTCGTTATGGTCTGCCCACTGGTCGGAGCAGGAAAACAGCCCTAAGGCTACAAGGCAAAGCAAGAAGTATCTATATCTTTTATTCATTGTCGTTGCGATTTGGATTATTAATCTCTGAAAGCCCATTATTCCTCCCCTTCATATACCGGTGAGCCATCTACGGCAAACTTGGGATAGATCTGGTTATCACCTTCTGGGATGAAGTGGATCATATCCAGCCACAGACCACCACTACTTCTCCCGATACCGGTCACTCGATCAAAACGAAGCATATGCTCTCCAGTAGTGGGCACTTCGATGGTCCCGATAAACCTGCCCATGATCCTGCCCCCATCGGAGCCTGCGGTCAGGTATTCTTTCCAGCCCCTGGACTCCAGCTCATCTTCGTTCATATCCGTGGGAGCCTTAATGGTCGTATCCAGTAGTCGCGCTCCAGGAATATCCTCTCCATTGAAGGTGACTTTCAGCTCACAGCCGTTGTTCCATTTATCGCCATGATGACAGATCCAGAGTTTATACCTTCCTTTTACCAAGGTGGGGGTTTTGATTTCTGCCGCCGTTAAACGATTGCCTTGAAGCTCTATTCGTAAATAGTCTCCAAATGCATAATAAACTTGGTTTAGACTAGGCGGGTAATAATTTACCATGGCATCTACATAATTTCCTTCCCAGGACATCCCTGCCAATTCTCCAAGTTTGAACGTATAGTTTGGTGCACCAGGCACTCTAAAAACCTGCGTCAGCTGACGAATCTCCGGCTGCTCGGCCACATCCCAATACACGGCCGTAGGCGCACGTAACTTGATCGCAAAATGGTTCTCCACACTGTGTACGACGCCATTGGTCACGGAATTGTCACTTTGGGCGCGTATGATCGGGGATCCCGGTTCGTGGACACCGAAGAACGTGTCGTCGTTTACCAGCACGTCCGTGCCATCCAGCTTAATGGTCACCACTTCCTGTGGAGCCTCGGTGGGATGTGCCGTGGCTGTCAATAAATCTGCGATAAACTTGATATCCGGCATCACATGATAGGCCACGTATAGGTTCAAACTGTCCGAAGGATTGGTCGGATCGCCCGTTTGGGACAGATCATTCTCCAGGTCCTGGTAGGAAGCATAGCCCGCGGCTGCCAAGGTCTCGTCTGACTCTGCCAAAACGGTGTACCACTGTCCTTCTTCTTCGACATTCAGGATATCGTACCAGCCCGTCTCTTTCAGCACCTGTGAAAAAACAGAAAACTGTTGGTTTTCTTCCAGCCACTGGGCCACGGTCTTGGTCGGTGGTGAGAGCACATTGTCTATCGCATGGACAAAGCCATTGCCCACTTTGATGTTGCTCTGGATGATATTGGCCTGACGGTTTACCCTGGTGTAGGTCTCTCCGTCTGCAAACTCCGCCCCGGTCACCAGGTACTTTCCGTACTCCGTAGGAACCGGCAGTTTTCCATCCGTAAAATCCGCCGTGGACAAGGTGTCCGTCAGCAAGTGAAAGCGGACGATGTCCTTGGCTTCTTCTTCACCAAGGCCATCCAAGCTAAGGCCGTTTTCTTCCAAATAACCATCTACCGCCTCATTATTCGGCGCAAAGAAGGTGTAGGTACCATAAGTGCCCAAAAAACCTTCGGTATTGGAAATTTCCAGTATTCTGGAAAGGTTGCTGAACTCATCCGGGTGCTGCCTCAGGTACCCGCTGATATTGGTATCCTCCGTGACGTTGATATTGGACGGAGGATCAAACTCACAACCTACCGCCGCCAAGCCCAGCAAAACAAGCACCACAATGCTGCTTCTCATGCTCCATAAGGTATTTATCTTAAAGGTATTCATCTTCGATTATTTTTAGGTTTATTTGAGGTAGTAAGGATTCTGCTCCAGCAGTGGATTGGCATTTAGCTCCACATTATAAATGGGAAGGTAATGGCTCCGTGTATCCCTCAGCTGGTTTAAAATCGTGCTCAGATTGGTTTCCGGCGCATTGGTAATGGCCGCATCCAACATCAAATCCAGATTGGCATAATCGTCCATCTTGGATACCCTCAACAGGTCAAACCACCATTTCCCCTCAAAGGCCAACTCCCTGGCCCTTTCGCGTAGGACATAGCGGATGACGTCATTGGCACTGGATGGGGAAGGGCTCTCCTCGGTAGCCTGTATGGCTCCGCCTCTTTCCCTGATCTCCGCTACGATTTCCAGTGCTTCTTCTCCTCTTCCGATTTGGGAAAGCGCTTCGGCCTTCATCAGCATCACATCGGCAAGGCGATAAACGATCCAGTTCGCATATGAGTCGGTAGGCTCACGGCGCTGGGTTTCACTCACGCCAATGTATTTCCATATTTCACCGCTGCTTTTCAGCGAAGCATCGATACTTCTCAAATCCACCTCTTCGGGCCTGTCAATGCTAAACCCGAAATTTTCTTCCAATACCGATGGATAGGCCAAAAACCGGGTAACCCTGGTGGTACTGAACATGTCAAAAAATGTATTGGACTGCGGTGCTTCGTATTGTATTTCGAAGATACTTTCTACGGAATTGCCTTCCACAAAAAGTGCCCGCATCCAGTTTTCCTGTGTCACCAGGGCATAAGGCCCTGCCAGTACTTTATCAGCAGCTTCTGCGGCGGCTTCATAGTTCTGCATCCACAGATACACATCCGCTTGAAGGGCATTTACGGCATAGCGGGTCATCCTGCCCTTACTGGCCTGAGGTGTTTCATGCTGCTCAAAGATGTCGGCCTCTGCCATTTCCAGGTCTATTACAATCTGCTCCAGCACCTCCGCTTGGGAGGACTTGGCAATGGTAAGCTGATCTTCGTCACTATCCACTGCTTCAATGGACAATGGCACATCTCCGAAAGTCCGCACCAGATAGAAATACATCAACGCCCTTAAGGCCCGGGCTTCTGCCACATAATTATTGAGGTCTTCCTCCTTTAAGGTCTCATCTGTTTCCAAGGCTCCAGGACCATTATCGATCACATTATTGCAAAGGTTAATGGTTCCGTACAGACCTGACCAATCCGCGATGTAATTGGTGGATTGGATATTGCCAAACACCACTTGAATGTCACCATCCCTGGCGCCAGTACTGGGTGCGATCATATAGCCCCGAAGCTCTCCCCAGAGAAACATCCGCTCGGGAAGATGGTATCCCCTATAGCTTCCATTCAGGGAGGCATAAGCTCCCATCAAGGCCGAGCGCACCTGCTCCTTGGTCTTCCAAAAATCCTGCTTTACTACACCGTTTTGCGGACGCTGATCCAGCCAACTGTCACAGCTGGTCCCTGCCACGATCATCAGTGCAAGCAACGTATAGGATATATATTTTTTAAACATCTTTCTTTCTTTTTTTAATGATCAAATTAGAACCGCACGTTTATGCCCAAGGTGTAGGTCTGTGTAGGTGGTGTCCGCGCATTATCATACCCAATCTGGAAAAGTCGATTGGCATTGGAACTCGTCAGTCCTACTTCTGGGTCTTGGCCGGTATAGCTCGTCCAAGTGTACAGGTTCTCGGCCGTCAGGTAAAAGCTCAAGTCGCCGAGTCCTGTTCTGTCCAAAAATGGCCTTGGCATACCGTAGCGAACCGTCAGTGTCCTGAATCGCATAAATGAACCGTCTTCCACATAGCGATCAGAGCCCAGCCAGTTATAGCCATTACCGATCAGTGCCCGCGGCATGTCCGTCTGATCACCTGGTCTTCTCCACCGATCGAGCACAGCCTTGTTCTGATTGCCATATCCGTACATATTCTCTGTCTGCATCTTGGTACTGTTCACGATATCCACACCATAGCGGAAATTGAAATACCCGGATATTTGGAGGTTTTTGTAGGTCACCCGTGGCCCAAAGCCACCCGTCAATTTCGGATTGGCATCACCCAGCCATACGATGTCTTTATAGTCGATATTGCCATCGTGATTGATGTCTTCGTACATAGCATCCCCCGGCTGAAATTCATAAGCTATGGTCGGGTACGTAAACATCATCGGTACCGGATCGCCATTGGGACCGGTGATGACATTGCCATTGGCATCTGTGGCCAACGTGGCTTCACCATCGGTATAGACGCCTTTGTATTTAAAACCGTAAAAAGATCCCAGCGGATTGCCTTCCTGAATGGTCACGAAGTAGTTCCCATTGGACTGCATCGCTTCCAAGTTGTCGGTTTGGTATAACTCGGAAATGGATTGGATGATGTTTTTATTCCTGGCAATGTTAAAATCAAAGTTGATCTTCAAGTCTCCCTTTTGGTAAGGAGTGGTAAACACCGACAGCTCCCAGCCCCTGTTATCCATCGTGCCAATATTCATGTTTACACTGGAAAATCCTGTGGTGCTCGGTATGCGAAGGTTGTCCAGAAAGAGGTCGGAAGTCCGCTTTTGGTACCAATCAAATCCGACAATCACACGGCTTTGAAGGATTTCCAAATTAAGCCCCAAGTTGGTCTGGGCCACATTCTCCCATTTGAAGTTGGTCAGTTCCAGGTTATTGGGCACGACACCGGTTTCACCAAGGTAATTCCAGTTCAGGTTAGAGAAGGTGCTGAAGTGTACATAATCCCTTCTTGGTGTATTACCGCTCTCTCCATAACTCGCCCTCAAACTAAACTCGTTCATCCAGGTCAAATCCTCCATAAACGGCTCACCGGACACCCTCCATCTACCGGAAATACTTGGGAAGGTTCCCCATCGGTGGTTTTCACCGAATTTGGAACTTCCGTCCCTTCTGATAGAGGCATTGACAATATAGCGGTCCAAGAAGCCGTACTGCACATTGGCCACCATGCCGATAGACCGGGAGATACTCGTCCCGGAAGAAAGGAAAACATTGTCATCCCTGTTTACCGTCCCTGGTACCTGCAAGAATGAGGAAGCGGAATTGGTTGTGTTCACGCCATACCCGTCACTTCTGCCTTCATAAGTGGTAAACAACAGCATAGCCATCAAACTGTGATCCTCACCCAACTCTGGCGTATAGTACAGTTTGTTGAAGGTCTGGGTAATCAGGAAATCCGTGTCGCTTCCCGAAGCCACGTTGACATTCTGGTTGTTCATCGGAAGGCCAGTGGCCACCTGCGGCAAAAAGCTTTTCCTCTGTGTATTATTGATGTCAAAGGCTACATCCGACTGAAACATCAGGTCAGGACGAATGTGGTATTGCAAAGTAAACTTCGGAATGATCCGGTCACTTTCTGTCCTGTTCGTGGCTTCATTGGCCAGTGCCAGTGGGTTGTAGGTACCGGGGAAAGCTCCCTGGATGTTACTGGCCGGAGAGAAGTAATTTGGTGTCAGGTTACCGAATTCGTCATATTCATAAGGAGACATGTTGGGCATCTTCTCATAAGCAATGCCCCGTACGCGGTCTTGGCCGTCATTGTCGTTTACCCAGTTTCGGTCCGTCGTGGACTTGGTGTAGGCCAAGTCCGTCATCACACGGATTTTCTTGGATACAAGGTAATCTAAACTGATCCTAGTCGCAAAACGGTCAAAGCCCGTTCCTACCGTGGTACCTACCGAATTGTTCTTATTGACCGAAACCCGGTAACGGGTCTTCTCCCCACCACCTGACAAGGCCAGGTTATGGTCGAACATATAGCCTAGTTGTGTGATTTCATTGATCCAGTCAGTATTGTTTCCATAATTATAGAAGTAATAAGGATCTTTCGGATCGTATGAAAACTCTTTGTTGGAAGAGATGTTCAAGGGTACTCCGCGGCTGTTCATAAAGCCTTCGGCAATCAGGGTGGAGTACTCATCACCACTGAGCATCGGAATCTGATCCGGCTGCTGGGTCATGGCTCCCCTGAAGGAGTACGTAATGGTCGGCTTGCCTTTGCTCCCCCTTTTGGTCGTGATCACCAGCACCCCATTGGAGCCTCTGGATCCCCACAGTGCCGTGGCCGCCGCATCCCGTAGTACGGTGATGGACTCGATATCTGCCGGTGCTACGTTCAGTAGCTGCGCATATTCCTGCTCATTGGCATTGGCAAAGTCAAAAGAGGAGGTGTTGGTCTGGAAAGGAATCCCGTCCACCACGATCAGTGGCTCTGATGAGCCGTTGATGGAGGTGGTACCCCGGATCCTAATGGACATCCCAGCGCCCGGATCACCCGAGTTGGACACAATGTCCACACCGGCCATTCTTCCTTGCAGTGCCTGATCAATGGATAGGGCCGACATCTCCTCGAGCAATTCCGCATCCACTCGTGTGGCGGAGGAGGTCAGGTCCCGCTCATCGATCTGCATCATGCCCTGATCGATCAGCTTATCGGCAGTCACTTCGGCCACATCCAAGTCACTCACTTGAAATTCGATGGGCACATTGATTTCAGACCGTCCATTGATGGGAACAGTTACTGTTTTATAGCCAATAAACGAAACACGGATGAGGTTTTGCTTGCTGCTTACCCTCAGGGAAAAAGCACCATTCACATCAGTGGCTACCCCGCGGAGTGTTCTTTCGTCATTTCGATCCACCTCTACCACCGTAGCGCCGATGATGGTGGAGCCGTCTTCTTTGTCCGTGACTTTTCCTTTGACGATTTCCAAGGTTTGGGCGGGCTGTTGCTGTGCCCGGCTATATCCCGAAGTGGTCAAAGTAAGCCCCACGACAAACCACAACAGTTTCTTTGTAAAATTCTTCATAAGAAATATTTTGGTTATTGGGGTTAGTTGCTTTCTAAAACGCGGTCAATCTGATGCAGTACTGCATAACTGGCCAGCACATTACTGTTAGGAATGTCCACATTGGCCACATTGCCCTGGAGGTCTGTCACCGTCATGGTGTAAGGAGGCTGAAAGCCATCGGCACTGTTGTCGATCACCACCTCTTTGATTTCACCGTCCAAGGAGGCCAGTAGCGTACTGAAATCCTCACCGTTTTCGCTTACGATTTTCTTCCCATCAGGTACAATGGTATTTCTGGGCACAAAATGGTACTTCAAGAAGGCCGCAATTGCCTCTCGCTCTGCCGCATCACCGGTCATAGGATCCGCTGGCAGGGTACCGGCCGCTACCGCTGCGTCTATCGCTTCTTCACTAGGCACCAAAACGGTAAAAAACTGTCCCGGAGACACGCCTTCGATCTGTAAGGTTGCCGCGTCATATATGGAGGAATTCTGCAGGTATTCCGCAAATTTGGCAAACTGTGGTGTCTCTAGGATGATCTCTGCCAGCGTCTTTTCGGTGTAGGAAACCAATCCTTCTGTATAAAAATCACGGCCGTTTACAGCCTCATACGTTTCCTCTTCATTGACATCGATGTATTCACCGCTTTCGACATTTCCTGACGCGAAAAACTGACCGTTTTCATAACGGATATATTCTCCACCTAATGTTTCCATGATGCCTTCACCTGAAATATCTTCCAGTTCATCTGGACTCTCCAGCTTAATGATGCTCATTTCCAACATTCTTATCAACCGCTCATAGGCCTGAGAAGCAGATCCATTATAGGTCCACACATCACGCCCGCCCGGATCGTACACAAACCCTGCATCGTTGAGCTGCTGATTGGACATCAGGAGCATGGCAAAATTCTGCCCTGGATCAGAAACGGTAAACCGGTAGCTGTTCAGCAGCTGCAGCATGATGCTGTAATCAGGATCCAAATAAGGTCTGCTGTAAACGGTAAAGAAGAAATTTCCTTGCTGCACTTGGTTGGTACCATAAAAAAGGCCATTGCTCAGGACTTTTCGCTCTACCAGGTCCGTTTCAGCATCAAAGCGCGCTTCTTCATTAAGTAAGTTGGACACCAAGGTAAATCGGCTTGGCCATAGGGCCGTCTGCCACATGTGCATATTTACAAAATCAAACAGGATCGGATCAGGCACATTGGCAAGTTCCCCGTAATACTCCAAGAGCACTTCATCCAAAAACTGCTGAAGGGCTTCGTTGTTGGGTGCAAAAAGCGTCCAGCTATCAGACTGGGCATCATTGCCTCCAGTCAGGAAGTTCTCATTGTTAGGCGCAAAAGCATACGTTCCTGTGTAAGACTTCACATAGACGGGGCCAGACAAATCATACACCGGCGCAAATCGCTCGGTGAGTTCTGGATAGGTCGTCCCATCGTAATTGACTGCGGTATTGTTTTCTTCATTCCTGAAGTCCATTTCCAGAATAGACTTAAAAAGGCTGTATTCAGGCTTACCCTTCAGGTAGTCTGCAATATTGGGCATCGGCTCTATCACCCGGTCCACGGTATGGATATAACCGTTTTCTGCGGGAACATTAGACTGCACAACATTGGCATTGGCCACTTGGGCACCCGAATAAGGCCGATCATAAAAGCCTTCAATATCATCTGCCGTCAGATTCAACCTGTCCAGGTAATGCTGCACGTAATAAGGAATGTATTTGTTGTTGTTGTCATTGATGTTGTAGGTGGCCACGCCATTTCTATTGGCATCCACCACATCTAGCTCTTGCCCGTAAACATCATCCTTATAAACGCCCTTATAATAGGCCGTCTTTCTTCTGAAAGCAGAAGAAAGGGTGTCATTACCAGGACCGGTTTGGTAATAGCCCAGATCCCTCATGCTATAGGCATTGTACACAAGGGAATAGGTAACGATTTCATAGGCCTTCTCCTCAGAGATATCATCAATACCGCTGAGGCCGTTTTCTTGAAAATATTGCTCAAAGGCTTCGTCATTGGGAGCAAATACGGTCCAATAGCCCGCTGAGCTGAGGGTTTGCTTGTATCCGGCCCTATCCACCAAGGCCAGGTAATGGTCAAAGTTTCCCCGAAAGCGAACAGAATCGGAAAGCACCTGATAAACCGGCCCTTCCAGACCTTCTGGGCGGGCGTAGTACTCATCGAATTCTTCCTTGCATCCAAACAGGAAAACCCCTGACAAGCAAAAACTCGCAAAAAGCAGTTTTGTAAAGTTGTTCATAGATTATTGAGGTTTTATTGTTAATCAACTCTTCGTCACTTCAAAAGCAAAACGGAATTCGTCTATAATTTTATTTTGACCAAACAAGACACGAATACGCGTTTATTTCCTAAAAATGACACTAATCGAAATTTAAAAAAGTTATCCCCCGTAAGTGTTCTGGTTTATACTGGTAGGCGTATTATTTACACTTATTAAAATGCAAATATTATATTGAAAAAATGAATATTTAGGCTATATAAATACTGACTAAACGCACAATAAAATCACAAACATCCGTTGCAATATAAGCATATACACTGCTAAAACGATTATTTGGTCCTTAACCCCTATTTTCCAGCTAGGTATTTTTCTACCATAACCTTATACTATTTTTGCACTACGCGACAATGGATCATGACGAAAAAAAAACTAAAATTACCCCAATTTCGCTCTATGAGTCATCGCAACAGGGAGCAAAATTGTAAAACCTAGTCCAGCAAGTTCAGTACAATATTTATATGGCAAAGTGCTCAGCAATAGACAAGAGTGATGAGATCGCTACTGGGACGCTGCAAGAAATTATTCAGGGGAGCAAACCCGCTTTCAATGCCGTTTGGTAAAGAGCGGTTCCCCGTATCACATTTTTCATTAAATCGAGCTTCTTTCTTACTAACCTGAGCTCGACTTAATTTTAGTATTAAAAGCGTCATAGCGAACCCTTTTTAGGAGGATGTGGGTTGGAAAAGGGTGTGGCAACTCGCCGCGGCGAGCTGCCACGGCTTCCACCCGCTCAGGCCTACCTCTAAGCCTCACAGTGACGATTTTATAATCGAACTGAGGTTACTACTAAACAGGTGGCATTACAAATGCCTTTCTCAGCAGTCCGCATTTCAAATCCAGACTAGTGGGTACCTCGCTGTTATAATCGTCTGGGATGAATGGTAGGCCACAAAGGCGCTAGGAACCTAAGGTTTTTAGAAATGAAAAAACCAGCTGCACAATTCATTTTTGCAGCTGGTTTCCAGTTTATATGATTGCCTACTGTTGGGCTGACAGCAGAATTATATTCTTGGCTTACATCAAAACCAACCTGAGAATTTCCTCAAAATATACCGACTTGGCCTCCTCTGTAAGCTGCCAATAGTAGGATTCACCCTCATCAGCACCGAAGCCAAAGTATGTCCTCGGTCCAGCAGGAGATTCCCCAGCGCCAGAGTAGAACTCCACCCCTGCATCAAAACGGACGTAGAGCACGGCACCACCTTCATCACTGCCGCCACTGCCCGGCGCAGTCGCAGCCATTACCTCTCCATTGGAAGCGGTATTGATATAAAGAAGGTTTGCTGGAGGATTTACCCAAGGGAGGGTATTATCCTCGGCAATGGTCACATCATCAAACACCTCATCCATGGCATCTGAAATTTGGGCGGTCACCACTTCACCACCTGTAGGGTTAAAGGCCGCTGGATTTCCGTTATTGTCAAACCAGTTTAGACGGTTATTCCTGCCCATCCATTGGGAGTTTAGAATTACAGGCACCGTTAATGAATTCCATACCACTTTATTGTCTCCAGCAAAATCCGCAGAGCCACCACTACGCCCAATGATGACCAAATCGGCAGCATTAAGCATATCGATATCTTCTTGTGGAGCTGTATTAAATGATGCGTTATAATACGTGCTTATGTTGAAGCCTTTTTCCCGTAGCCATTCTATTTGTGCGTCGTCATTTGAATCGTCCGTAACAAACACAATCGTATATAGAGAAGTATCAATCGGCACTTCTACGGTAATTTCCTGACTCGTCTCTACCACTATACCATCTTCATCCGTGGCTGTCAGCATTACAGTATAGGTCCCGGCATCCGCATAAGTATGGCTAGGGCTCTCCTCGGTAGATGTACTGCCATCACCAAAATCCCAGGAATATGTGACTACATTTTCAGAGGTATTGGTAAAGTTTACGGTCAGGCCATCATCCTCAGCGATAAAGTCAGCCATCGGTGGTCCTACCACGGTCACCTCTTTGGTGATCTGCACGGTAGTTCCGCCGGGAGCAGTACTGTACAATATTACCTCGTAAGTTCCCCCCTCCTCATAGACATGGGTAGGGTTTTCCTCTGTAGCGGTATTACCATCACCAAAATCCCAAGAATAGGAGACAGAATTTTCGGATGAATTGGTAAAGTTTACGGTTAGATATTCACTTTCAAACCCAAAATCGGCCTTTAGGTTTTCAACAATCGTAATATCCATATCGGCTTCCACAATGGTTCCGTCAGCTCCTTCACCGGTCAAAACGACGGTATAAATACCCGCAGCCTCATAAGCATGGTTGGGGCTTTCCTCTGTGGAAGTATTGCCATCGCCAAAATTCCAGGAATATGACGCCACATTTTCCGAGGCGTTGGTAAAAGTAGCCACCAACTCATTCGTAGCGGTGGTGAAGCTTGCTGTTGGTCTGACCGGCTCCGTATCATCCTCTTTACAAGATGTGAAAAGTACAAACGATAACACGAGGATCGCTAAATACCTTAATTTTCCATAATGGTTTTTCATAATTGATTATTTTGGGATTGAATTGAATTTTAACTTTTAATAAACCAGTGGGTATCAACGATTTCAATAACCGCTGGTGCTTCTCCTTTATACTGGGAACCCGTAATATTTGCCACTCATTAAATTAAAATGACAAATTTCAAATCAATTTATAATTAAATAAAAGCAAAACCGTTATGGACTGTTATGAAAGAAATGATTTTACCACTATTACAATATAATATTTGTAGCAATTGAGGTTTGAAAACATCCACCATCACTTCCCAATTTCCCCCCTTGGAAGCTTCGTGTTTGGGACCGTCGAAAGGCTGGCTTGCCAAGCTCCTGTGATATCGGCAATAAGGGCAAAACCAAAAAACCTTAGCTCGACTTATTTTTAGTATAAAAAGCGTCATAGCGAACCCTTTTTAGGAGGATGTGGGTTGGAAAAGGGTGTGGCAACTCGCCGCGGCGAGCTGCCACGGCTTTCACCCGCTCAGGCCTACCTTTAAGCCTCGCAGTGACGGTTTTATAATCGAACTGAGGTAAAAAGCAAACAATGCCTATATCCATAGTAAAAAAGCAAAAATTACGCTATTTTCGCTCAGGCACTCACTACAACCTAAGCGCAATGCCCAAGGCGTCTTCTACATACCTCCTCATCCTTTATGTCCTGCTGTGGGCTTTGACAGCGGAAGGCACTTATGGACAACAACTCCACTTGAAGTTTGACCAACTCACCGTGGACAATGGATTACCGCAAAATTCGGTATATTCTATCGCCAAAGATAAGTATGGTTTTATGTGGTTTGGCACTTGGGGTGGAGCGGTCCGATACGACGGGTACAATGTGCAGGTCTTTCGGGCAAATGAAAAAGACAGTACCGCCCTTTCAGATAACCGGATCAGTGGCATTACCACGGATTCGCTTGACAATATCTGGATCGAGGTGGAGCCTCGTGGAGAACTGTTTAAATACGATTATAAAACAGAAAGCTTCCAAAAGGCGGAAAAGGAACAGGTGCCCGACTATCTTCGGGATAAGTTGATCAAGCGCTACGGATATCATACCAAATACGCTTCCAACCAGCAATTTGAATGGCAGACATCTGACTATGGATTGATCCAAATCAACAAAACCACACATGATACGCTGGTGTATCATGCCGATGTCCGTAATCCAATGTCACTTTCAGATAATTTGCTAAAAGATGTTTACCTCGATGACAGTGGCCACTTATGGGTGGGGACCCAATCTGGAGGCGTGGACCATGCCGATCTCTATGACAAAGCCTTCAGAAACTACTATAAAGGCAGAAGGGGCGAGGGACTTATCGATAATGTGGCCCGCGCCATGTGCCTTGACAGGGCCGGGAGACTGTGGATAGGCTCCGAAAATCAGGGCATTACGATTCTATCCCCAGATTCAGCAGATCCGCAATATCGCTATGTGGACAGTAAGCACCTTACCGATCTTCGTATCAGGGCCATTTTTTGTGATTCAAAGGGAACCGTGTGGATCGGCACCAAAAAGGGGCTGTTTTATTATGAGCCAAACAAGAAAACTTTCACGCAATGCACCATGGACATGTGCCATCCTAGTGTCTTTGCCATCACAGAGGACCAAAATGGCACCATTTGGGTAGGCACCTTTTTTGGACTCGCCAAATACGACCAAGCCGCTGACAAGTTTCATTGCATTTTTAAGGAAGATGGACTGGCAGGAAACCAAATCATGGACTTGATGGTGGATCAGAAAGGCAAGCTATGGGCCGCCACCGAAGATGGCGGGGTGAGCTGTATCCGCCCCCCATTGGCCGATTCAAAGGAATTGGAGATCACCAATTATACCCATCAAACTTCCGATACCAATGGATTGCTCAGCAATCGGATCTTTTCGTTAACGGAAGACAGCAATGGCTACATATGGGCCGCCTCTGATGCGGGACTAAATGCTATCCTTCCTGACCGACAGTCCATTCAGCATTACAGTACACAAAATGGCCTCATAGATGATCTGATCATGGCAGTGGCGTTTGATGGAGAGCATTCCATTTGGGCCAGTCACACCAAAGGACTTTCCAGACTGGATCTTTCCACGCAAAAAATCCAGCATTTCAACCGGAAAGATGGCTTGCAAGGAAATGAATTTAAGCAAAGTGCCGTCTTCAAAAACCCCTCAGACAACAAACTATACTTTGGTGGCTCCAATGGCCTGACCACCTTCATCCCCTCCCATATCAAAACCAATCCCAACCCACCCAAAATGGTGCTTACAAGGCTCAGCGTAATGCACCAAGAACTCAACATCGGCACTAAGGTGCGGAACCGTGCCATTCTGAAAAGTTCATTGCAAGCCACCGATGAAATCACCCTTACCTGGTGGGACAAATCCTTCCAAGTGGAGTTTGCGGCCATTCATTTCTCCAATCCCTTGAGCAATAAATACAAATACATACTCGAAGGATATGATGATGAATGGATTACCACGGATGCCACCAGAAGGATCGCTTCCTATGCCAACCTGCCCGCCGGAAAGTACATTTTCAAAGTCATGGGTGCCAATAGTGACGGCGTATGGAGCAAGACTCCTGCTACTTTGCATATCGTCATGCTCAGCCCTTGGTGGCTCAGCTGGTGGGCCATTTGCCTCTACCTAATGGCTGCAGGATGTGTTGTATGGCTGGTTTATCGCTACCTGGATTCCAAAATCCAACTCCGTAAAAAAGAAGCCATCCACCAGTCAAAGCTTCAGTTTTTTACGGAAATATCACATGAATTCAGAACACCTCTGACACTGATCATCGATCCGCTGGAAAGGCTGATCCACGAAAAACCCAAAAAGCAGCTTGCCGAGTATTATTACCAGCTGATGCGAAATAATGCCCAACAATTGCTCATGCTCGTCAATCAATTACTGGATTTCCGAAAACTGGAAGCGGGAAAACTCCAGCTTCGCTTAGAACAAACCGATATGGTCGCTTTTGTGAAAAAGACCGTTGCCTCCTTCGAGCACTTGGCTGAGAAGCAGGACATTTTGCTAAGCATAGAAACATCCATCCCATCGCATCCGCTTTTCTTTGATCAGGACAAAATAACGATGGTACTCAACAATCTCCTATCCAACGCTCTGAAATACACCCCACGCAAGGGGAAAGTCCAGGTAGCCATCCACCCGAGTACACACTCAAAAAAAGGGGTGTTTATAGAAGTAAAGGACACGGGCCCGGGCATTCCCAAATCAGAACAAGAAAAGGTTTTTGAAATCTTCTATCAGGTAAAGAACGGTAAGCCAAAATCGGAAGGTTCAGGAATAGGTCTGGCCCTTACAAGAGAGCTGATCGCCCTTCATGGTGGTAAAATATCCCTGGAAAGCCATTTGGGCAAAGGTACTAAACTTGGCTTTTTCCTACCTGACACTCCATCACCATCGAATGAGCCTGCATCATCTCCTATGCCTGTTGATGACCTGCAGCCATTTCCTGCTCCCGCTGAACAAAACACTCCTTCCCCACACCGCAACAATATACCTGTACTGTTAGTAGTGGACGATAATGAGGAAATCAGAAACTATATCGTAAAACACTTCCAGGATCATTTCGCCGTCAGCACAGCCGCAAATGGCGAGGAAGGCATGTCCAAGGCATTTGACCAAATCCCGGACTTGATCATCAGTGATGTCATGATGCCGGATATGGATGGGCTACAGCTCTGCCGACAGCTCAAAGCGGACATGCGCACCAGTCACATTCCCATCATTCTCCTAACGGCAAGACAATCGGACACGGCCAAAACGGAAGGCTACGGAATGGGTGCTGACTCTTATGTCACCAAGCCCTTTAGCACCCAGGTCCTCATGGCCAGGGTGAAAAACCTGCTCGAACAGCGCAGCCATTTACAGGCCAAATTCTCCGCTGGAGACACCAAAGCCTTGGACACGTTTGGATCAAATCCCGTGGACAAAACCTTCTTGGAAAATGCACGCCAGTATATCGAAGCTCACCTGGATTCTGAAGATCTGGATGTCGATTCCCTTGCTCAAAGCCTGAACATGAGCCGCCCCCAATTTTATCGAAAAATCAAGGGCCTGACTGACAAGTCTGCGGCCGAATTCATCACTAGCTTCCGAATGGAAAAGGCTTCCTCATTATTGCTCAGTGGTGAATTTAACGTCTCTGAGACCGCCTATAAAGTAGGCTATAACCTGCCCAATAATTTTTCCCGGGCCTTTATCAAACACTTTGGACTATCCCCCAGCCAATATATCAAGAAAAAAAATAACCGATCTTAAATCACTGAATACAAACGCATTACAAAAACACCCCCTCTCTTATCATACTAAAAATGATAGGTTTTTGAACGATAATGATAAGCCTGATAACGGGGAATCAGCGATCTTTACATCAGTTTAGTAAGAAACTAAGCTTAGGGTTAATTACATCAGTAATGTCTCCATGGTTGGAGACCGATTGCCTACGGTTTGCCACGTTCAATGTGCTCATTAAACTCAATCAAACCATCGCATCGGCCACTACCATGGAGACTTTATTTTTTTATGCTTGCCCATCCATTCCCAACCATAACAATACAGGATTGTTCCCATTACAATATTGATTATTTTTCAGGTGACTTTGGGGTGCATCAGGGATAACGTGACCTGAACCGACTCCCAGACAAGTCAAATGTCTAATTAACAATATACCATGAAAAAAAACTTCGCTTTATCTTTTCTTTGCTTTCTTGTTTCCATATCCCTCTATGCCCAGCAGGACCGTTTTCCTGACGGTACTCCCGTACCAGAATGGTTCAGGGACACCACTCCTACAGACATCGATCAACTGGGCAAAAAATACCGACTCACGGATTTTGGTGTGGTGCGGGACAGTACCGTATTGCAAACGGAAGCCATCCAGACGGTCATCGACCAAGCCCATGAAGCGGGAGGAGGAGTCATCATAGTTCCCGAAGGTACCTTTCTAAGCGGTTCCTTGTTTTTCAAACAAGGAACCCACTTATACCTGGAAGAAAATGCCGTTTTAAAAGGCAGTGATGATATTAGCCATTTCAAGCTACTGGATACCCGAATAGAGGGACAAAACAGGAAGTACTTTGCCGCGCTGGTAAATGCAGATCATCTTGACGGATTTACAATATCCGGGAAAGGCACCCTAAATGGCAATGGGCTCCGTTTCTGGAGATCGTTCTGGTTACGGAGGGAGTTTAATCCAGACTGCACCAACTTGGATGAAATGCGGCCACGACTTCTGTTTATTTCCAATAGTAAGAACGTCCAAGTTTCAGGAATCCGCTTAATCAACTCCCCCTTTTGGACTTCCCATTATTATAAGTGTGAAAACGTAAAAATTCTAGGACTTTACATCTTTGCTCCGCACAAACCCGCGAAGGAAAAGGCACCAAGTTCGGATGCCATCGACTTGGATGTATGCAAAAATGTGCTGGTCAAAAACTGCTACATGTCGGTGAACGATGACGCCATTGCCCTGAAAGGCGGAAAAGGTCCCAATGCAGATAAGGATCCAAATAACGGTGGAAACTACAATATCATTGTAGAAGACTGCGAATTTGGCTATTGCCATAGCGCCCTTACCTGCGGCAGTGAATCCATCCATAATAAAAACATCATTTTGCGCAGGACCACTGTATCTCATGCCACGCGCTTGTTGTGGCTAAAAATGCGGCCAGACACCCCTCAGCATTATGAGCACATCCGTGTGGAAGACATCGTGGGCAGTGCCAAAAACATGCTCTACATCAAACCTTGGACACAGTTCTTTGACCTAAAAGGAGAAAAGGGCATCAAACACTCCAAGGCCGACCATATCACCTTTCACAACATTACACTTGACTGCGACCTGGTCTTCAACACCACCGCGTCGGACCAGTACAAGGTCTCGGAGGTCACCTTAGAACAAATGAAGCTATCGACATCCAAGGACCAGGACATCCGATTGGACTATATCGAAAATTTGCAGTTAAAGGACGTCTCCCTTAACGGTAAAAAGATACAGCAATAAGCCCTTTTTAGGGAGCAGACAGAAGCCTTTCTGAGGGAAAGGTATTGACCATTTGGAAAAATTCAACAAATCATAATCTATAGAAATGCAATTCCGACGAATAACTGCCATGCTTGCTACAATTATGCTTCTAGCGAGCATTACCGAAGCCCAAGAGCTTCCTTCCAAAGCAACGGTGATGGACCAGATGGTCCTCACGAACAAGTATTTTATGGAAAAATGGCCTGATCCGGGCCAAAATGTCATTACCAATAAAGAACGCAGCAGCAACCTCTGGACGAGGGCTGTTTACTATGAAGGGCTAATGGCACTCTATGGGCTTAAAGATGATCAAGCATATTACGACTATGCCGTAAAATGGGGAGAATCCCACGGCTGGGACCTGAGAAATGGCACCCAAACCCGCCATGCCGACAACCACTGCGCAGGGCAAACCTATATCATGCTCTATGAGATCGACCAAAAGCCTGAGCGAATCGAGCATATTCAAGCTTCCATCGATGGCATGATGGACACCTACAAGATCAACGACTGGGACTGGATCGATGCCCTGCAGATGGCCATGCCGGTTTTTGCCCAGCTGACCAGTCTTACGGGTGACGCCAAGTATTCTGAGCGCATGTACCAAATGTACATGGACACCAAAGTGACCCAAGGCCTGTTCAATCCACACGATGACCTCTGGTGGAGGGACAGTGATTTCCGTCCGCCCTATGAAGAGCCAAACGGCAACGACTGCTACTGGTCCCGTGGAAATGGCTGGGTAGTAGCAGCAATGGTGAGGACCTTGGAATTTTTGCCTGCCGATGATCCTCATCGCTTTGAATATGTACAAATGCTCCAGCGCATGCTAAAGGCCGTCTTGCCCGTACAGCGTACAGATGGCTTCTGGAATGTCAGCCTGCATGACCCTACACACTTTGAAGGCAAAGAAACCTCTGGCACCGCACTTTTCCTTTATGGCATGGCATGGGGAGTAAACAATGGCTTGCTTGAAAAAGAAGTATATATGCCCGCCATCAAAAAAGCGTGGAACGCCATTTCTTCTGAAGCCATCCATGACAATGGATTCCTTGGCTATCTCCAAGGAACGGGCAAAGAACCCAAAGATGGACAGCCGGTCACGTTTACCAGTAAGCCGGATTTTGAAGATTATGGCTTAGGGTGTTTTCTACTGGCCGCTACGGAAATGTATAAATTAGTGGATTAACTCCTTGTTATAAACTTGAAAAATGACTGCTAAAACGGCATAACATTGAATCAAAAAGTCACCTTTGGCGTACTTAAGGTGACTTTTTTGATTTCCATGATCAAAACACCAAAACCCCATGAAAGCCTACTGTTCATTACTTTTTTTCATAGTACTTACCTCTTCGGTCACCGCCCAGAATTACCCGTCCCGCAGCAATGTACTTTGGGTCACCGAACCGGATCATACCGACTGGCTGTACCAAGTCGGGGAAGAAGCAAAAGTTGCCATATCACTTTTTGAATTTGGGATACCGGCAGATAAAGTAACGGTTCATTATTCTGTGGGCCCAGAAATGCTCGAGCCTGATTCAGAAGGAACCATTACCTTGGATCAAGGAAAAGGAATCATCTCACTGGGCACTGCTACAGCTCCTGGCTTCCGGGATTGCTGGCTTACGGCCACACTCCATGGCCAGCCGTATAAACACCATGTGAAAGTAGGCTTTGAACCGGAAAAACTCAAGCCATACACGGCCTTTCCAGCTGATTTTGAAGCCTTTTGGGAGCAGGCCAAACGGGAAGCTGCCCAGACCCCAATGGAAGTAGAGAAAGTGTTTGTTCCGGAATACTCCAATGAAAAAGTGGACTGCTACTTGGTAAAGCTCCAAGCCTATAAAAAAGGCCAACAGGTGTACGGATACCTGACCATCCCCAAAAAAGACGGCCAATTCCCTGTGGTCTTTGCACCGCCAGGGGCTGGCATCAAACCAATGAACCCACTGAAGCACCTTTTTTATGCAGAAAATGGAGTCATTCGTTTCGATATGGAAATCCATGGTATCCGTCCAGACTTGGATGCCAAAACATACAAAGAAATAAGTAATGCTTTTGGCCAGCACAATAATAGTTATTTGGTCAATGGCTTGGATGACAGGGACAATTATTACATGAAAAAAGTTTACCTGTCCTGTGTACGCGCGCTGGATTTCCTGACCACCTTGCCCGAATGGGATGGCAAAAACCTCATTGCCCAGGGGGGCAGCCAAGGCGGTGCGCTTGCCTTGGTCACTGCCGGGCTCGATGACCGGATCACCGCCTGTGCCGCAAACCACCCTACCCTCAGCGATATGGCCGGCTATAAGGCTGGAAGAGCAGGTGGATATCCTCATCTGTATAAAAAGGTTGATGGAATGGACACGCCCCAAAAACTCAAAACCCTCGAATACTATGATGTGGTCAATTTCGCCAAACTGATCGATGTGCCGGTATTTATGACATGGGGCTATAACGACAACACTTGTCCACCCACGACGAGCTATATCGTCTATAACTCCTTGAACACCGAAAAGGAGGCCTATATTACCCCTATAAATGAGCACTGGGTATCTGAACATACCAGGAGGGTCATCCTCGACTGGATCAAAACAAGGCTGCAATAAAAAGGTCGGTAGTCAGAAAATTCAACATATCAGAGCATGACACAATCATTAGATAAAACCGTACTACTTTTTGCAATGATAGTATCCTTGTGCGCACATGCACAAGGCCAAAACCTGAAACAGCCCATCCCGGACAAGTTGGTCATCCTTACTTTTGATGATGCCCCTGCCAGCCATTATAGTGTCGTAGCTCCTTTGCTGCAAGAATATGGGTTCGGTGCGACGTTCTTTGTATGCGAATTCCCTCCCAATTTTGCAGACAGTACCAAATACATGAATTGGAGACAAATGGCCGCACTGGACAAAATGGGATTCGAAGTGGCCAACCATACGCGCACACATGCCCATATGGACAAATTGGACAGGTCCCAAACTATCGCCCAGCTCGGTTATATTGAAGACACTTGTGATTCCCTGGAAATCCCCAGCCCTAAAAGCTTTGCATACCCTGCCTATGACATCAGTGAAACGTGTTTTGAGGTGCTGGAAGAAAGGGGATATGAATTCGCCAGGGCAGGCGGGAAAAGGGCCTATGACCCACTGAGCGATCATCCCTTTCTGATTCCGAGTTGGGCTACCACTTCGGAAAACGAGAAAGAAATCATGGCGGCACTTGGCCAGGCCAAAGATGGGAAAATTGTCGTCCTGACGATTCATGGTGTGCCAGACCTCGAACACCCATGGGTAAACACACCTATTCCCCTTTTTGAAAAATACTTGAAATACTTAAAAGAAAACCAGTACCAAGTAATTTCCCTCCGAGACTTAAAGCAGTATATCCATCCCAAAAGAGCCAAGAAGTCACTTTCCATTGACCTGAGCAAGCCGTATAAGAATTGAGGCGGCAGGACATGGTTTTTGGGGCAATGAACAGGGCCTGCCAGGAGTGTTTTTTTTGGTAGCATGCTACTGCAATACATTTAACACCTTACATTTTCTGCCGCTTTATGATTTGTCACGAGTTTTTTATGTAACTTATTGACTACTAAAATCCAACATCACTTCACCAAGTTTCAACCAACCTCTTTTGCCTTTATGAAAAAGCTGCGCAAGAAAGACATCAAACAGGAAGTATTTGACCTATATGATGCATATGCCCATAATAAGCTCGATCGCCGCGAATTTATTGAGAAACTTTCTGCTTACGCTGTAGGAGGAATTAGCCTAAGTGCACTGACCAGCTTTTTGATGCCCAATTACCGGGACAATATCCAAATCAAGCAAAATGATCCCTCGCTAAAAACCGAAACGGTGACCTACTCATCCCCAAAAGGCGGTGGCGACATCTCCGGCCAGCTCTCCCAACCGGCAGATGCAGACGATAAACTTCCGGGCATAGTCGTAGTACATGAAAACAGGGGCCTGAACCCGTATATTGCCGATGTGGGCAGAAGGGCTGCCAAAGCAGGTTTTATCAGCATAGCTCCTGATGCCTTATCACCCTTAGGAGGATATCCCGGCAATGATGATGACGGCAGGGAATTGCAGCGTAAACGAGACCGTGATGAAATGCTGGAGGATTTCATTGCTGCCTTCGACTACCTGAAGGCACATCCTAAATGCAGTGGCAAAATCGGCGTGGTAGGGTTTTGCTTTGGAGGATGGATATCAAACATGATGGCCGTAAAAGTCCCTGATCTAAAGGCTGCAGTCCCCTTTTATGGCAGCCAACCGCCGGAGGAACTGGTACCGCAGATCGAAGCTCCACTTTTACTACATTTCGGTGAACTTGACACACGGGTCAATGCCGGCTGGCCCGCATACGAAACGGCTCTAAAAGCCAATGGAAAAGAATATCAAGCTTATACCTATCCTGATGCCAACCATGGGTTCCACAATGACACCACCCCTAGGTATGATGCCGAGGCGGCCACATTGGCTTGGAAACGAACAATTGACTTCTTTCAGGAAAAGCTTGCTTAAATGTTTTTAATCTTTCATAGAGAAGCCGTTGACATTTTCATTGATGACTTTTTGGTCACGAACTGATTCGACTTGTATATTTTTTAATTGGACTACCTCTACGGGACTTTCAGGATCAGCTTTTATGCGAGAAACAAACGCCACATCAGCAGCTCGGACGTTTTCCATATAAATATTCTCAATTGGGGTCAACCTCCGCTCATAAGTTGGTACCAAGTCTCTCCATTGATAAAGCACATCAGTCTCAATACCTAATACCCCTTTATCAATTTTCCCGCATTGGATATTCTTCATATGAACATTACGGACATAGCCTCCCCTTCTTTCATTTGTTTTAACATATAGCAAGTGGTTGAGCTTGGCTCCCTCCTCGACTTCACAATTTTCCATATATACATTTTCTACTCCACCAGAAAGCTCACTTCCAATAGCCAATAACTGATGACCATTCTTCACCAAGCTATTTCTAATGACGATATTTTTAGTGGGCATGTTCAGCCTCCATGCATCTTGGTTTCTACCTGATTTTACCGCAATAGCATCGTCACCTTGATCAAAAACACAGTTTTCGATCAGCATATTTTGGCTCATTTCTGGATCTACCCCATCATTGTTATGGCCATGGGCAAAGACTTGTACGTCCCTGATGACCACATCTTTTGACATAAAAGGATGAATTACCCAAAAAGGGCTATTGGTAATCTTCACCCCCTCCAACAATACCTTTTCGCAGCGATTAAACTGAATAAATTGAGGGCGAAAATTAGAGGAATCATTCACAAAATCACGCTCCTCTACCGGCACGTCCTTTGCGGCCAAGTTATAAAGCCTCTTGAGACTTTCCATGTGAGCTTTAGGCCTGGCAAACCATAATTTCCACGTATTCATTTTCGCCTTCAATTCACCTTTACCTGTAATGGCAATATTCTCACAATCAAATGCATAGATTAGCGGAGAATAGTTAAAACACTCCATTCCTTCCCATGTAGTCTTTACAGCTGGAAGATAATCTTTTGGATCCTCGGAAAACAATAGTGTAGCCCCCTCCTCAAGATGTAGATTAATATTGCTTTTAAGGTGGATCTTTCCAGTTGGCCATTCTCCTGCGGGAATCACTATACGACCACCACCCGCCTCGACTGCAGCAGAAATGGCCGCCACAATAGCTTGTGTAGTCGCTTGCTGATCATCTTCCTCAGCACCAAAATCCGTGATTACAAATCGTTGTATATCACTAAAATCAGGAACCTTGATCATGGGCATTTCAAAAGGAGCCTCAACAGACACCTCGTTGATTGGAACATCTACCTTCTTTTGATCGCAAGAGGCCAGCAAAATTATGGCCAACAGGAATACCGGGATTTCTTTATGCATCATATATGCTTTTATTATTAAAACTAAAACAAAAAACCCCGGAGAAGATTCCGGGGCTTTCAAACGTTCAAAACACTCCTATTTCAAACGTTAAAATAAACCCATTTGTATTAACACATTCGTTAGCTTGGAAAAAAACAGACAGCAAGCTGTCCGCTTAATGCTTAAACAAAGATAATATCAAAGCCCCTGAAAAGTGTTCTGATTCATGCTGAACAGTAATCTAAGCATGGACAAGGTAACCCTTCTCCATTTTCAGTAGCTTCACACCTAACAATCATTTCAAACTGATATCCGGAGATCATGGACAAATTCAATTTGGATTTTTTAACTTATCGCTGTTTTATTATCTTTTGGCTCGCCACTCAATAAAGGAAAAAATGACGACTAAATTTATCGCCACCGGAAGTGCTATTTTTATGCTGGCCATGGGCGTAGGATTCACCTTTTTCCCCCATGAACTGACCATGCAGATAGTCCCTGACAATGCCTCCCACACCACGCTATTGTCGCAAGTGATGGGAGCCATGTATATTGGATTTGCCATTCTGAACTGGACCCAAAAAAACAGCCTCATAGGTGGTATTTACAACCGGCCTTTGGTTTTGGCCAATTTCTCTCACTTTATGATTGGCGGGCTGCCCCTCCTGAAAACCGTGATCTTAAAAACAACTTCCTCTTCTTTGTTAATTGCTGCCACCATCATCTACGTGATCTTTGCCCTTCTTTTTGGTTGGTTAATGTTTAGACATCCCTTGGTCAAACAAGAAAAATGAGCAATTGACTTGAACATTGCGCCACAGATCAAATAATAAAGCCAACCCTAGTAACGAGTTGGCTTTATTGGATCAAATCATGGATTTGCCTTTATATATCTCCACAATAATGTGAGCATAAATCTTATTAAAGAAAGCGGATACTTATAATTAGCTTTCTTATTCTGGCCCTTGGTATGCCTGTTTTCCAGGATGATCAGGCTTCCCCAGTCAAAGTCAATCAAAAAAAGGACTTTTAACCTGAGCTCGACTTAATTTTTGTATTAAAAGCGTCATAGCGAACCCTTTTAAGGAGGATGTGGGTTGGAAAAGGGTGTGGCAACTCGCCGCGGCGAGCTGCCACGGCTTCCACCCCTCATATCTCCCTCTGAGCCTCGCAGTGACGATTTTATAATCGAACTGAGGTTTTTAGGTATATGAAAAGAAGGAAATCCCCTTAACTAAACGGCATTGAATGGTGGCTTAGTATCCTGGGTTTTGTATGGCATCTTTTTCAGCTGCCGTCAATGGCTGCCCATCGATGATGAGCGCATCCAAGTAACTTTGCGGAATAGGTCTCAGAATATGCCGTTCTGCAATATTGGCTGCTGCTTCTGGATTAAATGCCCGAGCACGCTGCAGCAAAGTACCGGTACGGGAAAGGTCCACCCACCGATGAAATTCCCCCAGAAGTTCTCTCGCACGCTCATTGAGGATAAAATGCACAAACATGTCTGCCTTAGAGGCTACACCCTCAGGATAGATCTCTGTGGCTGCTTCCGAAGTACCTGGGGTAAATACCGCCTCGGTAACTGTCATATCAGCGGCAGTGCTGCTATTCTCATCGTAAGGCACCTGCTCGGCAAGGTGGTACACCCTGCCCCTGTCTTCACCTTCCTGATAGGCGGCCCTTTCACGCACTTCATTGATATACTGGAGGGCCTGGCCATAATTTTCCATGCGGCCATAGGCTTCTGCAGCGATCAAATACGTATCGGAAAGTCTCGCCAGAATACCGTCCCGCGTACCTTTGGCATCGTTGAAATTGGTACGGAAAGGGTCGAGGTATTTAGATAAGGAAGGATAGGTGCTCAATCCCCAATCCGTTCCATCAGGTGTATTCCTTACCAGCATCAAAGGAGCAAAAGTATCCTTATGATCCTCGGTAAAACGCTGATCGTCGGCCTCATTCACCAAATAAATGATTGCGGTATCTCCCTCCGCAAATTTTGGCTGCCCTACCAAGTCAGGACTTGGAGCATTTTCTGCTGACCATTCAGGAATGTTATCGCTGCTTTGAGAGGCTATGTAAGCCGTCTTGATGCTCTTGTAAAACCTGGAGTCATTCACTCGGTCAAAATTGTCCAAGGCAAAATCAGTAGGCTTCAACCGGTCAAACTCCCGTCCATTCTCCAAATCCCTGGTCATGCCGGGGAAGTTACGGTAAATGGACAGGAAGTACATGTGCGTCTGGTTTCCATACCTTCCCAACAATGCTTGGTTATTATCAAATTGGGAAGAAAGGATGATCTCTGACAAGCTTTCGTTTGGCCCATTTACAGCAGTATATTCGAAGATATCCTGATAATCTGGCGCCAAAGACCTGCCGGAATTATTGATCACCTCGTCAGCAAAATAGGCCGCGCTGTCCAAATCATTGGCTTGGGCAATGTCGGCATTTCGCTCACTGGCCCTGAACAGATAGGCTTTGGCCAGGAAATGCTGGGCGGCAGATTGAGTAATCCTCCCCACCTGCGAAGCCGTAGGTGGCAATAGCTGCTCGGCCCTTCTCAGGTCACTGATGATCTGCGCCATATTTTCGGCCACGGTGGCACGGGGAAAATTGGCCTCGTCTCCTTCCGTAGGGGTCAGCTTCATCGGTACTGCTCCAAATTGCTCTACCAGCTTCAGGTAATTGAAGCCCCTTAGAAACAACACTTCGCCCAAGCGGGTATCACGGGTAGTGGCCGAATTGGGATCGGAAAATACCTCTGGGATATTTTGAATGCCGATATTACACACGTTGATCTGTGCGTACATATTGTCCCATAGAGGCCTTAGGTCCATGCTCTCTGCTGGATTGAGCAATCCAGTGTATGTGTTGTACATCACGTGGTTTACACCACCACCATTGGTAAATTCATCCGTGCCGTAGTTGGTCAGGGCGTAGGACCATTCGTAGTTATGGTGAAAGCGAAGGCCTTCATAGGCGCCGTTCACCAATTCCTCAATTCCTTCCGGAGAGTTATACCGCTCTTGGGTCAGGGTAGCGACCATCTCCTCCTGCAGGAAATCCTGGCAAGAGAAAAGGCTACCGGCTGCCAATGCTATGATTAAGATATTCTTTTTCATAATGTTCAGGTTTTAGGGGTTTAGAAAGTCAAGTTCAGACCAAATACAAAACTCCTTGTCGTAAGACTTGATGCACTTGGGTTGGAACCGCCGATTTGATAGCTGCTGTCCGGATCCAGAAAATCCGTTTTGGAATATAGGAATGGATTCTGTACCTGCGTGTACAGCTTCAGGTTGCTCATGCCCCATTTCCCAATAATGTCCTGTGGGAAGGTATAGCCCAATGAGATAAAGCGGACTTTTACAAATGATCCATCTTGGTAATTCATCGCACTGTAGTGTATCGGCTGGCCACCGTTATTGTAATCGGCCCTCGGATAGGCGTTGGTAGGATTGGTCGGTGTCCAGTAGTCGATGATTCTGGAAGCGTACCTACCGGACATATCCACTGCACCACCTTGGACCAAATTGCCCCATCGGGCATAGACAAAGGCAGACAACTCGAAGTTTTTATAATTAAAGGTATTGGTGATACCACCTGTCCATTTTGGTGCGGTCTGACCAAGAATTACCCGGTCATTGTTAGGATCGATTCTGTTATCGCCATTCACATCCTGGACGCGGATATCTCCGGGCTCGTAATCAGAACCATTTTCGCTGTACTGGGCGAGCAGATCAGCATCAGCTTGCTGCCAAATACCGATTTTGTTGTAGTCATAGAAAACACTGATGGGCCGGCCGATAAACCACTGGTTGTTTACATCATCCACTGCGCCATTTTCCAGCTCCACGATTTCGGTGCGGTTACTGGAAAAAGTGAAATCCGTAATCCAGCTAAAATCATTCTTGTCGATATTGACTGAGGATAGTGTCAGCTCCACGCCTTTGTTACGTGTTTTACCGGCATTGACGGTGATATTGCTGTATCCCGTTACAGAGTTTGGCGTCTTGTCCAAAAGCAGGTCATATGTATCAGCATTATAGTATTCGATACTACCGTAAAGGCGGTCTCTCCACAGCCCAAAATCCAATCCAAAGTTCCATTGTCTGGTCTTTTCCCATCCAAGGTTTCTGTTTGGCAGTGCTCCCTGAGAAGAACCTTTTGGATTTCCGGTCACATAGCCATTGGCAGGATCGCTGCCAAAAACATAAGGAACCTGAACCAAACCACCAGCGGTATTGTATGGTGCTACGGCCTGATTACCTACGGTACCCATACCGATTCGCAATTTCAATTGGTTCACCCAATCGACGTCGCTCATAAATGCTTCATCATGGATCTTCCAACCCAAGGAGAACGAAGGGAAGAAATCCCATTTATTCCCTTCACTGAGTACCGATGCTCCATCTGAACGGCCTGTTAACGTCAGCAGGTAACGGTCTTTATAAGAATAATTGAACCTGGCCATATAGGACATCAAGGTATATTGGGAAAATCCTGATCCCCAACCATCCAATGATCCGCGGTTTGTAGAACCTAAATTGTACCACAACTGACTGTCATAAGGCAGGTCAGAGGCGGTCATGTCGGAATTTTCACTCTTCCAGTAAGAAGAACTCTGCAAGAAGGTGGCGTTTAAGGTATGGTCGCCAAAAGTCTTGTCATAGTACACCAGATTCTCCCAAGTCCAAGAAAATGCTTGGCTCTGGCTCAGTCTGGCGTAATTGGTGGAAGATGCGGATCCCCCTCCTCGTAAACTGGACTGCGCCGCCTGGAATTGTCCATTTCGGTAGTTTCTGATATCCGGCCCGAAGATGGTTTTTACCCTTAAGCCTTCGGCCAATTTTGCCTCCGCAAAGAAGCTACCGAATGCCCGCAAAGTGGTTCGCTCATTGATCACATACTCACCATCCTGGATCGGATTGACGATATTTGGATCTCCTCCCGGGTTAAAGATGTAATTGCCATTGGCATCATAGGGTTTGGCATATGGCAACTGACCCAATGCTGCTTCATAAATGGTCCTGCTCCCACGGGACCCACCGGCAGAATATCCATAATTCTGGATGCTGTAACTGGCGTTAATAGAACCGCCAAGCTTTAGCCAGTCCACTGCTTGGATTTCCAAGTTTACCAGTGCATTGTATCGCTTATAATCTTGGCCTACATTGGTGCCGGACTGATCCAAGTATCCTCCGGAGATAAATGCTTTGGTTTTCTCATTACCCCAGTTTGAGCTAAGGTTATAATTCTGGGTAATTCCCGTCTGCTCCACATAATCAGTCCAATCAGTCGTTTGCAGTCTGCTAGGATCATAGGCAGGGACTTCCGAAACACCCCACATTTCCTGCTCAGCAGCAGTAGTTGGACGCATGGCAGGAATCAGGTTTTCCCTGTCCACCCAGTCATAGCCATTGGCAATATTGTTCCATGCTGTGGCATCGGCTCCAAAAAAGTCATAATCATCTTCGGGATTTGGGTATGCGGTGCTGTAAGCACCAGCGCCTCTCGCAGCATCCCTACGGTAATTGGCATAGCCTGCAGCATCATAATAATCTGCCAAATTCCTGAGGCTTTGCACCATCGTGGAAGCATCAAAGTTGATTTGAGCACGACCGTCTTTTCCTTTTTTGGTCGTAATCAGCACTACGCCGTTCGCTGCACGCGAACCATAAATGGCCGATGCAGAGGCATCTTTAAGCACCTCAATGGATTCTATATCATTGGGGTTGAGCATTTCAATGCCCCCGGATTGCAAAGGCACACCATCCAATACATACAAGGGGTCATTGCCACCTGCAATGGAACGGCTACCACGAATCCGGATCGATCCTACTTCTCCAGGACGGGCGTTGCTAGCGATATCCACACCTGCAGCCCGACCTTGGATCCCTTGGAGGGCATTTTGGATAGGAGTCGCCTCTAATTCTTCTGAAGATACCTGCGAGATGGCTCCGGTAATGTCACTCTTCTTTTGGGTACCATAGCCCACCACGACCACTTCGCCCAATTGCTGGAGATCCTCCTCCATGGCGATGTCGATCGATGTACGTGAACCCACGGTAATCTCTTGTTTTACATACCCGATGGAGCTCACCACCAACACGGTCTCATCGCTTGGGACTTCTAACGTAAATTTACCGTCCAAGTCTGTCACTGTACCAGAACCAGTACCTTTGATCAGGATATTGACACCAGGAAGGGTTTCTCCAGTAGCCGCAGCGGTCACTGTTCCCGTGATGGTCTTATCCATCTGATCAACGCTCATCTCCAGGCTCCTTGAAGCACTGGAAGCTAGGGCATGGGACGACCACGCTCCACTCACTCCCACAGCTCCTAAAGCCATTGCCATCAACGCCCACTTTTTGGGGTCAATGCGGTTTTTTGGGGTTTGCTTTTTTTTCATTGTATGTTTTTGATTAAAAACGTTTCGAACTCCGCAGAAAACGGACACTTCCTGCGCATGTGAATCTCAAATCACTACTTAGCCCGATATGGGCAAGCTGAAGACGAATGTACCCTTGGCTAAAAATATCCTTGTGCTGTACTATACTGGTAATAAATAGGCTTTAAAACGCAACAAAAAATATAAAATCAGTAAATCACATAAAAACTAAAATCATATTTCACCATTAGGCAGTAAACCCAAAACTTCATATATAGTTTCTAAAAATCCCATTATGCAGCGCTAAGCCAACTGTTATGAAGTGTCCTGCATACACCTAAAAACCGGGAACTTTTTATGAACGCATTATAATCTTCTTAATTATTAGCCTTTGAGGCCATCAAGCCATATTGCTGCGGCAGGTAACCCTAAGCTTACATACTTTCGCAATCGCCCACTCTAGGTGATCAAGTCTGTTAATCAATTCATGTATCCGATGGCCATCTGCAGTAGAGCTGTCTTGTTCAAGTGTCATTTCAAACCTACCCTATGCATAATCCGGTTTGTCTTTTGACCTATCTATTAAGTTGCAAAAAGACTTCCTTTGCTACGCTCGTTTCTTTTTTGCCTTGATTTCGTCCAAAATACACTACCGCCTTACCCGTCATTTAACCCGCTTTATGCATTAGGAATCGTTATGAGAGCTGAAACTACAAGAAAATCAGGTTGTTTGGAGATTGAATCATCCGCCGCGGCGGATGGTGAAATCGAAAACAGCAGCGAAGCAACTGATTTTGTCCGCCGCGGCGGATCAGGTCGCAACAGATAGGCTAATGCATATTCCGGGTTTAAGCGTTGTCGTAAGACTATTCGGATACAAAAAAACCTCCTGCCCGGAAATCCGTTTAGGAGGCTACTTTAATCGGGGGTTTATGTAATAGGTTTGACAGTGCTTATTTCAATGATTTGCTGAAAAAAGTACATCGTATATTCATGAACCAAATTTCTAAAATCAACAGCAATTTAAAGATGAATTTTTAAAATGTAAAATTTACACTTAATATTTTTTCAGTTTGTTTTTGTGCTTTTCACATCATTTTTCAAGTAAGCCTTGACCAGCTGGGCCCACTTCTTCAAATCCCCTTCTTGCCACTTTCCAGCAGATGATGCAGAAGGATGGAGCATGGAGCAAGTTTCATCTTTGTCAGAAATGGACCATGCCAGCCAGCTGATTTGGTTGCTTTCCATCCACTCATACCAGGCCTGCCATGACTCCAGATCAATCTCTCCATCACCGGAAGCTTCCATCGAAGCGCATTCGGAGACAAATAATGGCAAGCCTTTCGCCAATGCATAATCGGCACGTTTTCGGAGAAAATCTTTATGTGTAGCCGCATAGAAGTGAAGTGTGTACATCAAGTTGTCATAACCAGTAACGGGATCATCAGCAGCCAAATGTACATCTTGATCCCAATGGGGAGAGCCCACCAAAATCAAATTATCGGGATCACTCTCCCTGATCACCTTGATCACTTCCTCACTATATGTCTTCACTTCCTGCCATGTATCTGACTCGGGCTCATTGTAAATTTCATAGATCACATTTGGATAGCTTCCATATTTAGTGGCCATTTTTTTAAAAAAATCCTTGGCCTCTTCCAAATGAATATGATGACTGTGCCAGTCAATGATCACATACATTTCCGATTTGATGGCTGCCTCCACCACCGCTTCTACTTTCTCGATGGACCAATCGGAATTGTCCAAATAGGCGCCTTCCGGCTCCACTCCCATGGCTGCCCGGACGACATTGGCATTCCAATCCTCCTTGAGCCATTTTACCGCACCGGCATTATAAAAGCGCGGCCACCAATTGTGCCAACCAAAACTCACTCCCCGGAGTACAACAGGATCGCCTTGTTTATCTACCAGCTGAGTCCCCTCCACTGACAGCGGACTCAGGCTATCCACTATGGTGGTAGTGGGGGCGGGGTGGCTATTGCCCCCGGTATTACAGGCAAACAACAATAATAATAGGATGTAAATTGATTTGAACATAGGAAATTGGGTTTATTAGATTGATCTTAAGTCAAAAATAAAGCACAAATCCCACCTCCTAGGCGTTTGAATGTTTAAAATTGGTAGCGGATTTGATAAGCGTGCCATTTGTTCTCCAGCCACATCCGCCATCATTTTACTTTGAAATGAAAAAAGCCCCTCGTAATTCGGGGGGCTCAACAGTATAGTAACGTTCGTATATCAATAGTATCAAGTCAAACCTGCCATTGCCGGCAGGCATGCCTTACCCGTCATGTAAGGGTTGTCGTGACACTAGCCTTTGGAAGACTCATCAAGCAATTGGACTGAGCTATCATTGATCTCAAAGTCATGCATTTGAAGCATCCTTATGATCTCTGCTCCGGCAGCTATCACCGGGCCATAGCCATGTGCGGCATACGGATTAATCGGACGGTGGTAATAAAATGCCGGGTCAAAGCCCATTCCAGTTCCCACGCAGGTACCTTCCACTTGACCTTTGTCACTCACCTTGGTACTAACGGCATTCCAAGCCAATAAAGTCATTGGGGCATAGGCTTGGTCATCCACCCAGCCTTCGTTTACCGCTTTAGCTATACAATAAGTATAAATCGCCGTGGCCGAAGTCTCCAGGTAGGAATCATTCTTGTCGAGCAATTGATGCCAAAAACCCGATCCAGACTGCAGTTTTGCAAGTCCCTTGATATGTTTCTGCAGAAGGTCCAAAACAAACGGCCTCCCCGGGTGGTCTTCCGGCAAGGCATTGAGTACCTCTACTTTGGTCAGGATCGCCCAGCCATTGGCACGTCCCCAGTGAAACTGTGGATGCTCTTCCATGCCCTGCACCCATCCGTGCATGTAAAGTCCCTTTTCTTCATTGAACATCCGTCCAGAAAAGAGTTTGATCTGACGGACTGCCTCGTCAAAATATTTCTGCTCTCCTGTCAGCTTCCCCATTTGTACAATCGCCGGAACGCTCATATAAAGATCATCCAGCCAAAGGGTGTTTTTCAATGGCCGATTTCTGGCCAAAGTTCCATCTTCCAAGCGGAACTGACTATTCATGATATAGTTCATGAAATTGTCCACCACGGGGCGCACATCGGTATCTACTCCCGTCATGGAGGTTTTGATAAAGGAAGCACAAAGCGCTCCGGCATCATCCAAGGCTCCCGGGTACAACACCGAATGCAAAGCATGATCCTTCCCATCCACTTTTTGGAAATGCGGATAAAGGTCAGCGATGAACTTCACTCGCTTTTTGGTATAATCGGTATAGCGCTCATCCCCTGTTACTTCCCCTGCCAGCAACATGGAAGAATAGGTCACGCCCCATTCGTAGCTCAATAGCCTGAAATCCCCTTGCTTTAGGACACTTTTCCCATCCACTTTATTAAAATCAGTAATCGCCGAACCGTCTTCCTCGGTCAATACTTCCGTGGGAGTAGTCGAATCAAGGTATTCATATACCCGATCGATTACGGCCTTCACTTCTTTTTCTTCCGGAAAGCCATACGGAACAGGATAATCAGGCTGCAAAAGGTGCAATGGCGTGTTGGTATCCGTAAGCACTTCTTTGGTTTCTGTACTGGCTTGGTCTGTTTCTGATTGAGGAGAGCAGGCAATCGCGAGGCCCAATGCCCCTATCATTCCTGGCTTGAGTAATTTTAGGACGTTCATAAATTAATTGGTAAAATTTGGGTCTTCTTAAATGACAGACTTTAAAAATATAAAATTAAGCATTACCAAAAAATTTCTGTGCTGTACTGTAGGGATACGGCTATGCAAACCTTTGCTTTGGCTTGGGCATAAAGTGATCATGTCATGGGCTATGTGCAGGTCAACGGCGCATCCGTGATTGTGCTTCCTTGAATGGGATTGACCGGATTAATATTTCGTTTTCATTATTATATAGGGTAATAACTGGGGGGGTACAAATCTGGAACAGCTTAATTGAGTCAGAGACTCAAAGCTTGCCATTGCTGGGGCAGAGCCCCAGCACAACCCTGTGTACGGTACCTCACAACTCAATGCCCATGACACAAGTCTCACTACTCACTTCTAACCCCTCCCCAAACCAACCACATACTACAGCACGGGATTTTGTTTCCAATTATATAGATTTATCTTTTGGCTACATCGACCAGCCAATAGTACAAACCCAAATCAAATGATATCATAACCATGAAAAACGTAAAATATGGGCTTTCAGCGATCATCGCATTGATCACCTTACTGATGGCCTTTACGCCCAAAGAGGAAAAACACACCCTCTACATCATCGGAGACAGCACTGTTCGCAATAGCCGTGGCGATGGTGGACCGGGGCAATGGGGCTGGGGAACGTTTATCGACGATTTCTTTGACAGTACCAAACTGGAGGTAAGCAATCAGGCCATGGCCGGCAGAAGCACGCGGACCTTTGTCAAGGAAGGTCGGTGGCAGCGGGTACTGGACGACCTTAAGCCAGGGGATTTTGTCATGATGCAATTTGGCCATAATGAAGGCAGCAAGCCTGATACGACAAGGGCTGGCTACAGGGGAGTACTTCGTGGCACTGGTGATGAAACCGTCGAGCTGACGTGGCCTGACGGCACCGAAGAAACAGTCCATACCTATGGCTGGTACCTGAAAAAATTTGTCACCGAAGCCAAGGAAAAAGGAGCCACTCCCATCATCTGTTCGATGATCCCCAGAAATAAATTCCAAGACGGCGAAGTGGAGCGTGCCAACCAAGATTATGGAAAGTGGGCCAAGGAAGTCGCCCGCAAAACCGGAGCCTATTTCGTGGATCTTAACAGCATCGTGGCTGACCAATACGACCAATGGGGTCCCCACGTGGTACCTTCACTCTTCGAGAAAGACCACACCCACACCAATGAAGCAGGTGCACGCATCAATGCTTGGTCTGTAGTGCAGGGCATCAAATCACTGGAAGATTGCAAACTAAAAGCCTATCTCTCCAAGGACAAGCCCACGCTCTACCTTATCGGTGACTCTACTGTCAAAAATGGCCAAGGCGATGGTGCTGGAGGACTTTGGGGCTGGGGCGATTATATGGCTCCTTATTTTGACCTGGACAGGATAAAAGTACAAAATCATGCGCTGGGCGGGACCAGTAGTCGGACCTACCAAACGTATGGCCTGTGGGAAAAAGTCCGTGAACAACTCGAACCGGGAGACTATGTCATCATGCAGTTTGGCCATAATGATAGCAGTCCGCTGGACGATAGCCACCGCGCACGCGGCACCATCAGAAGTGCCGGCACGGAAGCAGAAGAAATCTATAATCCCATCACCGAGCAATATGAAACAGTCTATAGCTATGGCCAGTACCTCAAGCAGATGGTCACGGCCACCAAAGCCGCCGGAGCCACACCGATCGTCTGTTCGCTGATCCCAAGAAACAACTGGAAAGAGGGCAAGGTAAATCGTGCCAATGACAGCTATGGCTTATGGGCAAAACAGGCCGCAGAAGCCAGAAAGGCTTGCTTTATCGACCTGAACAACATCATCGCCGATGGCTATGACGAACTCGGTGAGGACTATGTCAAAGCCCATTTCTTCAATGACACTGACCACACCCACACCATCCTCGACGGTGCCAAATACAATGCGAAAGCTGTGGTCAAGGGCATCCAAGGACTGGAGGATTGTGACTTGAAGGAGTATTTGGTGGAAGATTGAAAGATTGGAAGATTGTATGATTGGAAGATTGTATGATTGGAAGATTGTATGATTGGAAGATTGTATGATTGGAAGATTGTATGATTGGAAGATTGTATGATTGGAAGATTGTATGATTGAGCCCCTGGTCCAAGTCTCCCGACTTGGACCAGGACGCTTAAAAGTCTCCGGACTTTGCCTATCGAATAAACCTTTTACTTACCAATTGCCTTAAGCACCCTATCCTCCAGTATCAAAACATCTCTCATTAGTAAGTTATGCGGAAATTTTTTATGTTTTGAATCCTTATAACCCTCCATAATTTTCAATAAAGATGATGCCTTTATTAATGATAGGTTCAACTCATATTCTAAGCCACATTCTTTAATAAATTCATCTGAAAAATCTGGGCTTATCAATAAAGATTTGATCACTTTAAAACCATTCAACTCTGCTTGCTTTGCATATGATTTTAATTGCCTTGATACTGAACTAAATTTATTATACCCACTCTCTTTAACTGATTTACACTCTACAATGATGATTTCATTCTTACCCATATCTAGGATAATATCCGCTTTGTCTTTGCTAGTGTTTAGTTTTTTTCTTAATTCCTCATTGACACTAAAACTTAATTTTTCAAAAATAACTTTAGTCAGTTCTTCAAACTTAAGCCCTACTTCCGCCTCTTTAATAACTATTCCATTTTCCTTTAATAAATTAAGGTTTCTAAGTCCAATATTTTCATAATTTTCCAAGTACAAATTATCAGAATCTTTATATGCCTCCAAAATGTTCAACACAACATCACCTCTTGTCTTTACTCCAGTATGCTCACAAAACTTCAACAAGTCCTCTTGCTTAATTATTTCTAGAATATCTCTAGGCTTAATGTTAAAATCAAGCAAAAATTCGCTAGTGAGAAGGGTACCATCTTGAAATTGATATTCGTGTGCTATTTGACTTTCAAATTGAGGTAATAAGGTTGATAAATCAGATACTAATTTTTCATATCCATCGATAGATATCCCAACTTTCTCATCTCTCTCTACCTCCTCAAAATAATTTATCAGGTTCTGTATTTTCTCTTCCAAAACTGACCCCCTAATTGTGGAACTAATTTTGAGCTTTTTCTCAACCAGATCATTAAAAAATTTCTTTTTTTCGGTTAACGTTGTATCCTCTTTAAATATGTCTTCTGACAATATCCCTTTAAACGAGATCCCCTCACTAATTATACTTTTAATTTTTTGATCCAATGGCTTTTTCCAATCAATTCCATGACTCCTACATATTAGGTTAATAAGCGGTTCCCTGAGGCAAAGTAATACCCTTCTATAAAATTTCGCTGAAACTTCTTTCCCCCTTATTTTACGTAAAATCCTTGCAATCTCATCAGCAACGTATATAGTATTGGACTTTTTTGAATAAAAAATTACACCTATTGATTTTAAATCATTAATAACCGATTCCACTTCAAGTTTTTGAATTGGCAATATCAGGTAATTAATCAGTTTTATCTCTTCTTGAGATAGCCCGAGATTATTTGACAAAGTTAGAAGGATAGATTGTTCGTCTGTGGTAATTTTCTTTTCTAAATTATTTTCTTCGTCATTGTGATAGCTAGTATGTAAACATGCTTGATATATTTTATAATCTCTTTTTCTATAGTATGATATATCTCCAACTCCCTCTTCTAAATCTTTTTTAAACCTCCTGACTTTTCCTTTCATTATAGATATTTCATTCTCGTACAATCTAGAAAACCAATCCTGTTTGATTATAGCATTTCCTTCTCTTGAGATAATATCTATTAAAATATCCAATTGGGAACTTGTATTTATAAATTCGGATTTCACAAATTCCTTAAATTCATTTTCTAAAAGTGAAAATACCTCTACGATAATAGTATTGTCTGCGCTTTTTAAGTCATTCCTGTTGTCAGAAAGAATTTTTTCAACTTCTTTGATATTGGCAGGATTACCAGAGATGAGATTATCTACAATCTTTAAAAATGAATTTTTCTCAAATGAATTGAGGTTTCCTAAAACCTTTTCTAGTTTCATTTATTCTGTTATTTTGGTAGAGGATAAAATTTAAAAATGAATTAACCTAATATTATAAATTTTACCGAATCAAACAAACTAATTTAAGGCTAAAAACACCAAAAACACTTCACATGAGACTTACATACTTTTCGTCATGACTAATCATTCAGGTCCAAGTCTCCCGACTTGGACCAGGACGCTTAAAAGTTTCCGGACTCCCCCTTACTTTGTCAAGACTTTTTCCAGAACCGTATTCCACGCATAGGGATCTTTTACTTTCCCTGATCGCACAGCGGTTAACTGCGCTTTTAATTGAAACATTTTGGCATCATCAGCAATGTAGGGCTTGTAATCATTTCCATCCAAATGGATGAGCGCAAAGGGAGCCACCACAGCAGCTGTACCGGCACCAAAGGCCTCCACTTTCTTCCCAGCTTCAAAAGCCTCCTGCAGCTCCACCAAGCTGATCGGGCGTTCTTCCACTGGCCAGCCCATATCCCTCGCAATTTGCAATAAGGAGTCCCGCGTTACTCCTGCCAAAATCGTTTCTCCTGCCGGTGGTGTCAACAACTTATCTCCAATGATAAACATCAAATTCATCGTCCCTGATTCTTCCACATATTCATGGTCACGACTGTCCGTCCAGATCACCTGATCAAATCCCTCTTGCTGGGCCAGCTTTGCCGGGTAATAGGCCGCGCCATAGTTCCCGCCATTTTTGGCTGCTCCTACACCTCCTGAGGTGGCACGGGTATAGTACCTTTCCACTTTGACCTTTAGCGGCCTTGCATAATACGCTGCCATTGGGGTACACACTACCACAAACAAATAATCTGTGGAAATGCTTACACCCAATCGCTCTTCTGTGGCAATGACAAAAGGCCGGATATAAAGGGAATTTCCCTCACCTTCCTTAATCCAACCTTGCTCCACCTCCACCAATCCCTTGATTCCATTTTCAAAAAGCTCCTTGGGCACTTCTGGCATGGCCATCCTACGCAAGGATTGATTGATCCGCTCGTGATGGCGGTCCAACCGGAATATACTGACACCATCATCCACTTGCCGGTAAGCTTTGAGTCCCTCAAAAACTGTCTGGCCATAGTGCAGGCACATGGCCAATGGAGACAAGGTCAGGTTTTCATAGGGCTGAATAGCTGCCGAATGCCACGCTCCTTCGCTGTACTTGGCCACAAGCATGTGATCGGTGGCTTCCACACCAAACTGAAATTGGTTAAAATTAAACTGTTCGATGGAACATTGAGATGTTAGCTGTTTTTTGATTTCCATACCCGCTTGATTTCAGGTTATTATTTTGATTTACCCCAAAATTAAGAACTAAAACCAACCATTACAGTTACAGTTTTTGTAATTTCAACCATAACAGATGGAGATGTTGGGTGTCGGAGGTCCGATTACCGATTACCGATGTTCGATGTGTGTCGGACGGCCCTTTCCTTGGATGGCTATCGGCATTGTCTCATTTCTCACATCTCAAGTCTCATATCTACCACACATATATGAACCTATACCAAAAAATCGCCACCGAACTGGAAAAGCAAATCAAAAACGGTACGTACCGTTTTGGGGATAGGCTTCCTTCCGTACGGAAATTGCATCGTGAAACCGGCCTGAGCATCAGCACAGTGCTCCAAGCCATGTACCTTCTGGAAGCAAAAGGACTGGTGGAAGCCCGGCCAAAGCGTGGGTACTTTGTCACCTATCACCCCAAACAGTCCGCAGCATCTCCCGTCATATACCATCCCACCAACAAGGAAGGCAGCGAAGATATCGAGGAAGTGATCCAGCAAGTCTATGGCCAAAGTGACCGGGAGGATCAGCACATAAATTTCGCTGTGGGTGTTCCTTCTGCTAAGATGTTGCCCATTGCCCGTCTGAAAAAAATGGTACGTGAAACCATGCTTGCACTCCCTGATGCCTGCGTCCATTACGAATCCATTTCGGGCAATGCCTACCTCCGTCGGCAAGTGGCCCAGCGCACGTCCCTGTGGGGCAATGGACTTTCTCCCGATGACTTGGTTACTACCACCGGCTGTATGAATGCTGTGGCCATTGCCCTCATGTCCATCACCAAGAAAGGCGATTGTATCCTCACCGAAAGCCCTGTTTATTTTGGGACCTTACAGCTGGCCAAAAGCCTGGGGCTAAAAGTACAGGAGATGCCTACCCATGGGGAATATGGGCTGGACTTGGAAGAAATCAAAAACACCATCAAACATGACCAAATTGCTGCCATTGTCCTGGTCAGCAATTTCAGCAATCCCTTAGGTTACTGCATGTCGGCACAAAGCAAAAGGGCACTGGTAAAAATCTGCACCAACCATCAAGTGCCGCTGATAGAAGAAGACTTGTATAGTGACGTGTATTTTGGTTCGGAAAGGCCGCTGCCCTGCAAAAGCCATGACCGTGACGGCATCGTCCTTTGGTGCAGCTCGGTGTCCAAAACCTTGGCCCCAGGCTATCGGGTGGGCTGGATAGCGCCGGGAAAATACAAGGACAGCATACTCAAAACCAAGCTTTACCACCAGGTCGCCAGCCCTTCACTTTCTCATGAGGTGGTGGCAAGGTTTATGGACAAAGGCCGCTATGACAACCATCTCCGACAATTACGAATTGCACTCCACCATAACCTGCTCAAATACCTGCAGATCATCCAGGAATATTTTCCCGAAAACACCAAAACCACCTTTCCCAATGGGGGATTCCTCCTATGGATCGAGTTGGATCCGAGGATAGATACCTTACAGCTGTATGAGCCGGCATTAAACTTGGGCATCAAATATGCTCCTGGGAGGATATTCACCCTGCGCGACCAATACAAAAACTGCCTCCGCCTAAGCTTTGGCCTCGACTGGAACGAGCAGACAGCCACTGCCCTGACCAGGCTGGGCCTACTTTTGCAGCACCAACTGGTTAATTATTAACCTGAGCTCGACTTAATTTTAGTATTAAAAGCGTTGCGAACCCTTTTAAGGAGGATGTGGGTTGGAAAAGGGTGTGGCAACTCGCCGCGGCGAGCTGCCACGGCTTCCACCCCTCATATCTCCCTCTAAGCCTCGCAGTGACGGTTTTATAATCGAACTGAGGTTATTAGGTTGGAAGGTTCAAAGGATTCAAGGTTGGATGTCAGGTCCTGAACCTGGTCGGCATTTTCCCATTTTCATCCCTACCGCGATGGATGCCTTTATGTAGTCGAAGGCCGCCCACGCCTACTCCAAGCTTGACTGTCCTGGGGCAGAGCCCCAGCACAACCCGGTCATTGTACTGAGGGCACAGTGTACTTCCCTGATTAGTGTTGACCGGATTATAATTAGTTTTCATTATCAATTATTGTAATCGCTAGTCATTTACTAAAATCATATTGTGTTTCTCTTTGCTTCATAACAACCCCACGTAACCTCCCCGCCGTGGCGGGGAGGTTTCTCACGTCTCACTACTCACATCTCATATATCAAATCTCATGTTTCACTCCCTTTCCAAGGTAACCGCCATCAACCCGATTACTACTTCGATGGTCGTCGCTTTTACTTCGAGCGAAGCCAATTCTTTTTCAGGATCTAAGGGCAAATCCAGCACTGTCGCCGCTCCGCCATCTATGGCATATTCGGTAAAATGGTCAATGGCCTCATAATCATCATGCGCTTTTCTGCTGATCTTACCCGTTTTCAAGTGCACCCGGATAGGCCTGGGAACAGCAATATCAAACGCATGGCCATCGATATAATAGTCCTGCTCGATCGGCCACCAGCTTTCGGGATTCCGCAGTGACAAGATGTCTTCGCTACCATCTTTATAGTGCACGATCACTTGGCCATTTTCCATCCTGCTCTGCATGTGATTAGTAGAACCCGCCATCAAGAGGTAAGCGTGGCTTGCCTTTCCGGATAGGGATACCTTTGCCTGCTCCGGATAATTATCCCATAATGAGGCAAACAGGATGTTGTTTTTAGCTGCATCTCCTGGAGTGCTGAAAGGAATTCCCTGCGGCAAAACAAACTGATTCTGCTCTCCGGCCAGTTTACGTAACCCCGCATCATTGATATCCATATAAGCGCCATGTGATGCCCAGTCGCCCATTCCCTGAACGGGAATTTGCAAAGTGGGATATGGCGATCGTGGACTGTGGTATTTGTTCCTGAAAATGGCAGTCACCTTATCATTCATAGCCGCAGAAATTTCCACGGTTTCAAGGCTTTTTGATGAAGCGTCCAATTCCCAATTGATCACCTCCTGCTGAGCCACCAGCTCATCACCGTGATACACTTCTATCAAATTAGTACCTGTTTGGAGCAGGGATAGTGCTTCGATGGTAAATTCCCGGGCCTTATTTGAAACTAGGCTAACGTTTGCTTTCCAAGGCTTTCCGTTCACCAAAATGGAAACGGGCACGGTTTCCTTTTGATGATTCGTGACCGAAAAGGCCAACGCTGAAGGCGATTGCTTATCGACCGGCGTAATTTCCAGCCTTGGCAGTACCTTAACGGCAATTGGCTCCCACCAGGTCATTTCCCCTTGCTTCAGTTTAGCGAAGAAAGTTTTGTCACCCGTTTGATGGCCAAACTTGACCATTACTTCACCTTCTACCATTTCCTTGGCCGCCAACACTTGCTCCGGATCCTTCAATTTCTGTACTTCCACTTCATTTTCATCCAGGCTCAGGCTTTCGCCCACGGTCACTTCCTTAGGGGTTTGTACGGCCTCCAAAGCACCTCCTTGCCACACTACTGAGATAAGGTTCTTTTCTCCCAAAGGCGCTTTGATCACCATGATCGGTCTCCCTACCTGGTTTTCCCGAAGCCTCCACGCTACCGGCTTACCATTGACTTTCACCTCCTTGACACCTGCTCTTTTTGCCCTTAGGGCCAATTCCAATAAAAGCTCCTTCCCAAATCGATTGGTGATCTCATAGGTATCTACCTCTCCCTTTTGCTTGAAGTCGATGGCCACATCCGGCGTGTTAATGGAGGCATACTTCCATTTGGCAGGAAATCCTGGGGCGATCTCCAACCGATCGTTCATCAAGTCGGGTTTTATCCCAAAGAGCCCTTCGATGAGCGACCGAGCCCCCATACCTACTGCATCCGCAAAATCGCGGTAAAGCTCACTTCTCATCGCATCTAAAAAGGACAGCTGCTGAAAATTGCCGGGGCTTCCGCCCAGGTACATACTTTCCAGCAGGGCACTTTTCCACAACCTGAACGCTTCATCGGAATTCCCTGCTTGCCAATAGGCCAAACTCGTGTGCAACACTTCGGCCAAGGCCACATTATTCACCGACCATGTATAAGGCATCCAGTTGGTAGTCGAAAGGGTGTGGTACTTCCCTGCTTCCAAGCCATCTGCTGTCAAGGGAATATGTGGAATTTGCGTATCCACGTATCGGGTCATCTGCCAGGCCTGAAAAGGATCGGGCACCTCACTGTCAATGGTATGATAAATAGACCACACCCCTGCTTGAGGGTGTACATTCTCTGGTCCCAAAAAATCCTTGTATTCGGCATACCAGCCATCCGGTAACCAAAGTATTCCGTTCATTGCCTGAAGGATGCGGTCTGCCTCGGCCTCATACTTTCCTCCATCTTCGCCAATAAACGATGCCAGCTCAGCCGCTTTTTTATGGGCAAAATAATTATAGGCCGATGCATGGGCCACGCCTCCACTATTATATTGAAGCGCATCGCTGGCCCAGATGCTGGCATAGGCATTGTAAAGCCCATCACCGTCCGGATCAAAATTACGCTTCTCCCACGCCAAATGCCGCTCAATGGAAGGCCACACTTTTTTCAGGTAGTCCACATCTCCTGTCCAATCAAAATGACGGATCAACTGGTCAAAAAACACTTGGTTCATGTCATAGTGGTGTGGGGAAGATGGCTCCCCTGGACGACGACTGATATAGCCGCTGTTAAAGATAGATTTACCTGTTTTCTCCACTTGTCTGGCCAGATGCTTCGCAGTATCCGGATCATTTCTGGTTCCCATTGGCTCCAAATATTGTGATGCCAAGTAGCCGTCAAAATGCGTTTTGGCTCGATCATGCCAGCCCATCCAGTCGGCCACATAAGCTCCCCGCCAGCCCGGAAGGGGCATCCGCCATGCCACGGCTCCGTGCACATAAGCAGGCTCATCATAAATCGCATCTGCGGCGATGCCCAAGGCTCCTCCAATGGTATTGATGTATGGATCAGGAGTCGCTACCTGGATGCGATTGGCCAATTGGCTTCTTGCCTCATCTGCTCGGGCATAAGCTGCCGATAATTCTTCATATGGTAATTCCTGAAACCCTGGTCGGTAAATGGCAAAATAATGCTCCCCATCTCCCGCGGGGACCTTTCCCACCAATACTGGCGCTTCTACCACTGTTGATCCCCATAAAGCCGCGGGACTGACCATCTTTTCCGGTGCTGCACGTTTTAGTTGTGCCCTAGAGGGAAAGGTGGCCAACATCCTTGGGCGATCTGCCCCATCTTTGGCCTCACCATAAGCCAATACCATTTCATTTTGGCTATTGATTTCAATATCATTGCCTTGGCACTTTTCGACCGTCAGGTCAAATACAGATGGTGGATCTGCACCAAGGTCCCCCATTCTCCTGAAACGCTTGCCCGTCACACCACCATAGACAAAAATCAATTCAGCTCTTTCGGGCAATCCCTCCGTTTCTGTTCTAAAAATGGCACCCTCTTGCGCACGCAAGGGCATCACGTTGACGCGGACTGTAGCATTGCCCCAGAGTGGATCGGTGATGGCATACATCATCATGCCGGCCCTATAGCTAGATTTTACCTGCTCGGCCTCATGGAGCCATTTGGATTGTCCATCTACTTGGACACCGATCCTAAAATGCCCTCCCATGCCGGGCAAGTAAAAAGAAAACAATGGCTGATCGCCCGCTTCTGTACGAAAGTCGGAGTGATACCCGTACAGAGCACGATTAAACCTGCGCTCACCATTTTCGATCTCAAAATCCTGCCCACTCGGTGAGTAACGTAGCTTTCTGGGGATGTCATGCCAATATTCCTGCCCCATCCCTTGATGGAAATTGCCAATCAAAAGGCCAATAAGTACTAAGGTAAATAATGCTCTGTCAGCTTTTAACTGATCCATGATGGTTTAGTTTTTAATATTGAAGAGATAGGTACTAGATGTCATGAACTCACCGCCCTGACTGGCCAAAAATAGATAGTCCGGTTTGTCGTCTTTAAAGAGAATCTGTGGCCGTTCAAACCTTCCATATTTTGACAAATGACCAGGTTTTGGCGGTTGGCTAAAATAATGATCGGTTTCGTAATAGGCAATCTCTGGCGGATCGCTGAAATGAATCCCGTCTTCGGACTCCAAGTATAATCCATACTGATGGTTATAAATTCCCATGTCCCGCATCAGCATCCTGAACTTGCCATCCTCGTACCAGACAAAACCATCTTCCGCTTGGATGTTATCGCCTTTATCGGCGTAATTGATGATCGGGTTTTCTTCGTATTTACGGTACGGCCCTTCTGGCTGATCAGCGATGGCCAGTCCATATTTTCTATTGCCCCGGATTTTGGGATCAGTATAATGCTCGTATTCGTAAGTGTTCCAAGATTTGTAATAAAGAAAACACCGCCCATCGGGATGCTGTACAAAGGACGGATTGGTGGTACAATGATCATCCCAGTCCCCTTCTTCTCCGGCTTCTAAAAGTGGCTTGTCCGGCCGTCTCCATGGACCATCCAGAGAATCTGCCATCGCCAAGCCAATCCGCTTGGTATTGGTCCGCTTATTATGGTTGCCCATATAAAAAAGGTAATATTTACCATTCACCTCCTTGATATGGGGATTATGGCAGGTCGTGGCGTCCCAGTGCTCACCTCCCCTTGGTGCAATTACTACTTCCTGAAAAGTATAGGGCCCTTCCGGACGATCAGCCACTGCATGGGCAATCTCCGATTGATGAATCCAGCCTCCCATGCCGTACTCCGCCTTCCAGCGTGAATAGAACACGTGAACCTTACCCGCCGCATCATAGATGGGACTAGTCCCCCAAACATAATACCCTTCCGTCTCCAATAAACGATGTAATGGCTCCAACCGGCTGGCAAATGCAGATTCCGGGTCCTTATGGAGCAATGGCTCCAACGATGACGGGAAAAGCCCCATCACCGGCATCATGGCCGTATATCCCAGAAAATCCCTTCGTTTCATATCTGTTTTATTTTAATCCAAAATATGTGTCAAGCTGACGAATGCAGTTCCTATTGAATACGCTAAGGCTATTCGTTTCATTGAAAAGCCACCCGCCGTTGGCGGATGGCCTTCATTTGTCCTTTATCTTTCTTCTTGACTCTTTTATCTATCTTAATACTGTCCTCATACCTTGTACTTCTAATAACCCGGATTCTGCTCATACAGCCCTTCCTTCACATCCAATTGGTTGATCGGCACGGCGTAGATCAGGTCGTCTGAGGTGATGTCGGTAGAAATCTTGTTGCCGGAGTCATCCGTAGCGATCCAATCCAGCATCACATCGATGGCCATTCCTGAGCGGACCAAATCATGCCATCTTAGCCCCTCACCAATAAACTCCCTTCTTCGCTCTTCCATAATCTGCTCATACGTCACATTCGAAAGGGTGGTGCTGACACCTGCCCGCTCCCGGATGTCGTTTACGATCTCGTCGATTTCTGCTTGCGAACCGCCGCTTTTGCTCAGCGCTTCGGCTTTCATCAACAGGATATCGGCATAGCGGATGACAGGATAGTTCAGCTCAAAATCAAAGCGGTCCACACCCAGGTTGTCCAAGTCCAGGTATTTTTTGATAAACCTGTCCTGCACGGTATTGCCATTGGCATCTGTATAATTTACCCATACCGAGAAGTCGTCTCTCACGTCATCCGTCGCATAGGAAGCCATCAAATCGGCCGACACAGTCTTGGGCGCATCCGGGAAGGTGCCACCTGCAAATGGGATCCCATTGGAACGGGCAAAGGCTTCTGGGTAGTGGTACTGCACATACTCTCCACCTACACCAAGTCCGCCGCTCAAAAACTGAACATCAAAAATGATCTCCTCATTGTTTTCGTTGTCGTAAGCAAATATATTGGCATAGCTATCCACTAAATCAAACTGGCCACTATCGATGATCTCATTTAGCAAGCCAAGGGCTTCACTCCATTCATTGGTGCCAAGTACTGGACCATCAGGATGTAACTGCGTACCAGAACGGGTCATATACACCCGTGCCAACAAACCTCTGGCAGCATGTGAAGTGGCACGTCCCAAATCGCCTGCACTGGTAAATTCATCAGGCAAATTGCTGATCGCAAATTCCAAATCTGATATGATCAGTCCATAAACATCCGCCACAGGACTGCGTGGAATCTCCAATGCCTCCAGCGGGGTCACCGGCCGGTCGAAAAGCGGCACCCTGCCATAAAACCTGATCAAATCAAAGTAATAGAGCGCCCTCAAAAATTTCGCTTCTCCCTCGATCCGTGTCCGAATAGCCTCATCCGGCAGGACATCTGCACTCAGGTTGTCCAAAATGGTATTGGCGCGCATGATATTATTGTACAGGCCATTCCATGTGGAATTCATGATCCCCGCTGTCGCCAAATTCGTATTGAAATTATTGATCAGGTTATAATCCCTGACGCCTGCGGTTCCTGGAGAATAGATATTGTCCGAGCGCACTTCACTCAGTTCGAAGTGATTAATGGGATAGGAATTCAGCCCATTATAAGCGCCTGTCAGCCCCTTCAGAAAATCTGATTCATTCTGATAAAAAGCATTGGAGCCGATAGAAGATATTGGTGACTGGTCTAGTTTACTTTCACAGGACACCATTGCTCCTGTGGCCAGACCGATCAGCGTGATATATAGTTTATTCAACTTTTTCATTGTTCTTGTTATTTTGGGTTAAAACTTCAGGTTGACACCAAATACAATGGATTTGGACAGCGGAAATGCACCATAATCATCCCCATCACTATTTACTGCCTCGGGATTAAATCCACCCGTGTACTTATCCCCACCAAAGAAGTTCTCAGCAGTCACATAAACCCTCGCTGCTGAAAGCAATTTTTCATTGGCAATGATCCTACCCAGGTCGTAGCCCAGTGTAATGTTTCGGATTCTCCAATAATCGGATGGGTACAGCCAGTCGGTATTTTTGATCCTACCAAAGCTCGAAACGGCCTTTCCGGTCTCACCATCTCCGGGGTTTTCAGGAGATCTCCACCTGTTGCGGTGCCTTCCAAGGGTATTTTCCACATAGCCCATGCCCGGACGATCCATCGCACGACCAAAGGTGGAATAGATCAAACCTCCCCATTGTCCTTGGACAAGGATGTTGAGGTCAAAACCCTTGTACCTAAAATTATTAGTAATGCCCCAGATATAATCCGGATTAGGATTACCTGACAAAATCCTGTCATCAGGGTCTATCACTCCATCGTTGTTGGCATCCAAATATTGTGGATCGCCTTCTTCCTGATTGCCATAAAGAGCTGCTCCATTATCGATCTCCTCTTGGGTCAGGATACCAATATTCTGTACCAAAAACAGTGTATTCATCTGTTGGCCCACCATGGTAATGCGGTGGTTGATGTCAAAGCTACCGCCCAAAATTGGCGTATTGTTTGGTCCCAACTGCCTTACCTCATTGTTATTATGACTGAGGTTGACATTGGTTGTCCACTCGAATTGCCCCGTGATATTTCGGGAAGTCAGTTCCAGCTCCCAGCCTTTGTTCATCACTTCGCCGATGTTGGTCAGTGCGGTAGTGAATCCTGTCGCAGAGGGCACAGGAATATTCAATAGCAGGTTGGTATTCTTCCGGGTATAGTAATCAAAGGAAGCATATATCCTGTTTTGGAGCACGCCCAAGTCCAAGCCCACGTTCATCATCTCAGACTCTTCCCAGCCGAGTTGGGGATTGGGAAAGTTCCCGGGAATCAAGCCATTGTTCAGGGCTCCTCCATAGGAGTAATTGGCAAAATCCAAAGTGGCAATATGGGAATAATCCCCGATGCCATTATTTCCGGAAAGTCCCCAGCTCCCTCTTAATTTCAGGTCGCTGATCAAGGACACATCTTTCATAAATTCCTCATCAGAAAGCCTCCAACCCAAGGACACAGAAGGGAAAAAGCCCCATTTGGTTTCATCACCAAAACGGGAAGAACCGTCCCTTCTGGCAGATGCCGACACCAGGTATTTACCTTTATAGTCGTATTGCACCCGTCCAAAATAAGACAGCAAGGTGCTCTGTGTTTCGGTGGTATTGGTACTGCCTGCATTGATCACAGCGGCATTAAGGGTGGTGATGCCTTCTACATCAAAGTTACCGCCCATGGTATAGGTATTTCGCTTATTGAAATTGTACGACATCCCGATGACCGCATTCAGGTTATGCGCCTCATCAAAGGACCTGTTATAGGTCAGCGTATTCTCATTGACAAACGTCAATTTCCGATACCCATTAAAACCTCCTGTAGTCTGCTTATTTCTGGTCACCGCAGCTGGCGTATAATTTTTGTTCTGCTGGTCCACATTGTCCACGTTTAGCGTGGTCTTAAATGCGAGCCCTTCAATAAAATCGTATTGTCCGTAGGCGGTAGCCAAGTTTCGGAAAATCGTGGTTTCATTTAGCCTTGCATTGGCGTAAGCGATCGGGCTCAAGCGAGAACTTGCCCAAGTGTAAAGCGGAGTATCCCCCACGCCTGTATTAAGTCCTGCATCAGCCTCCACCACTGGTGCCATGCCCACTGTGGTGTGCGTAATGGCGTCCTTCCCTTCCACACCTGGATCATTTAAGGTGGAATAGGAAGGATTCAGGTTCAGTCCAAATTTAAGTTTGTTATTTGCCTGTACTTCTACATTGGCCCGGGCAGAATAGCGTTTATAATCCAATCCAATGGCAATTCCCTCCTGGTCGAGGTAATCTCCAGAGATGAAATATTTCACGCTCTCGTTACCACCGGATGCATTGAGCTGGTAATTCTGAACCAATCCCTTTCGGAAAAGGTGATCCTGCCAATCTACCAGTGTTAGTCCGGGATAGCCTTCCATCATCCAACGCTCATCGTACATATAGTTTCGGTCAAAGCCGCCGAGGATGGCCTCCCTTTCTGCCAAGCTTTGTGATGCGCTGCGGCCCTCACCCGACTGCTCCCACTGGGTATTGATCATCTCAGTGGCCCGGTCGATCCACTCGGTAGGACTGAGGACGTCCAGCTTCTTGACAGTTTCGTTAAAGCCTATATAAGAGTTTAGACTGATCTGTGCTTTTCCGGATTTACCGCTTTTAGTATTGATCATGACCACACCGTTGGCGGCACGGGATCCGTAGATGGCAGCCGCTGCCGCATCTTTTAGCACTTGGATGGACTCGATGTCATTGGGACTGATATTGTCCATGGGATTGCCACCTGCAGCTTCCAAGGGGAAGCCATCGATCACATAAAGGGGCTGACTATTCGCCGTAATGGAGCCCACACCCCGGATCTGGATATCAAATCCCTGACCGGGAACCCCGGTAGTCTGCTTCACACGGACACCGGCCATTTGGCCAACCAAGGCCTGATCAACCCGCTGAATGGGCCGTTCGGTTAGGTTTTCTGGCTCCATCTGCGCAATAGCTCCCGTGATATTGGCTTTTTTCTGGGTACCATAACCTACCACTACCACTTCTCCCAGCTGCTGCATGTCCACTTGCAGGGTTACATTCAAGGTAGTCTGGTTGCCCACTGCTACTTCTTGTGTCTCAAATCCAATGGAGCTAAAGGTCAGCACAGCTCCATCATCAGGTACTTCCAAGGTAAACTTACCGTCTATATCTGTAACAGTTCCTCGTCCAGTACCTTTAAGTAGAATACTTACACCAGGAAGCGGTAGATTGTCTTCGCTAGAGATCACAGTGCCTGAGATCTGCTTTTCCAAGTTATTAATCGTGATTTCTACGTCATTATGGGCTAAATGACCTGAAGGAAAGGGGGTTTCCTCTGCATTTGCAACAGCACCATAGGCCATGGACATGAACAAAAGCGCTCGCTTTTGCCATGGATTCTTAAGGGTTAATTGTCTTTTCATTGGTTATTTTTTAGGGTTTGTCATACCGGAAAACATTCCGTTTCCGATCCTTTCATTACATCTGCTTTTCTATAAAAGCCACCATTTAGCATACTGGAGAGCTTACTTGTCGATCGATCAAGAAAACAAGCATTGCTCCTTTTCCTCCTAAAGTAGTGGAAAAGTCCTTGATTCTTGTGCTGTAGTATCCCGTGTCATCCATTTTTCAAACGTTTGAATTCCTGTATCACACCCCATACCCGTCCAGGGAAATTGCTTTTAACCCCACGGAGTTATTTAATTCAGGCAAAAAGCGTCAGACCGAGTGAACCTGTCCATCCTCCAAGTAGCGTCGGGGTGTAACGTCTAGGCTTCGACTCCGCTCAGGCTGACATCTCTTTACGAATAGTTTAAAACGATTTCCCCGCTTACCCGTCAGATCATAACAGTTATTTCAGCATTATTATGTTTCTTAGGAGCTAGGACAATAATTCCGCTTAAAAAATGACAAAACAAATTGCCTTCAAGATGAAACTACTGCCTGGACATGAGGCAGAATACGAAAAACGACATCGTGAAATATGGCCTGAACTGGTGACCTTGCTAAAGGAAAATGGTGTGCAGGATTACAGTATATACCTGGATCAGGAATCCTCCACCCTATTTGCGGTACAAACCGTGGCAGGCGGCAGTTCCTCCCAGGATTTGGGCACTACAGAAATCGTACAAAAATGGTGGGCATACATGGCCGATATCATGGAAACCAATCCCGACCAGTCGCCCATAAGCATTCCGCTAAAAGAGGTTTTCACCTTGTAAAGGCTGCTCCCGTTCAAAAAGAAAACGGAAGCCCACTATTTCAATTAGCATTTAAAACCTATGAAACTTACCCTAAAGTCTTTCCTTCCAGCTGTTGGCTTATTCGCCATTTCATGTCAGCCCCCTTCTGAACAACCGGCCAATAAACCATCGATAACACCGAATTCCTGGCCCGAAATCACCAACCAGTCCAAACCTTGGACACGATGGTGGTGGATGGGCAATGCCGTGGACAAAGAAAACCTCAGCTACCTGATGTACGAATATGCAGACGCAGGCCTTGGTGGCGTAGAAATAGCCCCTATTTACGGGGCAAAAGGGTATGAAGACCGCTACCTGGAATTCTTGTCTGAGGAGTGGCTGGACATGCTCAGGTACACCATCGATGTGGCAGACAGCTTGGACATGCAAGTGGACCTGACCCAAGGAACGGGCTGGCCTTTTGGCGGGCCCTTTGTCGATGCCGACCATGCCGCATCTAAACTGGTCACAAAGGAATTTGACTATATGGGACAAGGGGCTTTCGCCCAAGACCTGACCTGGGAGGATAAAAAGCGCCCTGAACTCAGCCCCGAGCTTATCGCCGTCATGGCTTACGGAGACAATGGACAGGTAGAAGAAATCACCGACCAAGTCTCCACACAAGGACAACTTAGCTGGGAAGCCGAGGGAAACTGGAAAATCATGGCCCTCTATAACGGAAAAACAGGCCAAAAGGTCAAAAGGGCTGCCCCAGGAGGTCAAGGCTATACCTTGGATCATTTTTCCACAGAAGCGGTCAACAGCTACTTGGATGTATTCGCAAGAGCTTTCGGAGAGGACACCCCCGGAATAAGGGCCTTTTACAATGACAGCTTTGAGGTGTATGGGGCCAACTTCACGAAGAAGTTCCTGGACGAATTTCAGCAGCGAAGGGGCTATGACCTAAAAGCTTACTTGCCACAGCTTCTTGGCGAGGAAAATAACGAAGAAACCGCCCGCATCAAATCGGATTACCGCCAGACGCTCCACGAACTACTTTTGGAGCATTTTACGGAAAACTGGACGGAATGGGCGCACCGTAAAGGCAAAAAAACCAAAAACCAAGCACACGGCTCTCCTGGCAATCTGATAGACCTGTACGCCACGGTGGACATCCCGGAGTGCGAGACCTTTGGCTCTAGCTACTTCCCTATTCCGGGACTCAGAAGGGACAGTGCCGATATCCGAAATGTGGATCCTGATCCGATCATGCTGAAATTTGCATCCTCGGCAGGTCACTTGGCCGGAAAGCCATTGATATCCTGTGAGACCTTCACGTGGCTGGGCGAACACTTTAAGTCTTCATTCTCCCAGATGAAACCTGAGGTGGACCAAGCATTCCTTGCCGGCATCAACCATGTTTTTTACCACGGCGTCACCTATTCCCCCAAGGACATTGAATTTCCGGGATGGCTTTTTTACGCCTCCCTTAACCTCACGCAGCAAAACAGCCTATGGCCACATTTCAAAAGCTTCAACGACTACATTGCCCGCTGCCAATCTGTCCTACAGGCCGGCAAGCCTGACAATGAGCTGATCGTGTACTGGCCTGTCTATGACGTATGGGCTGAAGAGGGCAATATGTTCAAGATGATTTCTGTCCACCATATCGATGACTGGCTACACCCTACTGCCTTCTATGCACAGACTACCGAGCTGATGGAGCAGGGCTATTCACTTGATTTTGCATCGGATAAACTGATCCGTGAAGCTAGCGTTAAGGATGGAAAAATCCTTACCCATGGGGAGGCCTCACCGGCCAAAGCCTTACTGATCCCCAAGATGGAGTATTTCCCTGTCAAAACCTTGGAAGGTGCCATCCAGTTGGCCAATGAAGGTGCCACGGTGATCTTTGAGGCAGTTCCCGAACATGTGCCTGGTCACTTTGAAGTGGAAAAACGCGAAAAGCAGCTGGCCGAAACCTGGAGTCAACTCCAATTTAATGATCAAGGAGAAGCGGCTATCGGCAAAGGAAAAATCGTCCTGAACGCTCAATTCCAGCATGCCCTGAAAAATGAAGCGATCGAAAGAGAATCCCTTACGGACAGCGGGCTGCAATTCATCCGTCGGGCAGTTGGGGATGACAAGTATTACTTTTTGGTTAACCATACTGCCAATACCATCGATGAGGAAATCACGCTAAATGTAGCAGCTTCTTCTGTATTCCTAATGAATCCGCTCACAGGAGAAAGCGGCTTGGCAAAGAGCCACCGCCAAGAAGCTAAAACAGTCGTCAAAGTACGTTTGGAATCCGGTGAAAGCCTTTTGCTGCAAGCTTCGGCAGCGGAGACCACTTCGGCAGATCACTGGACATACCGGGCAGAAGCTGCTCAAACCGTCCCTGTGAAAGGTCCATGGATGCTTCATTTTGACGGTGGAGGACCGGATCTTCCCCAAGACCAGGCCTTCGAAACCATCCAACCTTGGACGGCCAATGGTGACAAAAAAGCCAATGAGTTTTCGGGACAGGCGACTTACAGCACCACATTTGACCTCCAAAAAACCGAAGGAAAGCACTACTTGCTAAAACTCGGAAAAGTATATGAAAGTGCCAAAGTCTGGATCAATGGCCAAGAAGCTGGCTACGCCTGGAGTATCCCATACCAGCTTCAAGTAGGAAAATACCTGAAAGACGGCAAAAATGAAATTAAGATCCAAGTGGCCAACCTGATGGCCAACCGTGTCCGCTACATGGACCAGCAAGGGCTGGAGTGGAGAAATTACCACGAAATCAATTTTGTCAACATCAATTACAAGCCATTTGACGCCTCCACTTGGGAGGTGATGCCTTCTGGGCTGGAAGGACCGGTGGAATTGGAGGTTTTTTGAGCGATAAAAGACTGTCCATCACAGCACTGGCTGTCTCATCATAAGTAGAAATGTTACCCTAAGTAACACGTCAATATGAGTGGTGAGACAGCCTATTTTTTTCCCCACACCGGTTTTAACCCGAAATCAATGCCGTTTAGTTAAAGGTCTTCCCCCTTTTTTGATCGGCTTTGGCTACGAAAACCTGATCACCTTGGTGGATTGGGCTTTCCTGCTTTTCCCCGAAAGATCAAGGGGCAGACTATCGATAAAAAAAGAAAAAAATCACCGCAAATCTTATTAACCTGTCGCGCCGTGGCGGATCCGCCCCATCAGTATTCTATCCGAACCATTACCCATCCTCAACTTTTCACTTGATCCAAGATATTATCCAAACCATAAGGATTTAACACCTTGGCTCCATTTGATCCTTTTAGGCTGTCGAAAAGGCACAAAACTCCGCATTTATAGACGTTCTGCAAATTTGCGCAATCGATTGTACAAAATAGTATTATACATCGCTAAATCAAACCATATATATTTAAAGCAAACGATTTCGAACCTTTCGGTTGCCTTTCATAATTACAAGAAAACCCTTAAATTAACAGAGGAGGCTATCCAAATTATATTTCCTTAAAAAAAGCGTTTAAACAACGAAAAGATAATATTATAAACCAACAAATATTGAAGTACTGATAAAAAGCGCCTACCACCCACATAAAATTACTGTTGGAACTTGCTTGGTATAGCAAGTTCTATTTATATTACAATCGATTGCGCAAACGACTAACCCCCAAAATGATCGAAGCTCCAACATCCATCCGTATCGATTCGGAGTCCAGGATTCCGAAATACCAGCAAATCGTCAATTCCATCATTGAGGACATTGAAAAGGGCAGCCTTTCTGTGGGCGAAAAAATCCCCTCTATCAATGAGATCAGTGAAGAGTACTATCTGTCGAGGGACACCGTAGAAAAAGCCTATAATCTTCTTAAGAAAAAGAAAATTATCGTTTCTGTAAAAGGAAAGGGGTATTATGTCGCCAGAAACGTATCCCAATCCCAAGTGAAGGTGCTTTTCTTACTGAACAAACTGTCCAACTACAAACTTCGCATCTACAATTCCTTTGTCAATAGCTTGGGAGCAGACGCACAGGTAGATCTCCACATCTATCATTGCGATCCCAAAAACCTGCTGAACCTGCTCAATGAAAATGCGGGAGCTTATGATTACTATGTCGTCATGCCACACTTCAAGGATGGCGATTTACACCACAACAACTACAATCAAGAGGTCATCGATGCGCTGCGCAAAATCTCTCCCGATAAGCTGATCGTCATGGACAACTACATGCCCGACCTTGGGGATGAAGTGGCCTCCATCTATCAGGACTTTAAAATGGACATTTACAAAGCACTGAAAGAAGGACAAGCCCGCTTGCAAAAATACGACACGTTGATTTTGGTTTATCCGGACAATGTCATCTACCCCTACCCCAAAGAAATCAAACAGGGATTCAAGAAATTTTGTGTGGAATTCGGACTGGAATTTGAAATCATCAACACCATCTACCCAGAGATGGAACTGAGCCCCAATGATGCATATATCCTTATTGAGGAAAACGACTTGGTCAATCTCATGAGACAAATCAGGGATGAAGAATACTTGCTTGGCGAAGACGTAGGGGTCATCTCCTACAACGACACTCCCTTAAAGGAACTGTTGGGCATTACCGTCATGTCCACTGACTTTAAGGTAATGGGGGAAACAGCCGCGTACATGATCAAAAAACGCAAAAAAGAGGTGGTGAAGAATGTCTTTAATTTTATTGACAGGGGTTCCATCTAAATCACCATATCATTCCGTCATAACAGTACAGGATAGCTTTCATCCTATATTTTTTTAATTTCACAGCTACCCAAAATACGATTTAACAACATGTCCGATAAAAAGAATCTCGTACAGAAATTAGAATCTGTCAACGAATATGAAAGGGAAGCTATTCCTAAGAGCAAGCTTAAAAGCTGGAAATCGTTTGTAGGCACCTATGCTGGCGAACATACTGCAGGAACCGAGTTTGTCCTCGGCCCACTGTTTGTCGCCCACGGGGCCAGTGCAATCGACTTAGTAAGCGGGTTGCTGGTAGGAAATATCCTCGCGGTACTCAGTTGGGCTTATTTCACAGGCAAAGCAGCTACCAAAACCCGACACACGTTGTACTTCCAATTAGAGAAAATAGCTGGAAGCCGCTTCACCATGATCTATAACTTGGTCAATGCCGTTGCCTTCTGTTTTTTGGCAGGCGCCATGATCACCGTCGCAGCCACAGCAGTGGGCATTCCTTTTGACTTGGCCATGCCGGCGCTGGACGACACATTACCTACTAGTTTTGGGTTTGTGCTTACAGTGTTTGTGGTCGGTGCCATCACCACGGTCATCGCCATGTTTGGCTTTAACCAAGTGGTGAAATTTGCCAATATTGCCGCCCCTTGGATGATCATGATCTTCGTTGCAGCTGCAGTAGCGGTGTTGCCGCGAATGGGGATCAATTCTATCAGTGATTTCTGGCCAGTCGCGCAAGAAACCATTTGGTCAGGAGTGCCCTTGGAAGGCAAAACCAAATTCACCTTCTGGCACATCATGTTCTTCGCCTGGTTTTGCAATATGGCCATGCACATCGGAATGGCTGACATGTCCATCCTAAGATATGCCAAAAAGTGGACAGCAGGCTTCGCCACTTCCACAGGCGTCTTCCTTGGACACTATGTAGCTTGGCTAGCTTCCGGAATTTTGTATTCACTTTTCCTGCTGGAGTCAGACGGCAGCTTGGTGTTTGCCCCTGGCCCGATTGCCTACGAAGCAGTCGGTATAGCAGGCGCGATCTGTGTGATCATCGCGGGCTGGACGACCGCCAATCCTACCCTCTACCGTGCAGGACTCGCCATCCAATCCATTAACCCCAATTGGAAAACCTGGAAAGTCACACTCTTTGTCGGATTGATTACCACGATAGCCGCATGTTTCCCCGCCTTGATGATGCAACTGCTGGACTTTGTCGCACTCTATGGACTGGTGTTGATGCCACTCGGTGCCGTCATATTTATTGACATTTTCCTATTGCCTAAAATGGGCATGAGATCCAACTTCGCAGAATTGACCAATCGTAATTTCAACCCTGCTGTGGGCATCACTTGGCTGATCACACTGATTTTCTGTCTTGGTCTCAATCTATTTGGAGGAGTCGAAATCTTTTTCTTGGGATTGCCTGGCTGGTTTGTAGCCGTAATCGTGTACGTCGCAAGCAGCAAAATCATCCAGAAAAACACCTCAGCACCAGACCTAAGCAGTACTTCTTCCAAACGCGAAGTCCCAGTATCCTAACCCAAACCAACCATGAAAACGCTTATTAAACTGATATCATTTATTGCCTTGGGCCTCAACCTTATCCCTGCCTTTTTGGTGTTCCAAGGAACTATTTCTTCCGACCAATGTAAGACACTGATGTTTGTCGGCACAGTCCTTTGGTTCATCACCGCGCCCATGTGGATGAACAAAAAATCCAAAGAGGCCTCATCTTAGGCCTCTTTTTTTTTTAATTTTGTATAATTTAAATTTTCAATAAAGCCCAATAGCATGTCTTTCTGCAAAGAGGCACTGATTGCCCTAATACTATTCGCTACACCTATGGTGACCATAGCCCAGCAAAAAACCTATCCGCTATACCCAAATGAAGCACCAAACACTGAAAAGCTTGTTGCGAAGGACGGTATCGGCAACGGAGGAAGGATTACTGAAGTGGCCATCCCCCAGCTGACGGTTTATCGACCCCAGAAAAACGAAGCCAATGGCAAGGCCATCCTCATTTGCCCAGGTGGTGGATATAAAATCATTGCCATCCAGCATGAAGGTCATCAGATCGCACGTTGGTACAGCGAGCGTGGATATACCGCAGCGGTCCTAAAGTATAGATTACCAGAGGAAAAATTGGTGAATGCTTCATGGGAAGTCCCTTTAATGGATGCTGAAACAGGCATTCGTTTCTTGAGAGATAAAGCTGGCAAATGGGGCTACGATACCGACAAAATAGGCGTCCTTGGCTTTTCTGCGGGTGGACACTTGGCCTCGTCCGTTTCTGTCCACAATCATCCCGAAGAAGGGAAAAAAGCCAGTTCCAAACCTGATTTCAGCATATTGGTTTATCCAGTCATCAGCATGGACACTACCATCACGCACCAAGGTTCCAGACACAACCTCCTGGGCAAAAAACTGGGAACCGAATGGGAAAAATATTTTTCGAACGAAACACAGGTAGATGCCGAGACACCACCTGCTTTTTTGGTCCATTCATGGGACGATGGCGCCGTGCCGGCAGAAAACTCAATCCGGTATGCTAAAGCCCTCCATCAATTTGGTACCCCGGTAGAACTTCATCTTTTCCAAAAAGGTGGTCATGGATACGGAAGTGGCAATTTCGAGCAACACGGCAACGCCGCCACTTGGCTGGAACTCAGCGATCGGTGGATCCGTGACCTGTTTATAAAAAAGGAGTGACGATCGGTCCTACTGATCAGCAGCCATAATCTGAGTTATACTAAAACACATGGCAACGAGGACCTGACTTGCCGAATGGCCATCAGGAGCAAAGTAAACTGCTCTATAACGAGCACCAATACCTAGGATTTCACCCAGCCTATTTTTGCCTAAACGTAGTTTTTATAAAAATAACCGCCTATTTTTTCTGTAAAAAATCTTTTAAAAATTGTGCACTTTAGACAGCAATAGTTATATTGCATATGAAGTTCTATGATGTCATATTCTTCATCATTCACTTCTACTGATTGGCTTTCCAGTCAACTTTTCCGATTGTTTCGCGAAAAGAGTTGTTAACCCTAAGCATAAGATTAATTGCCCGTTTGTACTGTTGGTCTTCACTCCAATATTGGCCAACTATATGCAACAATTAAACCCTTAGTATTAACCAACTCGATAGCGTTATGACATTAGTAGCAGAAGGACTTCTTTTACAGATCGACAGCAAGTCCAGAATCCCCAAGTACCAACAAATCGTAGATTCCATTATCAAGAACATCGAAAATGGCTATCTTAAAGTAGGAGAAAAATTACCTTCCATCAATGACATTTCTGAAGAATATTACCTCAGCAGGGATACGGTCGTGAGGGCATATAACCTATTAAGGGAAAAGAAGATCATCACCTCCGTGGTCTCCAAGGGATTTTATGTAAACAAAGCAGTAAACAGCTCCAACAGCAGGATCCTATTCATCCTAAATAAGCTGAGCAATTATAAGCTGGAGATTTACAACACTTTTGTAAACAGCATGGGCTCAGACAACCAAGTTGACCTTAGGGTTTACCACTGTGACCCGCAGCTGTTGATCAATATTTTAGAAGAAAACATGGGCGCTTATGACAATTTTGTCATCATGCCGCATTTTAAAGATCAAAAAGCCACCCACACCAATTACGATAAAGAGGTCATCTCTTGCTTGAAGAAAATCCCCAAGGGCAGACTGGTGATCATGGACAACTATTTGCCGGAAATGGGAGATAATATTGCCTGCATTTACCAGGATTTCAAAATGGACATATACAGGGCACTGGAAGAAGCCAAAGACCAGTTAAGCAAATATGACAAACTCATTCTCGCCTTTCCAAACAACCCAATTTATCCTTACCCTAAAGAAATCAAACAGGGCTTTTTGAACTTTTGCAATACCCATCATTTTGATGCAGAAGTTCTGGACAAGATCTATCCGGACATGGAGCTTCAGAAAAAAGATGCCTATATCGTCATTGATGAAAATGACTTGGTGAGCTTGGTGAAACAAACACGGGACATGCACTACGAAATAGGCAAGGACATTGGTGTGGTATCCTATAATGACACTCCTTTAAAAGAACTATTCGATATCACCGTTATCAGCACTGATTTTGAACTAATGGGCGAGTCTGCTGCCTACATGATCAAGAAACACAAACAGGAAGTGGTACCCAATATCTTTAGTTTTATTGACAGGGGATCGCTTTAGGGAATATTTAGTAATCAGTAATCGTCAATTGCATGGTGAATAAAGTAGCCTTATTAACCTGAGTTAGACTTGTTTTAACCCGCTTTATGCATTAGGAATCGTTATGAGAACTGAAACTACAAGAAAATCAGGCTGTTTGGAGATTGAATCATAGCATCGCTATGGTGAAATCGAAAACAGCGGCGAAGCGACTGATTTTGAAGTAGTTTCAGGTCGCAATAGATAGGCTAGTGCATAATGCGGGTTTAATATTAAAACCGTCATTGCGAACCCTTTTCAGGAGGATGTGGGCTGGAAAAGGGTGTGGCAATCCCCAAATACTAAGACTGCCACGGCTTCCATCCCTCAAATCTCCCACTAAGCCTCGCAGTGACGATTTTATAATCGAACTGAGGTATATACTTATGCGGTTTCAGTGCAATCAACGGCAGGGCATAGGGGGATTTCAAATCCCCATCATTCCGGTTCGGGATAACATATCCCGAACAGCAAAAAATCCCGTTGTCAGTGAGCATTTATATCTGCCCTTCTTACGGAACTATACTTCACATTGGTTACAATTTACCTAGCCTCTTCCCTTTGTTACGGTCCAGTGAGACGTGTTTAGGAGAGCCAATCACTTGGGAACCGTAGATACCAGAATGTCCACTGAACAGGTACGCTACGACACAGGCAAGCCCCACGTACACTCCTGATTCAGCACCAAAAAGCTCGATGCCCATCAACGTACATGACAAGGGGGTATTGGTAGCACCCGAGAAAACCGCTACAAACCCCATCCCCGCCAAAAGCGCCATTGGCAGTGGAATTGCTCCAGAGAGCATATTGCCCAAAGTGGCTCCAATATAAAATAGCGGGGTCACTTCGCCACCTTTAAAACCTGCCCCAAGGGTCAACGAAGTAAAGCCTGTTTTTGCCAAAAAATCATACCATGGCAATGGGGCTTCAAATGCCTCCACAATAGTCGGCACCCCCAAGCCAATGTACTTCGTCGTTCCGATCAAAAAAACCATCACAGCTACAATTGCTCCTCCTAAAACCGGCCTCAGTGGCGGGTATTTGATCGTACTCCTAAAAGCCTCACCAAAAAACTGGGTCGCCTTCGAAAACAACCGAGCCGCCAGGCCGAAGCAAATCCCTGCAGGAATGATCCACAATACATTTACCAAGGTCAAATCAGGAATAAAGGGGATTTCATAAGGCGTATGATGGGCATGCCAATAATCTGCACAGGCATAATCTGCAACATATGCACCGAGAAACGCAGGCAGGATGGCTTCATAGCGAACCCTTCCCACGATCAACCATTCAAGCGCAAAAATCGCCCCTGCCAGTGGTGTTCCGAATACCGAGGCAAAACCTGCTGCCACACCAAGGGTAATGATGGCCCTTCGATCAATCGCGCCAAGCTTGAACCACTTGGTAAACCGGTCAGCAATGGCTCCCCCCATCTGCACCGCTGTACCCTCTCGTCCTGCTGAACCACCAAAAAGGTGTGTAGCAATCGTCCCAAAAACCACCAAAGGAGCCATCCGCAGCGGAATGGGGGTCAACGGGTTATAAAACTCCTCCAAAAGCTGATTATTGCCTCTTACGACGGATTCTCCATAGGTATAATACACCCAACCGATCATAAAACCTCCCACTGGAAGTAAGGCTATCATATACAGGTGAGCTTCCCTGAAATGAGTAGCCCATTCCAGTCCAAATAAAAAGAATGCAGAAGCCGTCCCTATCAAAAGCCCAATAAAAATGGCCAAAAAGAGCCATTTCAAAGTATAGCGTAAGCTGGGAACAAATTCAGAGGATACAAATCTCTTAAAATGAATCAAATCACGCGCCCTCTCCAACATAGACATTGCAGTTTATAGGAATTAAATAGACAAGTTGAAGCAGGAGTCATCAGCACTGAAAAAAATCAGGGCGGTTAAAGGTGGTACCCCATCACCTAGGACAAATATAGGCTTTTTCTTAACTTATTCCGAAAGATCGAGTTATTGTATAAAAAGCCATGATGAAAAACATATTGATTTCCGGAGGATCTGGCCTGATAGGACAGGCACTTACCAAAACCCTTGAAGCAAACGGCTATGCGGTAGCCTGGCTAAGCCGTACTCCCGAAAAGCAACCACAAAAAAGCTTTGCTTGGGACATCAAAAAACAATCCTTGGACACAAAATCCCTGAAATGGGCTGACGCCATTATTCACTTGGCAGGTGCAGGTGTGGCTGAGAAAAGATGGACACCTGCTCGCAAAAAGCTGATTTTGGAAAGCCGGACCCAATCCTCCAAACTGCTTTTTGACCAAGTTAGGCTCTTGGAAAACAAGCCACAAGCTTTCATCTCGGCCAGCGGAGCGAACTATTACGGTCTGGACAATGGCGAAGAATGGCTCAACGAGCAAAGCCGTAAGGGTGATGATTTCCTTTCGATGGTGGTAGATGAATGGGAAAAATCAATTTTTACGTTCGAAAGCCTCGGCATCAGGACCGCAGCCCTTCGTACCGGCGTGGTACTGTCCAAAGATGGTGGTGCTTTGCCCCAAATGCTACAGCCTCCCGTCGCCGCCCCCTTAGGAAACGGAAACCAGTACATGAGCTGGATTCATCTTCAAGACTTGGTCCAAATGTACATGTATGCCCTAGAAGCCTCCCATATTAGCGGAAGCTATAATGCCGTGGCTCCCCAACCGGTCACCAATCGCGTGCTCACCCAAAAGGCGGCCGCTGCAAAAGGAAAGCCCTTTATCAATATCCCCGTTCCAGATTTTTTGCTTAAACTAATGCTGGGAGAAATGGCCGGGATGATCCTCGGAGGCAATAAAATTTCATGTGACAAAATTATTAGCGGTGGATATCAGTTCAAATATGCTACGCTGGCCCACGCCCTAGAGGACCTCTTCAAAAAATGAAACTGCTATTCCAACTCCGTGGCATATACCTGAACAAGTGATAACGGCACTTTGGCGGACCTTTTCCGTGAGAAAATAAGGTTTCACTTTACCTACAAAACCGCCTTGCCCCTACCTATCAAAAACCAAAGAACACTCCCTACCAGGGGAAGCAATACTACGATCAGTACCCAAATCACCTTATCCGTATCGGTGTGAAATTTGCTCCGTACCACATCTATTATGGTCAAAATGTAAACGATGGTGCCGATGATTCCTAACTTCCCCATATTGTCTTTAGATTTTCGATGGATAAAAAATACTATCCGATCAGTTTATTTTACCTTCGGAATTAATTTACTTAATTTTCCTAAGAAATATTGTGCAGCTTTGGATAATGATAAATAAAATCTGTAAAACGAAATAAGATGTTGAAAAGAATATTATCCCTTATTCTCTTTCTGGCGGCATTTCAGGGCTTTTCCCAAGAGAAAGTCCCGCTAGAATACTTCCTTAAACCCGGCTATTCATACAATGAAGACATTCCTACTCCCGCCTCAGTACTAGGCTACAATATCGGGGAGTGGCATGTGAGCTATGACCAAGTGCATATGTACATGAAAGCACTGGCCGAAGCTTCCGATCGCGTAAAACTAGAAATCACTGGCCGCACCTACGAACAACGGCCGCTCATGATGCTCACCATCAGCCACCCGGATAACCTTAGCAAACTCAACGCATTAAAATTCCAACGCTCCCAGCTCCGGAATCCAGCTGAATCCAGGGATGTGGATACTGAAAACATGCCCGCCGTGGTCTATATGGGCTATTCTGTCCATGGAAATGAGGCCAGTGGCGTAAATGCCTCCCTTTTAGCTGCCTATCATTTTGCCGCGGCCAATGAAGTCGAGGAGGACCTCAAAAATATCGTCATCATCATGGAACCCGGCATTAATCCTGATGGCATCAACCGCTTTGCCAGCTGGGTAAACAGCAACCGTAGCATCCATATGAACGGCGACCCTTACAATCGCGAACTGAACGAAGCTTGGCCTCGTGGCCGTACCAATCACTATTGGTTTGACCTAAACCGTGACTGGCTGCCAGTGCAGCATCCCGAGTCCAGAAGCAGGATCACCAAAATCCAGGAATGGAAACCAAACATGGTATTGGACTTTCATGAAATGGGCACAAATAGCACCTTTTTCTTCCAACCAGGTATTCCCAGCAGAAACCACCCGCTAACGCCAACGAAAAACTTTGAGCTGACAGAAAAAATCGCGCAGTACCATGCCAAATACTTGGACGAAATCGGCTCGCTGTATTTCACCCAAGAAAATTATGATGATTTTTATTATGGAAAAGGCTCCACCTACCCGGATGTCCAAGGGCAAATCGGAATTCTGTTTGAACAGGCGTCTTCCCGTGGGCACCTCCAAGAAAGTGTCAATGGCCCGTTGAGCTTTGCCTTCACCATTCGGAACCAGTTTACCGCTTCACTTTCTTCATTTGAAGCGGCCGTGGCGATGCGTACAGAGCTAAACAATTACATGAGGGATTTTTACATTGACGCCAAGTCTGATGCAGACGCTGACACGAACAAGGCCTACATTTTTGGCGTGGCAAAAGACAATGGAAGGACCTTCCATTTGGCCGACATGATTCTCCAGCACCAAATCAAACTTTACAGCTTAAAAGAAGACATCACCGTAAACGGTGTTGATTTTAAAGCAAATAAATCGTACATCGTGCCGCTGAACCAACCTCAATACCGCTTGGTGAAGGGGATGTTTGAAACCCGAACTGAATTTCAGGACAGCCTATTTTACGATGTTTCTGCCTGGACATTGCCTATGGCTTTTGACATGCAATTTATGGCGGTGAACAGCCGTATCCTAAACCTCGCCAATGTAGAGGAAGTCAAAAAAGGCCTTACGCTGCCCGAAGGCAATGTAGCGGGAGCAGCAGGCGCTTATAGCTATGCTTTTGAATGGGGAGAATATTATGCCCCGAAGGCTGCTTACCATTTAATGGACAAAGGCTATAACCTCCGTGTAACCCACGAACCGTTTGAAGTGAGTGGCGAACTGCAATTTGGCAGAGGGACTATCTTGATAGACAAAGGCCGCTCCGGAGCCTCGGACCAAGCCTTTTTTGAAGATCTTCAGGCAATGGCCAAAGCTACCGGCATCACCATCCACGCTGTCAATACTGGCTACACTGGTGGTATCAACATGGGATCTCCGAGTATAGATGTATTGGAAAAACCGGAAATCGCATTGCTAGTTGACGGAGGGGTATCCAGCTACGAAGCTGGCGAAATCTGGCACCTGCTGGATCAACGACTGGAAATCCCCATCACCCTGCTGCCGCTGGACATGGTTTCCCGCGCTGACCTTAACCGATACAATGTGATCGTAATGCCCAATGGCAGTTACCATTCCCTAAACAACACCGCTACGGAGTCCTTGCAGCGATGGGTAAGCGATGGTGGTACGATTATCGCAAGAGGACGCGCCCTAAATTGGCTAAATGACCACAAACTGGGTGAATTTTCCTTCAAAGACAAAACAGAGGAAGACAGTACCATCCAGAAAAGCTACGCTAACCTATCCAATGACTATGGCTCGAAAGTCACCGGTGGGGCTATTTTCAATGTCAAACTAGACCTTACGCACCCGCTGGGGTACGGATATGAAAATGAAGAGCTCTATACATTTAGAAACAGCAATCAGTTTTTACTTCCTTCCGAAAACCCATATGCCAATCCTCTCATTTATACCGATGATCCATTGGCAAGCGGCTATGTTTACCCGTTTAACCTAGAACAAATGAAAAACACCGCCATGATCAGCATTTCCGCTAAAGGCAGAGGGAAAATCATTGGCTTTGTTGACAACCCGAATTTCAGGGCCTTTTGGTTTGGGACGAACAAACTGTTTTACAACAGTATTTTCTTTGGTCAAACTATCAGCAGTAGCTCTGCACGGTAAAGCCAATCCAAGTGCCCAAAAGCCAGTCGACCTTTGAAATAGCTCGGCTGGCTTTTTTTTTGGCCTGCGGAAGACCAAACGCTATCAATATTCTTCGACACCCGCTTTCCATTTTGGTGATAAAAGCGTAAATTGCAGGATTATTGCGCAATCCTCATCATGATTCAAAAGTTATTTCCATTAGATAAGAATTATATCCTCAGACAAGCTCAATCTGTACTGGAAGAAGAGCTGCTGGAAACCATGGTGATCGAGCTGAAAAAATCATACACCCTACTTTACAATCCCCTTGGGCTGGTAGATAATACCTTCCAGCAAATTATAGAAACCCATACTTACCCAACTGACCGTATCAAGGTCATTTATGAACAGCTAAGTGGAATTTATCGCTTTAAATATGGTTCAAACCAACTTGAATTTTTGTTTGACGGGCGAAGTCACTTTGAAAAGTACAAGGAAGACTGGAGCGCACAGTTTACCAACTGGCTTAGGGAGTTGGGCACGCATGAATCTTATGTAAAAACCATGCTTCGAATGACCGTGCTTTTCGACACTGAAAGCAGGGCTGAATTTTCTGAAAATCGCTGCAAAAGTTTTGTAAATGAGTTTTTTAAACTAAAAATCGTGAAAAGGAAAGGAGAACTGAAGCTTAAAATCGCTTAATTCCGCCTTCCCTTATAATTCATCAATGTATTATTTCGAAACCTTCTAGCCTAAGGTCATACCCTTCATTCAACAGCAAAATCTCCTTGACTTCAGCCCTTGGAGGTCCCTTTTCTAGCCACTTTTCCATCAGCTTTACTTGGCCCTCACTGCCTTGTATAACGGTAAGCACTGATCCGTCGGATTCATTCTTGACCCAGCCTTTTATCCCTATTTCCTGTGCTTTCTCTTGAGTACTTTTTCTAAAAAACACCCCTTGAACCTTACCTATTATCTTATACTTTTTGTTCATTTTTGGTAAAAATTAATACAGTTACAAATTAAACAAAGATCAAATTCTTTAAAACCCCTTTTACATTCTCGGACAATTATTTGTAAATTAAACGTGACAACCATCACATCCAATGAGTATTCTATTACCATCTGCAACAGCTGTTTTTCTGAGAATTTTATAAAAATCAAGCGTTCTCCAAACTACTCACCACGCTATCTTGTTATCACTGCTATATGAAAGGATTTAGATTTACTAAATACACCCCTCAAAAGGCACCTAACAAAAGTACTTTCGACAATTTATTGGAAGTATTTCTTCAGTTGGTCACCATGACTGGCGGAGATGTAGGAGAAGCATTGAGCTGGTTGACAAACTTGGACAATCGCTATGGCATGACCAATCCCCAATATGGGATAGGTGACTTTATCGATGACCTCAAGGACAAAGGCTACCTTACAGAAGAAAATCAAAAAGGTGAAATCAAGATCACCACCAAATCAGAACAGCAAATCCGTAAAAGTGCCCTAGAAGAAATCTTCGGTAAACTTAAGAGAGGCAAAGGAGGCCAGCACCAAACGACTCATACTGGTCAAGGGGACCAAAAGGGAAGTGACCGCAGGCCGTTTGAGTTTGGGGACAACCTCGAACAGATCGCCCTGACCGACTCCCTCCGCAATGCCCAAATCAACCATGGGTTTGGCGGTGATTTTCTGCTTACTGAAGATGACCTCGAGGTCACTGAAAATGAATACCGTACCCAGACCAGCACGGTCCTGATGATCGATATTTCCCATTCCATGATCCTTTATGGCGAAGACCGTATTACTCCGGCCAAAAAGGTGGCCATGGCACTCGCCGAACTGATCAAGAGCCGCTATCCAAAAGACACCCTTGATGTCATCGTATTTGGCAATGATGCCTGGCAGATCGAAATAAAGGACCTCCCCTATCTTCAAGTAGGCCCCTATCACACCAACACTGTAGCGGGACTTCAGCTGGCCATGGATTTATTGAGGAGACGAAAAAACCCCAATAAGCAGATCTTTATGATTACTGACGGGAAGCCTACATGCCTAAAAGTGGGAATCAAATATTACAAAAATAGCTTTGGCATTGACAGCAAAATCCTGAACGAAACCCTGAAACTTGCCGCACAATGCCGAAAAATTAAAATCCCGGTAACTACCTTTATGATCGCCTCCGATCCTTATCTGAAGGAATTTGTACAGGAGTTTACCAAAGCCAATAACGGAAACGCCTATTACAGTAATTTAAAAGGTTTGGGGCACCTCATTTTTGAAGACTACCGAAGAAACAGAACAAAACGTTTTTAAGCATGACATACCAGCAATTGAAGAGCAAAGATTTATTAAAGATAAAAACACTCGGCGAACTAAAGGCCAGTGGCTATCAGCCCAAATCCATCAAGGAAGAACTTCGCCAAAACCTGATCCTAAAGATCAAAGCCAAAGAAAATGTCTTTGCGGGCATCTGGGGCTATGAAGACACCGTCATCCCGGACATCGAGCGGGCCATACTTTCGCGGCACAATATCAACTTTCTGGGACTCCGTGGACAGGCCAAAACACGTATAGCACGACAAATGACGGCACTTTTGGACGAATATGTCCCCGTCATAGATGGTGCTGAACTCAATGATGATCCCTTGCAGCCACTAACCAGTTTTGCGAGGGAGCTAATTGAAGAAAAAGGTGATGACACGCCTGTCAGCTGGTGGCACAGAAATGAGCGCTACACCGAGAAACTGGCCACTCCCGATGTCTCGGTAGCCGACCTTATCGGTGACGTGGATCCGATCAAGGCCGCTACGATGAAACTCTCCTATAACGATGAACGGGTCATCCACTATGGGCTAGTGCCACGCTCCCACCGGTCTATCTTCGTGATCAACGAGCTACCAGATCTACAAGCCAGGATCCAAGTGGCCCTGTTTAACACCCTGCAAGAAGGCGATATCCAGATTCGGGGATTCAAACTAAGATTGCCCTTGGATATCCAATTTGTCTTCACTGCCAATCCCGAAGACTATACCAATCGGGGAAGCATCGTAACGCCACTGAAAGACCGTATCGAATCCCAAATCATTACCCACTATCCCAAAAACATCGAAACAGGGAAAAAGATCACGGCGCAAGAAGCAAAACTCAATGGTAAACCCATGGATAAAATCCATATACCAGAACTGATGAAAAACCTGATCGAGCAAGTGGCTGTGGAAGCTCGTACAAGTGAGTATGTGGACGAAAAAAGTGGTGTATCCGCAAGGCTTACCATATCGGCATACGAAAACCTGCTCTCGGCCGCAGAGCGAAGAATCTACCTTAATGATGAAAACGAAACTGTCACGCGAATAGCCGATCTGATCGGTATCATCCCAGCCATTACAGGAAAGGTAGAGTTGGTCTATGAGGGAGAACAGGAAGGCGCTGGACTAGTGGCCTATAACCTCATCGGAAAAGCCATCAGAACGTTATTTGCAGAACATTTCCCTACTCCTGAGCAGAAGAAAAAAGACAAAGAAGGCAACCCCTATGTCCTGCCACTTTCTTGGTTTGGCGAAGGCAACCACATCGATATTCTCGCATCCCAAAGTGACAAGGAATACAAAAAATCCCTGCATGAAGTGCCCGGACTGGAAAAAGTCACTACCGACTTCGTGAAACAACTGCCAGAAAAAGAAAAGGAATTTTACATGGAGTTTGCCCTCCATGGTCTCGCAGAATACAGTCAGCTCAGCAAAAAACTGCTAGACACTGGCATGCAGTTCAAAGACCTCTTCAGCAGCATGTTTGACATGGAGGCTCCTGATGAAGATGATTTTGATGACGAAAACTTAAACTGATTTATCAAGGGAGCTGCTCCATAATCTATTCTCTTGGTGCTTTTCAGGCAGTATTATGGATATTTGGTTGCTTTTTGCTTTATGGCACTGGATAAGTTTATGTGGCAGCCTCCTTTATATTCAACATGAATGATTTTCCCATTTAACCCATCCAAAAATGAAAATCGGTATCCTAGGAATCGGAGGAGTCGGAGGATTTATTGGCGCCAAACTGGCCCATGCCTACCAAAGCGATCCTACTACTGAAATTATCTTTATCTGCAGAGGAGCTACCAAGCAAGAAATCTCCGCTCATGGCCTTTGCCTACGCACAAATGACCAGCACATCTTGGCCAAACCAAGTTTAGCAAGCGATGAACCCGAAAAAATAGGCTACCTTGATCTGTTGATCATTGCGACGAAAGCCTTTTCGCTTCCATCAGTGATCTCTGCATTTCAGGATTGCATTTCTCCCGACACTGTAATCATCCCCCTCCAAAACGGCATCGATGCTGCCGAAACCCTCCTTCACCAATTCCCTAAAAACCCACCCATCATTCTAGAAGGCTGTATTTATATCGCTTCCAACATTGAAAAACCCGGTGTGATCCATCATTTAGGAGGCCCCGGCAAGGTGATTTATGGGAAAGATGGTAATGGTCACTTCCCATGGGTCACCACCATTCTCCAGAAGGCCGGGATTGATACGAACTATACCTCGGACATAAAAAAAATCCTCTGGAAAAAATTCCTTTTTGTATCTCCCTTGGCAGCCATCACCACCGCTTATGGTGTGACTTTTGGTGAAGTGGCAAAAAGGGACGAACTTTTAAAGCGGTTGCGAAAACTTATGCTGGAAGTTCAGGCCGTAGCAAATACCGAAACCATCATGTTGCAGGAAAGTGATATAGAAGAAGCTCTTAATATGCTATCCAATTTCCCATACAGTGCCAAGTCCTCCCTGCAACTTGACGTGGAGGAAGAAGCCCCTCAAACAGAAAAAGCTACGTTCATTGATTTTGTGATAGCGCAAGGCAGAAAAGCCCACATCAACACGGAAGCCTATTTGCTAATGGATAAATTAATTTCCGAGAAAACCTGCTAGGCTATCTTTACAGTAATTAGTTTTTAATCTTTAGGAGGCATGGTTTCCCCCTTGGCACGTCCACTTCCAACTGGTGACCTGATGGCTTGAAGGCCAAACCAAAGACCGAAAGCACCACCTGAACTTTGATGATTTCACCGATGCTCCCATCACCTGCCAAAACCACAAATTGGAGGAAATCATAGAGGTCATAAAGAAATGAGAAATACCACTCAGGTCATATACCTCATTGGGAATGCACCCTGAAGCCAGTCTTACCGAAGAAGAAAAAGCACGGTGATGGAAGGGGCAAAATCACAAATTACAATGCGAAAAGAAAAATATCCTACGAATAGTCTTGTCATAAAAAGAAGACGCTAAATAAAAATGGGAGCGTTAATCCCCCATCTTGATAGCTTCAGCTGACAACATAATGTTGGAAGCATCATTTTTGCTTGAGGTGCTTTTACTGGCCCATTGAAGCTAAAGCAACTACTTTTTTTTCAATAGATCCATATACAATGCCTCCACTTTGGCACGCGCCCATGGTGTACGGCGGAGAAACTTCAGGCTGCTCTTGATGCTGGGATTGGAAATAAAGCAATTGATCGGCACGCTGTCTGCTAGATTGTCCCAGCCATAATATTTGACCAACACGGTCACGATTTGTTCTAGCTTCACCCCGTGCATGGGGTTATTGGGTTGTTTTTCCATAGAATCGAAATAATTTCTGATTTATAAAGATACTTGAATTACCTTTGAGGCATGACACTTTCCAACCTAAATCCACAAAACATACTCCAAAACCTGGGTATTTCATCACTCAACGAGATGCAGCAGGCCACCCTACAAGCTTCAAAGGAGCACGCTAACCTTATGCTCATCGCCCCTACAGGCAGTGGAAAAACCTTGGCTTACCTGCTCAGCTTGCTGGAAAAACTCGAAGAAAAGGACGGGATTCAAGCCATGATCCTAGCTCCCACCAGGGAGCTCGTCATCCAGATAGAAAGTGTCCTAAAGCAAATGAAGCTCCCCATCAAAACAAACGCCTGCTATGGCGGGCATTTGTTCAGCATCGAGCGGAAAAACTTTTCGGTGCCACCAAGCATTTTAGTGGGCACTCCCGGGAGGATCAAGGATCACTTGGAAAGGGGAACGTTTTCTCCCGACACTATCCGTCATCTTATTTTTGATGAGTTTGACAAATCCCTCGAAATGGGATTTACCGGACAAATGAAATACATCACTGGGCAGTTGTATCAAGTTACCCACAAGGTATTGGTGTCCGCTACCAGCTCTATTGAACTCCCATATTATTTGGATTTTGACGACCACTTTACCCTTAAAACCCAGCAAACCACCTCCACATCCCTCAAGGTCCAAAAAATAGTCACGCCAAAAGAGGGAAAACTGGACGGACTGCTCGCCCTTATCAAAAGCCTTGGAAAAGGACAAAATGTCATCGTCTTTGCCAATCACCGGGACGCTTGTGACCGTATCGGAGAATTTTTGGACCAGCACGAAGTGATCTTTTCCCTCTTTCGTGGTGGACTCGAACAAGACGAGCGTGAATCCCAACTGACCAAATTCAGGAACGGAAGTGCCCAAGTACTGATCGCCACCGATATCGCCGCTCGGGGGATAGATATTCCGGATCTGGACTATGTGGTACATTATCAGCTGCCTCCCCAAGAGACAACCTTCCTCCACAGAAATGGGAGAACAGCCAGGATGAAAGCGACAGGCACTTGTATTTTATTGATGACCGAAAAAGACCACCTCCCAAACTATCTTCAAGAAGACCCGGAAGAATTTATCCCCACTCCGGAAAATCAAGCGCCAAAACCGCAGTTTGCCACCTTGCACATCAACAAAGGCAAGAAGGACAAAGTCAATAAAATCGACCTGGTGGGATTCTTCCTCCAATTTGATTTTATGGATAAAGAAGACTTAGGCCTTATAGAAGTAAAAGACTTCTTCTCATATGTAGCCATAAAAAGGGAAAAGTATCCACAGGCCATTTCTGCTTCACAAAACCAACGCATCAAAAGAAAAGCAATCAAAGTAAGCCTTGCAAACTAATATAGCCGTCTCGCGCTGAGCGAGACGGCCGATGACTATTCTGCTTCTGATATAAGCGCCGCCTTCTTCAACACCACTGGTTCTTGGAGTTTATTGACCAAAAATTCCATAAATGTCTTGAGTTCTTGGTATTCTGAGGCATGGACGATTTCACTGTTGATATCAAACTTCATATTGATAAGGAGCAGCTTGTTGGCCTTATCCTCTTGTGGTAAGTACATGAATTTTGCCAAACCGCCAGGCATGGATATGGTCAATTTTTCTGGATAATCATCCAGTACGTAACCCTCCGGCACATGGATAGTAGCAATATAATTATCTGATATGAGGTAATTAAAATCCACTGGAAAATTCCGCTCATCCACCTTAAAGGGATTTTCTCTGTGCCGGGCAATCACAATGGGATTGACCAGCAGCATCTCTGTGGAATAATCAAAGGTCTTGTACAGATCAAATTTGCTCTCCACCCTCAATGTTTCATTCATGCTCTTTTCCAAGCTGAAATCATCCACTTGACTATTCTCCTCTAGCTCAAACCACGCTTCGACATCCTCTACAGCGAGGCCCTCATTTTCTTCCAGAAAATCCACCGCATCATAATCCAAATAGCGCACCGCATGGTCATAGTGTAACGTATCTCCCTTAAAGGAGACATCTACCATCTGCTGCAGTCCCGATTTATGGTTCAGGGACACATTGATCAAGCCACTGTCTTTTTCCATCACCAAAAAGCCACCCTTCACGTGGCTGTTCATCGGCAAATAACCGAAGGGCATGTGCTCCTCGGAAGTATCAGCGTAAACAGGCTCACCATCAATGATTACCTGAACGATCAGTCTGTTAAACTGGGTCACAAAAGGAAACTGCACCAAATACGAACGTCCATTGCCCTTGGTACTGATCAGCAAAGGATCCGCCTGGATTCCATGAGCCCGTAACATGGCCATAAAAAGCAAGTTCAAATCCGTCTGACCACCCACTTTGCCATCCATAAGCCGCTTCGCAGACTGGCTAGGCACGAATCCCCTCTCATCATTCAGCCCATAATGCTCTTTTATATATTCGTAAATATGGGTAGCCTTGGCCAGATCACTATCCCCTTCCACCTCGATCTCTTGAAGGTCTTTGGCTACATTATTTCTAAAATAGGACTTGAAATTGTCAATACTGAAAAGCTCGTCTGCCAACTTTTGCCATGATCCCAAATAGGATTCGTAGTGTCCGTTATTGCTAAAATCCTTATAACCTGCCAGTTGAAACTCAATCTTATCCAGGTAATCTACAAAATTGTTCATGTAGGGCTCTGGTTTTATAGACCTGAGATTGGTAAGTACCCACTCATTTTCGCCATACCTACTTTCTTTGCTTTGATTGGCCAAAACAAAGTTTTCCCCCTGTCCCAAAAACCTGTAGTCAAGGTGTTCAGGAATGTCGATTCTATAACGGGAAAAGGCGGTGGGAATATTATTTTGGAAACTCCAACCGTCAATAAAGGTGATGGATTTTGAGTACACTTTGTACTCATATTCTAAAATAGAGCCCTCCTTTACTTCTGGAAAAGTAAAACGGATTTCTTTGTAGTTGTTACCGGCATCGGAATCATAAAAATCACTTTTTGACAGCTTGGTGGTTTCCTCTTTACCGTTTACATAATTCATTACCTGAGCCTTCAGGCCACTGATATTTTCCATGTCACCATCTTCGCCGACATAGTAGCGAATGGTAATATCTGCCTGGTCCTTGGCTTTTTCGCTATCAAACACCTTGATCCTTCTTTTGATCTCCGTGACCAAATGGGATCGCGAAAAATAGCTAACACCTTGCTCTCCCAGCACTATGGCCGGAGCTTCAGGTTCAAAACTACAGGAAATCATATCAAGCTCTTCTTGACTGTATTTTCCCAACTTGATCTCTTGGCTAAAACCCGTAGAGGTAAATAGGATTGCGATGGCCAATGCCAAAATGGCCCATCCATGACGCTTGGTAGAGTAGTTCATTTTCTTAAAAATATTGGTTGATTATCTAGTTTTTCTATTTGTTTGAGGGTCTTCTCCAATACATCCTGTTCGATGGATATTGGAAAATGAAAATCCACTTTTCGAGCTATCGTTAGGATGTTGTCCACAAACCGAACCTCTTTGGTATAATCGAAAAAGTCTTCCGACAACTTCACATCTTTCTTGTCACTTTCGAGCGTTACGGTCTCCTCACTCACGACCTCCAACTGCTCTTCCCACTTCATAAACCGGTTGCTAAGCAGGTCACTGGTTACCATCTGAAACTGCGGGGTAATGATCATTCGTTTACTAGTGGATTGGTAAAACTGCTGCAAGAATGTCTCATGGTTCAACACCACCATGGGAATACCTTTGCTTTCGTTCACACTAAGGTCAAAATCCGCTATATGTGCTCCACTGAATCCAAGGTCATGATAGAGGTATTTTTGGATGTCCTTTTCATTAAGATGGTTTTGGGCATACAGGTAATTCTGGGCTGCAAAGCCAGTCAACTCTTTGACTTGGTGAATACGGGCCATTCCATTGCCGAGAAGGCTCACCTTGGATATGTTCTTAATTTGGTTGTATTGATCAGTATCATAGCGTGGCGTTTTTATCAAAACTCCCCCCGTGTCAGTGACCGCCAGTACATGCCGATCCATCGTAAAATCTCCCAAAAATCCCGCAGGCAGGGTACTGGAAGTACATTCAAGCCATACGGTATCACTTTCTGTTGGCACGTGTAGAATGACATGGTTAAACTGGCTGGAAGAAAACCCCGCATCTATGTCCTCCGCATCGCTTCCTGCACGCACCAAGGTATAGTTGGCAGGTAACCCAGCTTCTTTGAGCATTGCTTTCATCAGAAAGGTCAGGCCTTTACAATCTCCATACTTCTTCTCATACACCTCATTGGCATGGACAGGCTGAAGTCCGCCGATTCCCATTTGGATACTGACGTAGCGATAATTTTGCTGCAAGTAGCGATACAAGGCCTTTATTTTTGCCCTGTCTGTCTCCAACGTATCGATGATTCCTGCTACGGTGGCCTTGGCCTGAGGAGAAAGCTCGGCCCTTCCAGCCATGAGTTTGTTCACCCATTTTCCAAATCCATCCCAGGTACTCATATCTGCGCCATAACCTTCCATGGAGAATTTCCGTGGTGCAATTTTCACCAGTGCCGAACTATCTTCCACCGACGCCTCAGGTCTATAGCGGTTTTCAAATTCCCACTTCAGGATCACTTCACCATCGTTTTTGGAAATCGACGGGGACTGTTCCAAGTTTTCCATCTTATACCGCAGGCCCAAATTCTCAGGATAAATTAGCTCAAATGTGGCTCTTTCTACCAGCTGCTTCTCTTTCCCGTCCGGCGTCCATGTTGGGAAATACATATTTCCGTTTATCTTTTCGGTATATTCAAAAGAGACTTCTATTGGAAATTGGTTATATGAAGGCTTATAATATTTCAATCGGTCATCCTCAAATACCGACCCTTCACTGATATAGGACACGTCCTCAAAATCCTTTAGCTTTAGTTTTTTGAGCCTCTTACCCGTGCGCAGATCTGTGATTTCACCCTCAAATTCCTCAATAGACATCAAATCACTGTACTGTAGCCAAATGTTTCCATCTTTTAGCCCATCCTTGTTCAGAATGACTATCTTATTTTCCACATGGATAAAAACCTCATAATCTGCTGTAAGGCGAATGGTTTCGGCACTGTTGATCTTTGAATTAATCAACTGAATTCCTGCATTCTCTTGAGCTGCTACAATATTTTCTAAAAACAAAAATAGCAATAAGGCAATAATTATTGCCCTTTTAAAAATCGCAATCATCTTAAAATCAAGTAAGTAGTGTTTCTTTAAAAACTAAATAGTTTTCTCAAATCAACTATTTTTTTCTTAAAAACAATAGTTTTTCACTAGAAACGTTAAAAAAAACTAAGAAATCGCGATCAACAAGCTTGATAGTTCCCAGTTTCTTATCTACTGCCTTTTGTGTATATTCGCTTTTCAAATTATCAAATTACTTCATGAGCCAATTAGTCATCAACAGTTTCGAGGAGTTCGAAAAACACATCGGCCAAAGCCTAGGATCCTCTGAATACCACAAAATCACACAGGATCAAATCAATAAATTTGCCGATGCTACGCTCGATCATCAGTGGATTCACACTGATCCGGAAAAAGCCAAAGCAGAAGGAGCTTTTGGCAACACTATCGCACATGGCTACCTCACACTTTCCATTGTCCCCTTCCTATGGGAGCAAATCGTAAAGGTCAATAACCTCAAAATGCTGGTCAATTACGGCATTGAATCCCTCCGCTTTGCACAGCCCGTAGTCGTCGACAGCGAAGTCCGACTCCACGCATCCCTGACCAATATCACTAATCTTAGGGGAACTGTAAAAACAGAAATGAGCATAAAATTAGAAATCAAAGACCAGAAAAAACCTGCCTTTACGGGAAAACTGATCTTCCTTTATCACTTCAAATAAGAAAGACAGCGATTTTCCTATCCTTTTGGAAATCAAGAAATAAGCAAAACCCTTGAATACAAACCGTGTTCAAGGGTTTGTATTTTTAACTTTTCTATGTAAAAATATAACGATAGAGATTTTGCGTACTTATGCGTAGCAATATTTTTGCCATCGGTGACTAATCCCAATATATTACACATCGTCTTAGCAACTTGGGTTCGATCATAAAATCGGCATCTCTCGGTAATTTGAGCCCTTGTGCAATGGATCGCGCGTAGGAAAAGGACGCAGCAATCCCGTATAGGCAGAGACTGCCATGGCTCCTCCACAAAAATCGCATCCTACGCCTCACTAGATTCCAACCTCATGAAAAGAATAATTATACCCTTGATAATATTGATTTTTGTAACTGCTTGTGGTCATCAAGAAAACAGGGAAACGTACGCCTTGTTGGACCAATTTGTACAAGAAACCACCAAACACGATGGCTATGTATATTTGGTCAGCCAGACCCAACCCATTCAGTATTTCTTGCATGATCATGGTTCCTTGTCCCAAGCATATCAAAAAGTAGAAAACGACCAATCATCGCTGACGGGAAAAGCTTTCAAGAACTTGGTTTCGAAAAAGGCCTTTTCCGAAATATGTGAAAAGCATCATGACAACATTTACTTTAATCCACTCAAGTCCAATCAATTTGGCATTAGGCTGATTGATGCACCGATAAAAACTAAAAAGGCATCAACGGTAAACCAATACCAATTGGCATCGAATGTCACTTCCAAAGACTATGTCATTACCACTTCCAGGCCTGTCTTTATGCAGAATTATTCAATTGCCTGTATATTCTATTCCTGCCAAACTAAGGAATCGTCCACCAGCTCACTGGCAACTTACCAAAAAATAAACGGGAAATGGACAAGGACTTTTGATTTTTCACTGGAAGAATGGTAATACCAGTATCATGGTCTCCAGATCGGGTATAACAAAAAATAGCCCCCACTCGGAGACTATCTTTTTATATTAAATCAAATCAACCTCTTTGTTTAGTCCAATCGGTTTCGCTCCTCCGCACTACCGCTTCTATTGGACACTTTAAATTTTTCGCCTTTAGAAAAGTTCCACCGAAACGTCACCCTGACGGCTTGCTGGCTATTGTATTGCCTGATATCGGTATTGATATCGGCAAAATTGACCCCGCCTTTGATCCCTCTTGTCCTGAAAATATCCTGGCCATTTACAGTCACACTGAACTTATCGTCTTTAAAGGACTTGGTAACCCCTGCATCCACCCAGCCAAAGCCATTGAATTTCATCTGTCCCTCAAGAAAAGGACTGATATACATGCCCACCAGCTCTACCTTAAACCCTTTGGGAAGGGTGATGTTGTGCTGGGTTCTGGCCATGTAAGAAAACTGACTTACATCCAAAAAGTCATCCCCCAATTGAGACTGGTAGGCTTTATAATACAAGTGAAGCATATTGCTGGTGCTGTACCATTCAGCAATCTCTACCGGCACCATCATTCTCAAGCTAAAGTCCTCTGATTTATCAAAGTTTTGTACTTGAAGGGTGGTCTCTTTGGTTTCATCATTTTGGATCATCACCTGATCGATAGAATTCGTGGTCCTGGAATAGGCCAAAGTAAACTGGTAAGCCTGCTTAAAAACATGGCTCATTTCAAAATTATTGGCATACTGGGGCTGAAGATTGGGATTACCTTTTTCCGTAGTCAATGGATCCACATAAAACACGAAGGGATTCAGCAAACGATAATTAGGGCGGGTGATTCTTCTATTGACATTATAGATGATGGAATAATTATCGGACACTTTGTGCTGTAAAAACATACTTGGAAACAGGTTCAGGTATTCCTGTTTGTTGACTTGGTTAAGGGTCACTGAATTGCCGGTAATGTCTGAATATTCCATCCTGAGCCCAGCTTGAAAGTCCAGTTTTTTGCCTAGCGGAGATTTTACTGAGGCATAAGCTGCCAATACATTTTCATTATAAATAAAGTGGTTGCTATTTTGGTCCGGCTCGAAAGGACCATCTTCAGTGCTCTTGGAGATGTCCAGCATATTGTCCGATTCCACCCAGCTGCCCTTTACTCCAGTTTCAAGCTTCACCTTTTCACTTAGGGGCTTGGTAAAATCTGCTTTGGCCGTAAAAATCGTGTAGGCCATGTCATTTTCCGTTCGAATCCTATCCATGGTACCCGCCTCTGTGGCCTCATTGACCCAATAATTGTTGGTCAGCAAGCTAAGGCTTCCTCCATCCACTACGGTGTAGTCCACATCAGCCGATAACTTTGTGCCCAAGGTGTCCAAATTACCTACGTAATGGAAGTTGGTGAAAATCCGGGTATTCCCTGATTCGCTGTCATTCAGCGCCTGCAGGTGATTGATGTCCGGATTGTCCGGATTGGAAATATCCGTTTGGGAATCTCCATTTTCTTCGCCATCCCGATCAGAAGCCTGAAAACTAAACCCAACGGAATGCTTTTTGTTTATCTGATAATCCGCCCCGCCAGACAGGAAAAAATTCTCCTCTCCAAGCTGTAAAAGAGCGTCCTGATCAAACTCAGATGTACCGTTTTCTTCTTTAAACCTCCTTAAAATTTGCAGGTCAATGTCACGTACCCAAGTGTTATAGTTTAGGCTAAGATTGGTGGTCCACTTACCCCGCTTAAGGTTTAAGCTTCCTCCAGCAAAGGGAGCATGTCGGCCATTATAATAGTGCCCGGCCTGGATGCTTCCATTCATACCATTGTAATCATTCTTTTTCAACTGGATATTGAGCACTCCTGCCGCTCCTTCCGCATCGTATTTGGCAGGTGGATTATTGATCACTTCAATGCTCTTGATATTGTCCGCAGGCATGGCCCTTAGAAAATTGGCCAGGTCTTTAGCACTCATGTAGGTTTGGCGATCATCTATCAAGACAATCACCCCAGACCGTCCATTGAGGTTGATGTTTCCATCGGCATCTACATAGACGCCTGGAGACCGCCCTACTACATCAAGTGCCGTACTACCTTCTGCCATTACAGTACCTTCGACATTTACCACTGTCCTATCTGCCTCAATGATGACTTCTGGCCTACTACTCCGTACTTCCACTGCATCCAGGGAGGTCGCCTCCTCTTCCACTTGAATGGTTCCAAAATCCTTTTTCATACCTGATTCAAGGGTAAATGGAGATGTTTGGTAAGTCTTGTACCCAATGGAGGAAATGCTCAGGATAACTTCTCCCACCTTGGATGTACTGATCATAAAGTCTCCATTTTCATCTGAAACAGCACCTACGACCATACCACCTCCTCCTTTTTCCAACACGGAAACATTGGCAAAAGGTAAGGCTGCTCCATTGGTATCCATGACCCTGCCTATTAGCTCACTGCTCTGCCTTGCTACGGTATGGCCGGTCGCCAACAAAAAGAAAAACAGTACAGTACATATTTGGTAAGAAATTCTCATAGTTTTCAAAATTATCAATGCTACGCCCTATCTTTAGAAAAAGCAGTGCCAGACCAAAATAAAATATATAATTATCTGTATTTCAGTTGTTTAAAAAAATACCCACACAAAAAAGTGTACATTTTCGAACATTATGATCGTTCATTTACAAACAGTCTGTTCACTATATCACGAGCCCCCAATTTCTAGTCACGACAGGTTGGCTAATGCATATTTAGGGCACAATGCCGTTTAGCTAGAAAAATAACTGCCCAAGGAAAAAATATAGAACCCGTATTTTCCAGATACACATTAACTAAACGGCATTGATTCCGGGTTAAAAAACATCGTCCAAATCCTCCCCTAAATCCCCTAAAGGAGACTTTCATATCATCCATTCAAAGAACGGGTAGTTTTACGAAATCAAGTAAATCTTTTTTGTATTCGTTTAAAGCTGCGTTCTCAGCGTAAGTAAAAATTTAATCGGACGATATCTTATTAGTCAATCTCCGCTTAGGTCTTTGGTGCAAAAAAATCCCCGACCCGCATCAGCGAATCGAGGAATTTTCTCAGTTAATTTTATGGTTTCCGTCCACCTTATTTGGCGGCAGCATATCTTTTGCTTACTTCTTCCCAGTTCACTACATTCCAGAAAGCAGAAATATAGTCAGGTCTTCTGTTTTGGTAGTTTAGGTAATAAGCGTGTTCCCAAACATCTAGTCCAAGGATTGGAGTGCCAGGGCATTCTGCGATATCCATCAATGGATTATCTTGGTTTGGAGAAGAGCATACACACAGCTCTTTGTTCTTATCGACACACAACCAAGCCCAACCTGAACCAAATCTTGTCGCAGCGGCTTTGTTAAATTCTTCTTTGAATGCATCAAAAGAGCCAAACTTCGCGTCAATAGCAGAAGCCAAATCTCCTGAAGGCTGACCTCCACCGTTTGGAGATAGAATGGTCCAGAAAAGAGAGTGGTTAAAGTGACCACCACCGTTATTTCTTACCGCTCCGTTAGAACCGGCTACTTTCATCAATTCCTCAAGGCTTTTACCTTCCAAGTCAGTTCCTGCAATAGCATCGTTCAATTTTGTAACATATCCATTGTGGTGTTTACCATAGTGGATTTCCATTGTCTTAGCATCGATATTTGGTTCCAATGCATTGTAGTCATACGGTAGTTTTGGTAATTCAAAAGCCATTGTTTATAAAATTTTATGGTTAAACATTAAAATAATTCTCTCTACTAAAATTGTGTAATTTACAAACCAAGATGAATCGAAAAGAGTTCTCTAATGTGCATAAAAATGCTATTTTCTCAGTTTTTTGAAGAAGGAATCTAGCAAATCCTTGGCTTCTACCTCCATAATCCCTTGACTGACCTTGGTTTTAGGGTGCAAAAGCCCCTCCTGAATGTTAGAATATCCTCTTCTAGGATCACGAGCTGCAAAATGGATGCCACCTAGCTGAGCCCAAAAGCTGGCGCCGGCACACATTACACAAGGCTCCAATGTGACATAAAGTTCGCACGCTGTGAGGTATTTTGCCCCAAGTGAATCGGATGCTGCCGTAATGGCCAAGATCTCAGCATGAGCCGTCACATCATTAAGTTTCTCTGTCTGATTATATGCCCTTGCGATCACCCTATTTCTACAGACCATCACTGCCCCGACCGGAATTTCACCTTCCTCAAAAGCCATTTTGGCCTGTTTCAAGGCTTCGTTCATAAAATATTCCGGCGTGTACAAATCCATAATTTGCTGATTTTGGGAAAATGAAGTTAAGGTAAATTTGGCGGGAGACAAAGCCCTTTCACCTATCCAAATGCAAACATTTAAAAATGAGGCAAAAAAAAAGCGGCTTTTGCCGCTTTTATCTATAATGCTTAAAATATCAACTCAAATATTTCCTTTCGCACGCCTTCATTAATGATCAGTGCCAGTACCAAAGAGACAATCAAACCAATGGCCGCTTTAAATATATCGTTCCTTGCCAGCATATAAGCGCGTACCAACCGGGCTTTTCTCTTTTTAAGCTTTTTGGATTTGGCCATGGCAATGGCTATCTCTCTACCGCCCAATAGACCAATAAAAACCCAAGTGGTACTCATGGGCATTTTGCTGTACATCTTAAAGTAAAACAGTAAGATACAGTACACAAAATCCACAATGGTAGCCGCCCTTACATCGGTCACTTTTGTTTTTTCATTTACAATGCCCTGAATCCGGTCTCCTTTAAAATAGAATAAAAAGCCCATTCCAAAGAAGATAAATCCTGCATAGGCAATAAATTCATAGATATTCAGTACCCTTGGCAAAAACACAGCGATATTAGCTGCATCCTGCATGAGCCATAGTGACCACAACGTACCAGAAGTAATCCACTGAAGGACATACCAGTAATTTTTGGTTTTCCCTTTAAGATAACTGGTAACGAACTTCTCCAGCACAAACCACACGACAATGGCGATCACAAATGCCAACAAGTAGCCAATCAAACTTTTCTGCACCACACCAGCTATCGTACCTGCCTTATACGTAAATACGTTCAATAGTAAGAAAGTGGTAGAAACAGGCATTCTCAGTCTGGTCATGACCATCAAGACAATCGGCGCTGCCAGTTGTAGAAATACAAATTCTTCTGGAGCCTTGTCCAGCCCCTTGACATAGAGCCGCTGATAACTCACGTCACCACCGTAGGTCACCCAGCTGTAAATAGCAGTGGCCACGAAAATCCCTCCCATAAACAACCACAGCCAATACCACTTACGGCTTTGGTTGGAGGCGATGAATGTCCCGATGGTCTGGATACTGTCATTGCCAATAGCCGAATAGGCTGCAAGTGAAAACCCAAACCACATGGCGGCATAGGTGTATTGGGTGATAAAGCCGGCGATGGATACCAGGATGCACAAAACAATTAAAAAGGACTTTTCCTTCTTTGTAAAATCAAAAAGTGAATAGGCCGCTTTAGATAAAGCATCCTGATTAATGTTCTGATCTTTTAATTTAGCCATAGATTTTTTTTTGGCGATTTACTGAGAGGATTTTTTTACTCGGTCACAAAGTTAAATAACTTTATAGGAGTTATACATTATGAAATTGTTAACATAACATCACTGGCTCGCGAAAAAACTTAATATACTACAATATGTTTCAAAAAAAATTGGGAGCAAAACATTTACCTAAAAAATTACCAGTGATAAAAATAAAATATCGTCACAGTATTTGGATATCCTGAATTTTAAGCTGATTGTTAACATAAGCTTCACATTAAATACAAAATTATCTAAGGTTATTCGCCTTATTTTGTGAATTACCCTAAATTGGGCCTTTAATCAAGCAGAGCACTCATTACTAAATGACAGAATTGACCCAAAAGAAAGATTACACCAAAAGGTGGATCATGGCAGCGCAAATGTTATTTGCGCTCGTTCTTTTCATGACCTCCATTGATCTTTTGACAGTCTCTCTTCTGAACATGAACAATGAGGTGGCAAATGAAATTTTCCTGGCCACAAGCAATCCGTTTATCGGACTATTTATCGGGCTGTTGATGACGGGCCTGATACAGTCAAGCAGTACTGTTACGGCCATGGTGGTAGCAGTAGTCGCTTCGGGAAATCTATCCATCACCCAGGCGGTCCCCATTGTCATGGGTGCCAATATCGGTACCACCATCACCTCGACGTTGGTTTCCTTCACCTATATCATGAAGAAAAGTGAATTCCGAAAAGCCATCTCTGCCGGAATCCTGCATGATCTATTCAATATTATTACGGTAATCATCCTTTTGCCGCTAGAGTATTACTTTAACTTCCTCAGCAAAATAGCTTCCTTTCTCTCCCAATCATTGGTGACCATAACTAGCGGTGTGGAAGGAGACTACAGTTATAATATCATCTTTACCCGCTCACTAAGTAACCTGATCATCGACTGGATCCAGATTCCAGTACTGGCATTGGTGCTCAGCGTAGTGCTGCTTTTTCTGTCCATCAAGATACTATCCTCTACGGTTTACAAGACCTTTATCTCTACCAGTTTTAAGGAAGTAAGTAAGCACATTTTTAAATATCCCTATCGCTCATTTGCTTATGGAGTGTTTTTTACAGCTGCTGTCCAATCCAGCACCGTCACCACCTCCCTTTTGGTGCCAGCAGTGGCTACCAAAAAAGTGTCCTTGAACAAGGTCTTTCCATTTATCATTGGCGCCAATATCGGTACCACCATCACGGCGGCCATTGCAGCCATTTATAAGACCGAAGCCGCTATCGCCATTGCCATCGTCCACTTTTTGTTCAATTTTATCGGAGCCTTTATATTTTTGCCTTTCCCCGGCTTGAGGAACATCCCGGTAAAGCTGGCCATCTATTTTGGAAAAAGTGCCGCCAAGAAAAAAGTCATTGGCATTGCCTATATTCTGTTGACTTTCTTCGTAATCCCTTTTATTTTGATCTACCTGAACAAAGAAGACGACACGCGAAACCTGGATGTGGGAAAAGAAAAAATGGAAATTCAGAAAACCACCACTCCCAAATCTTCGTTTGAAATGCACAATTGATCTTTTTTACTGCCGCTATGGCATTTAAAAGTTACTTTTATCAAAACCATTTGATTCCATGAAAAAAACTGTTTTTGTAGGACTGGCACTGCTTTTTTTAGGAATTTTAAATTTGACCACAGCCCAAGAAAAGTATTCCGGTTTTGTCCAAACCATCGACATCCAAGACTACCAAGGTAAAAAATTCACTTTCACTGCGCTTACCAAGCATGAATCCAACAACCAAATGATAGGCTTTGCAGCTTGTTATGATGATCAAGGCCGGTTTTTGGAAAACCAATTGGGTGAAGGACCGGCTCGAATGGAAAGTAACGAGTGGGGAACATTGACCCTTTCTGGGAAAATCCATAAAAAAAGCGCCAAACTTCTAATCGGCGTATTGTGCCAAAATGCTGGGGTGTATTACTTAGATGACTTAAAGCTCACCCTCAAAGGCAAAAAAGATGAAGCCCCTATTTTGGTGAATGGAACTTTCGAGGATTTAGACGGTGGTCTTTCTGCATTTGTGAACCTAAACAAAGAAGACAGTGCTGCCCTCATCAAAGACCCCACTCCTGGGAACAATCATATCTTAAGACTAAGTGTAAAAGGCGATAGTACAGCAATCGGCGGCAACAATAAGGTGGGAAAGCAGGTAAAGGCCAATGGTATCAACCTCTATTACGAAACCTACGGAGAGGGTGAACCATTGTTATTATTGCATGGCGCCGACATGTCTATGGCGAGTTTTTCCAGCATTATCCCCACCATGGCGAAGCATTACAAGGTCATCGCACTGGACACAAGAGGACATGGCAAATCCACTGAAGATGGCAGGAAACTGACGTATGAGCTATACGCTGAAGATGTCAACGCCTTTTTGGATAAACTGGGAATAGAAGCAGTAAATGTCCTTGGATGGAGCGATGGTGGAAACACCGGCCTGATACTGGCCATGAACTATCCCGAAAAAGTCAAGAGCTTGGCAGCCATGGCCGCAGTCCTCTACAATGACCATAGTTCCGTAGATTCCAAAATCAACAAAATCCTGGAAAAACAAATCGAGGACTTGGAAAGTCGCACACTAAACAAAAGGGAGGAATTTTCCTTACGAGTCAAAAAAAGTTTACAGTCAGAACCAAACATCCCTCCCGCTTCCTTATCCAAGATCAATTGTCCTACACTGATCATGGCAGGTGAACACGATTATGTCAAGGAATCCCATACCAGATTGATTGCTGAAAACATCCCTGATGCTACATTGGTTATCCTGGACGGCACAGGTCATAATGCGCCGGCAGAGATCCCGCAGCGGTTTTCGGAGACGGTGCTCAATTTCTATGGAGGAAGGTAAAAGTACGGTCACTCTTCTTGGGAAAGCCATTCCTCCATGATCTGAACAGCCATGCTGGTACCGATTCTATCGGCTCCTGCTTTTACAAAATCCTCTGCCTGACCAAGTGTCTTGATGCCACCACTGGCTTTGATTCCGACCTGAGCAGGCAATATCGCTCGCATCAGCATGACATCTTCCAGTTGGGCCCCTGATGAAGCAAAGCCGGTGGAAGTCTTCACGAAATCCGCCCCTGCATCAGCACAGATTTTACAGGCAGCTACCAGTTCATCGCGATCCAGATAGGCCGTTTCGAGAATGACCTTAAGAAGTTTCCCCGCTTCATGACAAACCGAAGAAAGCTTGGCCAATTCGATTTTCGGCCAGTTCATCCCAGCTTTAAACGCACTGAGCGACCATACCACGTCAATTTCATCCGCACCATTGCCGATTGCTTTTGTGGTTTCGTAAACTTTGGTCTCAGTCATTTGGTATCCCAAGGGAAACCCCACAACGGTCACCACCTGTACGCTCGAACCTTCCAACTCACGTTTTACTTTTTTTACCCAAAACGGTGGAATACAAACCCCCATGAATCGGTATTGCAGGGCATCTTCAATCAACTGGTTGACCTGCTGATCAGTTAGGACAGGACTTAACTGCGTATGCTCTAGATAGGTATTAATGGGATTCATGCGTCTTCGGGACTTTCACGGACAAAATCTTCCAAATAGTCAAAGTAAGTGGTCAGCTCACCCGCCTCCGCAATGGTCGCCTTTTCAATGATCGGATTCTCTTCTTCCAGCAAAGCAGGGATAACCGTTTCCATCAGTTGTTTTCCAAAATCCTCCGAAGCATCCCGTGGCAATTCACAAGGCAAATTATCAATGGCCATCACCGAAATACTTAGCTGTTCGCCAAAAGCCGGCAACACCTCAAAGGATTCTCTGTCCACATCGTAAACCGGATCGTCTATGGTACAAGGTTTCACAGTCGTCGGTACCGAACCATCAATATCACAGGTAATATCTGCAATGACAGATAGATTGAAATCTTCACTGGCCACCTCCTTTCTTTCAAAAAGCTTCGGAGCCTTCGGATCCCAAAAAGCTGCCGCAAAAAGCACATCGCTTACTTCTGCATACTTGAGAAAATGGCTCTCATATTTTTCTGGCTGGCTATAAAACTCTTCTTTTTCATATCCTCCGTCAGTCTTGCGCCGGTTATAATCTCCCATCGACAGCTGTGCAAAGACAGGTTCATCGTAATAGTTCTGCAAGAGTTCTTTTGGACGGACTTCTCGGATACCGGCTACCTCCAGGATTTCTTTCACACCATTGCCCACGCGGCCATTTCCCGTGATGACCATTTTGACCGGGGGAAGCTGAATGCTTTTCACTTCTTCATGAAGTTCCTTCAGGTCAAAACAATCCTTGGCACGTTTCATATCAAAAAGCCCCGACTTTTTTCCATAAGTCCATAGACCATTGTAGCCACCGACGATGCCTGCCCATCTCCCAAAGGCCACTACCCGCTCGCCCGAATTGCGCAGGACTTCATAGTCAATCAGTCGAATATCCTTTTCCAAAACGGCCTTCAAAAGCCCTCGGTTATAGGGTTGTGCCTTAATGGTATGAGAGAAGAAAAAATACGTCTTCCCTTCCAGCAGCGAGACAATGGGCACTTCTTTGATTCCCATTAACACATCACAGTCTGACACATCATCCACCACCTCTATACCTTCCTCCTCATATTCTTCATCTTTGAAAGCCCGGATTTCGCTTTTCTCAACGACAAAAGCCGCGCGACCTGTATAGGTTGCATTCATTGCCTTCAATTGCGCTGGGCTGAATGCTACACGACGGTCGGAAGGGACTTTACCTTCTTTGATCAAACCAATTTTCATAATAGTATATATTTACAGATATTTGCAGCACCTTTTTAGAGGTATATCATATATCATTACACGCACAGTCAATATAGAAATAAATTATCATTTTCACCCGAACAGCCTTTTCCAAAAACACCTGAAATCCCACTTCCCATGACAGAATTAATCATTTATGCGATCATTTTCCTTCTTCTTTTTGGTCATGCCATCATGGCTTCCATGATGTATTCCAAGGTACACAAGGATGAGTCACTCAATATCAGGGAAAAAAATGACTGGAAGCTCAAAGCCCTGATTTTCCCTATCTACTATTGGGGGCAGTACAAAAAAACGATCGAAAACAGGTAGCATTGAAGTAAAAATCCCATAAAAAAAGCCATGCCCTCAATCAGGCATGGCTTTATCGTGTGTATATATAATTGAGTTGGATCAATTCTTTACCAATTGTACACTGGCCAAAATTTTGATAGGATCTCCCACCACAACACTTCCTGCTTCAGTCACGGCGTTCCAGGTAAGCCCAAATTCCTTTCTACTGATCTTTCCTTCCAGCTCAAAGCCTGCCTTGGTATTGCCGTAAGGATCCTCCGCTACGCCACCAAAATCCACATCCAATTCGATAGATTTTGTGGTATCCTTGATCGTCAAGTCTCCTTTTAGCTTATACGCTCCTCCCTCATTAGATAAAACTCCATTGGAGAAAGAAAGTTTTGGGAATTTTTCGGCATTAAAGAAATCTTCGGATTTCAAGTGTGCATCACGGTCGCTTTGATTGGTATCGATGCTGTCGATATTGGCAGAAAATGCCACTTTGGCTCCATTAAAATCTTCAGCTGGTGATTCTGCCTCACCTTCAAATTCCTTGAATTTCCCAGTCACAGTAGAGATCACCAAGTGCTTTGCCTTAAAGTTGATTTCTGAGTGGGTAGGGTCGATTGTCCATTTTACTGTGCTCATAACAAATTGAATTTTATAGTTTTACAATTTAAGTTTTTACATTTAATGTCTATACACATTTATAACGAAATTTTTTACCCTCTTAGTTTATCCAAGAGTGAATTTAATAAGGCGACTTCCTCATCATCAAGGCCAATCACCTCATGGTTGAATTGTTGGATATCTCCATCCAACTGCTCCAATAACTGCTTGCCTTTTGGAGTGATGGTAATGTCCACTTGTCTTCTGTCGGACGGACATTCTTTCCTCTCTGCCAGGCCCTTTTGTTTGAGCTTTTCTACCAGCCTGGAAGCATTTGACATTTTATTGAGCATTCTGTCCTGAATGGAAGACACCGTGATAGGCTCAGGATGGTGTCCCCGCAAAATCCGCAACACGTTATATTGCTCGGGAGAAAGACCATGGGGCTTAAAGAGCTTTCCTTGACGTGTCACCAAATAACTCTGGGTATAAAGAATATTGACCACCGCCTTATTGTATTCACTCTTAAAGTTCTTTTGCTTTATCTCTTCCTCCAGTCTCATAATCGTACTTTGTTATTGTATCTAATGTATATACATTTAATACAAGTAAAAGGTTTCATAGTTTTGGAATTATTTTTTCATTTTTTTTATAGGGTTTACCTGCAGGCGACTATTGGTAAAGAACTGATCCTTGCCCATTGTACCTTCAAACAGACATTTATCAACTCCCTCGCAAAATCTGCATTGGTGGCTTGTTGATAATGTTCTTACCATTCAGCCAGCCCAGAAGAACCGTGATGGCTGTAATCACCACATAGATCACTAAGGCACTTCCCCAAGCCAATTTGACTGGAAATTCAAACACAAAAACACTCAGCAGCGCCGTCGCTACAAAAGACAGCAGAATACCGCTCAGCGAGGCCAGGCTACCTAAAAAGAAATATTCCAGTGTATTGATCTTTCGGACGACCTTGTTGCTCGCCCCCAACGTCCTAAGCAAAATGCTTTCCCGCATCCGTTGGTATTTACTGATGATCAAGGAACTGACCAATACCAAAATACCTGTCACAATACTGAATAACGCCATAAATTGGATGACAAAACTGATCTTGCCCAAAATATCTTCCAATGTATCCACTATCATTCCAAGATTGATCACCGAGATATTGGGAAACTTCCTAACGATTTCATTTTGCACATTGGCGGCTTGTTGGTCATTTTTGGACTTGGTGATGACCACATGGAACTTAGGTGCTTTTTCCAATACATTTGCCGGAAACAATACCAGAAAATTGGTGGATACCTTACGAAAATTCACTTCTCTAAAACTCCCAACATAGGTTTTGAGCGGCCTTCCCTGTACATTAAAGACGATCTCATCACCCAACTCGACGCCAGCCCGCTCTGCATATCCCTGATCAAATGAAACGAAAATGCTGTCCCCGGGCTGGGTGACTTTATGCAGCTCCCCGGCAACCAAGGTCTCTGAGCTAATCAACGAATCGCGGTATGTCACCCGGAATTCCCGATTATACAACCTATTTGATTTTTGCTCCTCCTCTGGCAAATCACGGTTTTCGGACTTGTCCAGCCCATTGATCTCATCCATTCGCATGGTGACGATGGGTACCTCCTGCATAATGGGCAGCCCCTCTTCCTGAACAGCTTTTTTGACACCCTCCACTTGGGACGTCTGGATGTCAAAAAACAGCATATTTGGCTGATCCTCCTTGTCGGCAAATTTCACTTGATCCAACAACTGGTTCTGCACAAAAAACAAGGTGGAGATCATGGCTGTACCCAAGCCAATAGTCGCAATAAGCGAAATGGTCTGGTTATTTGGACGATACAAATTGGCCAATGATTGCCTGATTGGATAAGCCAGCGATAAGGGCAAAAATTTCCGTATCAACCACATCACCCCAGTGCCTACCATCCATAGGACACCAAAAGCCAATAGCACAAAACCTGTGAAGCCAAGCGCCTCTTCCCAGCCATCCAATAACGACAGGCTGAAACCAAAAACAAATAGTGTAATCACCACCATTACCAGCCATCTCCATGGATCCCTGACGAAGGTCATCATATCAGCATCTGTCCTCAAAGTCATCATCGGAGGCACATTTCTGATTTTTAAAAGCGGGAGCAACGCAAAGAGAATAGAAATAAGCAAACCGGTCACTACCCCAAAGCCCACCGCTGCCCAGGATATCTCTACTGTGACATCCACCGGAAGAAAATCGCTGAACACTTCGGGCAGGACAAACTGGATAACCGTCCCCAAACCAGCCCCTAAAATGGAGCCTGCCAGCCCCATTAGAATAATCTGGCTCAGATAGATCAAAAAAGTATCACGTGAGGAAACGCCAAGACAGCGCAACACCGCCACAGCAGGCAGTTTTTCTTTTACAAAAACATTTACGGCACTCGCCACCCCCACACAGCCGAGCAACAGGGCAATAAACGCCACCAAGCTTAGAAAATCCGATAAATTTTCAAACGACCTCCCTGTCCTTTCTTTCCGCTCCTGGACAGTATCCTCATCGATATGGGCCTCTTCCCATGCATCTTCGAAGGGCTCAATGAGCTTTTCGACATCCACCTGCTCGCCGAAGCTGTAGTAGCGTGAGTAGTTGATCCTACTGCCGTATTGGATAAGTCCTGTTTCTTCTGCATACTTTTTTGGCACATACACTACAGGGGCCACAGTGGCCGTAATCCCATTTTGCCCAGGCGCTTCATGCAGTTCCCCAGCGATGAGGAAGGTCACCTTGCCTACTTTCACACTGTCTCCCACTTTGGCCCCAAATTGGTCCATGAGGATTTTCTCCACCAATGCTTTTTTTGCTCCATCTCTAAATTCCCTTCCTGCTGTCTCTGGTGTAGTCACCAGCTCACCATAAAATGGAAAGGCTCCCTCCAAGGCCCTCACCTGCACCAGCCGGCTTTCGCCGCTTTTCGGAAAAGCCACCATGCTGGCAAAATTAATCTCCGACGCAATATCATCAGCTAAGGTATCCATCGCCTGCTCACCCAAAGGCTGATTGTTTTCCAGTACCAAATCAGCTCCCAAAAGCTCCTTTGCTTGGCTATCAATATCCTTTTCGAGGTTGTCCCCAAATGAACTGATCCCCACCAGCGCAGCGATGCCAATGACAATGGAAGATACAAACAATAATAGTTTTGCCCTGTTCTTGCGGAAGTCCCGCAGGGCCATTTTCAAAATCCATAAAAATCTATGCATGCTGCTCTCTTTCTATTTTACCGCCACGGATATGGATGATTTTATTGGTTTTGGCTGCCAGCTCGACATCATGGGTAACCAAGATAAGCGTGGTACCCGATGCCCTGTTCAGTTCAAAGATCAACTGCTCAACCATCTCACCGGTATCGGTATCCAAATTACCGGTGGGCTCATCTGCAAAGAGGATTTTCGGCTCATTGGCAAAAGCCCTGGCGATAGAGACCCTTTGCTGCTCTCCTCCCGAAAGCTGGGAAGGATAGTGCGTCGCCCGATCACCAAGCCCCACCTGCTGGAGCAGCTCCAAGGCCTTTTCTTTGGCGTCTTTTCGTTGCTTAAGCTCCATGGGCACCATGACATTTTCCAATGCTGTCAAAGTGGGCAATAACTGGAAATTCTGAAAAATAAAACCGATCTCTTTGCTCCTCACGGCAGCCCGCTGGTCTTCAGAAAGCACTTCCAGTCGATGGCCGTTCAGCTGCACGCTACCAGAAGTGGCACTGTCCAGCCCCGCACAGAGCCCGAGCAAGGTGGTCTTCCCACTACCAGAAGGACCTACGATTGCAATGCTTTCCCCTGCTTCCACACGGAGGTTTACTTGGTCCAGAACGGTCAATTTGCGCGAACCGCTTTGATAAATTTTACTAACATTATCTATAGAAAGTATAGCCATATAAATGGGTGCAATTTTATTGTTGGTGCCGAAACAATTCAGGCGTGGTTTTTGGTTTTAATCCAAGCCACCTGATTATTTCTTAAATTTGTATGGGGTTAAAGCGAAATTTAATCAATTTTAGGGATTGGGTATCGCATATTCAATAACTATATAAATCGTAAATCCGTCTCAATAAGTTTCATATCATGAATAAAATACGTGCAATTTCTCTTTTGTTGATGTTTTTGTGTGGGGCATTCATTGCTACTTCATGCAGTGAAGGCCAAAAGACATCCGAAAAGACAGCGTCCTCCGAAGCCAAAGTGGACGATAAAAGTGAGGAAAAGCAGAAAACGGTGCTCTTTTTTGGAGACAGTATGTCAGCAGGCTATGGTGTCGATCAGGAGGAGGCTTTTCCTGCCTTGATCCAAAAAAAGATCGATAGCCTTGGACTCCCTTACAAAGTCATAAACGGTGGCCTCAGCGGTGAAACTTCCGCCAGCGGATTGAGCAGGATTGACTGGTTTTTGGAAGCCAAACCTGATATTTTCATTTTGGAGCTTGGTGGCAATGACGGACTCCGGGGCATCAAGCTCTCCACTACCCAAGAAAACCTTCAGGGGATTATCGACAAGGTCCAAAAAGAATATCCTTCCGCCAAGATTCTTTTGGCAGGAATGCAGATACCGCCAAATATGGGAGAAGCTTACACGACAGATTTTAAGGAAATTTTCCCTTCCCTTGCGGAACAAAACGACCTGATACTGATCCCATTCCTTTTAGAAGGCGTGGGCGGAAACCCTGATCTCAACCAACCTGACGGTATCCATCCCACGGCCGAAGGCCACAAGATCGTCGCAAAAACCGTTTGGAAATACCTTGAGCCTGAATTGTAATCTTCCTAAAAAATGTGGACAGGACATCGCATGGCCCATCTAACATTACAAAGAAGGACATGCATGTTCCTGTCATGTATTCAATAAAACAGTGAATAAACCATTTATAATTTTTTTCACTGAAGCGGTTAATAAGAAGATTATTTACACATTTTCTAATCACAAAACGATTAAAATACTCTTTTGACAACGTAGCACTAAAATTTTTAACGATCAATCAACCGCACAAAGTGATTTACAAAATTTCATCAATCACTAAAACCATTTAGCTAATAAATTTTTATTATATTTCTTGCAGAAAATAAGCCATCTCTGATCCTGACGTTCTAATTTTTTTTCATTAAAAAAATTTTAGAAACGCTCAATCAACGGCTTTGCTTTCGTGAAAAATTAATTTAACTTAAGAGACAATCACAAAATAATCACACATGAGTTTTCAGATAAAATCGTCCGGTGAAGCGTATGACGTGATCATCGTCGGTTCAGGCGCTGGGGGAGGAATGGCTTCAAAAATCCTTTCAGAGGCTGGGTTTTCCGTGGCCGTAGTAGAAGCAGGAGCGGATTTTGACCCTGCAAAGGAAGAAGACCGTACCCAGCTCAGACCACCATGGGAATCTCCCCGGAGAGGAGCCAGTACCCGTAACAGGCCTTTTGGGGATTTTGACGCAGCCATTGGTGGATGGGACATCGAAGGCGAACCCTACACATTCGAGGGCGACACCAAGTTCGATTGGTTCCGCTCCAGGATGGTAGGTGGACGTACCAACCACTGGGGAAGAATCTCCCTGCGCTTTGGTCCAAACGATTTTAAGCGAAAAGACATTGACGGTCTAGGAGACAATTGGCCGATAGGCTATAACGACCTCAAGCCTTATTACGATAAAGTTGATCAGCTTATTGGGGTATTTGGCTCAAAAGAGGGGATTTATAATGAGCCTGACGGCTATTTTCTCCCTCCTCCAAAGCCTCGATTGCATGAACTTTACATCAAAAAAGGAGCGGATAAAATCGGCGTACCGGTGATTCCTTCCAGGCTTTCGATCCTCACCAAACCGATCAACAATGAGCGTGGAGCCTGCTTCTTCTGTAACCAATGTAACCGCGCCTGTCAAGCTTATGCAGATTTTTCGTCCGGCACTTGTTTGGTAAAACCTGCCATGAAAAAAGGTAAAGTAGACCTCTTTACTTATGCCATGGTGCGCAAGGTGACCACCGATGAAAAAGGAAATGCTACCGGTATTTCGTACATCAGCAAAGTGGACATGAAGGAATATAAGTTACGTTCCCGCGTGGTGGTACTGGGTGCTTCCGCCTGTGAATCTGCACGTATCATGCTCAATTCCAAATCCAAAAGCCATCCTGACGGACTGGCCAATGGAAGTGGCATGATCGGCCATTACCTCCATGACTCCACTGGATCGGACAGGATGGGCTTTATCCCAGGTATGCTCGACAGGAAAAAATACAACGAAGATGGTGTGGGCGGCATGCATGTTTACACACCATGGTGGCTGGACAATAGCAAACTTGACTTTGCCCGCGGATATCATATCGAATACTGGGGCGGCATGGGTATGCCAAGCTATGGTTTCGGCTTTGGCATGGACACCATACGCCAGCATATCAAGGATGAGTTTGGCAATCCTGGCACCAATGGCGGCTACGGTGAAGGACTAAAGAAAGACATCCGCTCTTACTTCGGCACCATGGTAGGCATGTCCGGCCGTGGAGAAAGCATCCCCAGGTATGAAAATTATTGCGAGATCGACAACAGTACGGTAGATAAATACGGTATTCCGGTTTTAAAATTCAATTACAACTGGACAGACCAAGAGGTAAATCAGGCCAAGCACATGCACGAAACATTCGAAGAAGTACTGACCAATGCTGGTGCAGTTATTTATGGAGAAAAACCAGGCCCTGAAACCCAATACGGACTGCTTACACCAGGCAGGATCATCCACGAGGTGGGAACCACCCGAATGGGCAATGATCCTAAAACCTCTGTCCTGAATAGTAACTGTCAGGCACACGAGTGCAAGAACCTCTTCGTGGTAGATGGTGGACCATTTGTATCACAAGCAGATAAAAACCCTACTTGGACCATCTTGGCCCTGGCTTGGAGGACTTCTGATTACATTGTAAGCGAATTGAAAAAGAAAAATATTTAAAGGAGAGGACGATGAATAGAAGAGAAAATTTAAAACTGTTATTCACGGGTTCTTTAGCAACCGGCTTTTTTATGACCGGCTGTGGTCCTGAAGCTCCAAAAGAGGTAGTACATGCCCCTAAGATCGGCGATGGTACCAAGTGGGGCCGTACTCCTGAAGAGATGGCACTCAATGCTGCCCTGAAGAAAGAGGAGTTCTTTACAGAAGATGAAATGAAAAAGTTGCACTATCTGGTAGATGTGATCATCCCAAAAGATGATGTATCAGGGAGTGCCACAGAAGCCGGAGTGCCGGATTTTATTGAGTTTATCGTCAAGGACATGCCGGCATACAAAACGCCGATGAGAGGTGGTTTGATGTGGCTCGATACTCAGGCGGAAGATCAATATGGCAAATCCTTCATGGAAGCTAGCGAAGACGAACGTATCAAGATCATTGATAGTATCGCTTATCCGGACAAGGCAAAGCCAGAGATGGAAAGAGGTGTGACTTTCTTCAATACCTTGAGAAATCTAACCGCCACAGGCTTCTTCACCTCACCCGAAGGCTTCAAAGACCTGAACTACCAAGGTAATACACCAAATGTGTGGAAAGGGGTTCCTGACGATGTGATGGCGAAGCACGGCTTTAAACTGGAAGAAAAATATATCCCAATATATATGAATCCCGACACCAGGCACACCCTGGCCCAATGGGATGATGAAGGTAATTTAATTGGTTAATTGTTTGTTTTGGATGTCGAAAGGCCATCCGCCACGGCGGATGGTTTTTTTTTGGTAGCCTGGAAAACCCTAGGCCACATTTTTTTTTCGGCGAAATTGTCCCTTCATACCTAAGTATAGATCCCGCCTGCAGTTTTTGCAGGCCAATACCTCCATCGCCACACCTACGGAAATACACATAAATTTAAAACCATGATCCAACCCCCTACTTATCACGCCCCCTGAATTAACAGGTAACAATTTACTTTTTTGAAGTTTAGTCATACGATTAAGTTTTAGGTGATAAAATACTGAAATTCACTTCTGGAGACATCTTAAAATGTCTGATTGGGTAATCGTATTAGGTCGGAATTGGGTTATTAAATTAGGCAAAATAGAGGAAATCACTAGACCAACAGCATGGTCTAAATGCAAATTTTGGGAATCTGTAGGGGAGAAGCATTCTCGGGGAAAAGCACTGCTTTACAAAAGCAAAATTATAATGGTGTTCTTTAAATTTAACCAAATCATTACAATCTCAAAATACACCAAAACATGTATTTTTTTGGTTCTATATGATTTACTATGGGTAACTATTACTTTGCATGTCAAATTCTAGCTTGCCTTTCATCTTGTTGCCTTGTTACTTTTTTCCTTCAGGTGAAAAACGTAACCAAAAAAACCCGCTGCGGTGAGCTATATGACTAAAATCAAAGCCAGCACTCACGCAGGCAAACTCCTCTATTTGTGCAGCATACCAATTTTTTGTACTGATTCACGTCAAACAAGCCTGCGCTTTTTCCAGCCCACTTCTTTGATTTCTTAACGTCAAATACCTCAAGGCAGAATAGAAAATTGCCCATTGAAAAGGAACATGAATCAACATTAATTTAACCGGACTAATATCTTTACCCACTATAATCCATATAGAGCCATTTTTTTTTAAAACAATAGCCGTTTTTTTAACAATTGGCAACCTCAATCCATGCTTAATGCCCTCCCATTATTGGATCCGTTTTAAGATCATTTCTCCTTTCGCTTTTCCGTCATCTCCAATGGGAGACATCACCAAATGATCTATGGTCAGATCCTTGACTTTAGCTTTTTTCTCTTTCTTTCCCTCCTCGGATTTGATTACTAAAATCCCATTATCTTGTAAAATATAACTGGCACTTTTTTGGACGACGGTGCCCTCACTCAAATCTGTATAGAACACACTGTCCTGGCTAGTAAAATGATAAAAGGTATTGTCAATATAGCGTGCAATTTTGCGGTCCATCCGCTCACGTACCTGAGGTGAAGCGCTGCGGTAATGGTCTGATAATCGGACATTATCAATGACATCATAGCTACTCATCTTCCATTTCCCTACCAACATGGAAGTATCCAAGTCTTGGCAATTGGCCACCATTACCGTAAAGGTAAATCCTATTATTAACCATAAAGCTTTCATCATGATATCATTCCTATTTATAAACACTTTCTGAAAACAACGTGCCAAAATTGGATAAAAAACCGTAAGATAAAAAAACCATTTCCTGAAAATCCATTTCACCACGGGAAACAACCAGAATATAGCTGATTGATACGGAATCCCATCGTTTCTACGCAAAAAAGCACCACCCAACGTACATAAAAATCCACTTGTGGATTACCCAAAATATAAAGTGCTTTAAAGGATATGTTTCATTATATTATATCAAATTACAACAATAACCCAAAACATCATGTCAGATCAAACCACCAATCTTCATCGAAGAAGATTTATGTCCAAAGCCGGAACATTGGCAGCCGGTTCTTTTTTCATTCATCCAATTGCCAAAGCGCTTCACCTGAGAGAAAACCCAGCAGCCAAGTTACGAGTGGCCTTGGTAGGTACTGGAATTAGAGGTACGAGCATGTTTGGTAGAAGCGTTGTTGAAGACTATCCCAATGAAGTAGAATTTGTGGGACTTTCAGACATCAATGAGGGCCGGCTCGCCTACGGAAAGCAATACATAGGGGCAGATTGTCCCACCTTTATCGATTTCGATGAGATGATGGCCACCGTTAAGCCCGATGTCCTGATCGTCACCACGATGGATTCCACCCATGACCAATTCATCATCAAAGGCCTCGAAGCTGGAGCCAATGTCATCACCGAAAAACCTATGACCACCGATGAGGTCAAATGCCAAAATATCCTTGATGCAGAACGCCGCACGGGCAAACAAGTGATTGTGACGTTCAATTACCGCTACAGTCCACATCGTCAAAAAATATATGAGCTGCTCCATGAAGGAGCAATTGGCAAGGTCACTTCTGTAGATTTCCATTGGTACCTGGACACCGATCACGGCACTTCTTATTTTCGGCGATGGCACGGGTATCGTGACAAAGGAGGCACTCTTCTAGTGCATAAATCCACCCATCATTTTGACTTGCTCAATTGGTGGCTGGATTCCGATCCTGCAGAGGTATTTGCTTATGGAAAGTTGGAGTTTTATGGTAAAAATGGCCCTTTCCGTTCTACTAATTGTCGGCCTTGCCCACACAAGGATGACTGTGACTTTTACTGGGACATCACCAAAAGCAAGCGCTTAATGGACCTCTATGTGGCCAATGAAGAATATGACGGCTACTTACGGGATGGCTGTGTTTACCGGGAAGACATTGACATCTATGATAAGATGGCTGTACAGATCCGCTATATGAATGATGTTCAAGTCAGCTATTCGCTTACCACCTACTCCCCCTACGAAGGCTATCGCATCGCTTTTAACGGGACCGAGGGAAGATTGGAAGCGTGGATCAAAGAACGCCAACCCTGGGAAGTAGAACCTGCTGACGAACTCCGCCTAACCAAAAATTTTGGGGAAACGGAAATCATTACCATTCCCCATTCCGGCGGTGGCCATGGTGGCGGCGACGTCAGGCTTAAGGACAAACTCTTTAAAGACCCCGATATGGCTGACCCCTACCGTCAATCTGCCGGCACCCGAGATGGTGCGATGTCCATCCTGATCGGCATTGCAGCCAGAAAAAGCATCGAAACCAACCAGCCCGTACACATTTCGGACTTGGTGGACATCAAACTCCAAGCCAAACGCCCTAAGGGCTAAAATTCTAAAGACTTTTACACGGTATAGGTCCAAGTCTTCAGACTTGGACCATTCTCTATGCCATTGGTTCAAGTCTCTAGACTTGCAACCATTACTTACAGAAGTCTTCAGACTTCCAGACTTCCCAGACTTCTCACCCAATAAATTTCACATCCAACACTTTATCCACCATCCCCGCATAATTTGCAGCACTGCTATATACATAATCCTCTGGCTGATATACAATTCCAGCCTTTACTGGATTCTGATGAATATAATTCAAGTAGTTTATCATCTTCCTCGTCGAATTTAACTCCAGTGGATGACTATGGTGCTGCCAAAATTGATATTTGGTATTGCTGGATTTAAAACTTCCCGCCCTTTCAAAAAAATATAACAACCAATCCCTCCTGCTTTCCTCCGTATTTTGCTCAATAGCCTCTAAAATTTTCACGGCAGTGTATTTTTTTACATCCCGGATGATTCCTTGAAGGGAACTCTTTCCTTTTCTACCAATAATAAGATGAACGTGATTGGTCATGATGACAAAAGCATACACTTCCAACCCTTTATTATCCTGGCAAAATTTTAAGGAATCGATAAATATATCCCTATAGCGATCCCGGGTAAACACGTCTATCCATCTTACAATGGTAAAAGTCACAAAATACAATTCATCTTGATCTCTGATCTGGTACTTTCTGCTCATTTTAACATCCTTTAAAACAAGCTAATAAAAAAATTGGAAGTCTGAAGACTTCCATAAAGTATGAGGTCCAAGTCTGAAGATTTGGACCAACTTGGATCATGCTGTCCATTGGTTCCAGTCTCCGGACTAGAACCAATACTTACAGAAGTCTTCAGACTTCTATACCATCTTCTGCTCGCTGGCCTCCAAGACCAAGGCCGCTCCATAGGCTGAGCCAAGCGGAAAATCCGAAAATTCCAATTCGCTTTCCGGAAGGTAATACCTTAACAACTCCATAAAAACCTCATTGTGGACAAAACCACCATCGATAAAAACCTTTTTGATACGTGAATTTCCCCTGGCCAATTTCAAGGACTCCACCTGCAGCAGGGTCAGTCCCCAGATCAATTGATGATAAGCTTCATCAAAGTTGGCAAAGGATGCTGGATTCCATTCATTCCCTTTATAAAGCGCTTTTACCAAAGGCGTCTCCGCTATATGTTTGGGGTAAAAGGTATTGCTCACCTTGCCCGTCTTGATCGCTTCGATGATGGCCGGGTTGGCAGGAACGGTTTTATAATATTTATCCGGTTTACCAAAGTGCTTGTTAATTCGGTCGATTTGGTAATTAAATTCATACCCCATGAAAAAACGGGATGCCTTCACCGCCTTGCCCTCGATACTGAGGAAATTTAGGCAGTCATTGTGCAATTCATCCTGCGTCAGCGGGTCTGTTGTAAAAGGATTCAGGGAAATGCTCCAAGTACCGGTGGAAATCAATAGAAATGGCTCCTTCACCCGCACCAAATAAGAGGCCAAGGCAGAGGAACTGTCATGGATGCCTACACCGATATCCACCTTGCGCCCGCACAGCTCGACCTGATACAATTGTCCAGTCGCTACGATATCAGGAAGTACTCGGTCTATGCCTTCCTGCTTTACCCAATCATGATATTGGTCTTTTTGGAAGTCCCATAGCCGCGTATGACATCCAATGGAAGTCGGCTCGCTGACGGCCTTTCGGGTAAACAAATAGCTCAAGTACTGAGGGAAATGCAGCGAATAGGCAATCTTCGAAAATAAGTCGGGCTTGGTCTTTTTCAGCCAATACAGCTGCAAACCTGAATTGAGCATCCCAAGGGATGGAGATGCCGTTTCGAGGTTATTGGTTTCCTCCGGATATTGACCATAAAATTCGTCGATAATTTCCTGAGGGATTTCTTTCAGGTAATTATAAAGTGGCGTCAGCGGAATCCCGTCCGCATCAATATGTACAAATGATGCACCGTAGGTGGAAAAATTAATCCCTTTTAGCGCATAATCCGGTGATTGACATATCCCTTCTACCGTGGATATAATCCATTTGGAAAGCGCCTCCAAATCATCACATTCAAAACCATCTTCATCCTCTGTCAAGGGGATTTTATTGTACTCCTGCTTGATCTCATTACTATGCTCATCAAACAAAAAGAACTTCTTATTGGTCTTTCCTATATCAAATATGGCTATTACCGGAATTGGCGTCATGGGGCAAGTTAATTAAGCTTCGCGTTAGAAGCTGGTAATACAAAGCCGGCAACCCAGTTCAATTTTTTTCAGAAGAAAATTTTCAAACCTATTAAACCCTTGAAAAAAAGAGATGAACGGATTACCGGAATTTGCTGTAATGATTTTAAGGTTTTGGCTGGGTCAATGCGGGAATGCCGAACAAGCCAACAACGGTCTCAATTCCGTCATGCTCTTCAACCTGTCGGCAGACCAGCCCGCAATGACGTCAAACGGTCCATTAAAGTCCCGTAGAGATCACTTTCTCACCACGCTGGGCTATCAGCTCCTTACGGACATTAAGTTTTCTGTATGCTGCTATCGGATCCAGGGCTCCATCAGCCTGCAGCCTGGCCTCAGCCAACAGCGGCCGGACATCCGTACGGTATGCGGCCTGAAGTATTTCCTGTGCCAAGGTGGGATCATTGTTTTCCCTGGCCTCTTCCAACGCCCCACGGTCCACCAAAAGGGCCTGGGCATACGCCATTTTAATGGCTTCCAATGACTGCAACAGGTCCTCCAATGGATCCTTCAGGTTATGGCTGGCATCGATCATCCATGCAGGATAGGGATTGTCCGAAGAGGGGTCTTCCATACCGTCCACCAACTCATTGAAGATCAAGAATAATTGATATGGTTTAAGCGAGCCCACTGTCACATCGTCGTCCCCATATTTGGAATCGTTGAAATGAAAACCGCCGAGCTTGCCCACCATCATCAGGGTGGCCACGATCTGCTCGATATTGGTATTGGGCAGGTGGTGGCCCAGGTCTACCAAGCTGTACGCTCGATCTCCCAACTTATCGGCCAACATGTGCGAGGTACCCCAATCCTGGATAACGGTCGAATAGAAATTCGGCTCATAGGGTTTGTATTCCACAAACAACTTCCAGTCCTTAGGCATGCCTGCATATATTTCGCGGAGCGATTCCAGTGTGCGCTGAAATGCCTTTTTAAAATTCAGCTGGCCTGGGAAGGATGATCCGTCAGCTAACCAAACCGTCAACGACTTGGATCCCAGGGCATCGCCATATTTGATCACTTCAAGGTTGTGTTTCACCGCCTGATCCCTTACGGCCTTGTCGGCATGGCAAAGGGAACCGAACTTATAGGACAGCTCTTGATCAGGCTGGTCCTGAAAAGTGTTGGAGTTTACTGCATCGAAAATCAACCCATGGGAAGCAGCCAGTTCTTTGGTGGCTTCCACATCATTGGGGATATCCCATGGAATGTGCAATGAAATCGCCCCCGCAGATTGGCTCAGCTGATGAAGCAGACCTACATCGGCAATCTTATCCTCCAAGGTACCTGGCTCCCCACCCCCGGAAAACCTTCCGAAACGGGTCCCCCCCGTGCCCAGCGCCCAGCTCGGCACGGCCACTTGGAATTCCTTGAGTTTCTCCACAAGTACATTGGCATCGACACCCTTCTTTCCCAGCACACTGCTCAAATGATCAAAACTCTCCCGGTGGTCCGGGAGAGCCTGATCGTTTACTTCTTTTATTTTTTGCTTTTCTATTCGCATAATTATCTCACAAAGGCAGCGGCTACACCGCCATCTACATTAAGAATATTACCTGTACATTTGCTTAGGTCGCCCCCCACGAAGGCAAATACTCCGTTGGCAATGTCATCCACACCGATGATTTCGTTCAGAATGGTCCTTTTTGCATAGAAAGCCGGCAGTTCCTCCACGGTAATACCGTAGGCCTTTGCCCTTCCTTTTGCCCATTCGCCTTCCCAGATCTTGCTTCCCTCGATCACGGCATCTGGATTCACCACGTTTACACGGATCTTGTCCTTTCCCAGCTCGGCTGCCAAAAGCCGGCTCATATGAACCTGGGCAGCTTTGGCCGTACCGTACCCCACGTTGTTGGGACCGGAAACCAGTGCATTCTTGCTGGCAATATTGATGATGTCCCCGCCTAAGTTCTGTGCTCTTAGGGTTTCCACACCAGCTTTGGAAACGGCAAACTGGCCTTTTACCAAAATGTCTTGTAGCAGGTCCCAGTCCTTCTCGGAAGTTTGCTCGATTGGTTTGGAGATGGCCAGACCAGCACAATTGACGATAATATCCACGCCACCAAATTTCAGTGCGGCTTGTTTATAGGCCTTCACGATGTCGTCACCTTTGGTTACGTCCATCACAGCTCCTCCGCCCACGTCTTTGGAATAAGTGGCTACAGCCTCATCCAGACGTTCTTGGTTGATATCAGTGATGAATACACAGGCACCTTCACTGGCCAGTTTATCGGCAATCGCTTTGCCAATACCACCGGCACCGCCCGTCACCAAAGCTACTTTTCTGGAAAGCGGCTGCTCCTTAGGCATTCTCTGAAGCTTGGCCTCTTCCAGCAACCAGTATTCGATATCAAAGGCTTCCTGAAGGGGCAAGGCCACATATTCGGAAACCGCTTCCGCACCGCGCATCACATTGATCGCATTGATATAGAATTCACTGGCCACACGGGCAGTCTGCTTGTTTTTGGCATAGGAGAACATGCCCACTCCCGGCCAGATGATGACTACAGGGTTCGGATCACGCATTGCGGGACTGTTGTCACGCTTATGGTCTTCATAATATTTTTTGTAGTACGCCCTGTACTCTTCAAAATCCTTGTCAAGCTTTTCCTTGATCTCATCGGCTTTGCTCAAATCCACATCAGCAGGGAAATCCAGTACCAAAGGCCTGATTTTGGTTCTGAGGAAGTGGTCAGGACAGCTCGTACCCAATGGCGCCAGTTTTTCAAGGTCATGGCTATTGGCAAACTGCAATACGCGCTCGTCATCGGTGAAGTGTCCCACCATTCGGTTATAGCCAGAAGCCAACCCTCTCAATACCGGGGCGATGATGGATGCCTGCTCTTTACGTTGTTCAGGAGCGAGGGATTCGATCATTTGTCCACCGAATACAGGACGATCTTTGCCGTAATTTTGTTCCAAGTACTCGGATGCCTTGTCAATGACCTCAAGGCTGTTGATGTAGCATTCGTAAGCTGTATCTCCCCAGGTAAACAGTCCGTGTCCGCCCAGCATGATGCCGCGGATACCGGGGTTCTCGTTCAGTGCCTTTTCCAATTGCAGGGCCAGGTCAAAGCCGGGACGCTGCCACGGCACCCACGCAATCTGACCTTCGAAAAGCTCCTCGGTGATCTTCTCACCATCCTTGGAAGCAGCAATCGCAATGGCCGCATCAGGGTGCAGGTGGTCAATATGCCTGAACGGCAAGAAAGCATGCAAAGGGGTATCAATGGAAGGTGCCTTGGAATCCAGGTCATAGATACAGTGGTTAAACAGCCCTACCATCTCATCTTCAAACTCCAGTCCCCTGTACACATTCTTCAAAGAATGAAACTTCTCCACATAAAGTCCGGCAAGGCCACTTCTCTTCAAGGTACCGATGTCACCACCTGAACCTTTTACCCACATCACCTCGGTCTCTTCTTTGGTCAAAGGATCCGTTTCCATGGTCTTGCAGCTGGTGTTGCCGCCACCATAGTTGGTAATGCGAAGGTCGGCACCAAGAATGTTGGACCTGTAGATCAAAAGGGCTACCTCATCTCCTTCAAGTTCCTGGGCTTTTTGCTCATCCCAGAGGTAGTTTACATGCTTAAAAGTACGTTCTGCTGTGCTCATTATGTTATGTGTTTTTAATTTGCAGATTTGAAGTTTATAATAGCGAATTTATCCTTTTAAAACTAAAATACTGTCCTGTTCTGTACTGATAAAACCGCTTACATAAAGTTTTGATCGCCAGCCATATTACTGGACAACAAATCGAATTTCCTCGTCAGCGGCTTTTTCTCCTCCTGCCCAAAGCACGTTGGCTTCTGCATCATAAGCCCAGCCTGCATTACCCTCCTTTACCGCAGCTGCACCCAACTGCGTAAGATCATTCCCATTGAGATTAACCGCTTTGGGCTCCACATCGGTATGGATCTTTAGCACATAGCTGCGCGTACCGGGATGATAATCCCCTTCTGACTTACCTACCCTAACCTCCAAACCATCTTCATCCGATGTGGCCTGAAAGAGGGTTTCCGCATAGTGCCCATCCATGTACTTTTCAGACACTCCATCATCTTCAAAAAGACGGTATCGGGAAGATGCTCCTGGGAAAATGTCGAGGGTGATCGTACCATAGGCTTCTTTGTTATCATAAGCCACCTCATCCTGCATCGGGATAATCGCCCCTTCTTTCACAAAAATTGGCAACTCCTCAAGTGGGGTGACGATATTATAGTATTGCTTGCCTTTATATTTGGTGCCATCCCAGTAATCATACCAAGTGCCTTCGGGCAAATATACCGTGCGGGTCTGCGCTTCTTTGGTCAGAACGGGACAAACTATCATCTGTTCACCAAAGTAATATTGATCATCCACTGTATAGGTATTGTAGTCATTTTGGTGCTCCAATACCAAGGCCCGCATGATCGGCTTACCCGTCTGGTACTGTTGAAATGCTGTGGTATAAATGTATGGAATCAGGCGATAGCGTAGTTTGTCGTACTGCGTAAAGATTTCCTCTGCCTTGTCACCATAGTTCCAAGGCTCTTTATATCCTGGATGATCCATGCCAAAAACGTGCGCCACCGGACTGAACATCCCAAACTGCACCCACCGAGCAAACAGTTCCGGATCCGCATCATGCTCAAAACCGCCCATATTATGCGACCAGTATCCTACACCCGAAAGGCCAATATTGATCCCGGCTTTGATGACGGGGCCATAATACTGCCATTCACTGGGCCAGTCTCCTGCCCAAATAAAGGGATAACGCTGAATCCCGGCATAACCTTCTCGGGTATGGTTCATCCCTCGCATACCGTTATATTCTTTAAATTTCTCATAAGGTGCTTTTGCATAAGCCACGGGAAAGGCATTGTGCAGCCTTCTGGCTTCTTCCGTCCTTGGGCCAGTCTTATCGCTTTCATTGGCCTTCCGGCCAAAAGCACTTCCTTCGTCGGTTTTCAGGAACATGGCACCAATCTCCGCAATGCGCATCACGCCATTTTCCCACCACCAATCCACGGCCTCTTCATCAAAGAAATTGACAAATTCACCTGGATTGTTTTCTTCTGGATAGACATAGCCTTTGGCCCTGGCCTGATTGAGCAAATCCAGTTTTTTGCCATTATCGAACCGGGGTCTCAGGTGGAGCCCTACCATGTTGATATCCATCGCATAGAGGCTGTCAAACATACTAGCAGGATCCTTGAAGGTTTCCCTCCATTCAAAAGTAGTGGCCCCACTTCCGCCATTTTCACCAAACATCCTCCATGTAGAATCCAAGTGCAAGACATCAAATGGAATTCCTTTTTCCCTGTATTTTCTGGCCAGCTCCACCACATAATGGGTACTGGTCATTTCTTCATGTCCCCAGGTACCTCCACTATAAGTACCTACTTGAAGCCCATGCGCAAAACGCGGCAACAACGGCGACCTTCCCGTCAGCCCAGTATAATGATACAGCAGTTTGGAGAAATCCGGTCCATACATAAAGAAATAGTCCAGCTCACCTCCCTCGGCCTCGAAGCTCAGGTGCTCATTGCTCTTCGAGCCAAGGTCCCAATGTGTGGCATAGGAATTATGGAAAAAGATTCCATAGCCTTTTGTGCTCATAAAAAACGGCACCGGTGCATAATTGGCCTCCAGCACATTGTAAGCTCCGATAATATGAGGCCTGCCCAATCCTCTGCCTACATTCAAATCCACTTCTTTGCCCCGACGGTCCACAAAATCCATTCGCTCGCCAAAACCGAAAAAGTGCTCATCAGGCTGTAGGGTTTTTACCGCTCCCACTGTACCACCATCCTGATAGGCACCACCGTCAGCGTCTGCGACATCCTCACCCGAAAGCAGGTTCCCCTGGGAATCATACACCATTAGGTTTAAGCTGTATTGGTCCACTTTCACCGTTAGTCTCCCTGTCTCAAAAACAAAAGCTCTATCCTCCTTGGCCGTTTTTACAGGAAGCAGGTCAAAGGCTTGCTGCTTGAGCATATAGGAATAGTGCTCCTCGGGCTGCTCGCCCCAAAAAGTCTTCACTCGAAAGACATCCGGGGAATGAAACTGCAACTGCAAGCTTTTGTTGCCGGCAGAAACGCGGTAGGTGTTTTGGTCTTTAGAAAGTTCTCCTGTAGTGCTTTGGGCTGTTAAGCAGCCTATTTGAGCCAAGAAAATGATAAAAGCTGCAAAGAAATGTTTACTATTCATGTAGCTGTTAATTGATTTTATAGGTTTATTTACGGTAACTTTATTTTCAGATTGGAAAGCGGGGTTTCACCTTCCGAGGGAAATATAATGCATTTCTTATCCAATGGTGTACTTTACTTACCTGTCCATAAATCAGATGGGAGTATAGTACCTGTTTATAAATATTTCAAGACGAACACAACGGCATGGACATGACTGGACATGCTTCCCCTCTTGAGAAGAAGTAGGTACTTGTACCTAACTTTCCCTGCGTATTCAGCAACCAAAACAGTATGGTGCAGGATGAACCTTCGCCCTGCCAAACTTATATTGGGAAATCGAATGAATAAAACTATGCGAGTAGGACTCTTTATACCTTGTTATGTAGATCAGTTTTATCCCGGAGCGGCACAAGCAACCTTGGAGCTTCTGGAAAAATATGGCGTAGATGTCATCTATCCCCTTTCTCAGACCTGCTGTGGCCAGCCAATGGCCAATTCCGGCTATGAAAGCTATGGGAAAGATTCCGCTGATCTATTCATGAAAAACTTTGGTGAATTCGAATACATCGTGGCACCATCGGGAAGCTGCACCCTTCACGTCAAGGACCATGTCCTTCCCAAAACCGAAGGGTCGCCCAAAATCTTTGAGCTCTGCGAATTTCTTACGGACATTCTGAAAGTGGATCAAGTGCATGCAAGTTTCCCCTACAGAGTAGGCTTCCACTCCAGCTGCCATGGGCTTCGTGGGCTTCGGTTGGCCAAATGCTCTGAACGAATGGATCCAGAATTCAACAAACCCCTTTCCTTATTGAACATGGTGAGCAACATCCAAATGGTCGAACTGGACCGCAAGGATGAATGCTGTGGCTTTGGAGGAACATTTGCGATCGCCGAGGAAGCCATTTCTGTCACCATGGGAAAGGACCGCATTGCAGATCATCAGCGCAATGGTGTAGAAGTCCTTACTGGTGCGGACATGTCCTGCCTCATGCATATGCAAGGCCTGCTCAAACGCCAAAAAAGCCCCATCAAAGTAATGCACATTGCCGAGATCCTGAATGGAAATGAAGTAGTAGGAAGTACTGAGATTTGAGTCTCAAGAAGTGAGATCATGGAGATAACCCGTTGTGCCTAGGGCTATGCCCTGGCACGATCAATAGTGAGCTCGCAGCTCAACGTACGAAAACCAGCCTTTGATAGTCCCGCATCAGAGGTAACAGCATAATTTAATGGAAACATGAAATTAAAGACCCACGCCGAAGAAGCGGCAGAATTCATAAAAGATGACGCCAGAACACATTGGCACGACGACACCCTCTGGCATGTACGCTCAAACAGGGACCGCTCTGCCCAGGGAATTCCTGAGTGGGAGACCTTACGGGATACGGCATCCGCCACCAAAGACTATGTGCTTTCACATATAGATGAGCTATTAGAACAGTTTGAGGCCAATGCGAAAGCCAATGGTGTCGAAGTACTCTGGGCCAAAGATGGCAAAGAGCACAACCAACATGTTTATCGCATCCTCCAAGAGAACAAGGTTAAAAATATTGTCAAAAGTAAATCCATCCTTACCGAGGAATGTGGACTCAACCATTACTTAGAAAAGAAAGGTTATGATGTCGTCGACACCGACTTGGGCGAACGCATCATCCAATTTGCCAAACAGACCCCAAGCCATATCGTTTTACCTGCCATCCACCTCAAAAAACAGGACATTGGCGATATTTTCCACAATCATATTGGTACCAAAGCAGGTGCCAGTGACCCCAACTACCTGACCGAAGCAGCGAGGCAACACCTCCGCAAAAAGTTTGTACAGGCCAATGCCGCCATTACCGGGGTCAACTTCGGCATTGCGGAGACGGGAGGCTTTGTGGTCTGCACAAATGAGGGCAATGCAGATATGGGAACACACTTGGCTGATGTCCATATCGCATGTATGGGGATCGAAAAGCTCATCCCACGTGCCGCTGACCTAGGGGTATTCCTTCGGCTTTTGGCACGGAGTGCTACAGGACAGAGCATCACCAATTACAGCTCCCACTTTCACCGACCTGCTGAAGGCAAAAAGCTGTACATCATCCTTGTGGACAATGGCAGAACAGACCAACTTGGTCGCGAGGACTTTAAAAACTCCCTGAAATGTATCCGCTGTGGCGCATGTATGAATACTTGCCCTATTTATAGACGAAGTGGAGGACATAGCTACAACTACACTGTGCCCGGGCCGATAGGATCGATCTTGTCTCCTGGGAGGGACCTCAAGAAATACAGCTCACTGCCATTTGCCTCGACACTTTGTGGCTCCTGCTCAGACGTGTGCCCGGTGAAGATCAATATCCACGAACAACTGTACAAATGGCGTCAGGTAATTGCTGAGAACACAGACATGGACCGAAGCAAAAAGTTGTCCATGAAAGTGGCCGGAATGACCTTTGGCAAACCTGTACTATATGATCTGGCCGGGAAAGTAGCAAGAACCGCCCTGAAGATCACCCCTAAAAGCTTGGTTTACAGCAGCATCAATGTTTGGGGAAGACACCGGGACCTACCCGAGGTTCCCAAGGAGAGTTTTAAGGAATGGTACAAAAAAAACAGAAAACAATGACCAGCAAGGAAGCCATATTAGGAGCCATCAAAAAGAACAAACCCGCCGCAAGCCCCTTACCGGATTTGCTCAAGTTTTCCGATGAAACCAACCTCATTGAGCGCTACGAAAAGGGTCTTACCGGCAATGGTGGTAAGTTACAAGTAGTGGATACTTTGGAAGAACTGGATGCTTTCGTAAAGGAAAATTACACAAACGACCAGCTCATCGCCTCCTTGGTGGATGAGGTAAATGGAAATGTAGATGTAAGCAAAATTTCCAATCCGCACGACTTGGAGCATGTCGAACTTGCCATTTTGAATGGAGAGCTTGGCGTATCCGAAAATGGTGCCATTTGGATGCCCGAAAACAATGTCGTCCACCGTGTACTTCCCTTTATCGCCCAGCACCTGATCATTGTCATTCGCGAAGAAACATTGCTTACCAACATGCATCAGGCCTATGAAAAGGTCAATGTAGCCGATGGTGGTTACGGTGTCTTCATTGCCGGCCCCTCAAAAACGGCGGATATCGAACAATCCCTTGTCATCGGTGCCCATGGCCCGAGAAGCTTGACGGTGTTTTTGGTAAAAAAGTAACTGCCAGAAGCTATCAAAAAAGAGGCTGCTTCGCAAATCAAGCTGTAATGACACCGATCTGCGAAATAGCCTCGCACTTTTTCAACCTTCTATTTCCCCCGCACACCTTACCAAGTATCCCTATTACTCCTCATTCAGGTCCAAAATCTTTTGGATATCTTTAAAATCTCCAAAAAGTACAAGGATATCATTTTCCTCTATAATAGTGTTTCCACTGACCACGCCCAATACCTTTTGCCTTTCTTGCATATTGCCAAAGAGATTGGGACGGTTCCGTACTTTGATAATCGTCAGGATATTGACATTAAAACTGTTTCTTATGTCGGTTTCCCCTATGGTCTTGCCGACAAAATCTTTCGGTGCATTCACCTCTACGATGTTGTACCCGTCAGAAATATCAAAACTGTCGATTACGCCTTTCATCTCCAACTTTTTGGCCAATCGCTCGGCCGTTTCTTCCTCGGGGTGGATGATTTCATCGATACCGATGGCCTTGATGACCGTCTCGTGGGTATTGGTAATCGCCCGGCTGATGATCCTTTTGGCCTGTAGTTCCTTAAAAACGGCCGTGGCCATAATGGAAGCGCCCATATCTTCGCCAATGGCGATGAGCACGACATCGGTATCCTTGATAGGCAAGTTTTTGACAGCTTGTTTATCGGTCGCATTCATGCAGATGGTATGGGTCACCTTTTCCTTGACCCCTTCGATTTTCGACATATCACTGTCCACACCAATGACTTCATGGCCTTTATCGGTCAATCGGGCAGCCAAATAAGCCCCAAAATTGCCCATCCCTACTATGATAAATTTCATATCGTTAGTTTATTAAGTTACTGGTTGTTCTGTCATACGACCAACACTCCAAAATCCCCTATATTAAGCACTATAAACCCCATTTCTTACCATTTACTGCTCGCTAATATACGTATCTCGATCTCAGGTAATAAAGACACTTTCTTCTGGGTAACGGTAGCTCAGGTTTTTCACTCCCTTGCTCACCGCAATCAACAACGTCAGTATCCCCACCCGACCAATAAACATGGCCAGTATCAATACCATCTTGCTTCCAAAGCTCAAGCTCCCGGTAATCCCTAAGCTTAGCCCTACAGTGGAAAAGGCAGAAAATGCCTCAAAAACCACACTCAACAACGGTAGGTCACGATCAAATAGCATCAAGGCAAAAACGGCGGACCCGATGACCATAAAAGAAAGAAATGTCACTGCAAAAGCCTTTCTCAAGGTGCTACTTGATATTTCCCTTCTAAACACCTCCACCCGATCTTTCCCTTTGGCAATGCTAAAAGAACTCAGGATGGCCACCGCAAAGGTACTGGTCTTCAAACCACCTCCAGTGGAACCCGGAGAAGCTCCTATCCACATCAGCAGCAAATATATCAGCACGGTAGGTACAGAAAGTGCCGTCATGTCCACGGTATTAAATCCAGCTGTACGTGGCGTCACCGCTCCAAAAAAGGCAGTCACCATTTTCCCATAGCTGTCCCGCCCTGCCAAGGTATGGTCATATTCCAGCATCCAGTAAGAAGCAAAACCCACCAGTATCAATATCCCCGTCGTGATCACGATCAATCTGGTCCCGATATTCACCACTCGGGGCAAATGCCGGTAGCTTTCCCTGTAAACAAACTTTCTATACATCCCCCGGATAAAATGCTTCAAATACCCATAATAGCTGAGCACCACGGGAAAACCTATCCCTCCCAAAATAATGGAAAAGGCTATGATCAGCTGCATATTATAATTGTCTCGGAACCCTTGCTCGTAAAGGCCATCGCTGAGAATGCTAAACCCTGCATTACAGAAACCGGAAATACTGTGAAAGATGCTGAAGAATAGCATTTCCCCCACTCCTCCAAAAAGCTCACTTTCCAATGAGAAAAAGATCAAGATGGCCGCTATTCCCTCTACTAAAAAAGTAAATAGTATTATCTTCAGCAATGTGCTGAAGATCTGGCCAAAGTCCTCCTCATTTATAAAGTCTTTTAGGAAAAGCTGGTTCTGGATACTGAAGCTTCCCCGGAAAAAAAAACCAAAAAAACTGGTAAAAGTCATCATTCCCAAACCACCCAACTGAAACAGGAGCATAATGATCATTTGTCCGAAGAGCGTAAAATCCTTGGCTGTATCCAACACAATAAGCCCCGTAACACATACTGCACTTGTAGAAGTAAAAAGGGCATCTATTAAATGGATGGGCTTATGAGCCGAATTGGGCAACATTAACAGAACTGTCCCAATAAGGATCAACACCAAAAAGCTCAGGATAAATATCAATGGGGGATTCAGCTGTAATTCATTGACACCCAAGCTTATTTTTGAAAGCTCAATCAAAAACACCCCGGCCACCAATAAATCCACCAAGAAACGGTCGGTCGTCGCTTGGGTGACCACGTCAAGCCCCGGGATAGAATAATCCGTAAAAATAAACATCAATATCCCACTGATGATCAGGATTGCGATCAGTTCTGATATTCGTTTTTTGGTAAAGGCTCCCGTTTTGGCCTTGACCAAAAAGTACAGGGCAATATAACCAGCCCAAATCAATGACAGCATTAGCTTGAGCACCATATGGGAATCTGTCGCTGTCAAGAAGGGTTTTTTGAAGCCTTCTTCATATATCACCAAGGCAAACCCCGCAAAACTAAGCACCAAGATGACTTTTTCGATGATTTGTTTGATGAGCTTTTTATCTACATACATACCTATCCATTAAATGCGGTAAAGTTAGGCCAACTTGATATAAAACGAATAACAATTTAGGGTTTATTTAGCATTAGAGCCTTGTACCACAGTATTTACAGTGATAGGCATCTTTATCATGCCCCATGGCATGGCAGGTATGGCAGGCCCGATCGCCTTGCTTTTCCCGCTTTGCAGAAGCCGATATCTCCGAAGTGACTATTCCTGTCGGAACCGCAATGATCGCATAGCCCAGCAGCATGATCAGCGAGGCCATCAATTGTCCCAAGGGTGTGGCAGGAGAGATATCGCCATAGCCTACCGTGGTCAAGGTGACAATGGCCCAGTACATCGCTGTGGGGATGCTGGTAAATCCACTCTCCGGCCCTTCGATAAAAAACATGACGGTACCCATTACCAAAACAATGGTAACGACAGATCCTAAGAAAACCTGGATTTTCAAACGGCTGTTGTACAACGCATCCGTCAGTACCTGTGCCTCCCGCAAGTAACGCCCTAGCTTAAGCACCCTGAGCACTCTCAAAAACCGTAAGGCCCTGACCACTGCCAAAAAATGGCTATTGGCCACGACCAAGCTAAGGTAAGTGGGCAAGATCGCCAGTAAATCCACTATTCCGTAAAAGCTAAAAACATAGCCTGCAGTACGTCTGCTCAGCCATACCCGCAGCAGATATTCGATAGTAAAAAGCACCGTAAAACTCCACTCTAGGAGATAAAATACCGTCCCATATGCATTGTGCAGTGCTTGAACAGAATCTAAAATTGCAATCGTCACACTGCCTAAAATCGCAACCAAAAGCACCACATCAAAGCGCTTCGAAGCAGCATCGTCAGACTCAAAAACGATATGGGCAAGCCTTTTCCTTGTCAATTTCATGGTCAAGCCATCTACTTTACACTTTCCCTATCCTTATTGTTCACTCTGCTTGGCAATGATCCATACGGCATGGATTATCCCAGGGATAAACCCTAAAAGCGTCAGCAGGATATTGATCCAAAAGGATTTGCCCAATCCCACGGTAAAAAAAACCCCTAAAGGAGGTAATATCACTGCCAATATAATGCGAATAAGATTTGTCATGATGTTCTTGTTATATTGTCTTTCGTTAAATAGAAGATGAATCGTCTTCTTCTTCGTTAAGGTGATGCTTGTCGAGCAACTTGCCATAGGAACCTCTCTTCAAATGATCATTTGCAGGCTCTCCAATCAGGAAACTAAAAGGCTTCGTGGCATCGGTCATTTCAAAGATAATCTTCATCACGGCCACCATTGGAATGGCAAGGATCAAGCCTCCCAGGCCAAATAGCATTCCTCCCAACAACAACGATATAATCGCTACCAATGGGTTCAAGCTGACCTTTCCCCCTACGATATTTGGCGTGATGAAATTCCCTTCCAGAAACTGTACCACCTGAAACCAACCAATGACGCCCAGTGCATACCAAGGGCTATCCATTGTGGCCAAGGCAAATAATGCCGGAACCAACGAACCGATCGCCACCCCAATGTACGGAATCAAGATCAAGATCGCCGCCAAGGTCCCAAAAAACCAGGCGTATTCAAGCCCCATCACCAACAGCCCCACTGTATTGAGCACCGCAATGATGCCCATGACCATCACTAACCCCAACAAGTAACTTTGGATGACATGATAGATTTTATTGATCGTATTCATCACCTTGCTTGCAGAAGCACCTTTGATAGCCTGTATCAGAAAATCTTTGAAAAAATCCCTGTAATACAAGAAAAAGAACGTATAAAGTGGCACCAAAACACCATTGGCCAGGGTTCCTCCAGCTGAACTGAAAACAGATGTCAGGTATTTCCCAACTCCAGAAAGGGACTCTTGCCCCTCTTTGCGAATCCGTTGGATAAGCTCTCCCGGCTGAAGCCCAAAGGTTGACTCCAACCAACTTTGGATTTTATCATAAATGTCACCAAAATTATTGGCAATATCCTGTCCGTCCTTACCAATAACGATAACTTGGTGAACAATAAAATACAGCAAGCCAGAAAGGACCAAGGTAGCTACAATGACCGAGATGATGGATGCTGCAGCCCTGGGCAGTTTTATTCGCTCCAGAAAGTTACATAATGGGAACAACATAATAGCGATCACCAATGCAAACATCAATGGAACCAACACACTTTTCAAAAAGTAGGCGATGGCCACTGTCAGAAACAGGACGATTAGTTTTGCTGCCAGTATGATGCTACTGGGATATTGCTTTTCCATAAAAATCTCTTAAGTGTACTTTTAAAATTATTTCGGTTAATCGATGTTCTCCCCAGGAGTATCGAAGATAATCCCCATTTTTTTTGCCCTTTCTTCCCATTTGCTCCGTGCCAAAACCTGCATGTCCTTCTCCTCATCGCTCTCGTCCTGAATCTCCATTCCCAGCAGCGTTTCCAGAATGTCCTCCATGGTTACTATACCTGACATCCCTCCATATTTATCCACGACAAGGGCGATGTGCTCCCGCTTGTTCAGCATGGTTTCCAAAACCGACGGTATAGGGTAATGTTCATATACGATGGTAATCTCGCGCTTTAGCTCCACAAGCTTTTTGCCAAAATGGTCTTCTGCAAGTTCTGCCAGCACATCATGCTTCATGATATAACCCGTGATGTCATCAATAGTTTTGCTATAAATCGGAAATCTCGAAAATCTCCTCGAATCTGACTTTGCATAAAAATCCTTTACCGTTTCATTTTCTTCCATGGCCACCGTGACCGTTCTGGGAGTCATCACATTGGTCACCAATATAGATCTAAACCGGATCAGGTTCTGGATGATCTTTGACTCATCTTCCTTAAAGACACCTTCCTTGGTGGCGATGGTCGCCATGGCTGCCAATTCCTCACGGCTGGTGGTATGCTGTTCCTCGGATTTGAAAAACTGCGTCAAATACTCCGAAACCTTCACCAACGGATATAACCCATAGATCATCACCTTAAGGATTCCCCCAATAAACGGCGCCAGTTGTTTCCAGTAATTAGCGCCGATGGATTTGGGAATAATCTCAGATAACACCAAAATGGCAATGGTCAATCCTGCAGAAATATAGCCAAAATACTGCTGGCCAAACACCTCTACCGCCTGTGCCCCTACACCTGCAGCACCTACGGTATGTGCGATGGTGTTAAAGGACAAAATAGCCGCCAAGGGCTGGTTGATATTTTCTTTTAGCCGCATCAACTGCGTGGCATATGCTTTTCCCTTTTCCTGCTGTGTAGCAATGTACGAAGGTGTAATACTTAGTAATGCTGCTTCCAGCGTGGAACATAAAAAAGACACCCCTATCGCCAGCGTCAGGTAAAGGATCAGTAAAACCATAAATATTGATGTGGTATTATCATTTAAATTACTAAAAATTCACAGGTTCTTCAATTACTCACTTAAAAATCATGCCATGACGTGCAGCCATGGCATGATTAAGTTATTTTTTTGGGATCTATGTGCAAATCTTAATATATAGAAATGTCACATCACTAATTTCATATCCTTAGATTTATTTCACTTCATATTCCGGTACGTTTGGCTTGACCGGAGGATGTTCCTTTAACAGCCTTAAGGTCTCTTCAATAGCTTTCTCCAATTGTGGATCCTTTCCATTGGCCAAGGCTGTCGGATCTTCCTCCACTTCAATATCGGGATCTACACCATGCCCTTCCTTAAACCACTCACCACTCGGATCAAACATCCTAAAAGTAGGTACTGTCACCGAACCGCCATCGATCAAGGAAGGTGCGCCAGAAATACCGATCAGGCCTCCCCAAGTCCTGGTACCGATCAGTGGGCCAAGGCCTGCCTTACGGAAATAATCCGGAAATGCATCACCACCTGAGCCACTCCAGCCATTGATCAGCATTACCTTCGGACCAAAATTAGCGACTTGTGGCCATTGCCAAGTCTCTCCATCCCTGACAGCCCAAAAAGCCAATGGCTCTCTGTTCAGCAATTCGATAAACCGGTCTGGAATCTGGCCGCCGTTGTTGAAGCGCTCATCGATGACCAGCCCTTTTTTGTCAAATTGCGCATAAAACATCCTGGCCAGCTCTTGTTGACCGTCATAGCCTGTGCTTGGCACATAGATATACCCAATTTTGCCATCCGTAGCTTCTTCTACACGCTTCCTATTGGATTCGATCCATGCGAGGTTTCGCAAACGGGTTTCTGTCCCCATAGTGGTGACCATCACTTTTTTGGCACCATCCCTTGATGCCTGATCATTTACCGTAAGCTCCACGGTCTCACCTGCCAAGTCCTCAAAAGCTGCCCAAGGGGACTTTTCCATATCCAATGGGACACCATTTACCGCTAGGATAAAGTCTCCTTCACTGATATCCACACCAGCTTCATCGAGTGGTGATCTGGCCTCATTGTCCCATGGGGCTCCACGGATAATTTTCTTCACGTAATAGGCATCATCTTTCACTCCCCAATCAATGCCCAAATAGCCCACTGCCTTGCTGGAAGCACTTTCTGTATCTCCACCGCCACGGTAGGTGTGAGAGGCACTGATCTCCCCGATCAGCTCCCCGATGATGTAGTTGACATCTTCCCGGGTGATGGCATGATCGATTAATCTGCCATAATGGTCCCGCATGGCCTCCCAGTCCACACCGTGCATATTGGGATCATAGAAGAAGTCCCTTTCTAAACGCCAGGCATCGTTAAAAATCTGCCGCCATTCTTCTTTGGGCACAAGGGTCATCTCCATCCTGTCAGTGGGCATTTTGTCCGCTAGTTTCTTGCCCTCTCCGATGGCGATCATACCAAAGGCACCTTGGGAAACCACCAGTGCTTTTTCACCATTGGCCGTCAACCGATAACCGCTGACATTGCCCATCACAGTCTTGGATTCGCGCTCCTCTAAGTCATAATAAGCCAGTTCGGATTGGTGGGATTCAGCACCGGTGACAGGATGCTTGAGGTACAGGACTTTGCCTTTCACGGCACCTAGGCTGCTATAATTCCCTGCTGCTGGTGGTAAAACCACCATTCGTCGCTCCAAACCGTCCCAATCGATTTTAATGGCCTTATCGGCCTCTTTTTCCTCTTCTTCGGCAGTATCTTTCTTTTTATCCTTGTCTTTCTTTTTATCGGATTTTTCATCGGCTTTTACCGATGTGCTGTCATTCTTTGGAGCTAGCGGACTGACGGTGTCCTTGGTAAGGGGAATGGCCGCCAACTGGGTGGCATTGGCATAGACCCAAGTGCCCTCAAAGTCACTGTACACGGGATCAAAGTCCCTATTGGTCAGACAATACAGATACTTCCCCTCTGGCCCAAAAACAGGACTATTGTCACTGTAAAAGCCCGAGGTCACCTGATGGAGCTTGGTCTCTTCAGTATCAAAAATCGCAATGGCATTGTGCTGATTGGTCAGGTTCTTTTCGAAGGCCATGTAGCGACTATCGGGCGACCAGGAAACGGAAAAATTATCCAAGCCATATTGAAACAGGGATAGCTGCTTGTCCACATGAGTGGTCTTGTCTTTTTCCTTGTCATAAACATAAATGTCCATCGCCTTGTCCACGAAAGCCAGCTTTTTGCTGTCCGGAGACCAAAATAGCTGATAACGGTAACCAGCCCCGTAAGCACTGAGTTCCTTTTCCTCACCGCCGTTTTTCAGGTCTTTGACTGTCAACTCATATTCGCCTGAGCGATCACTCCAGTATGCCACGTAGCGGCCGTCAGGTGACCAAGAAGGATAGCGCTCCGCCACTCCGGAAGACTGTGTGAGATTGATCACTGGACCATCCTTGGCAGGAACTGAGAAGAGCTCTCCTCTAGCTTCGAACACCGCTCGGTTACCGTCATAGCTGGGCCACACATTTTGGATGTAATCGTTTACTTTTTCCTTACGGGGCATAAGGGAAGCCACATCACTGCTCACCTGTATGCTTACTGGCAAATATTCTCCAGAAGAAAGGTTCAGCAGGTAAATTTCCCCGCCTGCCGTAAAGACAATTTCCTCATCTCCAATACTTGGGAATAGCACATCGAAATCACTAAAATCGGTGATTTGCTCAATTTCCTTGCTGGTCAAGTCATAGCTGTAAATATTGTTTCGCTGATGGGATCCGCGATCGGACAAAAAATAGATCTTGTCCTCCGTCCACATGGGAAATTCGTCATTAAAGATGCTATTGCTTATATTCTCCGAAGCATTGCTAGCCAGATCAAAGGTATAAATATCCGTCGCCATACCGCCTTTATAGCGTTTCCAGGTCCTAAATGCCCTGCTTTTGGGCGTGTAGGCGATCTTTCTGCCATCAGGGGAGATCATCCCAAACTCCCCATAGGGAACTGGGAGCTTCTCGGGCAGTCCACCGTCCACAGACACTTTATAGAATTGGTTGTAGCGCTGCTTTTCGCTTTCTCGGGAAGAGGCAAAAAGCAGGTGCTCGCCGTCACCATACCAGTCCACCATCCGATCACTCATGCCGTGGTAGGTCAATCGTGCAGGAACACCACCTTGGGTGGGCATCACATAGACATCTGTGTTGCCGTTATAGACCCCACTGAAGGCTACCTTACTGCCATCAGGTGAAAACTTGGGGAAGGACTCTGTCCCTTTTGAGGTCGTCAGCCGATTGGCCAAGCCACCCGATTTGGCCACAACCCAAATATCACCGCCATAGCTGAAAGTGATATGCGAATCAGATACATCGGGGTACTGCGCGATCTTGGCATCCACCTGCGCCCAACTGGCAAATGGTACCAGCAGTGCAGCACCAAGTAATTTGCTAAGTTTTGTCAACATGCTCTCTGAAAGTTTTTAAGAAAAATCAATTTGATACAAAAGCCCCAAGCGTACGCTATCGTGCACAATCCCAACCAAAAACCGTTAGGGCATACCAAAGATAAAAAAATCCCTGAAAGTGTTGTGAAATAGAAGGCATATTGAAAAACTGAACGATTAGAAAATTGGGGATTTCATCCAAGACTTTCGGATCACCAGCAGCAGCCACAGGCAAAATGCATTTATATCTGCCGTTCCTACGGAACTTACCCTTTTGTGTGTAATCATTTTTGGTGCAGGTGACCACCTGCACCTTCTATATGACCCTCCGCCAATGACGGAAGCCATACATTTTTGGGACTTTTTAACTGAATCCGCCTTGCAGGTATTGGGCGTTAAGAAATTAAAAAGCGAGCGGGCAAAAAGGCAGGCTTGTTTGACGAAATGCTGACCAAAAGAATGTTGGAAGCTAAAATGAAGGAGTTTGCCTGCATGAGGGAAGGTTTTAATTTTAGCCCAATAGCTGCACAGCGGCGGGGTTTTTTGGTCACTTTTTTGACCTGAAGCAAAAAAGTAACAAAGGTAAAGGGATGAAAACCACCCAGGGATTTAGCTAGAAAAATAACTGCCCAAGGGAAAAATATAGAACCCATATTTTCCAGATACACACTAACTAAACTGGATTGAACCCCAAATATGCGTTAGGAATCGTAGTGAGAGCTGAAATTGCAAGAAAATCAGTTAGTTTGGAGGCATTAGCGTAGCACCGCTACGGTTATGCCGAAAACTAAAGTGAAATGGCTGATTTTGAAGCAGTTTCAGGTAGCAACAGATAGGCTAATGCATATTCCGGGTTTAAGGTTGGAAAGAGGGTCAATGAGGAGCATCGTTTTTTAATGGAACGCAAACAGCGCTGATTGGGCAGATTTTGACTGATTCTATTTTTAAAAATTGTTAAAGCCTAAAATTAATTGGCTGTTTTAACTCGCTTTCAACGGGGTTTCCTGACCTGTCCTGAGCGGGTATAAAATCCCAAGGGTACCGCGACATTACCCTAACGGCCTCATGCTGTAGGCTCAAATCAACATCCTCAGGGTTCATCACATCAACTCCAATCAATTTTCCTTCGGAATCTATCTTGAGGCTCAAGTAAACATTTCCTTCGATCCCTTTTCGGCGACAGTCTTTTGGAAACCTGAGGTTCCTATCCAAAAACTGCGCATGATCCTTAAAAGAGACACGTAACCTAGGGCGGTAATAATCGACATCTGATGTTGATTTTTCCCCTTTTTCATCCACCACCCAGCCAGAAATTTCAGTATGGCTCTTATACTCATATTCAGCAAACTTTTGGCCTTGGTCATAGTAGCGATATGTTGTTATTTGGTTAATACAATCTGTATATACCAGCCTGGTTGTATCGCCACTATCATTATAGGTTATGGTGATACGCTCACTGGGTTTACTATTGGCTGAAAAAAAGATGATATACTCGGAATCAATATTATATAAAGTGTCATATATAATTGAATGCTTTTCGCTTATAGTATCCATTAAAATTTGTTCAAAATAATAAGCGCTGTACTTATCCAAATCCTTGATTTCAATTTTGTATTTATTCAAGGGAATAAAATCCTGTAATGGGACGAAGTCCTGAGCAAAAAGATTATTTCCCAAAACAACAAAAAGTAATAGTAGCAATTTCTTATTCATAACATGATAGGAGTAAAACAGAAATGTTGATTTCATGGCCTAATAAACCTAAGCACAACAAATACATGGTCGAAATATAGAAAAATAAAAGAAAAAAACGTGGATATTGCTACCCACGTTTTCGTATAATAAAGGTTAATTAACTAACTATTGAAGGCACATTATCAGAAAGTGTAGCCCAGTTTGATGCTGATTTCCGTACCTGGAGAAAGGCTGGTGAAGATTTGGTCAGCAGCATTGTAAGAGCGGAACACTTCTTCTTTTTTATCATTCAGCAAGTTGGTCACCTTCAAGCCGGTCTGGAACCGGTCATCTGCGCCAAATGACTTGTTGATGTTCAGGTTCAAGCTGTGGAAAGGCACCGTGTAAGTGTCCGTTCTATTGGCAAAGCCTATATAAGACAAAGTGCTTCCCTGCACGTTATAGTAAACGCCAGCTTCCCATCCGGATTCCCAGTTTTCGTAGGCCAACCCGGTGTTGATGATATAGGGTGCTTGACCGGCCATATCCCGTGTGGAAGAGATTTCTTCTCCTTCCCTTGCGGAAAGCTCTCTGGACCGTAACTCAGATTCGGACATCTGAATGCTGGATTGGGTAAAGGTAAGGTTGGCATTAAAGAAGAAATTTTCTGCAGCCGGAGTGATGATATCAAGTGACTTTCTCACTTCCAACTCTACCCCTGTCACTTGCCCATCACCTACATTTCTAGGCTGGAAGGATCCAGGGTCAGAAAGGAACTGAACCATTTCGATCGGATCGGCAAATCTTTTATGGAAAAGACTGGCTGAAAATATCTCACCCCGCTTAGGGAACATTTCCCAGCGAGCGTCCAAGTTATGAACTCGAGTGGACTGTAGGTTACCATCCCAAAGCACATCTGCACCGCCATTTGTCCGCTCTTCAAATAAGCCCCCTACAAATGTTCTTCCCGAAATCGGATCCAAAATTTCTGCATATGACATCTCTTTAAATGAAGGCCTTGCGATAGTTCTGGAATATGAAAAACGTAGGTTTTGGATTTCTCCCAGGTCATAGATCAAGTTAAGGGTAGGGAAGAAATCAGTATCATCAAGTACCTTTTCATTATCGTAAACGATGGTAGCCGTCTGGTTTTTACCAGTGTAATACTGTTGATATTTTTCCATACGAACGCCGATGATCGCCTTAAGCTTTTCCCAAGGAGTAATCTCCGTATTTACATACACACCAAGGTTATTGATGCTGGCATTGTATTCATTCGGGTTATTGGGCAAAAACAAAGGATCATACCGGATACCGTTCACGTGATCAGCCGAAAACAACCTGTCTTCAGTAAACACATCATTGGGATCCCCGTTAAATGGATCAGTATTGTTGTTATCGCCCATGGGAAACTGAAAGCTCTGGATCAAGAAATCCCGTTGCTTGTAGGTATAGCTGGTTCCGAAACCAAACTTGGCAGGGCTATCCCTAAACGTGTAGTTCTTAATGACATCTACTTTTCCTACTACATTGTCCTCCTCCAGATTTCTCCATATCCGCTCGGGAAGTCCCACCTCAGTGGAGATAGAGTTATTGGTATCCCTGAACCGAAGAATTCTTACATCCGGATCATTGATTACCGATCTAGTTGGCGAAACCTTCCAGTTTAACTCCCAATCATTTGTTGGACCCAACTTATGTTCACCACTTAACAGGATATTGGTCAACGAACGCTCACTGTATTCGATATTGTACTGATTAGCCCCGTAAACGGTTCCTACATTGGTACTCTCAAAATCAAACTGTCCCACTTTGGACTCGCCATTTTGCAGGCGAAGGAGATTCAATTTGAATTTGGAAAGACCTGTTTTGTAGGCCACGCCAGCCATTCCACCCAGAAGGACATTGTTTACTCCATAATCACCAATCTGGGTTTCTAGTGGAGTCAACTCATATTCGCCGGCATCACTTGGCTTACCAAACAAATTATACTCTGCATCTTGGAAAAAGGTAGTTTCATTGCTATAGGTCAATGCTAAGTTATAGCCTAATTTATTATCATTCCCTACGGCCACTTGGTTACCATAAGATAGCCCTAGACTCATGTCCATCAAGCTGCGATCACGATAACCGCCCATGGTGGGATTGAAGTCCCTTAGTATCCTTTGGTATTCTTGTCCTCTGGGGCCATCAGGATTGCCGACCACCTGAGCGTACTGGGGTATATCTGTACTACCTCCCGTAGGAATATCACGGTAACCATTATCAAAGCCTAAAAAATCTGTACCACTACCATTCACACGAAGGTAGTTACTGTTAAAGTGCATGGAAGGATTGTAACCTCCACTAATGCTTACTTTGAATGTTTTTTCTTCTGGAAAATCCTTCGTTTCGATATCCACAACACCTCCGGTAAAGTCTGCCGGCAGGTTACTGGTAAATGACTTGGATACAATAATATTATCCACCACGTTAGTGGGGAAAATGTCCATTTGGATAGAGTTTCGGTCAGGATCCAGCCCAGGAATATCCACACCGTTCAAAACGGTTTTGGTATAGCGATCGCCCAGACCACGAATGTAAACATATTTTCCACCCTCGATGGAAACTCCCGTCACCCTTTTGATGGCAGAAGCAGCGTCGCTGTCCCCGATTTTTCTGAAAGTGGAAGCAGAAATACCGTCAATCACATTGGCAGCATTTCGCTTTACGGTCATCAAGGCTGCCTCAGTGGTCCTGATCGCTTTGGCAGATACCACTACAGACTCCAATTCTTCAGTAGCCTCCCCCATTTTGATGTCACTTAATAGTGTGACCTCACCAGGCTTTACCTCTACACCACTGATTTCTACTTTGTTAAAAGAAATGAAAGACGCTACAAGCGAATAAGTTCCGGGCGCAAGCTTGATTTCAAAAGCTCCGTCCAGGTCCGTAACAGCACCGGTCTGTGTTTCTTTAACCAACACAGAAACCCCGATCAAAGGTTCTCCTAAACCTTCGTCAATAATGTTTCCTCGAATGGTTCCCTGCTGGGCCAAAGCGAGTTGAGGGATAGCAGCAAATACCAAGAAGGTAAAGGCTACAAAGATCTTTTTCATTGTTTTTAGAATTATATGTTACAGCGAACGATTTTAAGTTTAAAAAGTAAAGTGAAGGGATCGAGAACGATCCCTTCTTTATGTGGATGATTATTGTATTATTTCAAAATGTCCAAGGAGCCTGATACGGAAGTCCAAGACCATCCTGCAAAAACAGACTTGTCAGCACCTACCGTATTTTCTCCTTCTGCTACAGCTGTAGTGAAATCAGCAGATCCACCCAAGAAGAAGTCCGCTACTGTACCACCTTCAGGAAGTGTCACTTCAAAGTTGCTGAACTCACTGGCTACAGTCGGTAGTTCGTCAAACGTCTGGCCATCCATCAAACTAGTAAAGTAGATGTTAGACATGTTCACATTGGTGTTTTCGTCATTGTCCACCAAACCTGCTGCGCTCCCGGCGATGATAGATCCATTGGTCAACGTGTAGTTTCCATCTACATAAGCACCTTCTGGTCCATCAAGCTCAAAAGTCTTGTCACCAGCATTTACAACGATAAAGTTATCAAGAACACCATTCCAAGACTGATCAGCATCGATAGCATCATCACCAGCATTCCATACAATTGCATTTTTAACGCTAACTGTACCACCGAACCACTCGATACCGTCATCTTGGTTACCGATCACTTCTACATTTTCGATCACGGTAGTAGAACCTACGCCACCTAGTGTCAATCCGTTGATTTCGTTACCGTCTCCGATGTTAGCACCTCCATGACGGATAGAAACATATTTCAATACACCAGAGTCATCTTCAGCATCGGATCCTCCGTAAAGACCGTTGGTATCGGATGGTGGAATGCCTTCGATTTGAGCTTCAGTATTATCACCACCTACCGAAATAGGTGCTCTACCTAGGATCAATAGACCACCCCAAAGACCATTCTGAGAGGGTGCAAGTCCATCTTCATGGAAAACTTCACCCGGCATGATTTCGTCGGCGATAGTAGTGAAGATAATGGGAGAATCAGCAGTACCCTCTGCCATGATCTTACCTCCTCTGGCGATGATCAGCGCAGTGGCGTTTGCTCCTGAACCGGCTTCACCCTTGATGATTACACCTGGCTCGATGGTCAAAGTAACACCATCCAATACAGACACTCTGCTGGCAAGGGTGTACACATTGCCGGACTCCAAGGTCATATCTTCGGCGATGTTTTCACTTAGAACCATTTCATCTTCCGGATCTGGATTTGGGGTCGGAGTTGGATCATCATCACTACAAGACGTGAACATCACCGATGCTCCGATCAACATTAAAAAGAGTAGATTGAGTTTTTTCATGATATGAAATTGATTTAGTTTGTTTGCTTTTTTTGTTTTCGCTCCACAAAGCTGAATCAATTTTTGCTCGCCATGGAATTTTTCCAATTATGTATTTTTTAAAAAAGATCAGGCGTTTTAATATTGAATTAACAAAAGACCAAAAAAAAAGCCTTTGACGAATCAAAGGCTTTGCATATCATATTCAAGACGGTTATTTCAATGTTACCGATTTGTTAATCGGAATCTTATCCAAGATGATCTGGATCAAGTCTCTGGTGTTGACATTGTCCGCTTCAGCCTCATAATTAAGAATAATCCGGTGATTGAGTACATCTTCGGCGACATCTTTGATGTCCTCTGGAAGCACATAGTCACGGCCATTCATAAAGGCCACCGCCCGTGATGCAAGGTTAAGATTGATACTGGCACGAGGCGATACCCCAAACTGAATATATTTCGCTTCTTCCTTCAAGCCATATTGCTCAGGGAAGCGCGTAGCAAATACCAGTTCGATAATGTAATGTTCCAACGGCTCTGAAACTTCTACTTGGTTGATCTTGTCCCTAATGTCAAAAACATCTTCCTTGGAAAGGATCGGTTCCACTTCTGAACTAAAGCTCATATTGGCCATTCGGCGCATCACTTCCAGTTCGTCCTCCTTCCCCGGATAGTCGATATGTACCTTCATCATAAATCGATCCACTTGGGCTTCCGGTAAAGGATAAGTACCTTCCTGATCCACGGGGTTTTGGGTGGCCAGTACCAAAAAAGGCCGATCCAGCTGAAAAGTGTTTTCACCAATGGTCACTTGCTTCTCTTGCATGGCCTCCAGCAGGGCTGACTGCACCTTGGCAGGAGAACGGTTTACCTCATCGGCCAAGATAAGATTGGAAAAGATCGGTCCCTTCTTTACCTCAAAATCACCATTTTGCTGGTTATAGATCATTGTACCAATAAGGTCAGCCGGCAATAAATCGGGTGTGAATTGGATTCGGTTAAAGTCGAGGTGAAGCACTTTGGCGAGGGTATTCACCGTCAAGGTCTTGGCCAACCCTGGCACACCTTCCAATAAAATATGCCCGTTGGTAAAAAGCCCGATCAACAGCCGATTGACCATTCGATCCTGTCCCACTACCACTTTTCTGACCTCCTTGATCGCGTCCTGAATCTTTTCCTGATGCATTATTCTGAGTTGATTTATGTTTTGCTTTGTTAAATAAAATCGCTGGCGGACAGCCATCTTGCTAAATTAAGAAGCCTAAATTAGAATAAATTGCCTTTTAACACAATTTAACACCCCTTGAAAATCACAAGTTTTACCGCCCTTTTTTTCTTTTGGGCAGTGATGGTCGCTTTTGGTGTCTCCCACCGGGCTGTGCCTTTGTCTGCAGCTTAGCTGGGCTTACGGCCAGCAACCGATAAATTCCTGCCTGATCCAGCTCCCTGATTTCGCCCACTTCAAAGCCCGAAATATCCAATTCCTCCATCGACCACCGCACCAACCGGAGGGTCGGATGGTTTACCGCCGCAGTCATTTTGCGAACTTGGCGATTTTTACCTTCTATGAGCACCAGCTCCACCCAAGAATCGGGAACTGTCTTACGATAACGAATCGGCGGGTCTCTTTCGGGTAATAATGGCGCATTTTTTTTTAATTTGGCCTTGGCGGGCTTGGTCTTGTACATTTTGCCGTCCACTTTTATGGACACCCCGGCTTCAAGAGTCCGCAAGGCTACTTCATCGGGAATCCCTTCCACCTGTGCCAAATACGTACGCTGATGACCAAATTGCGGATTGAGCAAGTAATGGTTAAGCGACTTGTCATTGGTGATCAATAGCAGCCCTTCGCTGTCTTTGTCAAGTCTCCCCACAGGATAGACATCCTTGGGAAAATCCCCAAGTTCCTTGAGGGTATTGGCATCTCCGCTAAACTGGCTCAGAATACCAAAAGGCTTATAAATCACAAAATATCGGAGCATAATGATCGGTTAATGGACAAAGTTTATGATATTTTGGTATAAGACAAAAAAAAGCCCTGGAATAAACCTATCCCAGGGCAATGTATAAAACTACACTTCATGTTTTAATCCACTTCTCTTACGGTCACCTCTCCGTCAGCAGTCTTCCCTACAATAACGATCAAAATCGGTTTCATAGAATGGCTTTGAGTTTCGCCTTTCTCCACTTTGTAAGAAAGTGTCAATTTTCCCTCTCCATCGCTTACCAAACTCACCGGGCTAAGCTCAGTGTCCACATTTGTGGCCGATTTGGTCACCGCAATGACATATTGGGTCTGAAAATCGATTGCAGTAGGCTTTCCATCTTCTCCCATCACTGTGGCAGACCCAAAAAACTTCGCAAACTCCTTAGCAGTCTCTATCTTGGGATCAGCCAAGTTTGGCGCATCGTTTTTCATAAAATACTTCTCTGCTACAGTAAACGCTATTTCCTTTTCCATTGACGCTTCATGGCTTTCCATGCTTTCAGATGTGGTAGTCTCGGAAGTTTTCTTTCCGTCACAAGCAGCTAGCCCTATCACTAAGGCTACTGCTACTAAAAATGATCCGTTGTTCATATATGATAGAATTTAGGTTTAAAATGTCATTTTACTTTACTGATATCCTCAGCGTTGTTTCCATTAAGTTAGCAAAAAGCCTACCCATTTCCTTATAACTTCTATTTTTTATAAATAACATAGGTATTAACACAAAATGTAGGTATAAATTACGTATATAAATGTTTTTAACCAAAAACATACTATCACATAAGACTACCGCTTTATTCCATAAACACCTGTAGCACATCCAAAAAAATATGATTTGTACGATACTTCCATGCCATAGGCTTTAAGATACCGGTAAAAGTCCCTGCTGTTTTTGAAATGTTCACAATACTTTCCCAGCATACGGTAATCCTCCTTATTCCCTAGAAAAACCTTTCCAATCCATGGAATGACCACTTTTAAGTAAAACATATATAACCATTTAAGTATTCTTGGCCTTGGTTCTGAAATCTCAATCAATGAAAAAGCACCTCCCGGCTTTAAAAGCCTGGCCATCTCCTTGGCCAAAGCCTCTTGCTGTACTAGGGAAAAGGTTTTTAGCCCAAAAGTAGATACAATAAATTCTGCGGATTCTTCCGGAAGGTCATGGTCCAGTATATTCAATTGCCTTAACTTAATTTTCTGATATCCATGCCTTTGAATATTTCGCCTAGCCTTATGATTCATCTCATCAGATATATCTACTGCCATAATCCTAACATCCTTTCCAAAACGGCGCTGAATGGCAGGCCACGACTCCCCCATTCCTGACATCAGGTCATAGCCTGCTGTCCGTGCTTCGGACACGGGCAGAGCAGCAATACACTGGTATCTCCAAACGGCCGTAAACCCAAAGGAGGTGACCAAGTTCGCCAGCCCATAGGTGTTGGACATCCTGTCAAACATTCCTTTGACAAATGTCGGGTCATACAAATCTCCTGATGTAGTTGCCATAGATTACCTCCTAATTTGAGCATAATTTTGGTCATACAAACGGATATAAGACACTTAAACCCCAAAAAACAATTTCACCCCAGTCCCAACAGGGGTAAATGCTTCACCTTATGATAGGTCAGCGCTGCCCCGATACATTTTTTCAGTGTCACTTTAGGAATACTGTCATCCATCTGAAAAACAATCGCCCTGGTCCCCTCAAACATAAAAACATCCTGATAAGCCATCTTAAAACTGGGTACCAACTTGCTGGTGCATTTAAAATATAGCGCATATTGGTCTGGCTGTTTTGCCTTCCAGTCCATCCGCAGAGTACTGCCCACCTTGGTGATAAAGCTGGGCTCTCCCCACCTCAGCGTTTCCTCCAATTTTCCGACATTTTCCATTTCCCTGGCAGTCTCCCTCACCAGCATTCTCAGCTCGACCATCTTTGGCTTGACATGATCTGGATATTTGCTATAAACCTGTTCCACCGCTGGATCAGTAACTAATTGAAGGTCTTTCATGGAATTGTATATTAATGGGTTGTCTGGTTTTGCATATTTTTAAAATCCCTTACCCGCTCATAGGGCCCTCGCATCAATAACGTTTTGCCTTCTGCATGGATAAATCGGGTCGTTTCTGTCTGTCCATCTTCATCCGTCAAAGATACTTGCTGATCGATCAGCTTCCAAGTGCCCTTCTTTTCTATAAGCCTACCAAAACAGGTAGTACGGTTTAGACAGAAAATCCCTTTTTCATCCAGGGTAATGGTAGCATCATAAATACCGTCCATGTACCTATAATCCCCAGCGACCTCTTCCATTGCAGCGCTAACGGAATCCTTTACGGTTGGTGTTTCCACGACGTCCTGCGCAATGGCCATTGGGGTCAAGCCTAAGCAAACGAGTAGAACTATCCAACCAATGGCAAGTCTCTTTTTCCATAATACGACTTTTTGTACCATATCCATTGGTAATTAGTTCCTCAATAAAACAGGTGCCGTGGTGTGCCTAAACACGTCTCCATTGTTCAGCACATAAATCAATTCAAAAGTATACTCACCTGCTTTTGCCGGGCCTTCTGTCATCTTCATTTCAAAAACCTCCCGATTAATCCCCGCACCATTTTCTTTTAGGTATGTACCAATCGAAAAAAACTCCTCAAAATTGTCTCTGCTGAAAGTCCAATCTTGCATCAGCATTATGGAGTTTAGGGTATCTCCTGCAGCATAATCCATGCTAAAATCAGATAGCGTTTTCAGGTAAAGGGTATCAACCCCTACTTTATCTCCCTTATAGCCAGCAGGCAAACATGACAATGCCTTCAAGTTACTGTTGGGACCAAAACCTTCAAGTGCTAAATATTCCGAATCGAAGGCAAAACGAATGAAAAAATTCCACCAGTAAACCTGGTCTCCTTCAGGAATACCCGTCCAAGGATTGTTACCGGAACCTACTACTTTAAGATTATAGGACCGGATACTTTCAATTTTAAAATAAGGATCCACAGGAGGGCACTTCCCACCAAAATTTTTTTCATCATTGCACGCCCACAACACTCCCCCAAAAAACAAAAAAATGGTCAATATTAAAAGGTGAAATTTCATGGCTTTTATTTCTCTATACGAAAGATAAGATATAATCGTCTCATCATCAGAACCAAAAAAATAAAGCCTTCCAATTTTCACAACATTGGAAGGCTTTATCACACTCAACAGGGGGATTTCAGCTTTTCCCTATGCCATAATAAATTCCTCAGCCCTTTCAGTTTATGCTTTGTCTGGTACTTCAGGCTGGTTTCGTACTTGTAATCGTAAAAAAGCTTCAATTCTTTCAGCGCATTCATTCCACTGATCTCCGCATACCTTCTCACCAAATAGGTCAGCATTTCCGGCTGAAAGCCAAGGCGGTTGAGGCTCTTGGCTGCCAGCTTTTCATTGATGGAGGCAAACTTCAGCCTGTTATTGTCAATCAAGTTGAAGTCAAAAACCCCGTTTTGTTCCTGATAGAGCACATTGCTGAGGGTATAGTCTTCATGAAAAATCCCGTTCTGATGGAGCTTGACGGTAAAGTGAGCCAAATTGTCCAGTAAGTTCCTTGCCCTACCTGCATCAGATACATCAAATGATGAAAGCGGTTGGTAATCCGTGTACAGTGACACAAAATACCCCGCCTTCAGCATCCCATTATCCAAGCAGTCTATATAGGCCACAGGTTCTGGCGTATTGATCCCACGCTCCTGCAGCAAACGACCGTACTCATAGGCCCTTTTAGCCTTGGTGGGGCGGAGATATGCATAAATCAACCTATTGGCCAAGTATATCTTTCGGAAGGATTTGATGACTAATTTCACACCGTCCACTTCATCAATTCGCACTTGATTGCGAAGGTCATAGATCACCTCCCCACGCTGGTTAAATTTATCAGGAATCTCCTCCAAATAGTTTCTTAAAAATTCAAACTTGCTATTTACCTGTAATTGTTTTCGCATCGCCTTACCGGAAGGACACCCTTTTAATGAAAACGGGGGGGCCTTCCACGTTTATTTTATCAATTTTGGTGTTGTATCATGAACCGAATAAGCTCTTCAGGACTTTTGAGGGAGTGGGCCATTTCCTCGGAAAGCTCCAGGTGAAGGGCATCCTCCACTTCAAAGATCAGTCCGTTAAGGTAAATTTGGTCAAACCCCATATCCTCCACAAAATCGGACCGCTTTACTTTGGACACGGTCGTGATACCATATTTACCCATCACTTCGATGATGGTCTTCAGTTTGGTGTAATTTGTTGTTTTCATGGCTTTTAACTTTTCTTTTAAGACGAGACAAGTCATGTTTTCGTCCCAACATTAATTTTATCACTTTCTTAAATGACACTTTCCGCATCATTTACCCTGAGTGAAATGATCAATATCGGTGTGGCCAAGGGAATGCTGAGCTTCCCGCCTGTATAGGTGGCTGTACATCCCTTCAGGCCACACCGACTATCATCAATCACCAACTAACTATAATTAAACATACTCGGCCACCTCCGATTCAGACTCCGAAAGCTCAGTTTCTTCGATCACAATTTCTTTTTTCTGGTCTCTTCCAAAGCGCGCCAGGATACGGTCAAAGATGTAATAGATCACCGGCACCACCACCATGGTCAGGAACATGGAGGAGATCAATCCACCGATCAATGCCCAAGCAAGCCCATTCTTCCACTCAGCACCTGCTCCTGAGGCCATGGCGATCGGCAGCATACCAAACACCATTGCTAGTGTGGTCATCAGGATCGGTCGGAAACGAATTTCCACTGCCTTGATCAGGGCGGCTTTCACTTCCAGACCAGCCTCTTTCAATTGATTGGTAAAATCCACCAATAAAATCGCGTTCTTCGCCACTAACCCCATCAGCATGATCAAGCCCAATATACTGAATATACTCAGTGCAGAACTGGACATTGCCAATGCCAGTAAGGCACCTATCACCGCCAGCGGCAAGGAGAACATCACCACAAGTGGAAAGACGTAGTTATCATAAAGTGCCACCATGATCAGGTAGATCAAGAGCACGGAAGCCAGCAAGGCAATTCCCAAGCTCCCAAAACCTTCTTCCTGCATTTTCATATCTCCCTCATAGGCAATGGTCACTTCTTTGGGAAGGTCCAGCTTAGCTATCCGCTCTTGGATTTCCGCACCGACGGTACCTGTAGGCCGGCCGGACACTTGGGATTGCACCGTCACAGCGGTAATCCTGTCCTGACGGTTTAGCTCACTGGGACCCTCAGAAGGGATGGCACTGGCAAACTGTTTTAGCAAAACCGTCTGCCCTACATTATTGACAAAGGCCAGGTTTTCAATATCGGCGACCGATTTTCTGTCAAATTCATCCATGCGGATATTGATATCATACTCATAGTCTCCGTCGCGGTATTTGGTGTCGGTATTGCCATTAAAGGCCACCTGCATCGTACCACCTACCATGGACATGTTTAAGCCAAGGTCAGCCATTTTCGCCCGGTCCACTTCCACACGAATCTCCGGGTTACCTTCTTCCAGTGAAGTTTCTGCCTTTCGGGTACCGGAAACGCTTTCAACCTCCGCCAGCACTTTTTTGGAAAAACTCCTTAGGGTATCCAAGTCAGGTCCTGAAAGGACAATTTGTATCGGGGCATCATTGGCGGTCCCGGTAATGGCTATTGGTACGGCGGTAAATTCTGCACCGATGATATTCTCCTCTAGGGCGATTTCCATTTCTTTGGCAAACTCCGGAGCGGTAATGTTCCGCTTTTCTGCATCGACCATCTTGACGGTGATCTCAGCCGCATAAGGTGTGGATTGGCTTCCGGACATTCCTCCTGTAGTCTGTCCCACTGTCGTAAATACACTGCTGACCAGGGAATTCTTGGTCAGGTAGTTTTCTGCCTCTCTCGTAGTAAAGTTGGTCTCCTCCAGGGTCGCCGATTTGGGCAATTCCAATCGGACAATAAACTCCCCTTTATCCCCTTCACTTACAAATTCACTTCCGATAAAACCAAATCCCACCAAAAGAAACGAAGAAACAAATAATACGAAGGTCACCACCAGGGTAATGATTTTATGGTTAAATGCCCATTTCAAAATCCCTGTCAGCCACGCAACAAAACCGTCCAAAAACCCTTCAAAGCCATTGACGACCTTTCCAAACACACTGTTTGGGTTAAGGTGTTCCAGTTTGGAAAACCGTGAAGTCAGGAGCGGAATAAGGGTAAAGGCCACCAGCAAACTCATCATCGTGGCCACCGCCACCGTGATGCTAAACTGTGTAAGGATACCTGAAATCAAACCTCCCGTCATCGCCAAAGGCACAAATACCACCACAATTACCAACGTAATGGACGTCACCGTACCACCGATTTCACGAATGCCGTCATAGGAAGCCTGGATTGCAGACTTGCCTTTTTCCATGTGCCGGTAGATGTTTTCGATCACCACAATGGCGTCATCCACCAAAATCCCCACTACCAGTGAAAGGGCCAGCAGGCTCATCAGGTTTAGGGTAAACCCTGCCAAATACATCACCGTAAACGTGGCAATAATAGAAGCCGGAACGGCAATCATCACAATGACGGCGTTTCTAAAACTGTGCAAAAACAAGAGCATAATCACCGCTACCAGCACGACGGCAATGATCAAATCATGGATCACTGCATTAGCAGCTTCGAGGGTAAACTCTGAGCTGTCCTGCGATATCTCAAACCGTAGGTCATCTCCAGCATAGGTGGTCTCCAATTGGGCCAAAGCTTCATTCACCCGCTCGGCCACGTCCACTGCGTTCGCATCAGACTGCTTCTGAATACTGACACCGATGGCACTTTTTCCATTTAATCTACTGAGGATTTCTTCGTCTTTATTGGAGTCGATCACCTCGGCCACATCCTTGACCTTGATCGGCGAACCATCTGCATAGGTAACGACCAGCTCGCCAATTTCAGATACCCTACTAAATTTCCCTGCCAAACGGATGAGAATCTGCTCCTCATCACTTTTCAGCTTTCCCGTAGGAAAATCCAAATTGGCCTGGGCAATTGCCTGATTTACTTGCAAAGGAGAAATCCCATAAGTATTCAGCTTATTTTGATCCAAATTCACCTTGATTTCTCTTTCGGCACCTCCTAAGAGGTTTACCTGTGCCACCCCGTCAATCTGTGAAATCATCGGCTGGATACGTTGGTCCATCAGGTCGTAAAACTCCGTCGCGGTCAGGTTAGCGTAAGAACCCATCTGCATGATGGGCATATCGTCCAAGCTGAACTTGCCCAAAGACGGGGGATCCACATCCTCCGGCAAGTCTCCCAATACAGCATCTATTTCCCGTTGGGCATCCTGCAGGATCAAGTCCACGTTTACATCATCGTCCAGTTCGATCGTGATAATGGAAAAACTCTCCAAAGACGTTGATTTCATCACGTCGATGCCCTCTAGGGCAGCCAAGGCATCCTCTAGCTTTCTGGTCACAGAGTTTTCCACCTCCGAAGGTGCTGCTCCGGGATATACCGTGGATACGGTGACCACATTCGGGCTGAATTTGGGCAACAGCTCGTATGACATCTGCGTATAGGAAAAAATCCCCAGCAAGGTCAAAATCGTAAACAGCACCACCACGATGGTGGACCGCTTTATGGATATTTTCGTAATCTGCATAGTTCTTGATTTTTCGGATTAAAGTTCTGATACCGCGGTACCATCTTTCAAGTTGATCAGACCGGAAGTCACCAGCTGCTCCCCTTCTTTCAGCCCGTCCAGCAATACCAACTTATTATCGCCCACTTGTGCCAACTTCACTTTTTTCAATACTGCTTTTCCATTTTCTACCACGAATACCTCTGGGCTTTTTACACCGTTCACCAAAGCCTTACGATCTATCAATATGGCTTCCTCTGCTGGATAGGAAAATGACGCATAAGCAAACATCCCAGGCTTGATCTGTTCGGTCTCTTCGTCAAGCGCAATCTCCACCTCGTAGCGTAATGATGCATCACCCTTGTGGCTGGTAAAACTTACCTTTCCGGTAAAATCCTTCTCTGGCAATACCCCTACTTTTACACCTACTGTATCTCCCACACTGATCCGGGCAATCTCCAGCTCCGAAACATCCACGACGAGCTTTAGTGGTTTTACATTTACGATATCCACCACATTCATCCCTGGGCTCATCAGGGTACCTATCTCAATATAATCTTCGTTTATATAACCCGAAATCGGTGCAGTGATCACCGTATTGGCCAATCGTTTTTTGTTCATCTTTACCTGGGATTCAGCCATTTTGGTAGCGTTGCGGATTTCCTCCAATTGCTTCTCGGTAATCGCCTCTGTACCCGCCAGGTTTTCATAGCGGCTTAGGTCTTTCCGGTTTTGGCTGAGCTTCACCTCAGAAATGGATAGCTCCGACTGGATCAGCTCATCATCCAGTTTGGCGATCACATCACCCTTGCGGACATAATCCCCTTTCTTTTTATGGATTTTAAGCACTTTTCCACTGGCCTCTGCCTTCAGCGTCAGCTCTTGGCTCGGCGCGAAAGTACCATTGGAAGTAAAGGAAATCTTGTGAGGGGTCTTTTTGATCCGCTCCGTCCTCACTGGAATAGATTCACTGGTCTTCATGGCCTGCTCGGCCTTGACCTCCATTTCCTGCTTGTTCTTAAATAGCGTAAAGCCGATTACGGCGGCAATGCCTACAATTATTAAAGGTGTGATAACTTTTTTCATGGCTATTGATGATATTGTTTTGAGGAATTGGATTCCTGGATTAGCTAACTTAGTTTTTGATGATTTTTTCGATTTGGCCCGTAGATTTGTACAGGTCCGCTTCGGCGGTTTTGACATTGATGACCTGCCGGTAATAGCTTGACCTGGCTTGGCGAAGTGATGTCTCCGCATCCAACAAATCCGTCAGCGGCGAAAGTCCCTCTCGATAAAGCTGTCCGGTCTGCTTGAAGACATCTTCTGACAGCTCCAGGTTGGACTCTTGCGCCTTAAGGCTCTTAATACTGTTGTTCAGTTTCTTTACAGCATTCAGGTATTCGGCTTCTGCATTTTGCTCCGCCATGTACTGGTCATACTTGATCTTTTGACCTTCCACTCTTGCCTGGGCAATTTTGTGTTTCTTCTGAAAACCATCGAAGATCGGCACGGAAAGCTTCAAACCTACCAATGCTCCCCTGTACCAAACATGGCCAGTGGACAGAAAATCAAACTCACTGGAAAACGCGTTGTAATTCACATCTGCAAAGGCAGAAAGGGTCGGGTAATATCCTGATTTGATATTATCGACATTCAGGTCATTCAGCTCCTGCTGCTTTTCCAATACTTTCAGGTCGTATCGCTGGCCCAGATCAGGATCCATCTGAAGTGCCTGTAGTGGCAATGACTTATCGCTAAAATCATATGGGGCCAATTCGATCTCCGTATTTACCGGAATCCCCATGACCAATTTCAAATAATTCTTACGCTGCTCGATGGCGATCTCAAGATTGTCCATTTCGGTTTCCAGCGTAGTCAGGTTTACTTTCACACGATTATAATCTACTTTTCTGGCCAAGTCATTCTCGTACTGTGACCGGATGATTTCCTCCAACCGCTTTAGCTGATCGTGGTTGGCCTGCAGGTTATCCATCTGCAATTCCGTGGAAATCACCGAGTAGTAATTCAGTGCCACGTCGTAAATGATATCCTCCTCGGTCATTCGTGTCATGAGCTGATAGAATTCCTCAGAAGTCTTGGCCGCCTTCAATCCTACCAAATACGATTGGCTGAAAATCAATTGGCTCACCTGTACCCCTGCCTTTACGCTTTGAGGGACACCAAATGCGATTACGTTGATATCACTCGGATCTGAATTGGGATCCAGTACTCCTCCGGGAATCGCCTGGGGATATACGTCCAGAAAATTGTTGTAATCACCATAGGCGTCCACTTGGGGAAGACCAGTACCGGTGATTTCCTTTCGCTGATGATCAGCAGCATCTTCATCCAACTGCGCTTTTTTGATTTCCGTGTTGTGCTTCAGCCCCAGCTGGATGGACTCTTGAAGGGTAAGTACTTCTCCATCCGCTATCGGCTCTTGGGCCATGAGGCTGTTGCCCACGAAAAAAACCGCAATAAGTCCGGTCCAAAGTTGTTTTTTCATTTTAATTAATTATAGTTAATTCATTAATAATTACTTTGTTCTGTAAAAAAAGAACTTACTGAACAAAAAAATATATCAGCGATTATGTAGCTGATCATATTTTTCGATCAATTTTGGCATTTCCTCCTGCATAAATTCAATAAACTGCTGAAAGTCTTCAATGCAGTTATTAAATTCCATATTCTTGGCCGACCGCATGGCCATGACATCTTTTAAGAGCATATTTATTCTGAAGATGCCCTGCATGTCATCCTGCATATCCTTTCGCCAGTTCCTGACTTTTAGCCTGAAATACCGTTTCCTTTCTCCAGGCTTCGTGGTATATTCCACCTTATTTTGAGTCTGGAGCAGCGTAAGGGCATTGCTGACAGCGCTTTTGCTTACGGAAAGGTACTCCTGAATCTCGTCAAAGGTGGCCTCAGCATCATCCAACACCAATAACAACCCCATGATTCTTCCCAAAATCGGCTGGTGTCCTTTTCGCTCGAAAAAGACGCCGATTCGTTCTATAACTTCCTGTTGTTCAGATGATAATTTCATATTCCCTCCTCTTGTCTGTGAAGACTTAACGACACAAAGATACAAAAGGTTTTGTTAGTTCATAAAAAAGAGAACCAAATTTATGCTTTACCCCAACTATTTCTGGAAGAAGGTAAGTTTTCCATTCATCATTCATGCCGCCACGAAGGCTCTAAGCCACCAAGGGTTTTGTAAAAAATCCGGTTATTCCGACAGCTGTACTGTGGAACCACAAACCTTGAGTTTTTAGCTCGACAATTAGCTGTTATTATTCCTTACTCAGTGATAGATGCCAAAAAAAGAAAAACCGGAGAGGCTAGTCCTTTCCGGCTTTCTCTAGGCTCATTTACACAACGGTTATTAGCTTCCGCAGCCAACACAGTCAAAATGGCTGTCCGTAGGCTTGGTGCCATTTAGTTGCATCTCCAAATTGTGGATCTTGTCCCGGATCTCCATATCCTGAAACATATCTCCTGTCAATGATCCCTGGAGCTTTTCGATTTCTTCTGTCAAGGCTTGTTTTTGTTCTGCTGTCATAGGTTGAAATAGTTTAGGATAAAATAGTCAAGCAATATTACTGGTAAATAAGTTCGCCCAAAAAAATTATTTTTCAAACCTTTCCATTAACTAATTGAATACGAGTCAAAAAAATTAAGGAAGGCTTTTTGCTTGCTAGTGAAAAGGACTAGTATCTAAACCAGTCGATAATTTGAAGAATCGGCAAGAAAATTCTATTTTAAATCATTCAGCAACTTTTCCAGATATGAAAAAAGAAGACATCAATACCCTGATCAAGCTGCGAAAGGAGCTCCACCAGCACCCTGACCTCTCCAATGACGAAGCTGCCACGGCCCATCGAATCAAGGATTTTTTTGAGCCATTAAAGCCCGATAAAGTCATCGATAAAATAGGAGGCAATGGACTGGCCTTTATTTATGAAGGCAATAAGAAGGGGCCTACCACCATGATCCGGTGCGAACTGGATGCACTTCCCATTCCAGAAGAAACCCGTTCCAAACATAAAAGTACAGTGTCAGGAAAATCCCATTCCTGTGGTCATGATGGACATATGGCCATTGTGGCTGGCGTGGGCATGGACATTGCCCAAAAGCCTATCTCGAAAGGTCGCGTGGTACTGCTCTATCAACCTGCCGAAGAGACCGGTGAGGGCGCCGAAAGGGTGATCAAGGACAAGCAGTTTTCAACGCTCAAACCAGATTTTGCCTTTGCCTTGCACAACCTTCCAGGCTATCCCAAAAACGAAATTGTCCTCAAAAAAGGCCCGTTTGCGGCCGCTTCAAAAGGTATGGTGATCCACCTCAAGGGCAAAACGTCCCACGCAGCACATCCTGAAAATGGCAATAGCCCGGCATTGGCCATGGCCAAAATCATTGCAGGACTGCAAGCGCTTCCAGAAAGCATGAATGGATTTAGCCTGATCACCGTTATCCATGCAGTATTAGGTGAAATTGCATTTGGTACCACTCCCGGTGAAGCGACTGTCCGTGCCACCCTGCGTACTTATGAAAACGAAACCATGGAGCGGCTTACCCATTTTGCCACGGAGCTCGCCACTATAATTGCCCAATCACACCATTTGGACATAGAAATCTCCTACACCGAGTCCTTCGCCAGCACGACCAATGACGAGACCGCCTGGGAATATGTCAACCAAGCTGCCAAAAAATTAAAGCTCAAGACCAAACATATCCGCAATCCTTTCAAATGGTCAGAAGACTTCGGGCAATTTTCAATCGACACGCCCACCATGTTCTTTGGGCTGGGAAGTGGCAAAACACAACCTCAGCTTCACAATAGCAACTTTGATTTTCCTGACAGCATTCTACCCACGGGAGTCAGCATGTTCAGTCAACTCATCAATCAACTAAACCGTTAACCCCAACACACTTATAATCACCCGCACAAATGAGGCACACTTCACGTATAGAGATCAGCAAGTCTGCTTATCGCAGAAATATCAAATTCATTCGAAGTCAAGTGGGGGATGACACCATTATCTCTGCCGTAGTAAAAGGCAATGCCTATGGACACGGAATCGAAAATATCGTATCCATTGCCGAAGACGTGGGAATTAGGCATTTCAGCGCATTCAGCACCGACGAAGCCTATCGTATCCATCATGCCAGCCAAAAAGATAGTAAAATCATGATCATGGGCATGGTGGACAATCGAGACTTGGAATGGATCATCAAAAACGGCATTAGTTTTTTTGTGTTTGAGTTTGATCGATTGATGACCGCTATCAAAGTGGCCAGAAAACTTAAAATCCCTGCCAAAATCCATGTGGAAGTAGAAACGGGTTTTCACCGAACAGGATTTGAATGGAACGAGAAGGAATTTCTTGCGGACATTATTTACGAACATGGCATTCACTTGGAGCTTTCGGGACTATGCACCCACTATGCTGGCGCCGAAAGCATCGCCAACTACCTCCGTGTCCAAAATCAAATCAAACAATATAGGAATTTTAAAAGCTGGTTTGACAGCCACGGGATTAAATTTGGCATTTATCATACCGCTTGCTCTGCGGCCTCACTAAGCTACCCCGAAACCATCATGGACATGGTCAGGATCGGAATTTTACAATACGGCTTCTGGCCGAGCCAAGAAACCTATATGAGCAAATTCAAGCAACTCGCGGCCAACAAGAAAAACCCGCTTAAGAGGCTTATCAGTTGGAAAAGCTCTATCATGAGCATCAAGGAAGTGGGCATGGGGGATTTTGTTGGTTATGGCACCACTTTTATGGCGCATCGCAAAATGAAAATTGCCTTGGTTCCTGTCGGCTATTGCCATGGATTCAGCAGGATGCTCAGCAATCTGGGCAAAGTGCTTATCCAGGGCAAAATGGTATCTGTGGTCGGTACGGTAACAATGAATGCCATCTCTGTTGATATCACCGATCTCAAGGATGTCAAAAAAGGTGATGAAGTCGTCATCATCGGCAAGCAAAAAAGCAATGAGATCACTGTAGCCTCTTTTAGCGAAACCACGCAGCAAGTCAATTATGAACTCCTTACACGTCTCCCCAATGATATTCCCCGGAAAATTGTCTATTGATAAAAGAAATCTTCCATTTATCATTTTTTAACATGAATAATTGTCATAACTACCTTTTTAAGTATGGTATTTGCATTGAAAAAGACAGGAAACATCGTGTTTTATCGTATCATTCTCAATGAACTGTTCAGTTCATTGAGAATCTGACAAACGACATGGACATTCATCTTTTTCTAATGTTAAAATTTAATTAAAAATGAACTTATTCAAAACGCTAATTTGCGCTGGTTTACTATCAATCTCCTTGTTTTCTTGTGGCGGTTCTGATGACATTGGTCAATATACTTGGAAAGTAAGGTCCATTAATGGTGCTCCTGCCACGCAGGAGCAACTGGCTAAACTTACCCTTAATTTTGGTAAAGAACAGAAAGTAAATGGCCAGGCTCCATGCGATGAATTCAGGGGAAAAGCAGTTTATAATTCAGAAAAAATCAAATTTTCCACACTCTATACTGACTCGCAAAATTGCGACGAAAAAACCGTTCAGACAGCCTACCTAAGCTCCTTGGAAATGAGTAAAAAATACACGACCACTGCTAATAGAATGGTCTTTTACGATGGTGAAGGAAACATTACCGTAGAATTTGAGCAGGTAGATTGACTTCCCTTAAAAGGACTTCGAACTCACCAATCCTTTTATGATGAAGACATTATCTCCCAGCGGGTCCAGGAATCTATTTTGAAATCCTGGACCCGCTGAAGGGGGATGAACAGGTCAGTTGAATATGACCGTTTTATTCCCCATGACCATTACTTTTTTAGTCAAATGATATTTGATGGCCTTGGAGAGCACTACTTTTTCGACATCTTGGCCTATCTGCACCAGTTCTTCGATGGTGTTATGATGCTTGACCCTGGCGATATCTTGTTCGATAATCGGACCTGCATCCAGTTCTTCGGTCACATAGTGCCCCGTCGCGCCAATTATCTTCACCCCTCTTTTATGTGCAGCATGGTACGGCTTGGCTCCGACAAAAGCAGGCAAAAAAGAATGATGGATATTAATGATATTGTGAGGGTACGCTGCAATAAATCGGGGGCTCAAAATCTGCATATACCTCGCCAAGACAATAAAATCGACATTGTGCTCTTTAAGTAATTGTAGCTGTTTGTCCTCTTGTTCCAGTTTGTTTTCCTTATTAATGGGCAAATGATAAAACGGGATATCAAATGCCTCTACCACAGGTTTTAAAGTTTCGTGATTAGAAATGACCAGCGGAATTTCCACATCAAACTGGCCAGAATAATACCTCGACACGATATCAAATAAACAGTGGGATAGCTTCGACACGAATATGGCCATTCTGGGCTTGGGCTCATTAAAGTGTAGCGTAAAGTTCATCTCAAACTTATCTCCGACCGTCTCTGAAAACACCCGATGGATATGGTCTTTCTGAATGGCAAAGCGCGCTAGTTCCCATTTGGCACGCATGAAAAAGTCCCCTGTCTCACTGTCAATGTACTGATCTACTTCTTGTACATTGCCATTATGAAAATATAAAAACTGCGTCACAGCAGCGACGATGCCTTTCTGATCCTTACACTGGATGATTAATATTGCGGATTCCATAAAACGATAAAAATTTATGATTGCTATTTAGTGGGTAATACGTTTCCCACCACTAAGATATCCAGTAAAGGGAAACATTTTACTTTTGTGGCGGGAAAATATGGCTATTTCATTTCTTTGGCCTTTATTCATCTAAGGGCCAGTGTTTTTGAGTGCAACCATTACTAAAATTCTGGTCCGTTTATACACGTTCCCAACTACACATTGGGAACGTTTAACCCGTTTTATCAATGTCGTTTAGTTAGTGTGAATTTGGAAATATTGGTTCTATTATTTTTCTGCTAAATTCCAAGATGGTCTTCACCTCTTTACCTTTGTTACTTTTTTGCTTCAGGTCAAAGTCGAGTAGGCCTGGGCCCTATGCCCAAGCCTCTCTCAGAACCGTACGTGACAGTCTCCCGTCATACGGCTCTTGGCAATCAAATCTGATGTTCCAGATTTTGTTTCAAACAACTCCATCTTCCCTAATTTTAGGTTGTGTAACCATTTAAAACTGATTGCCTCAGTCCCTTCGCTCTTTCTCCGTTTCCAGAGCTTTCAACACTACTACGGACTGATCCGCCCCATCCCTATCAAAGGGGATGGTTCTCCTGTTCCATCCAACCGCCTGTTTCGAACTCCTGCCGCCTTAATGCCGCCTGCCAATAGGCCAACTCTCAGTCTGCGCTGCCTATTTTGTCCCGGAAGTTACTCTAGCCCCCGGTTTTGACAGGAAGTATTTTTCACGACACTTCATCGAACGGTTCACTTTCGTTCAGCTTTTCGAAACGCATCCCTTCTGATCGCTCAGTACCACAGCCTTGAAAGCGCAGCACCATCAGGGGAATTTGACTGGTCTGCCTGATCCAGTCCCAGCCGTCGTGCCAAGGGTTGTAACGCCCTATTCGACATCAGTTGGATAGCATGTCCGGTTTCCCGAACTTCAGGACACACAAAGTAACCAAAAAACCTTGCCGCTACGCCACGGCGCACAGGTGTGCAGCTATTGGGCTAAAATAAAGCCTACCCCCCATACAGGTAAACTCCTCCTGTCTAAAGCCAGGTAAACCTTCTTTAGCTGCCAACATTCTTTTTGGCTAGTATTTCGTCAAACAAGCCTGCCTTCTTGCCTACCCGCTTTTTAATTTCTTAACGCCCAATACCTGCAAGGCGAATTCAGTTAATAAGTCCCAAAAATGTATCGCTTCCTTTTGACGGCCCTTGGTATGCCTGTTTTCCAGCCGATGGTGGAGGCCGTTAAGAAAGTGAGTTGGCTCGCGTCGTGGAACAGCGAGACCCACTCGCTTTTAGGTCGTAGCCATCGGCTGGAAATTAAAATGGGGAACGGATCTCGGTCGCAGGGTAAATCCATGTTCCATTTTAAAAGGCAGACCACCGGCCTGGATTTTTTTCTTTCTTTTTTCATCAATGGAAAAAAGGAAAAGGATAAAATCCACCAAAATGGCCAAAGCCATACAGCCAAAGTCAAATAGAAAAGAAACTCCTAGCAGGTAAAAACAGGGAAATGGCCTTAACTAAGCGACATTGCCCGTTTTATGCATTAGGAATCGTAATAGATAGGCTAATGCATAATGCGGGTTTAAGAAAAGTTATGTGTGGCTGAGCGTAACCGCAAGCCCCACGGTTTTCCAAACTAGCCTGTGATCAGACAGAGCCCCGTGCTATTCCTTTCTCAAGCATTACATTATGACAGATGCCACTATACCATCCGGCTACTTGTATCAAGCACCCCTAAAGATTTAAATCCCCTATGCCAGCAATGCCTCAATATCTTCTTTTTCGAGGCTCTTCATAAAGCTTTCCTCCGTACTGATCAGCTCATCGGCAAGGGCCATTTTCCGCTCTTGTAGGGCCATGATCTTCTCCTCAACAGTATTGTGCGTAATAAACTTGTAAATCATCACCTTATTTTCCTGCCCTATACGGTGTGCCCTATCGATGGCTTGGGCTTCCACCGCTGGATTCCACCATGGATCCAGCAAGAACACGTATTCGGCCTTGGTCAGGTTGAGACCAACCCCACCTGCTTTTAGGGAAATTAAGAAAATTTTCACCTTATCATTCTCCTGAAATTCCCTGACCTCTGCTTGACGGTCCTTGGTAGTCCCATCCAAGTAAGAATAAGCAATTCCACTTTCGTCCAAGTGCTCCTTCACGATGGCCAAGTGTTTCACAAACTGACTAAATACCAACACCTTATGCCCCTCTCTGGCAGTAGAATCCAGCATGTGCACAATATCCTCCATTTTACCTGAATCTCCGGTGTACGAGGTATCGGTCAGCCGCGGGTGATTTGCGATCTGTCTAAGCTGCGTCAAGCCTCTCAGTAAGGTAAATGCCTGCCGGTTCATGCCCGGGATGCTCATCTCTTTGACGATCTTCTCGCGGTAATAGCTCTTTACCTCCTCATAGGCTTTCTCTTGCTCAGCCGTCATATTGGAGTATTTGACATTGACCACTTTTTCAGGAAGATCGGTAGCCACTTGAGTTTTAAGTCTTCTCAGGATGAATGGCTTGATCATGGCATGCAGCTTTGCAGCCTTATCCATGTCATTTTTCTTTTCTATTGGCTGTAAAAATTGCTTTTTGAAAATACTCTGAGTACCCAAAAGACCTTGATTAATAAAATTCATCTGGGACCAAAGGTCCATGGTGCCGTTTTCGACCGGAGTACCCGTAAGGATAAGTCGATGCTTGCACACCAGCTGATTCACCGCTTTGGATATAATACTGTTTGGATTTTTTATAGCTTGGGATTCGTCAAGAATAATATAATTAAAGAAAAAATCCTTCAAAATGTCCACATCGAGTCTCGTGATCCCGTAAGAGGTTAAGACCAAATCATAATTGGAAAACCTACTGCTGTCTTTGATCCGCTGGGATCCGGTATATACCAATACTTTCAGGTCAGGCGTAAACTTACGCGCCTCCACTTCCCAGTTATAGATTAGTGAAGTGGGCATGACCAACAGCGAGGTCGCTCCCTCGGTCCTTTTCTTTTCGTAGGCCAACATCGCCAATGTTTGGACGGTTTTACCAAGCCCCATGTCATCGGCCAAGCAGCCCCCAAAGTTGTATTCATTTAAAAACCTCAACCAGTCATAGCCTGCTTTCTGGTATGGACGCAAAGTTCCCCTGAAGGTATCTGGAAGCTCATAGGACTCCATTTCAGAAAAGCCTTTCAGTTTTTCAAGTTTTCTGCTTAAGGTAAGGTTAATGAGATTCCCTTTTTGAAGTTCTTGGGCAAGGGCAATATGGTGCTTTTTGAGCATCATCATTTCATCCTTTTGCTCTCCTGCTTCGAGGAAGGAAAAAATCTCCGAGTAATTCACAAACCAACTATCGGGAATAACAGCTATCTCCCCATTGGGCAATTCAAATTCTGACTTTCCCTTCACCAACAACTTCCTGATCTGGGCAAAAGGCACGTCATAAGGCCCAAAATTAATGATCGCATCCACGTCAAACCAATCAATATTTTCTTTGATATCGACCTTAATGGATGCATTACCAATAAAATATTTTTTGCCCTTTGAACTTTGGTTTTGAAGGATTCTCACGCCCATGTCCTCCAGTGCTTCCCTATTGGAATTTAGCCAGTCGAAGGCCTTTGATTTGCCAATCGAAAAACGGGATGTACGGACGGGCAGTCCTAGGCCTTTCAGATAATCCCCGTAGGACTGCTCCTTTTCCAGGTCCCGGATGACTTTGTGGAAAATATAGTTATCCCCGTTTTGTTCCAGCTGTACGTTATTGGATTTTTTCTCTTCCGAACGAAAAGAGTACTCCCCATACTGAAAACGCAGGTCAAATACAATTTTGTCTTCTTCAGCAGCCTCTTGGGCATTTCCAAAAAGATCCGTACTACCGTTACCGCCAGGCAAATCGCTCAAACTCAACAGTGCCTCCGGTTGGCTACGCTGTACCTTAATGTCAAAGCCTTTGGCATATACATCGAAAGAAGCCACCAGCTGTGTGATGAATTTCTGATAATAGGACTGCTCTACATTTTTCGGGATGACAATAAATTTCTTGTTCAAAAAAGGCTTTAGCTTTTTACCGTCCACACCCTTTTCGAAATTGTATAAATTTCCGTTTACCACCAGCCAAGCAGGCTCCTCACAGAGGAGGTAGCCCCCCTTGTATTGCCAATCCAATTTTTCACCATCATGTTTAATAGTGGGGAAATAATGCGTATTATCCTCGTTTCTCCTAAAATGAAACAGCACGGAAGCTTTTTCTTCCATCACATGGATCTCCTTCCATATCGGATTGCCATCATTTCCCATTTCAAAAAGCCGCTTCCCTATTATCCGTTCCAATATCTTCGCCCGGATTCCTTCCAGCCTGATCTCTATCAGCCTACGAATTTCCTTATTGGCAGTAGTCTCACTATTCGTCTCATAGACTTTTCTGAGAAACTCCTTTGGTTTCAGCTTTTTGGTGTTAAATTTCTTGACGATCGCGGCATGCTGCATGCTGTCCATCAGCTCGATAAGCTCATAATCTGTGTTATCCAAACCTGAAGCAAACTCCTTGGCATTTTGGGTAGCAATATTTTGATAGGCAAACGAGAGCCTACCTTTCTCATCATGTTGTATTACGAAAGATTCAAAAAGAATCCCTAAATATTCATGACTAAAAAGAGAATATATAATTTCAAAAGACTTGTCCGGAGAAACTTTCATAATCTATTTCTGCTAATCTATCGAGCTAAAACCACCCGGAGAGGTATGATTTTTAAAATATACTAGCTTGCAAAGTAAATAATTATTTCAACTTTTAATAGAAAAAAGAGATGAATTAAGGCAGTTATCACCAATTTAAGTTTACTTATATCCCCTTCCCCTATAATGAACTTTTTCTAGGTCAAAAGACCTCTTTTCAGCCATTATATGCTTTTCATCCCAAATGCTGTCCAAAAGTCCCTTCAAAATCATCGGTAAAGCCAAATTGCTTTATCGAAACAACTCCTTCAAGACAACCCCTATCTTAAGTAAACGTCTGATATAAAGACCAAGCGAAAAGTTGGGGATTGCCTGTTTTCGTAATGGTAGATCCACGGATAAATAAAAATGCCACAAAGCCCCAGAAATATTGCTTGATCCCTATATAAAGCCTTTAACAGAAAATTCACCTAATATGCGTACATTTGCGTATGTGAAAAAGCATTTTTTGATAATAAAAGGTATATTTTTGTCATGTAATCTTTGATCACCCCATCATTCCGGTTACACATTTATTAATAAACTACAGACTCAGTATCTAAAATATTGAGCCTGTCTAAAAACTTACGCAAAACCCACATTAAATGTATTTCAAATATTATTTTTTGCATTTCGAAAAAATAATATTGATATTTGCCTTAAAATCAACCCCTTATGAAAACTACTTTAACGCTTCTACTATTCGTCTTTTCCTTTGCGGTGCTTCAGGCCCAATCACCCTCAAGCAGCGGACCTCAGGTGCACTTGGGTAGCCAACATTATACAAAAAACAATATGATGCCCAGTCAGATTGTAGCTCACGACAAAAACGGCATCTTTGTAACCAAAATAAAACTCAGTAATGAACTGCGAGGAAGGGAAGCATTCCCAATCCTGGAATTTTACAACAACCAAATGGAACTCAGAAGCTTTCGCCAGCTTCAAGTCGTAAACAGTAATTCTCCTGCCAAATTTGAAAGGATCTTACAAATCGGCGGAAAACTCTATTGCTTCTACAGCATCCATGAGGACGATAGGAATGTACTTCTGGCAGATGAGATCGACAAATCCACCCTTACTCTTAGCCAAACTCCAACCGTCCTACAGCGCATCCCAGAAGAGGCCAAAGCGAAATTCGAACGCCCCGCATTCCATATCAAACTGTCTGAGGGAGGTAATTTCCTCCTGAGTACATTTACACAACCCGGGACTAAAAACACGCCAGATCAACTTCATTTTGCCGTGCTGGACGATAAGCTATCACCTCGTTGGAGCCGCCAACTCGAGGCTTCACAGGAGACTGGCCACTATCACATCCTCAACTATCACATATCCCAAACGGGGGATGTATTTATCCTGAAAAAGGTGGGCGATAGTGAAAAAGCACTCGAAAGGTTTTGGCAACCGAATTATCAATTCAGCATTACCGCCATCACCCACGACGGAACTACTACCGCCGAAGTCTTTCCAAAAGTGGCCGGAAGACACCTGACCAAAATGCAAATCGGAACAAATGCAAAATCGCAACTTGTATGTACTGGCTTTTTCACCACCACCGGTGAGCAAACAACCGCAGGCAGCTATTTCCTGACCTTCGCCGGCCCTAAGATGATCCAAAAAAGCTTTCAACCTTTTGCACCCATTCTTTTGGCAGAAAACGACAAGGCCAACAAAGAAGAAAAACAGGAAGGACTATACGCCTATCGCTTGAATGATATTACTTTCCGGGGTGATGGAAGTGCCATCCTCATTGCGGAACAAGCCACCCAAACAGCTGGCTTTAATCCCCGAACCAACTACCGTACAGCCAAAACAGCCTTTAACACTATCGCTGTGGTAAGCATCGCGCCAGACGGTGAGGTAATGTGGACGGAGCAAATCCGTAAAAACCAAGTGTCTCCTGAAGGATACAGCTTTTTCTCTTCTTATGCTACGGCAGTGCTAAATGACAAAGTTTACTTGGTTTTTAATGACCATCCCGAAAACCTGTGTGAGGGAGTTTGTGAGCCAGTGCACTTTAATCCTAAAGCCACCCAGAAGGACGTCTTGATCGCCATGGTGGAAGTGGATTGGCATGGGAATGTAAAAAAGGCAGCATTGCCTTTCAGCCGTGACCTCCACATCCTCACAAAGCCGCTCGCCTGTAAACAAGTCTCCAACCATCAAATGGTGGTCTTGGGACAGTATAACAAAGCCTACAGAATGGCAAGACTGGATTTTGATAAAACGTTTAGCTATCAATAAAATACCTGAATTGTCCAAAACACACGGGCACCTTGGGGACAAACATTCCTCCCCAAGGTGCCTTTTCATTTTGGCAAGGATGATCACTCCAGCACTTTCTGTCCAAAAAATCAGTAAGCATCGACACCTCCTAAATGGGAATCTAGAAGCATTCCCAAACAAGCCCTATAAATGCTCCACCGTATTGACTTTGGACGCGATGCTAGCCGGTCGATATGCAGCAAAAAATGTAATGACAATAAGACTTAGGCTCGTCCACAGGAAATCTGTCCAAATCATCTTGACAGGGTAACTGTCCACTACAGAACTCGCCACGCCAAGTGACACCAGCCCAAATCGATCCTGAAACCAACACACCAAAAATCCCAACACAAGCCCTACAATGGCTCCAGAAAAGGCTATAATGGCGCCTTGTTTGACATAAATAGCACGAATGAGCTTTTCGGTAGCGCCCATGGCCATCATCACGGCAATGTCTTTCTTTTTTTCGATCGCCAGCATGCTCAGTGAAAAGAATATATTAAATGAAGCTACCGCCAAAATAAACGTCAAGGTGATAAATACAAATAACTTTTCGATCCTGATGGCCCTGAGCAATCCTGCATGCTGCTCGTCTGTATCTTTCACGGTAAAATCACCACCAAGCATTTGCCGTAGCCTGGCCTTCACATCGGACACCGAAAAATCAGCAGCCACTTTCACTTCCAATGCCGTACGCCTATCTCCATACCCCATGATATCCCTCGCAAAAGATAATGGCACTACGACATAATTATCATCAAACTTTTTCTCCACGCTAAAGGTCCCGGCCAACCCCAACCTACCGGAATTGTACATTTGCCTGGGATCGATCGTACCAGCCCGAGGAGCCTTTGGGTAAAACATCCGCAGCTGCTCAAACTCATTTTTGGGATCCACCCCTAGCATAAAGCTTACGCCTCTACCCATGATGGCTTTGGGCTGCTTTTGGCTCCCTAAGGTCATCTCACCCGCAAAATACCCCCTCTCAAATCGCTCTTCGTCCAAAAATTCATCGCTGACCCCTTTCATCGTCACCACCATTTGATCTTCGCCATATTTCAGCAGGGCATTGTCTTCTATTACTTCCGTGATGGCCTCCACGCCTTCCACATCCCTTAGGCTATCCAAAAAATCATCCCCCGCTTCGAAAGACTTGCCCTTCACCAGCTCTATTTTCAGTGGCGCATCAAAAGAGGCATATAAGCCCCTGATCAAATCCTCCAACCCGTTAAACACGGATAGCACAATTACCAGCGCCATGGTTCCCACTGCCACACCAATCATCGCTATCCTGGACAGGATATTGATAAAATTCCGCTTCTTCTTACTTCTGAAATACCGGGATGCAATAAAAAAGGAGAGATTCACTGGATGGTTAATAACGTAATTAAAGGTGAATAATTTAATGGTAATTTAAGTACAGAACACTGATCCGACCGGCTATAACTCATCTTTTATTAATAGGAGAAAAGGAACCGGGCATCAGGGGGCAGCTAAAGGTCATGCCCATTTAACAATGCCCACTGACCTAAGGTACTTTAATTTTGGACTCGAAAAAAATGGGCTCGAAAAAACCCATTGATCAGTCCTCTTCTTCCTCATCGTCAGGTGCCTCTGGGATATCCAAATCTCCGATAATCTTGTCCATATGCTGTGCATATGCAGAAGAATCATCTGGGTAAAAGACCAATTCCGGAACGCTCCTTACTGTTTTTCCAATGCGTCTTCCGAGGTGTTTCCTGATCTCCTTTTTGTGCCCATCGATTTTTTCCAACAGCTCCTTGTTGTTCGCTAAGAGGAAACTTAGGTAGATTTTGGCCACGCCCAAGTCTGGACTCATCAGCACTCTGGTAACTGAAACCATGGCATTGCCCACCAACGGCCGGGATTCCCGCTGAAAGATCTCCCCCAGTTCCTTTTGAATTAACTTTGAATACTTTTGTTGTCTCTTGCTTTCCATATTGAATATTTATCGATACAAATTTAGTGATTTAATCGACTAACCTTTAATTTCGTACGTTCAGAAATAAATAACTATCAACAGATATTATCCTTGCTTAGCTTTTTTAAAATCAACGATCCATTTAGAATCTTAGGCATCGCGTTGCTACTTATAGCACTCAGCCTACCTTATGAGCTGATGAACATCCCGCTGCTAAGCCCTGAACTTTCATGGATGCTGGTAGGAGAGCGCCTCAGTCATGGTCATTACCTATACGTTGATATTGTCGATGACATTGGGCCTCTTTCAGCCTATATGTATTGGTTGATTGATGCTTTGGTAGGCCGATCTTGGTGGATGTATAAATTCTTAGCGGCATGTATCATCCTCTTTCAGATCTACTATGTCAATCGGCTTTTTATCCAGTACAAGGCATTTGACAACACCTCCTATATTCCTGCTTTAGTCATGTTGGTACTGTTCCACTTTTCTTTTGATATGCTGACACTTTCACCAGCGTTGATGGGAACGACTTTTATTATACTGGCTTTGGGCCAATTATTTTCACAGACACTTTTAAATGAGCAAAACACCGAGTCCATTTTGCTTGTAGGCCTCTTTGGAGGCGTCGCCGTATGCTTCCACTTCCCATTGATCATATTTCTGCCCTTCCTTTTGGTAGCTGGTATTACCGTCAGTGGCTTTAGCTTTAATCAACTCATCCTTTCATTGGTAGGCTATTTCCAACCATTCGTGATGTGCTGCATTTATTTTTTCTGGATCGGAGGCCTGCCGGAATTTATTACGGAATTCGTTTTGGCCACACGAATAACCAGCAGCTATCCACATGTGACCTATTTTGACCTGCTGACATTAATGGTCGCACCACTGCTGTTTGCAGTTATCGGCTATTTTGTAGGTACTGTCACGACCAGCATCACTGTCAATCAACAAAAACAAAAACAGTTGATGCTGCTCTATACCATTTTTGCGATCTTTTCTGTTTTCATTGCCAACAGAAGGACTCCCTACCAAATGGTCATCATCCTACCGGGACTGACCTATTTTATTGCCCAGATATTTATCCACCTGACCAATCGAAAACAACTGAATGCTCTTTTCTACACCTTTCTTCTCCTCATCCCGGCAGTAGGTTACACCTGGACTGTTTATAAAATCCAAGCCAAGAAAACATGGAATTATACCTTGGAGGAATCTGTCCAGCCTCGCGCCAAAAGGATCGTCATTCTCGGCGATGAAATAAGTGCCTATCAGCATACCAAATTGGCAAGTCCCTACCTTAACTTCCGTCTTTCCAAACGGGTGCTGACAGATTATGCAGACCAGGAAAATATGATGGAAGTATATTTGAATTTTCTAAATGAAAAACCCACTGTCATCTATGATCAGGAAGGACTGTTCGAAAAACTCATCGTACATATTCCAGCCCTAGGAAAACTCTACCAAAAAGAGCAGGAGGGTGTATTCCGTTTGTCGGAATAAGCTTGGCTTGGGTAGTGAAGTTCAAAACGATTTTTGCAAAATTATTTCTAATCTTTAAACCAATAAAAAATGACTTATCTTAAAAGCATCCTTTTTTTGCTACTTTTTCAAGCATGCATTACACAACTTGCCAATGCCCAAGTCACTGTGGGCGTTTATTCCAATGGAATACTTACCCAATTAGCCGCTGGCACTGACCCAGACAGAAAATTTTTCGGGGAAGGGCGATTATTTGCCGGAGATTATCTCAATCGCTATTTTGGAGCAGAAGCTATCGGACAATATAATTTCTATCAATCAGACTGGTATAACGTTTCAGCTGGCTTAATGCTGGGTTATTACGAATTCGATGATGGTGCACGTGTGGGAGCTCCTGTGCTATTTGCCTTCAAGCCAATTTCAAACCACCGGGCATTTGCCATCATGATGGAGGCTACCCCCATGTATAATGGAGCCCTTGGGTTAAGGGGTAATTTCGGACTTCGATATACGATCGGAAAAAAATAAGGGTCAAGCCAGGCGCAACGTTTTCGGGGATTGGGTTCCGATTCAAGAAACAAAAGGTATTTGGCATTTAGTACACCCGGGAACTAGCCCCACAATGCTCTTAAGTTCGGGGAAGTACACCCCTTGTCACCCTTGGACTCTACCTGTCTATCCTCCAGGTAGAGTCGGAGGGTAGTGTGGGACCACGACTCCGCCCGAGCCTGACCTCACTTAGTTTCTTTAGCTTAAGAGCATTGACCTAGTTCCATAGGGGCGACAGATCCTCTATTGGGAGCATCAGTAGCAGTATAGCATGTCCCAATCTGGCTGATGGCTGCCGTTCCTGAGGAACTTCATGATATGGGTGGTACACACTTTAGGGCGCAGGAGTCACCTGCAGCTTCTATTTCAAACGGGCCAAAGGCGTAATACCACCCTTTGTCTTATCATCTATATTCACCAATATCTCAGCATCCAAGGGCACAAAGACATCGACTCTTGACCCAAACTTGATAAAGCCAAATTCTCCACCCTGCACCAAAGGATCACCCTCTTTCACATAGTATTTGATCCTTCTTGCCACTGCTCCTGCTATTTGCCTTACCAATAACTGCACGCCTGTCTTGGAGTGCTTGACCACCATTGTTGAACGCTCATTTTCGTAACTGGCCTTAGGATGCCATGCCACCATATATTTGCCAGGATGGTATTTAAAATATTCTACAATACCGCTCACCGGAGACCGGTTTACATGGACATTTACTGGAGACATGAATATGGAAATTTGCTTTCTACGCTCCTTAAGGTATTCATCTTCTTGGGCCTCTTCGATCACCACTACCTTTCCATCCGCAGGAGCATAAACCAACTGCTCATCTTCCGGCAAGGGAATGGTAGGGTTTCTAAAAAACTGCAGCACCAACAAATATATGATGATACTGGCCAGTAAAATCAAATTCAATACGGTATCCTGTCCTGGCATTAATTGATGTGTCGCAAAGTTGACGCCCGCGAGTACTACCAGCATCCAAAACAGTAATTGTCTTCCTTCTTTATGTATCGTCATCAGAATGGGGTTAATTCAATATAAATCAATGTTATGAATTCAATTTTGGTTCCTTTATTACAAACAATCTTACTGTCCCAAATTAAATTCGGCTGCAATTTGCCAATATTTCTCCGTATGTTAAAGAAAAAATTCAATATACGCTTAGCCATATGGTTTTCAGCCATACCAATTCCTTTATGCATCCTTGGTGATCTTAGTGGTTAAAAACACCTAACCACTAAGATCACAAAGCCACGCACTGAGTGCACAAAGATTTGTCGAAAAAACTTATAACCTACTCAGAGCCCTTGGTGGTTCCTTGGTGATCTTTGTGGTTAAATTACGGCGACTAATTTAAAATCCACCCCTGAACTGATACGTTTGGGCTACTTTATCGATCGCTACGATATAGGCAGCAATCCGCATCGGCACTTCATGTTTTACGGAAGTTTTGTACACTTGGTCAAAGGCCTCCTTCATGATCCTGTCTGATCTTCTATTTACCCTTTCCGCCGTCCATTTATACCCAAGGCGGTTTTGCACCCACTCGAAGTAGGAAACCGTCACGCCACCAGCATTGGCCAAGATATCCGGAACCACCATGATGCCCTTCTCATTGATGATTTTATCTGCGTTAAAGGAAGTAGGCCCATTGGCACCCTCTACGATCAGTCGAGCATTGATTTTGTCCACATTCCCTTTGGTGATCACATCTTCTACAGCAGCCGGCACCAGCACGTCCACCTTCAATTCGAGCAATTCCAAGGGATCGGACAGTTTTTCTGCCCCATCAAAACCCTCCAAGGTTCCCTTGTTTCCGTCACGATAGGCTATAGCTTCTTGGATGTTAATGCCATGGGAATTATAATAAGCACCTGAAATATCCGATACCGCCACGACTTTCAGCCCTCGCTCTTCCAGCAAGGCTGACGCCCAGGAACCTACATTGCCGAAACCTTGTACCGCACAGGTTGCTTGGAATGGGTTTATCTTAAGTTTTTCCATGGCAGCCAGAGCGGATACCATCACACCACGACCCGTAGCCTCCGTTCTTCCCAGAGAACCACCCAGGACGAGCGGTTTGCCAGTCACCACTGCATTTACGGTCGTTCCTTTGGCCTTAGAGTACTCATCCATCAACCAGGCCATTTCCTTGGGACCGGTCCCCATGTCAGGTGCCGGGATGTCCTTATCCGGGCCAAAAACATCGATCATCGCAAGGGTATAGGCACGGACCAACCGCTCGATTTCGCCTGGAGACATTTCCCTAGGATTGCAGCGCACACCGCCTTTTCCTCCTCCATAGGGAATGTCCACCACCGCGCACTTCCATGTCATCCAAGCTGCCAGCGCCCTGACCTCATCGATATGTACATCCGGCGCAAAACGAATCCCTCCTTTTGCAGGTCCCAAAATATTGGAATGGACCACACGAATGCCCTCAAAAACTTTTATTTTGCCATTGTCCATGGTGATGGGAAGAGATACAATCACCTGTTTTGCAGGGTTCTTCAGCACATTATAGACCTCATCTGAAAGACCTAACTTTTCTGCTGCAATATTAAACCTCTCCATCATTGACTCCAACGGATTTTCTTTGTCCGTAATCGGAGCCGGTTCGATATAAGCCATAATTGGGTTTTAGTTTATGTAGAGACTAAATTTGATACAATATTAGACACATTCTCAAAATTGCACTATACATTTTAAAATATTTTTAAAAATGCCGCAATAAAAGGCGCTGAAACTAACAATCCGTCAAAACGATCCATAAACCCTCCATGTCCGGGAAGCCCTTTTCCCGAATCCTTGATCGCTATGCTCCGCTTAAACAACGATTCTATTAAATCGCCATAGGTACCGGCAATAATGATAATTCCTCCGATGGAAAACCACTTCCACTGTGGAATCACCCCGAAGTTTAAACTAAGCAGGTAAGCCGTTAAAATCGCAGCAGCCGCTCCTCCCAAACTACCTTCCCAGGATTTTTTGGGGGACACTCTCTCAAACAACTTCGTTTTACCGAATTTTGTTCCTGCAAAATACGCACCACTATCACTTGCCCAGAGAATAAAAAGTGACCCCACGATGACCTCATAATGGAAGGTCTTACCCACCGAAAATGCCGCTAAGTTCAATAACGAAAACGGCACTGCCACATAGAATATCCCTAGAAATGTGTAAGCAATACCCGTGAATGGTTTTTTATCCGATTTACGATAGAGTTTGATAAAGAATATCATGGATATCATCGGAAAGATAAGAAAATAATACTTGCCATCCAGATGCTGCATCTCCACAAAAAAAGTCATCACAAAGATCATAAGTCCCAAAAAAGTACCAAATGACTTTAGGGGAAGCATCCCGTCCAGCCCGCAAAGTTTATAAAATTCAAGTTGAGACAAAACCAAAATTGTCCCAAAAATAGAAAAATAAGCCCATTCACTATACATACATCCCAACACAATGACTGCCGCCCCCAATAGGGCAGTAATGATACGCTGTCCCAGTTCACTATAATTGGAAATATTAAAACGATATCTCATTCTTAATTAAATTAGCAGCCTCAAAGGCTTTATCGGAAGCCACCATCACCTGATAACTCCCGTTGATTTGGTACACAGATTCCTTCTTATTCAGTACGATTGCGGTGATGTCATGCTCGCCAAGTACTCCCTTGACGATCTCTGCCCTGACAATAGATCCCGACTCAAAAACCTTCTGCCACTTCTCCATGTGAAGTATTATTTTGATTTCCTTGCTGGATGAAAAATCGCATGCAGATGATAAAGACCATTAGCCCCAATAGCACCGTGTACCAACTGACGCTCTCAGGGTCTTCTATATCAAACTCCATCACCCCCAACTTGTTTAGATAGACCATGACAATCGTAAAGGTATTGTTCAGCACATGCCCTACCATGGGATAAACCAGACTTCCTGAATACAAGTACAAGTAACCAAAAAGTGCTCCAAGAAGTAAACGCGGGAAAAAACCGTAAAACTGAAAGTGAATGGCAGAAAATACAAATGCTGCCAACCATACTCCTACGTGGGCATTGCCAAAATAGCGGTGCAGTTTTGGCTGAAGTACTCCTCTAAAAAAGTACTCTTCACCAATACCAGCAAATACTCCGATCACCAAAACGCCCGCCAAAAACTCACCAAAATTCTGAAAATCGGTCAAAAACTTGGTCATCTTCATGGCTTGGTCCTCCATTTCACGGGCAAAAGCTTCAAATCCCTCCATAAACGCCGGAAACTCCACGTTCATATTCCACTCGATTACCTTGGCATCAAATAAAATGAAGCCAAAAAGCAATGGCAGCAATAGCAAGAGATAAATGAACTTTACACGGGCAAACTGTTGTTTCCATCCCAGGTCAGCTTTTTCCACAATCCGGGAAAACAACCATCCGGCAATAAAAAAAGCCAGTCCTCCGCCTAGGCCTTGAAGAAAGAGCATTGCCATGCGTCCGTTGGGATATTCCAACTCTCCAGTAAACAAGGGCAGGATGTCTTCATAGCTAATATCGAATAGAAAAGGGATAATAACCAATGCAATCCCTTGTGTCAGTGCAAGTACGCCAAAGGTGATCAAAACGAGCACAACCAACGACAATAACCAGTTGTGTTTTGCAGCAATTTGGCTTTGGGTTTTATAAATCTCCATAATTGGGGTAAATTTACAGGAAAATTATAAATCAATCGTGGTAAAAATAGGAAACTTAGCCTTAGGGGAATTTCCCTTACTCTTGGCACCGATGGAAGATGTCAGCGACCCACCGTTCAGAGCGGTGTGTAAGGAAAATGGAGCGGATTTGATGTACACGGAGTTTATCAGTTCTGAAGGACTGATCAGGGATGCGGCAAAAAGTGTCCAAAAACTGGATATTTTTGAATATGAACGCCCTATCGGGATCCAGATCTTCGGAAATGAAATCGACTCCATGCGGGAAGCGGCGGCCATCGCCGAACAGGCCGGACCGGACATTCTGGACATCAACTACGGCTGCCCTGTCAACAAAGTAGCCTGTAAAGGTGCTGGTGCCGGCATTTTGCTCGACATCGATAAAATGGTGAGCATGACTGCAGAGATCGTCAAGGCTGTCAATATCCCCGTTACCGTTAAGACCCGACTGGGATGGGACAATAACACCATCCGGATCGTAGAAGTCGTGGAAAGGCTTCAGGATGTGGGAATCCAGGCCATCAGCGTACATGCCCGTACCAGAAAGCAAATGTATAAAGGTGAAGCTGACTGGACATACCTGGCCAAGATCAAGGAAAACCAACGAATCCACATTCCATTGTTTGGCAATGGCGACATCGACAGTCCTGAGAGGGCGCTGGAATACCGCAACCGCTTTGGCGTGGACGGCATGATGATCGGCCGTGCGGCGATCGGCTATCCATGGATTTTCAATGAAATAAAGCATTACTTTGAAACCGGGGAAAAACTTGCTGCCCCAGGCTTGGAAGAACGGATCAGTATTGCTAAAAAACACTTGGACTTTTCTGTCAAATGGAAAGGCGAAAAACTCGGCATCTTGGAAATGAGAAGGCATTATACCAATTACTTCCGTGGCATGCCCAATTTCAAGCCTTACCGCACCAAAATGGTCACCGCAGACAGTTATGCCGAAGTATCTTCACTCCTAGATCAAGTCTCCGTGGATTTTGCTGACTATCAGTTTGTCAATCAAGGCTAATAAGAGGCCCAGATTTGAGGCGTAAGTCTTGGGAGGGGAGACTTGTACTTGGAATCCCACCAAGGAGCAATTTACCATGGGCTTCACCCATGGCTATAAATATATCGCCCCTCTGGGGCTAGCTTTCGAGCGCAATCTTTCAATGTAGGCCCAACATGCACTTGGTGCCTTTGGGCCTTTGTGGCATTTTTATGTATCGGCGGTTTTGCCATTAACCTCAGTTCGATTATCAAATCGTCAATGCGAGGCTTAGAGGGAGATTTGAGGGTTGGAAAAGGGTTCGTATGACGCTTTTTATACTAAAATTAAGTCGAGCTCTGGTCATTAAGAAACTGGCAGCCCCCAACTTTTACGCTTGATCCAGTAACCATCATTACATCAAATAGGGCTGCCTTCCCACTCGAAGGCAGCCCTATTCATGCTGTTAAATCTTGATACACTTTTCTCTTTCCTGTTGGCTCTTTTCTCTTTACTTAGTCTCTTCCACCAAAAAAGATCATCGCATAATATGCCAATGTCGCTAAAGAAGCTAGCGCGGCTACCACATAAGTCATCGCGGCCCATTTCAAGGAATCTTTGGACATTTCATATTCTGAAGGCGTGACTATATTTCTCTCCTTCACCCAAGCCAAGGCCCTTCTACTGGCGTCAAACTCTACAGGCAGGGTCACCAACGTAAATAGCGTAATCACGCCATATGAGCCTACCACAATCACCCCTACAGCTTCCAACGGCAAGCCAAAAAGTGCCAAGCCACCAAATAGCGAAGCGATCAGTACGAAATTAAGGATTTTACCGCTGACATTCTGAATCGGCACCATCGCTGATCGTAATCCCAGCCAAGCATAAGACTGGGCATGCTGCACGGCGTGGCCACATTCGTGGGCTGACACTGCAGTCGCTGCGGCATTCCTTCCATAGTAAACATCAGGACTGAGGTTTACCGTTTTGTTTTGTGGATTATAGTGGTCAGTAAGCTTCCCCTCCACACAATTCACCGTCACATGATGTATCCCGTGATCAGCCAGCATTAATTCCGCTATTTCCTTACCGGATAAATTGGCCTCCAAGGCCGTTTGGGAATATTTCTTGAATTTACTCTTGAGCTTTTGACTGATGACAAAGCCCATAATCCCAAATACAACTACAATTAGAATCAGTAACATATTTTTGTTTGTTTTAAACGCTTAATTATTACGCAAATGTTCTACATGTGGTTTTGCTGTAACGGAAATTTTTGCCACTACTAAGAGGCTGATCACTCCTGCCACCAACACGATCAGCACTTGCGAACTATGGACGATCACCGCAAATATTTTGCCCTCTTCCTCAGTCAGCCCATATGTCATTAAAATAAAAGCCACTAGGGCATGGAAGGTCCCTATTCCCCCTTGGACAGGTGCCACCATGCCTATACTCCCCATTACCATAACCATCAATACCGCCGAAGGAGACAAATTGGCAGTACTGGGCATGGCCATGGCAATGAAATACATCATCAGAAAATATATTATCCATATGCCTACAGATGCAAGCCAGAAACCCAAGCGGTTTTTCATACGCTGTACACTCTTAAGCCCTCCAATGAGCTCTCTCATAAAGTGATGAAATTTCTTGACCAATCCGTGATCACGATAGCGATTGGAAACCCAATAAAATATAATCGCCAACAAAATCACTCCACCGATCAGCAAGGGCATATATTCCTGCAAGCCAGCCCCAATGGCTTCAAGGGAAACCAGTTCCTGTGCCAATCCCACAAAAACTTCACGTTCGAGGATAAATGCCAAAAAAATAGCCCCCAACATAAACAGCAGGTCCACTGATCGCTCCAAAATCACGGTACCGAGCAATTTGCTGACCGGAAGATTCTCGGTCTTCTTAAGCACTCCGCAGCGGGCTACTTCTCCTGCTCGAGGCACAAGCATATTGACCAAATAGCCGATCATAAGGCCCCAGAAAGCCCTTGAAGTAGGCAGCCTCTCTTCCAGATCTGCATCTATGAGCAACTTCCATCGCCATGCTCTTACGCCAAATCCCAAGATCGAGACACCAATGGACATGCAGATCCAAAACAGTGAAGCCTGCTGAAGTGCTTCCAACAGGCTTTCCATTTTTACATCTTTATATAAGAACCAAAAAATCCAAATAGCCACCACTAAGGATATGGCCACTTGGATCCATTGCTTTACACTAAGTTTCAAATCAGATCAATTTATTTGAGTCGTCCGGAAATATGACCACTGGTTTATACTGCTTGGCCTCTTCAAAATCCATGGAAGCATACGAAATAATGATCACTACATCACCTACTTGTGCTTTTCTGGCCGCAGGTCCATTCAGGCAGACCATTCCGCTGCCACGCTCACCCTTGATCACATAAGTCTCCAGTCGCTCACCATTGTTGATATTGACGATCTGTACTTTTTCGTTTTCAATCATATTAGCAGCGTCCATCAAATCCTCATCAATGGTGATACTTCCCACATAATGAAGTTCTGCTTGTGTAATCTTGACCCTGTGAATCTTTGATTTCAATAACTGAATTTGCATTGCTTTCTAAATTTGCCACAAATTTAAGGATTAAATCGATAAGTTGTCGATCAGCCTCACCTCTCCTACGTAAGCTGCGGTGCAAATAGAATATTCCTGAGGTTCGGCTTGTTGCGAAATATCTATTGCTGACACCGTTTCGAGGCTTTTTGTCCTCACTAACTCAAAATATTCCAGCTCCACTCCCTGTTCCAAATTAAATTTGTGTGATATTTTCTTCTGCACTTCAAACCACGACTTGCCTGCTAAAAGTTCCTTTCGCGCCAAGGTCAGGGAATCAAAAAGAATCAAGGCCCTTTTACGATCTACCGCTGTCAACCTTCCATTTCGGGAAGACATGGCCAAGCCATCAAGTTCACGTGAAGTAGGCACGACGACCACCTCCACCCCAAAAGACAGGTCATCCACCATTCTCCGGATAATAGCTACCTGCTGAAGGTCCTTTTGGCCAAAAAATGCCTTGTCGGGCTGCACGATATGAAACAACTTGGAAACGATCACCCCCACGCCATTAAAATGCCCCGGTCTAAATGCCCCCTCCAAGACCCTCTCCAAAGCCCCAAAGTCAAAAGTCAGCTTGGTGGGTTCAGGGTACATCTCTCCCACAGCAGGCAAAAACACCATGTCCACTCCCGCTTCGCCCAACAGCTTCACGTCCTGCTCTATGGTCCGGGGATATTTTTCCAGATCCGCAGGATTATTAAACTGGGTGGGATTGACAAAGATGGAGACTACAACAAAATCAGTATTGGCCTTGGCATTTTTCACCAATTTTAAGTGCCCGTCATGGAGGGCTCCCATAGTGGGCACTAAGCCAATTGTTTGGCCTGTTTTCCGGCAGGCAAATAGCTGCTGTTTAAGGGCTTGTTTGGTTTCGAGAATTTTCACGGCTTTTCAATTACACTTAGCAAAATAGGAGCAAAAGTAAATTATTCTAGACAATATCAACGGGTTTTTGTATTTTTTTTTGTATCTTTGTAGTCCCGTATTATCCCTCAACAAAAAAAACAAGATATGTCCAAACTTCGTATTCTCTACGTAGCAAGTGAAATCAATCCATTTCTTCAAACCTCAGAGGTAGCTAACTTCGTTAGGGCCTTGCCGCAGGCAATGCAGGAGAAAGGAATGGAAATCCGTATTCTTGTTCCGAGATTTGGTTTGATCAACGAAAGAAAGAACAGGTTGCATGAAGTGGTAAGGCTTTCAGGAATCAACATTTCTGTTGGTGAGGAGGAAAAACCATTGATCATTAAGGTGGCTTCCATTCCTAATGCAAAGCTTCAGGTATATTTTATTGACAACGAAGACTATTTCCAGCGAAAAAGCGTTTTCCATGACAAGCAGGAAAAATTCTATGAAGACAATGACGAAAGGGCCATTTTCTTCTGTAAGGGTGTCATCGAAACGGTCAAAAAACTGGGCTGGGCCCCTGACGTGGTCCACTGCAATGACTGGATGACCAGCTTGATTCCATTGTACCTGAAAACCACCTACAAAAACGAACCGCTATTTAAAAACACAAAATCCGTATTCACCATTTATAATAACGGATTTAATCATAAATTTGGCGATGACTTGTTAGAAAAGGTCAAAATGGTCGATATCGATGATAGCATCCTGTCACCATTGAAGTCCAAAGACTTCGAAGGCTTCCTCAAAATAGGCATGGAATATGCCGATGTGGTGATCAAAGGCGACGAAATCTCTGACAGTCTAAATCAAATTATTGAAGAGTGCTCTAAAGACAAAAAGTGTGATATTAACAACGAAGACGAAGAAGAACAACTTTTTGAAAGTTATTACAACATCTATACAGACCTGGCAGGCTAAGCTTGCAGGTCTATTGATGCTTTCTACACCATTGATCAATGGATGTACTGACCCATCCGACATCGGATTGGTGCTGGATCCAGAGGCAAACAGAATAGGGGTTTTCTATGCAGAAATACCCCTTTCTGCTTATTTGGTATCCATAGACAGTTTAAACACCACCAATTCCGGAGTCTTGGTCGCTGGAGGTGACATGAGCGATTATTTTGGGGAAACCGAATCAACGGCGTTCAGCAGACTCTCCTTCGGGAATTCTGCCGCCCGCCCGAACAGCGATGCCATCCTTGATTCCGCCAAATTCAGCTTGGACATCCTGACGTTGACCGCAGAAGACCTCGACGAGGCCAAAACCTTCTCTGCCCACAAACTTACAGAACCTATTCTCGATACCGCTTATTACAATTTCGACCACTTGGACTACGAGGAAGCTCCCTTTGCCAGTGGTTCCTTTATGTTGGAGGAAAATTCCGATACGATCGTATTCATGAATTTGGACGAGGCCCTGGCCACGGATCTCTTCACCAAGCTAAAGGATGAAGACCCGGTATTTAAGGATATCTTTGCTTTTAGGGATTACTTTCCGGGCTTTGCCCTGAAAGGGTCAGCCGAACAGCAAACGACCATTCATGTAAACAGGGGGCAATATAACAGTGGCCCACCCAATACAGGTATCAAGCTGTATTACAGAAACAGCGAAGAAGACACTGTTTCCAGCGTCTATTCCATTTATACCAATGGTTCCAGACACTTCAATGGCATGACAAATAACCCTACCGGTACGCCGACGGAGATCGTTACAGAGAAAAATACCGCTTATAACGTCGGTAACTTGGTAGGCAGCAAGGCCCTGCTCGGACACATGGTAAAACTTGACATGGAACCGCTGTCAAACTTCCTCGATACTGTGGACAATGTAATCTTCAACAGGGCCACCTTGGAGATGGGGCCTGTCGAAAATTTCCCAGACAGTAAAATGCCCATTCAAGGGCTCATCCAGTATTTTACGGATGACACCAACAAAATCCTAAGAAGGGAAGAAGATGGTGCTCCATATAGTGTACAACAAGGTACTGTACCGCAGACCACCACCGATGAAAACGGGAATGCGGTTCCGGCAATCACATCTGGCGGTACCAACCCATTAGCATTCAATACCGAAGAATTCACATACGTACCGGCCAATTCCCAAAGCGGCATCGTTGACTATGTGGACGCATTGTACAGAACGGATGTCATGCGTACGGATTTGCTGCTATACCCCGCTAGGGTATCTATATCAGGAAGGACTATTTCCACTTCCAGTGACTTTACCCGCTCCCTTAGAGAGTACATTATCAATCAAAATTCAATAGTGCTCAAAATCTATTATTCTAAACTTAGATAATTGATCATGATATAATTAGAAATTAAATTCGGACCCTAATAAGTAATTTTTATGTGTGGAATTGTTGCCTATGTTGGCAAGCAGGAAGCCCTGCCTGTCATCATAAAAGGCCTAAAACGCCTCGAATATCGTGGCTATGACAGTGCCGGTGTGGCCTTACTAAATGACGCCGGACTAAACGTTTATAAGAAGAAAGGAAAAGTTTCGGAACTGGAAAACTTCATCGAAGCCAACCCTAACCTTCACTCTCACATCGGTATAGGACATACCCGATGGGCCACCCATGGCGAGCCCAATGATGTCAATGCCCACCCGCATTACTCCTCTTCGGAAAATTTTGCCATGATCCATAACGGCATCATCGAAAATTACGAAGTTCTCAAAACCGACCTGATCAACAAAGGATACACCTTTCACAGTGATACAGACTCGGAAGTGTTTATCAACTTTATTGAAGACATCCACCAAAACAACAACTGCAGCTTGGAAGAGGCCGTTAGACTGGCACTTCATAAGATTGTAGGGGCATATGCCATTGTTTTGATGAACAAAGAGGAACCCGACACCTTGATTGCTGCCCGAAAAGGTTCTCCACTGGTCATCGGTGTAGGCGAGGAAGAGTTTTTCCTGGCTTCTGATGCCACCCCTATAGTGGAATACACCAATCAGGTGGTTTATTTGGACGACTATGAAATTGCGGTTATCCGTGATGCCAAACTCCAGATCAAGACCATCGAAAACGTCGAAACCCACCCCTATATCAATAAATTGGACATGGAGCTGGAAGCCATCGAAAAAGGCGGCTACGAACACTTCATGCTCAAGGAGATCAACGAGCAGCCGCGTTCGATTGCGGACTGTATGCGGGGAAGGCTGGACTCCAGGGCCGGCCGATTGATCCTTGGCGGATTGAGAGATTATATGAACAAGTTCCAAAATGCCGACCGAATCATCATTACGGCCTGTGGCACCAGTTGGCATGCCGGATTGGTGGCAGAATACCTCTTTGAGGAATTTGCGCGTGTCCCCGTGGAAGTAGAATACGCTTCGGAATTCCGTTATAGAAATCCAGTGATCAACAGCCGTGACTTTGTTATTGCCATCTCCCAGTCTGGAGAAACGGCAGATACGCTTGCCGCTATCGAATTGGCCAAGCAGAAGGGAGCCACGATCTTTGGTGTCTGTAATGTGGTAGGCTCATCCATCGCCCGTGCAACACATGCTGGCTCCTACACCCACGCCGGACCTGAAATCGGCGTCGCCTCTACCAAGGCCTTTACGGCACAGATTTCAGTGCTCTCCATGATGGCGCTGATGCTTGGTTACCAACGAGGTACACTTCCCGAAAGTAAATACATGGAACTGCTCAGCGAATTGGAAGCGATTCCTGCAAAAGTCGAAAAGGCCCTAAAGCTAAATGAGCAAATCGAACGGATCGCTGCGCAGTATAAGGACGCCAGAAACTTCCTTTACCTGGGAAGGGGCTATAACTTCCCAGTGGCACTTGAGGGAGCTCTTAAACTGAAGGAAATCTCCTACATTCACGCTGAAGGATATCCTGCTGCAGAAATGAAGCATGGTCCTATCGCCCTGATAGATGAAGAAATGCCGGTGGTATTTATCGCCACTCAGGATAGTTCTTATGAAAAGGTGGTCAGCAATATCCAAGAGGTAAAAGCCCGTAAAGGAAAGATCATCGCCGTAGTGACGGAAGGTGATCAAACCGTGAAAAAAATGGCCGACCATGTGATCGAAATCCCAAGGGCTCACGAGGCCTTTGTACCGTTAATTTCCGTGCTTCCACTGCAACAGCTTTCCTATCACATCGCGGTGATGCGTGGCTGTAATGTGGACCAGCCAAGGAATTTGGCCAAGTCAGTGACGGTGGAATAAGCTTCCACATCATATTAACCTCAGTTCGATTATAAAATCGTCACTGCGAGGCTTAGAGGGAGATATGAGGGGTAGAAGCCGTGGCAGCTCGCCGCGGCGAGTTGCCACACCCTTTTCCAACCCACATCCTCCTTAAAAGGGTTCGCTATGACGCTTTTAATACTAAAATTAAGTCGAGCTCAGGTTATTACTCCAAAAGAAGGCTGTGAAATTTTGTTCACAGCCTTCTTTTTTTTGCATTCGAATGATCCGTTCCATTGGGTAAAGTAAAAAAAGGATCAAGCAATATTTCTGGGGGGACGAATGTTGACGTGGTCTTATGAAAGAAAACTTCATACCGTTAAAACGATGGGCTTATTCCATCCGCACGAATGGTTTTAGCGGGAATTTGTGGGGGAATAGGGAGGGATGCAGCTAAAACTGAAAACATTGGATGGGCAATTTACCATGGGCTTCACCCAAGGCTATGAACATGTCGCTCCTCTGGGAGCTAGCTTTCGAGTGTAATCTTTCAATGCAGGTCCATCAAGCACTTGGTGCCTTTAAACCTTTGTGACATTTTTATGTATCGGTTTTTTTGCCATTAAGAAAACTGGTAGGTCCCAACTTTTCCGCTTGGTCCTAAAAAAACCGGAGACTAGCTGTCGATTCCTAAATATCCAAATCACAAAAAACTTTTGCCCCGTGCAACTATCCATTTCAGTGGGGTGTTATGGAAAAACTTGAAATTTTGCAGATTATCAACCACAAAGACTTAACCCTTTATGACATCAAACACTACGGATAATCAACCGCTGAGGAGTTGGCTTCTCTTGGGTTTTCTATCACTGGTTTGGGGCAGTTCGTTTATCCTGATTAAGAAAGGTCTGATGGCCTTTTCCCCTGGCGAAGTAGGGGCGTACCGTATCGTCTCTGCCGCCGCCGTACTGCTTCCGCTTTCCCTTCCGAGGATAGCGAAGTTAAACAGAAAGCAAATCGGCAATCTTGCGGTAGTGGGATTAGTGGGGAGTTTTTTACCAGCATTTCTCTTTGCCAAAGCCCAAACACAACTGAGCAGTTCCATTACAGGTGTACTCAATGCACTCACACCACTTTTTGTGGTGGTGATAGGGGCTTTGTTTTTTAAGGCAAAAATAACTGTCAGAAATGGCTTGGGACTGCTCATTGCCTTTATTGGCGTCATCATACTTATCAGCGTAAAAGAAGGCAGCAGCAGCATCACCAGTTTGTCTTCCATTAATGCCTATGCACTGTTGGTTATTTTGGCGACCATCTGTTACGGCATTAACCTGAATATTATCAAACACTGGTTTAACGCACTGAAACCTGTTGAAATCACAGCCATTTCATTGCTGCTAGCACTCCCAGTAGCACTAGGATACCTTCTCCTTCAAACGGACTTCACGCATAAGCTAATCCATGAAGATGGGGCACTCATGGCCGCTGGCTACCTGACTATTCTAGGAGTCCTCGGAACAGCCGTCTCCCTTATCCTTTTCAACGGCCTAGTTAAAATCGCCAGTCCTGTATTTGCGAGCTCGGTCACCTACCTTATTCCTATTGTAGCGATCGGATGGGGGGTATGGGACGGTGAAGTCCTCCTTCCAGGGCATTTCATGGGCATGATTGCGGTGATTACCGGAGTCTGGATCGGGAACAGAAAAAAGAAAAAACAGGTCATTGCTGCGCCTTCTTCCAGTGCCTAATTTCTCTTTTGCTCATCTCTTTTGTAAAAAGCTCTCCCGGGAGAGTAGCGGTAAAAATGTTGTGATTCCGCAGTGACACTTCGCCCCTTTGGGCATCCTAATTTCTCAAATCACCGGGCCATTATCTTAATACCACTATTTTCCCTTCAACTTGTTTCTCCAAGCATAGGCCAGCATGGGCAACTGGGCATAGCTCTTCACGCCTGCCTTGACTCCCTGGGCTTTAAGAAAAAGATCATTTGACCGCCTACTCAGCTCTAAGGAAAAGGCCTTGATTTGCCGGTGGTTTTCCGAAATATCGATCAGGTCATTTCTTAAACCCTTATCCATGGTAGTCAAAAACTGTCGATACCCTGCCGGATCTAACCGATACAGATCGTTCAGCTGATAGCTTAATAACCTCAAGTGTCCAGAGTATTGTAAAAGTGGATTATCACTATGGCTGCAGATTACCCAACCGATAAAATTGGCTTCCCCTTCATTGGTCACACCATAGCTATGCGCCATCTCGTGCGCGATCGTAAAGGGCTTTTCCAGCGGATGCAATGTGGGATCTATGTAACTTTCTCCCACAAATGGAAAATAAATCCCCAAAATCCCCAGTTTTCTGAGTAATCCATCTGGGTAAAGCTGCTTGGTTCGGGGATGACCTGTAAAATTAAGGCCCATCATGTACAGGTTTTCACGGATATTCGCCCGAACCACATTTTCCAGCTCACCATATGGCAAGGTGCTTCCTATCGCAACGGTGTCATCCGAAATATTAGGACGTATCTGATGGAGCAAATCCCTGGTCAGCACCATTTCATTCACCAAGGTTTCTTTTTCTAATGCCATTGGTTTAAGGCCCAGTTGCTGAAAAATTGGCACCCGTTGATAATTAAACCCCCAAAGCACCAAAAAGAAAAAAACCAAAAAACCACCAAAATTGAGCACGCACCTGCCACTGAACAACAATTTACCCTTCCACCCTACTCGTTTCCTTACCTTCCAGATAAACAGCCCAAACGACACCAATACACCCAAAAAGAAAAGATATACGGTTGGAAAAGGCAAACGGGAAACGGTAATATCAATGATATTACGGATAGCTGGAAAAAACTCACGGGAATAAATGCGCTCTGTCGCCTCGGGAAACCGGACTGCAAAATAGCGGATGACAAGGCACAACACTCCTAAAAACACCCAAGTCCAGTTTCTCTTCAACATATACTAGCAAAAGTTTTAATAAACTGTCAGCAAAAAAAAGGCCATCCGCTATCTCGAATGACCTGAACGATTCAATTACTTCTTTAAATCCCTTCAGCCTCCACAGTCTTCACATCATCAGGTAGCATTCGGGTAAGGAGGTTTTCTATTCCGGCTTTTAGGGTCACTGTACTTGAGGGACAACCAGAACAAGCTCCTTGCAAGAGCACCTTGACCACTCCTTCTTGAAAACTATGGAAGATAATGGCGCCGCCATCCTGCTCCACTGCGGGCCGGATATACTCATCAAGGATTCCCTTGATCTTTTTGACCACTTCACTATCGTTCTCATCGAACAAAGGATCCTTGTCCAATACTACGTCTATGGCAGGTTTTCCGGATTCCAGGTATTGCCTGATATGATCACGGATAAAATCCTGCACTTCCGGCCACTCCACTTCTTCCGTTTTGGTCACCGTCACAAAATTGGAGGTGATGAAGACACGGTCCACCGCTGCAAAGTTGAACAACTCTTTTGCCAACTGCGAATTCTCTGTACTCTTTTCATCTGGATAGTCAAAGCTCACCCCTTCATCGGTCAACATGAAGTTGACCACAAACTTCAACGAGTTTGGGTTAGGGTTGGCTTCCATATAAATATGTACTGGCTTCTTTTGCGCTTGTAACATGGCTAATATTTTTTCTTGCGAATATCTAATGTGGTAAACAGACCATCAGTAACCACCCCTTTTACTTCCAAGTAAACTTGTGGTGGTTTCTAGCAATTCAAACAGTAAAACCGATGATAAGTTCCTTTTCTACTACAAATTTATGAATCTGAGGTAGAAGTCAATGGGTTTGCTTCTCTGATCAATCCGTCAGGCAGCTCCCCTTCGGTGCTGGCCACCACCGTACAGACAGTCGCATCACCGGTGACATTCACCACTGTCCTGAACATATCCAAGATCCTATCCGGAGCCAAAATCAGCGCCAAACCTGCTGAGGGCACCCCGATAGACTCCAATACGATCAACAGCATGATCAACCCTGCTCCGGGCACTCCCGCCGTACCAATAGACGCCAAAGTAGCTGTCAGCACAATCATCAACTGCTGCGTAAGCGTCAGGTCCAGTCCAAGCGCTTGGGCAATAAACACAGCGGCCACCCCTTGATACAGACTTGTACCGTCCATATTTATCGTCGCTCCCAACGGAAGCACAAAACTACTGACTTCTTCCGAAACCCCTATTTCTTCTTCTACCTGCCGCATCGTCACGGGCAAGGTCGCAGAACTGGAGCTCGTAGAGAATGCCAACAGCTGTGCAGGCCTCAAGGCTTTGAAGAAATCCTTGTACTTCACTTTGGTGAATACCTTAAGAATGGTCGGGTACACCAAAAAGACCATCAGCAACAGCCCAGCTACCACCAACAGGCTGTATTTTAACAATGCAAATAATAGCTCGATAGCGGAATCCGGATTGTCTCCGGCAATTTCCACAATCAAGGAAGCCATCAACGCAAACACCCCATACGGTGCAATCAACATGATGTATCCCACGATCTTGATGATGACATCATTCAGGCCATCAAAAAAAGCAATTACAGGACTGGCTTTGGACTTGGGGATTTCCAATAGCGCAATTCCCACCAAAATAGCAAAGAAAACTACCTGTAGCATGCTTCCGTTATCGGTAGTCGCTAGAAACACATTTTGGGGTACGATATCAACCAAAGGCTTCAAAGGGCTTTGTTCCGCCAGCTCAGCCGCTTGGTTGGTCTTATCACCTACCACATCATCATACAGGGTCATGAGGTTTTCACGTGTTTCCGGTGGTAAACTCTTGCCCGGAGCAAAGATATTAACCAGCAAGAGCCCCACAGTCACCGCAATAACAGTCGTCATCATGTATGCACCAATGGTCTTGCCACCGATCCTACCCAGCTTGGTAATGTCGCCCAAATTGGACACCCCTACGATCAATGAGGCCAGCACCAAGGGCACTGCGATCATTTTAAGCGCATTGATAAAGATCGTACCAATGGGCTTGATAAAATCTACCGTAAAATCGGGTGAAATCTGAGTCTTGATCACGATCAGACCAAACACTAAGCCCAAAACAAGGCCGATGATGATCTGCGTATGAAGGGGTATTTTTTTCAGCATTTTATCTGGGTTATATTCCTAAACATCCAATTTATTTAATCGCTTTAACAACAAGAAGTCCGCTAGTACCAAGGCCGCCATAGCTTCCACGATCGGTACCGCACGTGGAACTACGCAGGGGTCATGCCTGCCCTTTCCGGAAACAGTCACCGCATCTCCTGATTGGTTGACACTCTCTTGATCTTTCATGATGGTGGCCACTGGCTTAAAAGCCACTCGGAAATAAATATCTTCGCCGTTTGAGATCCCGCCTTGGATACCGCCTGAATTATTCGTTTTGGTCCTTACCTGCTCTCCATCCATATAAAAAGCATCATTATGCTCTGATCCCAACATGGTCACCCCTTCAAATCCACTACCATATTCGAATCCTTTTACGGCATTGATGCTAAGCATGGACTTCCCTAGCTCTGCATGCAAGCGGTCAAATACAGGCTCCCCCAGTCCCACTGGAACGTTCTTTGCCACACAGCTGACCACACCTCCTACAGTATCCCTGTTTTTACGGATCTCATCTATATAGTCAATCATGTCCTGCGCCACCTCCGGATCGGGGCACCGAACGATATTTTTCTCTATCTCAGCAAAATCCAGCTCTTGGTAGGGCTTTTCCAATTTGATATGCCCTGCTTGTGACACATAGCCGTTGATTTCCACTCCTATATGCTTTAAGAACAGCTTGGCTACGGCTCCTGCTGCCACACGGGCGGCTGTCTCACGTGCACTACTTCTCCCTCCTCCACGATAATCACGTACACCGAATTTTTCCTGGTAGGTAAAATCCGCATGGGAAGGTCGGTATTTATCAGCGATATGGGAATAATCCTTGCTCTTCTGATCCGTGTTCATGATCACGATAGCAATGGGCGTCCCCGTGCTCTTTCCCTCAAAAACCCCAGAAAGAACCTGGCATTCGTCTTCCTCTTTTCGCTGGGTAGTAATTTTGGATTGGCCGGGCTTTCTGCGCTGTAGCTCCTGTCTGATATAGTCCTCATCAATCGGCAGACCTGCCGGACAGCCATCAATGATCACTCCTAGCCCCTTTCCGTGCGATTCGCCGAAGGTGCTTATCTTAAATACTTTTCCAAATGAATTGCCCATTACCTCTTTTTAATAATCAATACGACCAGTAGAATCACTGCACCGGCCAATAGTAAGTTGATAAAAGCCGAAAAATAATACTTAAATCGTTCGTTTAAAAGCTTATTGTCTTCAAGTTCAATTAAATCATAAATTCCACCGAGCCTGGTACTCGAAATCGCTTGGTTGATCTTGCTTTCTCCTACTACATTCAGGACAGCCTTTGGCCTTAATGTGTCATAGCTGGCTTGGTCTGTGTTAAAATAAATCCACTCAAAGTGATCGGCCAGTTTTACCTCTCCCGGCTCATTGATGGTCAGGTAATATTCAAACTGCTTGATCCCCGTCACACGCCCACGGCCCCTGTTGATCTGTTGGCGTTCGTTGGGATCATAGGTATTGAGCTTTTGGATATTTTTCTTTCGGGGAGCCTTGATGGTACTGATATTCCCCTCCCCAGTTATTCCAAAATCATAAGTCACCCCTTCACCGGTTTCCACCTTCTTGGTATCGAAGTTTTCACGTAGTCGATAAACCCCTACACTTACTTGATTTTTTAGCGGATGGGGAGGCAGAGGCTTGACAAAAACCGTCTTTCCTGATGCATGGAAAGTCTTGAAATCCTGCTGGCGATTATTACCAAAGAAGGTAGGGTTCTTGGCGACCTTATATTTGATCATTTCCCAGTCGATAGAAGGCAGTTTCACCTCACCCTCATTGAAAGGATAATAGGTGGATTCATAGACCTTGAAGCGTGTCCAATTTTTGCCGTCAATGGTCACGCGCTCCGGCTGAATATTAGTGATATTAAAATTCTCTTCCCAAGCATTGGTAGGCTTTATCTTCTTTACAATTTCTTCCAACTGCTTCCCCGGCTCGTGAAAGTCAAAGGGTGCTTGGTTGGCCTCCGACATGTAAAAAGCCAAGCTGACATTAAAGCCCTCTCCCACGTAAATACTGTCCTTATTGACGCTCATGGCAAAGAAAGCCTCATCATCAAGCTCAATAAACTCCTGCTGATCACCTTCTCCTCCACCAAAGAAATCATCAAAAGGATCCCTTCGCTGACGCTGGCTACGTTGGGACTGCTTCGGATCGGTTACCCTAATCGTCTTACCCGGTGATGACACACTTTCCCCGTTGATCTGCACAGTAAAATCCGGCAGGGTAAACGACCCTTTTTTCAGCGGTCTGTAATATTGGACGATACTGTTGGTACTGCTCACCTGTCCATTGATCACGTTCATGGAGGAGGACTGGGACACCCCTTGCTTTTGGAATCCCGGAATCTCCGGAAACTGATCATAAGACTTTATTTTTTCATTAGAAATGGTTATTTTTACGCTGAACGTTTCATTCAACCCTATTTCATCTGGGCCTAGTGCAACTTTTACATCCTGAGCATAGGCATAGGAAAAAACCATCGTCCAAATGAATACTAGGGTAATGTAAAATTTCGTTCTTTTCATAGGTAATCGGAATGCTTTAGGTTGCAAATTAACGAGTATATTTTAAACGCAACAAATTCAAAGTATTGTCGTACCAATTATAGTATTGTTTAACCAACATAAAAAATAAATGAGCCATGATAGAATATGTTAAAACCATTTTGCTCAAGGTGAGTTTTGACAAAAAACTTTTCGAGAAAGAGTTAAGAAAGGGCCTCAACATGCTGACGCCCCATGAGGTTCAGGAGTTTAAAACCTGGTGTTACAAGACGTTTTCAAAAATTTACTTGGGAGTACTCAATAAATATTTTGTAAAACTCGCCTAATCATAATAGCCCCGCCTCAAGCGGGGCTTTTTGTTTTTGGATGAAAACGAAAATATAAAATCAAGTGGAATTATTGGATGGCATCCGTGTTTTTTTGCCACCAAGACTCCAAGACACAAAGGGCCTTAGTTGGATTTTGTGGTTCAAGCAAAAACTGAGGAGAGGTGAAGTAAAAAATAATTTGGTATTTGACATGAAGCCAGACACAGAATGGCGTCACATCCATAGCCCGGTTAAGGGGTATAGTTTTAGCAGCCATGACCATCCTATGCATCACCAATTCCCGCTAAAACCCATTTTAAGCAATAGTAAGGAAAGTGAATTTCAGAAATCCATATAGAAATTCTTCCCCTCCGAAATATTGCTTGATGCGACATTTCAGCTGTTTATGGCATTTATTTTCTTAATGCAGCTTAAAAACATCAACTGAAGAATGTGTATTGTTCGAAGCATATAAAACACCATTTCTTACAAAAATTGAATTATACCAATTGGATTCATTGTCGCCTTTCCGTTTCAATATGTAATTGGCCAATACCGACTTGTTTTTCAGATCACAAGCGATCACTGTATTTAAACCCGTTCCCTTTTTCCTGCTGTAACATAGAAGATAAACAATCTCCTCTTCACCCACACAAAAATCTTCCACTATCATAATGGTTGTATTCGAATTCCCATCCTTTCTATATTCTTCAGTGATCAATTCAGACTCCTTCATATAGAAACTTATTTGAGACAGGTCATAGACAGTACTGTCCAAAGATGATATATTTATCAATTCGATCTCAGGACGGGAAGTTGATACTAAATACAACCAATCACCTACTTTGTGCAACAATTTATCATCATATTTTTCGGCTACTCCAGTATAATAATTTTTTTGATTTTTAAACCCATATCCTTTTTCCGAATATAATTCAGCCACAGGCTGAGCCACCTCTTCGTTCATGGTAGCTAGAAAAAAACCATCCTGATCTACATTCATGATCCTTCCATTAAAAACAAAATTGCTCACTTTTTGGGATTCCCAAAAAGCCCCATCAGTTGCCGAAAACTTAGAAAGCCTCATCATTTCCCAATCCCAGACATACACCGTATCTCGATTCACATCTATACTTGAAATTGAGCTGATTTCACCAGGACCAGTACCAAAATCACCAAAGGACATAACCACCATGTTACTCCCTATAGCTATTTTCCCTATCTTATGCTGCTTTCCATCGTAAAAATATATAAAAGGGGACTTTTCTCCTGGACTTACCAGTAACTCTGGATCACTGATCAATGCTCCATCCTCATAAGTATCTATGGAAACAAAACTTTCCAACATCACAGGACTAATCCCCACATCTGTTAATGAAACGTATGAGTCCTCTCCATAATGTCCACTTACCTTTCCTTTACACCCTAAAAAAAAATGTGCCCCTATGAGGATCACCATTAAAACAACTAATTCTCTTTTATGCTCATTCATACCCCTTATGTCATAACACTTTTTTAACAAAAAAGACCTCTACTCCTATATGTCGTAAGAGGAGTAGAGATCAATTTAAATCACCTAGCAACTTGTCCTTTTACCGTCACATTCAACATATCCAGCCCCTCTTTTACATTTTTTGGTACCTGTACATCCTACTGTCCCTGAAACTTTACCACCAATGTTGAAACAATTTGTAGTAATGGTACAGCTATACCCGCCATCCCCTGGTTCTTCCACTTGTTTAAATTCATGATTTTGGGAGTGAAGGCTACCTGAAACTGCCATAAACATCACTGCTGCTGCAAAAATTTTTAAACATATTTTCATAATAAATTAGGTTTAAAACAATTAATAATTTCACCTAATTTAACCCTCCCACTTACTTTAATCAAATAAACAACTACGCACTTATACGCAAAAAAATTATCTTCATATATTCTTTAACTCAACACCCCGAATTAGTTTTTTTGACATGACTTGGTGTTAACCGCATAAGAAACAATAGGGGTAAATGCATCTTGTCACCATATCGATGTCATCACCAATTTAATGGCAGATTAATTCCCTTACCCCAGCTCCTCCATGGTCACTACAGGAATATCCTTTCCCGCCAAAGCCTTCATTTCTTTAAACTCCTCAGCGGGATACTGGTAGCCATCTTCCGTAAGGGGCCATAGCAGTGGACTGAGGTTGAGGACGGTAGCCTTGTAGCCTTGCATAATGGCGGCCATATTTCCGGTTCCTTTGGAGAGCCCCGCTTCATTTTCGATTTCAAAAGGCCCCGAAAAGCCCTTCTCTTGCAGCGTAGTGATAAATCGCCGCCAATCCATGCTGTCCCCCACACCAAAACCGGGCAAAGTAGCCTCATAATGGTGCCGGTCCCATTCATGCTCGGCAGTAGGTACACCCGCTCGATCTGCTAGGCTTTTATCCACCAACTGTGTAGGGTACATATTTCCCCAGTAAGGATCCGCATTGTTTCGGGTGGATTTTACATGGATGCGCTTCAGCCGATCCATGTCCGTATGCCTGATCACTTCCACAGGGTCGGTGTGCTGCCAAACGTCATGTGATGGGTCATATATTTCACCATGGGCTTTGCTGGGGATCATGGCATACATCAGCTTGCGTGCAGCCAGCACACCGGGAAGATTATTGAAGGTGCTGGTATAGCCTGCCGACCGCCAGCCCTCCATTGGGCAGTTTTCATACAGTACTGTCACGCCCAAATCCTCGGCATACTTGATGATAGGGCTAAATACCTTAGCGTACTCCTCCAGATTTTTCTCAAAACCATTCTCCTGATTTCCCAGATCATGGTTATACCCCACAAAAGTCCCCACTTTTACATCATTGGCATCTCCGCCCAGCAAATGGGCTATTCGGATAAGCTTCAGCAGGTGGTTTTGGTTTTTGATCCTTTGTGCAGGATCGCCACCGATGAGGTTGTCAAAAGCCCCGATGGAAAGCCGCAACTTGGCACTGTTAAACTTATCCAGCACTTCCTTGGCCGTATCGAGTGTAAAATGATCATAATCCAAATGTGTCGCCACAAAATCATCTCGCGTGCCGTCCTTTCGGAATACACACACATCGAGTCCCTGAACTCCTGTTTCATGGGCTTTCTTGATCACTTCATCCAAGTTCAACTGGTCAAATGCCGAAGTCATTATCCAAATGGGCTGGGCCATGGTTTTTAGGTTTAAAGTTGGAAAAGATATTAATGCTAGAAGGTTTTATAAAGCCGTGATGCCACTTTATCAATGAAACGTAAAGCGAATGGACAGGGCAATCTCATCTCCCCACCAGCCTACGTCATCGGTAATGTTAAAAGCAGGCTTATAATCCAAGGATAGGTTCACCGGCGCATCGATAAACTTATAATCCAGCCCGATGATACCATCGATACCAAACACGGTATAGCTGTCATCATAATCATGAAATGGAGGATCACTGCGATCTCCCCAGGTCCCGATATGCGCACCACCACCGTAAAACCACTTCAAGCCCCTCACTTCACGGATATCTTTGTGCTTCTCATACAGTCCGGTGACCATTAATCCCTTCCATCGGGTGTGCAGCATCCCCTCAATGGCCTCGTCCAAGGAAATAAAATGTTTTACCGTCAAGCCATTGGAAACGCCCGCCCTTAGGCCGACACCGGTAGAATACGTCTGGGCTTCAGCTCGATTACTGACGGCCAAAACCGTCACCACAAAAGCGGCAATAAGTGCTTTCTTGATCATAGAAATAAATTTAATAATGTTGGTTTAGTTGAACTCTATAATTCCGCTCGGCAAAATACAAATATCCAATGGAATGTCATGCGCTTCTGCCGAAATGGATACTTCCGGAACAAAGTAAGACAACCCTACTTTAAATACCTCTGGGGACAAATCTGCCAAAAAACGGTCATAAAACCCCTTGCCATATCCAATTCGATTACCTTTCAAATCGCATACCAAAAGTGGCACAAATACAACATCAACCTGCGTTTCATCCGCCTCCTTGGCTTCTATGGGTACAGGAATACCCCATTGGTCATTTACATACTGGGTATCCGAGGAGATTTCTACAGTCGTCATCCCTCCCGCTTCATGGTCTGCAATGGAGGTATAAACCTGCTTCCCCGCTGCCAGCAATGCCTTGACCATAGGAAAAGTATCAATCTCGAACATCTTCGAAATCGGTAAAAAAATATGAAAATGCTGAAATCGCCGATGCGCACGGCAATAATCCACCACTTGATGCATAAGCCGAACATCTAGATCAGCTTTTCGCTTGGCGCCAAGCGCTTTTCTTTTTTCCTTATAGCGCTTTCTAAGAAGGCTCTTTTCATCCATCCTGTTCCAATATGACATAGTTAAAATCCAACGGATCAAAATGCGCATATAGGCCCTCGACAAACTGCTCGTCGGCAAGGTAAAATTCGAGGAAATTAATCCTCCGCTCTTGCGGTGTACCGCTAGGGAATAGCATTTCCTTGACCTCTCCAAGCCTTCTCAGGGCCACTTCCATCTTTCGCTCTTCACCTTGACGCAGCTTCCTGCCAAAATGCTCCAGGACCTTGAGTGCCCTCACCTTTGCCGCCTCCGCAGAATGCTTCAGGGTACTGTCTATTTCGACCGCCTCATCTCCCAACTGTTCAAATACTGCTGACAAGGCCTTCTTTTCCTTTGTCAGATCCAAATCCGACTGGGCATTGGCCTTTACATAGCGCTTTTTCAACTCATCGTAAGAAGCAAATAAAGATACCTCATCCAGTCCTAGTGCGGTCGCTTTTCGCTGCACCTTTATATTCTTGATCATGGCAAAATTACGGGGAAGGATCATGGGATAATCCACCTCATAATGATCAAATACGCTTTTCAATTGCAGCCAATAGGCCACCTCGGCAGGCCCTCCGAGGTAGGCGATATTAGGTAATATATACTCTTGGTAAAGTGGTCGCAACACCACATTTGGGCTAAACCTGGCAGGATCTTCTCCTACCAAATCCAACAGCTCTCCTTCCGTAAAAACCTTCCCTGTATCCAGTACCTCAAATCCTCTCTTGGTCTTTACGATCCGGCTACGGATGCCTTTATCCAAGTAGAAAAAATTGATTTCTCGGGGAAAAATCTGGCTCTTATAGCCCAGATCTTCCAGTTTTTGCGTCTGTGCATTGACCAGGTCATTGGCTTTTCCTGAACGCAATTCATCCTTTATGATCGGTACAAACAACTCCTTCAGTTTTGGGTCATGGCCATCCACGATCACCAGGCCTTTGTCACCAAACAGGTGATTGACATACTGCCTCACTGCCTCAGCCAAGGTGGTGTTTTTGCGATAGGCCTCCTTGAAAAAGTCGGGAACAAAATTCGCCTCCTTAAGCAGCTCCTCCATCGTGCCATCCAAAGCAAAATCACCCACAGCACCTTTTTGATCGGTACTCCAGCTGTATTTCTTTCCTCCGTAATGAAAGTAATTGATCTCTTCAAAGTCATGGTCTTCCGATGCCATCCAATACACCGGCACAAAGCGGTATTGGGGATACGCTTCCCCCAATTGCTTGGCGAGGTTGACCGTGGACACAATCTTGTAAATAAAGTACAGGGGCCCGGTAAAAAGATTGAGTTGATGCCCTGTGGTCACCGTAAAGGTGTTCTCATTTTCCAATGCATCGACATTTTCCACCACCTTCTCGCTTATTTCGACACCCTCATACTGCGCTCTCAATGCCGCTACCAACACCTCCCGCTTATATGGATCAAATTGCCTGTTTCTGATGGCTGACCCAAAATTATCCAAATTCGGAAAGGCATTGTAGAAAGGTGCAAGCTTCTCTTGCTGTCGGATATAATCGATAAACAATGGTGAAAACTGCCCGGTACACTCGGGCTCTACAGTAGATTTCAACATAAATTCTGAAGGTTTTTGATGCGCTGAAAAAGGGCTTTAGGTGGTTTAACTGATATAAGCCCCTTAAAGTTCGGGATTTTTTCTTGAAAACCGGAATCCTGCTCCCTCAGTTTAATTTGATCAAAAATTATGTAACCCCTCAAGCTTTTCCTCCTGTAACTTTGTACCAGAAGATGTAAATTCCAAGAATATCCTTAGAACATCATAACATGAGCAATAAAATAGAATGGCCTGTGACCGGCATGACCTGTGCAGGCTGCGCCAATACTGTAGAAAAGACACTGAACAACCAAATGGGCGTAAAAAAAGCCAGTGTCAATTTTGCCAACCATACCGCGCTCGTGGAATTGGAAGAAAACACCGACCCAACCCTCCTCCAGAAATCTGTACGTGATGCCGGCTATGATCTCCTTATTGAGCGAGAACAAGACCCTGAAGTCCTCCAACAGAAAGCCTATCAAAAACTCCGAAAGAACACCCTTGCAGCAGGGATATTGGTCTTTCCGGTATTTGTCATTGGCATGTTTCTTTCGGCCATCCCTTATGCCAATATGATCATGTGGCTATTGACCACTCCTGTCCTCTTTGTATTTGGACGGCAGTTTTTCACCAATGCGCTGCGCCAGGCCAAACACGGGGCAGCCAATATGGACACCTTGGTAGCCATAAGTACTGGCATAGCCTATCTATACAGCACGTTCAACACGTTTTTTCCAGCATGGCTGGCCCAAAGGGGAATCGAACCACATGTGTACTTCGAAGCGGCTGGGGTCATCATTTTCCTGATTCTACTGGGCAGGATGTTGGAATCGGGAGCCAAAACGGGCACTACCGAAGCGCTCAAAAAGCTGATGGGATTGCAGCCCAGTGAAGTCACCATCCTGATCAATGACCAAGAGCTGACCAAAAAGACCAGTGAAGTAGCTCCGGGTGAAATGGTGCTGGTAAAACCCGGCCAGAAAATCCCGCTGGACGGAAAGATTACGGACGGCAATAGCTTTGTGGATGAAAGTATGCTTACTGGAGAACCGCTTCCTGCCGAAAAAAAAACCGGGGCGAAGGTATTTGCAGGCACAATCAACCAACAAGGCAGCTTTGTCTTTACAGTGGAGCAGGCAGGACAGGAGACCGTCCTTTCGCAGATTATCCAAAAGATCAAAGAAGCCCAAGGCTCCAAGGCTCCCGTCCAAGGACTGGTGGATAAAATCACAGCGGTATTTGTGCCAGTGGTCATCGCCATTGCGCTGCTCTCGCTTTTGGTGTGGGGATTTAGTGGTGCCGAAAACCCTTGGCTACATGGAATGCTGGCATTTATCACTGTCTTGGTCATTGCCTGCCCCTGTGCCCTTGGACTGGCCACACCCACGGCCATCATGGCTGGGATTGGAAAAGGAGCATCGCTGGGAATGCTCATCAAAGATGCCGAAAGCCTCCAAGCAGGTCAAGCCGTGGATACCATCATCCTGGACAAAACCGGGACCATTACCTCCGGCAAACCGGAAGTAAAAGCAATTCTGTTCAGCCCTGACATCAGTAGCCAAGAAAAAGAGCGACAAGTGCTCTTGGCAATGGAAGCCAAAAGTGAACACCCGCTGGCAATAGCCGTTACCCAATACCTAAGGGGAGATGATAAAAAAGCCCCTATTGACCAGTTCCAGTCCCATACTGGCAATGGCATTACGGCTATCTTTGAAGGAACGGCCTATGCAATCGGCAAAAAAGGCTGGCTGCTCGAAAAAGGATACAAGCCCGATCCATCACTCACAGAAGCCGAAGAAAATGGCCTTTCCAACGGGGAAATTGTCATCCACATGGCAAAGCGTGATAGGATCATCGCCGTCATCCGCATTACCGACCAACTCAAACCTGGCTCTCAACATGCCATATCCGACCTCCAAGAAATGGGACTGGATGTACACATGCTTACCGGAGACCAAGAAAAAACAGCTGCCATCATCGCCAAAGCAGTAAATATCAAACACTATAAAGCAGGCTTGCTTCCATCCGAAAAAGCCGATCATATCCGAGCTTTGCAAGCTGCCGGACACAAGGTGGCCATGATCGGGGACGGCATCAACGACAGTGAAGCACTCGCCATTGCCGACCTTAGCATTGCCATGGGCAAAGGAACAGATATCGCCATGAACGTCGCCAAAGTTACGCTGATACATGGAGACTTAAGGCAAGTCCCCGAAATGCTCCACCTCACCAAAAGAACCATCAAAACCATTCGTCAAAACCTCTTTTGGGCGTTTATTTATAATATTATCGGCATTCCTATTGCCGCGGGAGCACTCTACCCGACCTTTGGCTTCCTCCTCAATCCCATGATAGCCGGTGCGGCCATGGCACTGAGTTCGGTCTCAGTCGTCACCAATAGCCTCCGCCTAAAGAAGGGATGAAGCTTACATGCTGGATGTCCAATGTAAAATGATGTGGTAGAATTGGGTGATTTTAGAATCGTAGAACCACGAATCCAATATCGGATTTCCCACTCAAACAATCCTTCAGTTCGACGATTCTACAGCTTCTTGAACTTATTGAATATTATTGTCGTCCAAGTAAAGATTTTAGAATTGAAAAAAATTCGTCCAAATCTGCCCCTAAATCCCCTAAAGGGGACTTTCTTATCATCTATTCAAAGGACGGGTAGTTTTACGAAATGAAGTAAATCTCATCTTTTTTCATTTAAAGCTACGTTTTCAGCGCAAGTGAAATTAATCGGACGGCAGTGATTGAATATTATAACTTTCAAACCTTAAACAACAAAACCATGATCAAGCTAAAGACCAATATCAAATGCACAGGATGCATCAAAGCTGTCACGCCATTACTGGACGCACTGCCCAACAGTGAATGGAAAGTCGATCTCGATGATCCACAAAAAATACTGACCTTAACCGGTGAAGCCACAGTAGCAGAGGCACAAGCTGCCTTGAAAGCAGCCGGATTTGAAGGAGAACCGATCGGAGCGTAGTAAGAACCATCATCATATTTAGTTGATTTTCCAGTTATACGGGGGCGATGAGCCCTTTTTCATTGATCAAGCCCCGCAAAATACTGACCATATTTAGATCCAGGGAAGCGGCAAAGTTGATGGACTTGTCTTTGAAGGCACCTAAATTGCCTCGGCGAGACAATTAGGATTTCGCTGAATTACCTGTCGGCTGCCCCTACCCTGTTTAGGGCATATGGTATGGTAAAAACCAAGAACATATGAGAAAGGATTCTGAATCCTTAAAAACATAAACTGCTCGTTACCAGAAAGATTACTTGACCCCATATTTATAGAGGCAGGTAGTATCCCAGTCAGAACAATCCCAGTTGCTTCGTTGATTTAGTGCGTTTGGGCATGAATGTTCAAGGATTTTATTAGATTTGTTGGTGCGTAATGTTATACCGTCTGACCAACGGTAGTTTTACTACTCAGATAAATTCACATACAAGTATTTTCAAAGCCTTGTCTAATTGACGATATAAGTCTTAGATATTTTTTTGAAAATCAGCAATTCAAGTCGATGATCAATTACGAACATTATGTATTGGACAATGGCCTTCAGGTACTGATCCATCCAGATCACAGCACCAAGATGGCTGTCTCCAATATTATCTATAAGGTAGGCTCCCGCAATGAGGCCCCAGGAAAAACAGGTCTTGCCCATTACTTTGAGCATTTGATGTTTGGCGGGTCCAAGAATGTACCCCAATTTGACAGTGCCCTGGAACGCGTTGGTGGAGAATGCAATGCCTTTACCAATACCGATATCACCAATTATTACATCACACTTCCCGCCACCAATATCGAAACGGCTTTTTGGCTGGAATCGGACAGGATGCTGCAGCTAAACCTAGGCCAAAAGACCATCGAAACACAGCGAAAGGTAGTTATTGAAGAGTTTAAGCAGCGGTACCTAAACCAGCCCTATGGTGATGCCATGCACTTGATGAGGGGACTTTGCTATAAGGCCCATCCCTATCAATGGCCCACCATAGGCAAGGAGATCAAAGATATCGAAGGATTTGAAGAAGAAGACATCCGGTCATTCTATCAACACCATTACGCGCCAAACAATGCCATTCTTGTAATCGCTGGTGATGTGAAACCTTCGGAAGTATTGGAAATGGCAAAAAAGTGGTTTGGTCCCATCCCTCCAACCAACGCTTCATCAGCTGACATCCTCGAAGAACCCAAACAAACCCATAAACGAACCCTCTATCATTCGGCTGACGTGCCTACTGACGCCCTGTACAAAGCCTATCACATGCCAGGAAGAATGCAAAATGGCTATCTGGAGTGTGATTTGATTACCGATATTTTAGGCTTCGGAAGATCTTCCCTTTTAGAACAAAAGTTGGTCAAAAACACCGATGTCTTTGCTTCCTGCAACGGCTATATCCTTGGGGCCTTGGATCCAGGGTTGATGGTTTTTTCCGGAAATATGGAGCAAGGTAAGTCCGCTGAAGAGGCCGAAAAATTACTGGACGAGGTGGTTCAAGAATTTATCGAAAACACCATCGCCAAGGAAACACTTGATAAGGTCAAAAACCAAGCGGAGGCCATGAAGACCTACGAATCTATCCAGCTCATAAACCGGGCCATGACCCTTGCTTACTACACCCAACTGGGATCACCTGATATCTATCAGATCGAATATGACCGAAAAACAGCCATCTCTGCTGACCAAATTTCCGAAATGGCACGCGCTACTATCCAGGAATCCAATGCTTCTGTGCTATATTATAAAAGCACTAAGCAGTAGGGATGATCAAGTAAGCGGTATAATATCTCAGTTAAACCCGGACTCCACGACATCGAAAAAAGTAACCTATAGTAGCTAACTTATTTGGCATCCACATTAGGCACATAGGAGGGTACAATAGGGAAAGTATCCAAAAGCATTCCCCTCACCCAAGCTGACATCACTTCACAGATAGTTGAAAAGCGATTTCCCTACTTCCCACCCGCGTTATTTCAAAAATTTGGGCAAAATCCATTATCTTCACCGCATGAATAAATTTAGAATTGGATTTGGTTATGATGTACACCAGCTGCGGGAAGGCTATGACTTTTGGCTGGGAGGAATTAAACTCGAACATAGCAAAGGTGCTGTAGGGCACTCTGATGCCGATGTACTTATCCATGTGATCTGCGACGCCCTACTAGGTGCCGCCAACTTGAGGGACATTGGCCATCATTTCTCAGATCAGGATCCGGAATATAAAGGCATCGACAGTAAGATCCTACTGGCCGATGTATTAAAAATGATCCGCGAAAAAGGTTACGAAATCGGCAACCTGGACACCACCATCTGTCTCCAACTCCCAAAGGTAAACCCGCACATCGATACCATGAAAACCTGCTTGTCAGAAGTGATGGGCATTTCGGAAGAGGATATCTCCATTAAGGCCACCACGACCGAGAAGCTTGGTTTTGTAGGAAGACAGGAAGGGGTTTCCGCCTACTGTGTGGCACTTGTTTATAAAAATAACTGATATGGACAAAGCGATAAAACTTATCGAAACGGAAGACGGATCCCACTCGCTCTATGTGCCCGAGTTGGATGAGACCTACCACTCTTTTCATGGCGCTTATCGGGAATCCATTCACGTGTTTTTTCTTTATGGCTTGGATTATTGGTTTACCCATCACCCTCACCAAAAACCCATTCGGGTCTTTGAGGTTGGTTTTGGTACGGGACTGAATGCTTGGCTGGCGCTTGTTTGGGCGGAGCAGAACAAGGTTCCGTTGCTTTACCACACCATTGAGCCATTCCCTGTTCCTGAAGAGGTCTACACCCAACTCAACTATAAAAATATCGACCAGGATATTCGCCTTTATCAAGGGGCTTTTGATGAACTTCATCAAGCAGAATGGGATAAAGGCGGCGCCATCACACCATATTTCAATATGAAGAAGGACAAAACCACCTTGGAAAAAGTACAGCTGTACCCTACGGATGTGGTGTTCTTTGATGCCTTTGCACCAAGCAAGCAGCCTGAATTATGGTCCAAGGACTTGTTGCAAAAAGTAGTGGACGCGATGAACCCAGGGGCGGTATTTGTCACCTATTGTGCCAAAGGACAGGTAAAAAGAGACCTTGCAGCAGTGGGATTAAAAGTAGAAACACTTCCTGGCCCTCCGGGCAAAAAGGAAATGGTTCGCGGGGTAAAATTATAGGCTAAAGCTCATTCAAACTTTCCGAATTTTTCCTCTACCGCCTTAAACCTGTAGGCAAAAATGGTGTCCAGTTGCTTTCGAATAAAAACGGAATTGGCGATAGTCCCCAAAGGCCCAAATGGAGGCTGATATGTCACGATATCTTTCATGATCACCCCGCCTTCTATCGGCACCAAGTGATGCTGATGGTGCCACATCGCATACGGCCCGATACGTTGCTCATCCACAAAGAATTCTCTTTCCTTCACCTGCGTGATCTCCGTCACCCAAGTCATTTTGATCCCCAGCATTGGACTGACCTTGTAACTGATGATCATCCCCGGATGCATCTTTTCGGGCAGCTGTGGAGAGGTAATATCAAACCCCATGTGGTTGGGAGTGATTTCCTTCAGGTTTTTGGGGGAAGAAATAAAATCCCAAACCTCCTCGACTGTGGCGGGAATTTTTTGTTCAGAAAACAACTGGTAATGTCCCATGGTAACGGTTTATTGATTTATTCCCCTTCTTAACTTCGCAAGTCGTTAGAAAGTTTTATTAACACGCCCTGTAAGATCAAGAATTAAGCCACCAAATACTGATATTGAGCAAGGTAGCAAAGCTTACCCAAAGCAGGTAGGGAACCTGTAAATACGCCGCCCACTTGTTGACAGCCTTGAAGCGCACGATCATCCAAATGATCATGCCCAGCAGTACGACGATTTCAATGGCGGCCCACCCGATCAGGTGAAAGTAGAAAAAGATAAAGCTCCAGCAGAAATTTAACACAAACTGCACCACAAAAACTTGAATGGTCCTCTTTCTCTTCTCAGACTTCGGAGCATTCCAGATCAAGTACAGCCCTAGCCCCATCAATGCATACAACACCGTCCAAACCGGGCCAAACAGATAATTTGGTGGATTGAAGGGCGGCTTTTGTAAATCCGCATACCACGTGGTAATGTTGCCCGCATTGGCAATGCCCGAAATGCTGCCCAACAAAACCGCCGCGGCCACAAATAGCAATAGATGTAGCCAGTTGATCTTCTTGCCTGAAACGTTCCCTGTGGTATCCATGTTAAAATCGCTTTTAAAGTGTAACTGCCTAAATAAAGAATTGTTTGGTCACATTCATTTTCCGATGTTTGGTCATCAGGCTGCCTGTCCGATCCTATTCACCTGAGTATGACTTAAAAGTTGTCATTCATAAGTCAGCAGTGGTCATTACTTGGCTCTTATAAATTCCACAGTGGGAAAATACTTTATCGCCTTGTTGTCATGGATCCTAAAGGTATTGATGACTATCACCGTGGCGTTGTAAACATACATCAAAAACCACACTAGTTTAGCTTCAAAAGGCCTACTGGTAAAAGGAAAATCAACGTACACGCCAAACACGCCCAAAGCTATCTCAAGCATTGCATACAATAGGGGCATTATTAGAAAAGGAAACAACACACACAAAAGTGTCCAGGTAATTTGAAAATTAATGAGCGGACGTGCTACCTCATCAATTCCTTTGACTTTATCCTTGTAAAGCACCCAAAGTACAGATGGCACTAAAATCCCCAGTAATGGAAAAAGGATAAATGACAGTGCCGACAAGCTCATCTTTTTTAGAAAATCCGTGTTTTCTATGAGATTGGGATCAATAAATACATCAGGACTTATTCCCAAGGCCTCTGCCAAACGCTGACAGGTGGATCCACTTGGCTTTGAAGTACCGCTCTCTATGCGCTGGACTGTTCTCAAGCTTACTCCCGCCTCTTCTGCCAGCAACTCCTGAGAAATCCCTTTACTTGACCTAAGTCCTTTTAATTTTGCTGAAATACTGTTGTCTTCCATAACCTAATAACATTTTGTTTTTCCCAAAACTAGGGGCATTTCCTTGGTTTCGATAGTGTCGCAAACACGTCTACTTTGTGACATCTATACGTCTAAAATGACAAAATGCTGATTTTTTCTGTAATACCAGTGCAAAAACCTCTACTCGGGTAATGTATTTTAAAAAAATGTTCCTGACGTCATATTAAACCTGCCTGTATTCTAAGGCCTGTTTGTATCCAAGGCAGTCCATGCCTTAGGCATGAAAGTTCGATAACAGTAGCAGGTACGGATTCAATTTTAAATTGCCATAGGTACATCAGGGGCAACGCAGTATTATTGAAAGGAAACAATTTTCGCGTAGGCATAGCCATCATCCATGCCACTGGCACGTTGCCCCGATTTGTGCGTTGGGAATCGCAGTAGCCTATCTCGCCAAATAATCAGGATAGACTGAAATAATGATGAGTTGATTTGCAGATCAGATAACCCCTAGTGCCGTCTTTATTTTAACAATAAGCTACATCTTCTTTACCCAGACATTTTCCAGCCCGTCAGATTTATACTGCTCCAAGCCCTTGGAAGCAGCATGAAAGCTGTCAAACGTAGTCACATAGCAGTAAAAGAGCTGATCATCGGGATTATAAAAGTATTTTGCTTGGCCAAAACCTTTCCGGCCAAGATCATCCAGATGCTCTGATGCATTATCTACAGTACTAAACACCCCAGAAATCAGGTAAATCCCATCAGTGGCCAGTGGCATGGCAGCCGCTTCTTCTCCGCCGGACATGGAATCAGGGGCATCATTGATATTTACCCCATCCAGCATCAGCATGATTTCTGTTCGGCGGTTGAGCTGGTGATCGGCCTCAGAGCACGGTTGCTCACTACAATCGTGGACTGGCTGTGTCTTGCCATACCATTTGTAGGAAATCCTATCGGCATCAATCCCCAAAGCCACCAAGTAATCCCGTACGACCTCCGCACGGTGCTCGGACAGTACTTCATTATAGCTTTCCGAACCTCTAATATCAGTATGACCAGCCAATGCCAACTCCATCGCCGGACGCTCCCTCATCAGCAGGGCCACCCGGTCCAACTGCGAAATGCTATTCGGGCGAAGGGTGTATTTATCAAAATCAAAATAAATCGTTGGCACATCCATCGTCACGCCCAAATTAGGTTCCTCACAAAGGTCCTTCAGGTCAGCAGGCAGTTCATACTCTTTGCCCTCCTCAGAAAACGCCATCAGCACCAACTCACTTCGGCGATTTAGCTGATGCTTCCATTCTGGGCAGGGCTGACCATCACCACAATCATTGATCAATTCTTCCTCTCCATACCAAGCCTCATGAACCCGCTCTGACGAAATCCCTTTCTGCTCCAAATAAGCGGCTACAGCATCGGCGCGAGAGTTACTGAGCTTCTCATTGTACTCATTGGATGCACGGGCATCAGTGTGGGATCGTACCTGCAAATCCAAATACGACTGGGAAGCCATCAACTCGGCCACTTGATCCAATACCGGCATGGCATCGGATCGAATGACGGCCTTATCAAGGTCGTAATACACCAAGTCCACGAATACCGTCCTTTGATAGGGTATGGGAACAAGCGTGTACTCCCGCTCGACCAGTCCATCTTCAGCTTCCGCCTTGATCTGATCGTCATAAACGGGAAAATAACCGCGCTTGCTGATCTTCAAGCTATAATCCTCCCCAGGCTCCAAGTCACGCTTGATTTCACCTGCCGTTTCCTGATCGAGCGTTAATGCTCGCTGCTCATCCTTCTTGATCATCTCGGCCATAAAGCCATCACTGACCAATGCCCCATCACAATCCACCACTCTACCCAGGAAACGCATCAACATCGCCTGCATGCTGTAGATATCATCCAGCCCTTCACCACCAATGCGATCACTGGAAAGGTACATTTTACCGCCTTCAACCAACAAAAACCCAAAATCATCGCGTGGCGAATTATAAGGAATCCCGAGGTTTTTCAACCCCGAAAAGTCACCTTCCCGGTAGCCCGCACTAAACAGGTCAAAGCCTCCCAAGCCAAAATGACCGTTGGATGAAAAATAAAATGTATCATCCATCAAAAATGGATCTCGCTCATCTCCAGCACTATTGATCAGCTCACCCACATTTCTGGGGGTGCCAAAATTAAAATCCTCATCAAAACTCACCTCATAAATATCATATCCCCCAAAACCTCCTGGCATATCTGAAGCGAAATATAATTTCCCTGCTTCTTCATCCACAAATGGTGTGATCACGGAATATCCAATAGCATCATTCCAAGGAACAGGCGTATAATCAGCAAACTTCCCGTCCTTGCCGACATGGCTAAAGTACAATTCCGAATGATAATCAACATAAGCATCTGCCTGCTGACCATAATCCATCTCTGGATTTACGCGATTAGCAGGTTTGATTTTTTTTCCATTTTGGCGCTTGATCTTTCGGGTAACCGTATAGAAGACCGTGTTGCCATCATCCACAAAAAATGGATCTGCAAAGTGGTAACTGTCCGGCACGGGCAATTCCAAGGAACGAATAGCCCCTGTACTGTCAGCTTTATAAACATGAAGAAAGTCCCTTCCCGTCCATTCATAAATGTCCTCATCCATCCCTTCAGACAGGTCAAAGCGTATCGCTGCTTTTTTAGAATTGCCCGTTTTGCCCCGATCAGAAGTAAAGTACATATTACCATGGGCATCTACCACCAAGCCATAATCGGAAGCACTGCTGTTGATCCCTTTCACAGGCTCCAACGCCATTTCTGAAGTCGAGGCGTACCAGTACTGTAGGGAATCCAAATTTAAGGCATCCAGCCCTTCTCGGTATGGCAAGGTGTCCAGTGCGGACTTTACCTTATCGAGCTTACCTTCATAATTGGCTGCTGCTGCAAAATGCACATAATCCTCCGTCACGGCTTCTTCAAAACCAACGACCTTCTCCCACCACTCATAGGCGGACTGATAATCGTTCATCTTTTCGTGGCTGATGGCCGCTCCTTTGGCAGCCCGGTATTTTCCGCGCTTTTCGTAAGCCCGCTCATAAGCCTCGGCGGATTCTTGGTAATGCAATAGCCCATATTCTTTATCCGCATACCGCAAAAGTGCTTGCTGGCCATGACTCCTTCCGTACACCAGCAACGCAAAAATGATGACAAATGCTGCTTTAAAAATCTTGTTCATGCTTAAAACCATCTTGGGTTATGTACTCTAACATCTCCAGGAATAATATAATATCCCACCGAAATTTCATGGGAATTATTCCTTAAGTTACTCAAAATATTTACATTATGATCATAGGAATACCCTATTCTAAGTTGTTTAGTTGCAAAGATTTCCACAATTGCAGCTATTGCATTTCGATTATTGAGGTTTTCTTGCAAATTTTTATTGCCATTCCCCAAGTTTGACCGGTAAGAGGCTCCCAACCACAGCCGTTCCATCAGCAGTACCATTCCATTGATATCGTAATTGGTAGGGCTTCCTTTGGCCTCCTTGATCAGCACGGAAGGCTTAAACTGTACATCATCGGAAATATAAATCATCGTTCCTGCCGTGAGGTAGTAGTGAAAATCATGATATGCCAGGGATATATCCTCTCTTTCAAGGGCTTTTCTACCAATCATATTAAACATACTAAGTCCTGCATAGAACCTTGATGTATGAAAGAAAACCCCCGTATTCATATTTGGAGTAAAGGTATTTACTTTGCCCGCAGGGATATCTGGATCATTCCCTTGGTCAGGACTCAGCATTGTCCCGTCCACGGCATATTCCGAAACCCCTCCGCTAATTCCAAAACTCAAAAACGAATCGTAGCCAGTCTGCACCCTATAGGCATATGTCAACAGTGCCGAGAAAGTGGACGTGGGGCCAAGCTTGTCGGATAAAATAGACGCCCCAAACCCCATTGTGCCTTCATTGGCGCTTAGATCGGCTGACAGTGAAAAGGTCTTGGGAGCTCCAGGAAAATCAGACCATTGGCTACGATAAGACGACTGGATATAAGGCACGCCCTTGTAACCTGCATAAGCAGGATTTATCGTCAGGCCATTGAAAATATATTGGCTAAACTGGGGCAGCTGCTGGGCTTGCCCTTCACTACCGCTAAGGAAAGCCCATGCAAAAAGGCACAGACTATATACTGTAAAAATCTTTCTCATGATTGGTATGGTTATCGTTCGGTTTGACTGGAAGTGGTAGATTTGATCACTTGCACCCATCCCTTGAATACATGTGGATCACCTTGGGCGTCGGTTACTTGTAAGACGTAGAAATAAGCGCCGCCATTGAGCCCTTCAGCGTCCCAATCATTTTGATAATTTTCCTTTTCGAAGACATGATCACCCAAGCGGTTCATGATCACGATACGGTTTCGGGTAAATTGCTGCAATTCACGGATCATAAAATAATCGTTGATGTTATCCTTGGTACCGGGCGTAAAGACATTGGGAATGAAAAACTCTGCTATGGTATTCACATCGCTATCGGTATTGTCAGCCGGGTTCACATCTTCTTGCGCACTTTCTACACTCACCTCGTTCAGCAGATCTCCCAGCATATTGGCTTTTACCGTAAGGGTAATTGCCATGCTTGCACCAGCGGGAAATTCAGCGATGATCCATCGCAGTGTATTCCCTTCCTGCGACAGCTGCGGCTCGATTTCCTTGGTAGAAAGCAGGTACGAACTGCCAACATAGCTCACCAGCTCAGGGAGCTGATCTACGATCAGAACCTCAGTAGCTTGGCCCTCACCAGTGTTTTGCACTATAATAGTATAGGTAAATTCATCCCCTTGGTAAATCTTGGCTGCTTCAGATGTTTTGGAAATGACCATGTCCACATTTCTGTCCGTGATGATTACTGCCTCAGCCTCAGCCTCGACCCTGCAATCCCCAACAGTCAATTCGACGACATTGACAGCTTCTCCTACTTGGGTAGCCATTACGACTATTTCAATCACCAATTGTTCGTCAGGCTCCATAGACGCAATGCTCCAGCCACCGCCCACTTCCTGCTCCAGTGAAGAAGATATCAAGGTCAATTCTCCCGGCAAGTGATCAGTGACCGTGATGTCCTTAACCTCTATTTGGCTAGTATTCGTAATGGATATGGTATAGGTCAATTGCTGCCCCAGTACCGCTTGGGTGACATCCACGGTTTTGGTCAGCTCAAACATAACGGTCTGATCAGGCCCTTCCAAAAGTACGGTATAGGTATCGCAGTCAGTAATCGGCTCTCCTTGTGGATTTTCCCCTGTCGCTGTGGCTTCGTTCACCACTTTGCCACGATCCACATCTTCCTGGGTAATGGTGTAAATAGCCTTAAAAGTAGTCTTATCCTTTTCCCCCGGAGCCAAGGTAATCGGGCCACCAGAAACCGCTACCAAGGGATCCACAATGTGGACATTTTTTAGGGTAACATGACAGCTGTTTTTCACTTCAAAAGTGTACAGGATTTGATCCCCTGGGCTGGCATATCCATCACCATTGCTATCTTGGTATTCACCTACTTTCTTTAACTTGACAGCACCACTGACCTCAAAAAACTGTGTATCCTCATCTTTATCCAAGATGACTTCCCCGTGGGAATTTCTTCCCGTCGCAGTAGCAGTATTTACCAGGGTGCCCGCATCAATATCGGTCTGTGTAAGCGCATACGTCCCTGTAAAGGTCGTCCTGTCCTTTTCTCCCGGAGCCAACATGACCGGGCCTCCGCTTACCTCCACTAGCGGATCCACTACTACCACATCGTATAAAGTGGCATGACAGCTGTTTTTTACCACAAATGAATAATGGACATGGTCGCCGACATTGGGCACACCGTCTCCATTGGTATCTTCATAGGTCCCCGTTTTTTCCAGCTTGATGGAGCCTTTCACATAAATATCCTGAATATCCTCATCTTCTGCCGTCGTCACTTCTCCTGAAGGCAATTTTCCGGAAACGGTAGCTTTATTCTTAAATTCTCCTGCATCCACATCTTCTTGGGAAAGCACATGATAAGCGGAGAAAGCCGTTCCGTTTTCTTCTCCAGGCGACAAGGTAATCGGCTCTCCTTCGACGGTGGCCAAAGGATCTTGCACACTGATCTGATCTATCGTGCCAGTACAGACGTTCTTAATCAAAAAAGAATAAAAAACCGTGTCGCCAGCACTAAATTCTCCATCCTCATTACTATCTTCATAATGCCCCGTCTTTTCTAAAAGGAGATGGACGTCTTCCCCAAATGGATTCCTGGGGCCTTCCACGGGGTCATGACCAAATCCAACAGCCACATGAGCAAAGCAGCATGCAGCCCAAAACAAAAAGCTGGATAAAAGTGCTTTCATAAATAAGTAGAGTTTATCGTAGTTCTTTTAAAATTGTCAGGTTCAAAAATGTAGTAAAAGAGGAACCTCCTGTCACAAACATAGCCAAAACACAATCACCATTGTTTACTGCATTTCAAATACATTTATTTGATGTAAATATGCAATTAATTACAATACCTAACAAAACAAACAGCATTTATTTTTAATTGAAATACATTTTTATATAAACAAAAATAATTTTAATGTATTTAAAAATATAATTAAAAATTTATAAAATTTGATTTTTTCACAATCATCCCTCACGATATTATCTGTTTGGAGTTTATTTTATATCTTGTACAACAGTACCTAAAGGGCTGAAATTCAAACAAGAAATCTGATCCCATGATCCCAAAAACTGTTGATATCCAAAAGGAAAAAGCTATAAAAAACCAACAATCGGCACTTTCTGCCAGAACCAAAAAACTGGAACAGCTGAAAGAATGGATCAGATCCAATCAAAAGGAAATAGAGAAAGCACTCTATGCTGACCTCCATAAACCCGCTGCCGAAGTAGCCGTCACTGAAACCAGCTTTGTGGTGATGGAAATCAATGCTGCGCTAAAAAACCTGGCCAAATGGACTGCTCCGGTAAAAGTAAAACAGCCCATCCACATGCTGGGCACCCAAGCCTACATCCAAGCTGAACCAAAAGGTGCTGCACTGATTATTTCACCGTGGAATTACCCCTTTAACCTTACCGTAGCACCTTTGGTCTCTGCCATTTCGGCGGGGTGTAGCGCCTGCCTAAAGCCCTCAGAGCATAGCCCGCACACTGCCGCCCTTCTCAGAAGAATGGTCACAGAACTATTTGCAGTGGAAGATGTCGCGATTTTTGAAGGGGGAATTCCCGTCACCAAAGAACTTCTCGAACAGCCTTTTGATCATATTTTCTTCACCGGAAGTACCGATGTAGGAAAAATCGTCATGAAATCCGCCGCTAAAAACCTGGCCAGTGTCACCTTGGAATTGGGCGGGAAGTCGCCAGTGATCATTGATCAAGGGTTTGACTTGCAGGATGCTGCCAAGAAAATCGCCATTGGCAGATTTATAAATAGCGGACAGACCTGTATCGCTCCCGATTACCTTTTTGTACATGAGTCCCAAAAAGATGACTTCATAGAAGCGCTCAAACACCAAGTGAACGGGATGTACAACGCCAATGGAAAAGGCTTTGACCGAAGTGCTGACTATGGCAGGGCCATCAATGCCCAACACATCCTCAGGCTCCAAAACCTACTTAATGATGCCCAGACAAAGGGTGCACATGTGGAATTTGGCGGTAAAAGCTCCCTTGACAACCAATTCATGGAACCTACCGTCGTGAGCCAGGTATCTGAAGAAATGACCCTGATGAAAGAAGAAATTTTTGGCCCGATCTTGCCTGTCATCACTTATCACCAGTTAGATGATGTCATCCAACTGATTCGGCTAAAGCCCAAACCACTTGCCGTCTATCTTTTCACCACAGAAGACATGGTTACGGAAAAACTCAGAAAAAACACCAGCAGTGGAGCATTGGTGGTCAATGACTGTGCGATCCAATTTCTTCATTCTGAATTGCCCTTTGGTGGCATCGGTGCCAGCGGAATGGGCCGGTCACACGGACATGCCGGATTCATGGCATTTAGCAATGTAAAATCAGTTTTGAAACAACGGACTGGACATACCCTGCCCAAATTACTCTATCCACCATATGGGCTAAAAACCTCCGGTATCATCAAGGCCTTTATGAAATGGATCATGAAAGGGTAGATTGAGAGGTGAGATATGAGTAGCGAGTCTTAAGACAAAATTTAACAAATGCTGGGTTTTGCCGGCCTCCGGGTTGTGCTAGTTCTCTGCCCAAGCACTGGCAAGTTTTGAGTCGCTGACTCAATTAAGCTATCCCTGAATCCCATTCTGAGCCTGTCCGAAGCTATTATAAAACGAATGATGAGAGGAGGGATATGAGCAGTGAGCGCCGCATGGACATTCCCGCACTTCCACTACCTCCCAAACCAACATCAAAACTCCAAGCTGCCGCTTTCATTATCCTCATAGAGGATTAAAGTCTTTGGCACATCATCCACATAAAAATTCACCATATTCCGCTGGTCGGGATAGTCCCTGATCAAAATTTCATTGGAAATTTTCACTTTGGTAGGTTTGCTGACTCCCTTTGCCTCCAAATAAAACCAAGCTGCATCCTCCTCCACTTCAAAGCCTAAATACTGCAGCTCCGCTTTTTTCCCATTGACGGAAATCTGATTGTTTTTTAATAAATAAGATTCGATCATTGAAGACAATGCTTCCGGGTCATCGGGATGCATAAAATCCACTGATCTACCCGCTAAATTGCCCAAAGCCACTTCGAGATCATCCCAGAAAATTTTCTGGGCGATTTCCAAGCTTTGGGAATTTTCATTGTAGTTGATATCCGTAACACTTATATAAAATGGATGCAAATATGCCATCCATCCTATTATTATGGAAAATATATAATTGTACAACATTTAAGCTTTGATTGTTATTTTTTATGCGAATTTAACATTAATATTACAACCAGTTTTTCCAAACCCAAATTAAAACAACACCCAAGCCTTTTTACCTGCCTAGATGATCCCTCTTGAAGCTATTGGGTCATTGCAAAGTGCATTCGGTGTAAAAAGGGCAAACAAACATTATTACATGAGTCAGTTTCAAGCTTATTTCAAACTCGGTATTGAACACATTCTTGACCTTAATGGTTTTGATCACATTTTATTTGTGATTGCCCTATGTGCCATCTATTTGCTTCGTGATTGGAAAAAGATCCTCGTGCTGGTAACGGCCTTTACCATTGGTCATTCCATCACCTTAGCGCTGGCCACGCTCAGGATTTTCAGTGTAAATTCCAACTTGATCGAATTCCTGATACCAGTGACCATAGCGGTTACCGCTTTCTTCAATATTCTCAAGCCACGGCCTTCCAGCGGAAGTGGCATCCAAGCCAATTATGCCTTTGCTTTGTTCTTTGGGCTTATCCATGGCCTGGGGTTTTCGAATTACCTGCGTTCCCTATTGGGCAGAGAAAACTCCATATGGGAGCCATTGCTAGCCTTTAACCTTGGTCTTGAGGCCGGCCAACTCATCATCGTGGGCATTTTCATTGTGATTTCTTCGATTACGATTGGTATATTTGGCACTAACCGAAAGGAATGGGCGCTGGTCATTTCCTCTATAGTGCTGGGAATGTCCATCATGATGATATTGGATAAAGTTTATTGGTAACGTATGAAATGGCCAGTTGAAATGGAAAACTGTTGGATTGTGGAACCGCCGCATGGTGGAGTTGGTTGCAAATAACGCTGCTTTCCCGCAACCACTGGTGCGGACTGCCAATCTTGCGGAGCCAAGGACACATGACAATCAAACGATCATACAATTGCACAGTCGTCCAACCATAACCTCAAAACCCGATATATAAGAGATATGAAAAGATTTGTTTACTTCCTTGCTGTCTCCTTGGCGATTTCCTCCCACGGGATGGCCCAGCAAAGCGAGCAAAACCACGCTGAGCGATTCGAACAACTCGGTCCAATGCTGCGCTCTCCAAACGTCTATAGAACAGCCTCTGGTGCACCTGGTCACTTGTACTGGCAGCAGCAAGCCAATTATGACATAAGCGTGGAGCTAGATGACGAAAACCAAACCATCAAAGGCACGGAGACCGTCACTTATATCAACAATTCCCCTGATGTCCTTAGCTATATCTGGATCCAGCTGGACCAAAACCAACGGGCAAAAGACTCCGACAGCCACAAGGCTTCGACCAGCAAAATCTACGACAAAATGTCCATGCGCCAGTTGGAATCCATCCTATGGCACGACCTGGATTTGGGCTACAAAATCCACAGTGTAAAGGATGCCCAAGGCAATGACATTCCCGTAGCCATCAACAAAACCATGATGCGCGTAGATCTCCCCGATCCCCTTAAAGCTGGGGAACAGGTAGAATTTACCGTGGACTGGAGTTTTAACATCCACGACAGAACCAGCTTCATCGGAGGTCGGCCCGGCTACGAATACTTTGAAGAAGACGGTAACTACCTCTATACCATGGCGGAGTGGTTTCCTAGAATGGCGGTATATTCTGACTTCCAAGGTTGGCAAAACAAACAATTCTATGGCAGCGGGGAATTCGCCCTTACCTTTGGAAATTACAAAGTGAGCATCACCGTACCTGCTGATCATATGGTGGGCGCCACTGGTGTACTCCAAAATCCAGAAGAAGTACTGAACGACACCGAACTGGACCGCTGGAACCAGGCAAAAGAGACGTTTGACAAGCCTGTGATCATCCGTACTCAGAATGAAGCGGAGAAACTCGAAAAAGGAAAAGCTTCTGACACCAAAACCTGGGTGTTCGAAGCTGAGAATGTAAGGGACTTCGCATGGACCTCCTCGCGTAAGTTTATCTGGGACGCCATGGCAGTAGATGTCGGCAATAAAAATGTCATGGCCATGTCATACTATGCCAAGGAGGCCAATCCGCTCTACGAACAATATTCGACACGTGTGGTGGCGCATACCCTAAAGTCCTATTCTTCCAGAACATTTGACTATCCATACCCGACAGCCATTTCCGTAGAAGCTTCGAACGGGATGGAATACCCCATGATCTGCTTTAACTATGGCCGCCCTGATAAGGATGGAACTTATTCTGAAGCCATTAAAAATGGCATGATCTCCGTCATCATCCACGAAGTAGGCCATAATTTCTTCCCGATGATCGTCAATTCTGACGAGCGCCAGTGGACATGGATGGACGAAGGACTCAATACCTTCATGCAATTTCTTGCAGAACAAGAATGGGACCGTAATTATCCATCCAGAAGAGGCCCTGCCCACAAGATCGTCGATTATATGAAGGGCGAAAAGCAGTACCTTGAGCCTATTATGACCAATTCTGAAAATATCATTCAGTTTGGTGCCAATGCTTATGCCAAACCTGCAACGGCGCTGAATATCCTGAGAGAAACAGTAATGGGGCGGGACTTATTTGACTTTGCCTTTAAGCAGTATGCACAGCGTTGGAAATTCAAACATCCTACTCCGGCTGACTTCTTCCGAACCATGGAAGATGCCTCTGGTGTAGATTTGGATTGGTTTTGGAGGGGCTGGTTCTTTGGCACTGAGCCTGTGGATATTTCCTTGGCAGACGTACAGTGGTACAAACTGGACAACCGTACCCCAACTGAAAAGAAAGAAGCAGAAGCAGCGGAATACGAAAAACATGAAAGTTATCTGACCAAAACCAGAAACGAAAAGGATGTCCCGGAAACGGTGTTGGAAAGAGATCCTTCCACCAGAGACTTCTACAGTAGCTACGACAAATTCTCGGTAAGCCCAAATAATGAAAAGGCTTATAAGGATTTTGTTTCCAGCTTAAATGAAAAAGAAACCGAACTCTTTAACAGTGGGCTAAACTATTATGAACTGACCTTTAAAAATATTGGAGGATTGGTCATGCCACTGATCATCCAGTTTAATTATACAGACGGATCTTCTGAAGTACAGCGAATACCAGCCTACATTTGGAGAAAAAATGAATCAGAAGTAACCAAAGTCTTCCCGACCAAAAAGGAAGTGGAAAGCATCGTCTTGGACCCTTACCGGGAAACTGCCGATATCGACGAGGAAAACAATTATTTCCCAAGAAGAAATATCCCTTCACGATTTGAACTCTTCAAGAGAGAAAGCGGTCCTCGTGGAGCAGCTAGCGGCAGCAACCCTATGAAGGAAGCCAAAAAAAACAAATAATCGCTTTATGCCACTTTAATGTGACATAAAAGGCCACAAAGCCCAAACGCAAATGGGATTTTGTGGCCTTTACTTTTTTAATTCGCTTGAAGCAACAACATTGGTTCCGCATCATTCTAATTACTTCTCTAGTTCCGCATTTGAAATGCGAACTGCTGAGAAAGACATTTGTAATGCCTCCTTTCAGTGATGCCTCAAGAAATATGGGATCAAGCAATATTTCTTGGGGGGACAAATGTTGACATGGTCTTATGAAAGAAAATTTCATGCCGTTAAAACGATGGGCTTCCTCCATCCGCACGAATGCGTTTTAGCGGGAATTTGTGGGGAATAGGAGGAAAAATGCAACTTAAACTGAAAACGTTGGATGGACAATTTACCACACGCTTCATCCATGGCTATGAACATGTCGCTCCTCTGGGGCTAGCTTTCGAGTGTAATCTTTCAATGCAGGCCCAACATGCACTTGGTGCCTTTGGGACGTTGTGGCATTTATATGTATCGGTGGTTTTTACATTAAGTAAACTCGCAGCCCTCAACTGTTTTGCTTGATCCGAAATAGGGCTTGATCCAAATTAAACCCGTTTTATGCATTAGGAATCGTAATGAGAGCTGAAACTACAAGAAAATCAGGCTGTTTGGAGATTGAATCATCCGCCGCGGCGGATCAGCTCGGAATAGATAGGCTAATGCATAATGCGGGTTAAAGATGGTAATGACATAAAAAAAGCAAGGAGGCCGATTAAAGCCTCCTTTCCTTGGGTTATTGTTAATTGTAAAATGGGTTCTTTTTTTAGTCTTCTTTAAATCGATCCACGATGTATAGAAAAAGGTTGAATGACAAGGTGGACATTTCTTCTTTTTTTGCTTCCTGCTCACCACCAGCTTTATAGATTGGATTATCTTTTCTCTCCTTAACAGAGGATTTGGCTGGTTTGGAGGAAGTCACTTTCTCAGGTTTATATTCTTCAAAAGGAGCCTCAGCAAATTCACTTTCGTGTGATCCAGGCTCCTCCTCAAAATGCCGATCACGATCACAGTCCCTCACCTCTTGCGCACTAACCTCTGAGGAATAAAAAACCACGAAACCTATCCCCAAAAGGATAACCTTGCAGTAATTAGATAGAATTTGGTTAGCTTTGAACATTGTAAAATATAATTATAACAATATTTTATTATTCTCAAAGAGTTCGAGGTTTTCAAATATACAAATAATTAGATAATATGCAAACAATTCAGTTACCTGATTTTCAAAAGGTTGATATCAGGATTGGGACCATCATCAGTGCTGAAAACTTCAAGGAAGCGAGAAGACCAGCCTATAAATTGCAGGTAGATTTGGGTGATTTAGGGATCAAAAAATCCTCCGCGCAAATTACAGAAAACTATTCTCCTGAAGCCATAATAGGAAAGCAGGTAATATGCATTTGCAATTTTCCTCCGAAACAAATCGCCAACATCATGTCAGAAGTACTGGTCACCGGCTTCCATGACGAGCATGGCCATGTCGCACTGGCCACCGTAGATCTGCCAATTCCGAACGGAGCAAAACTTTCTTAAAACCCAGTTGACGATCACCCTCGTCTTTTAAACCATGGTAAATACCTTAACGCCCAACGAACTACTTCACATCACTCGAGGAGAAATCCTTCAGCAAGGACCGCTTTCCTCGATAAACTACATCAGCACAGATTCCCGAAAAATCATCCATGGTGATCAGACCCTTTTTGTTGCACTAAAAGGCTTCAAGGTGGACGGGCATGACTATATTGCAGACGCATATACAAAAGGGGTTCGGATCTTTGTCGTACAGCATGAAGACACGGATACCCACATTCCTAATAGCACTGTGATCAGGGTCAAAAGCACCACGGAAGCCTTGCAGGACTTGGCGACGTGGAACAGGCTTCAATATGAGGGCATTGTAGTGGGCATCACAGGTAGTAACGGCAAAACCATCCTCAAAGAGTGGCTTGGCCAAATATTGGCAAACCACTTTGACATCACCAAAAGTCCTAAAAGCTACAACAGCCAGACAGGCGTCCCATTATCCGTTTTCGGCATCGAGCGGCATCACAAAGCAGCCATCATAGAGGCGGGAATTTCCCAACCTGACGAGATGGCCAAACTCCAAGCCATCATCCAGCCGAATATCGGCATTATGACCAATATCGGCACCGCACATGCAGAAGGCTTTTCCGATCAAAAGGAGAAGCTCAACGAAAAACTCCGGCTCTTTAAAGATGCACAACTGATCATTTACCGGAAAGACCATGAGGCCATCCACCAGTCTTTACAAAACCTGTATCCTGCCGACAAGTTGGTGGCCTGGTCTGAACAGCCTGGTGGAGACTACACCCTATCCATCAAAAAAGAAAAGGAAGGCAGCAAAATCACCCTGATCAAATCAGACCTTGGCCTCTACACCTTCCACAGTCGCTTCACTGACGAAGCTTCGCTGGAAAACCTCCGCCACACGATCGTCGCATCGCTGGTCTTGGGACTTTCAGAGCCCCAGATCCAACAGTCCATTCAGGAACTGGATACTGTGGAGATGCGGTTGACCCTCAAATCAGGCATCCACCAATGCCTGATCATCGATGATACCTACAACAATGACCTGGCGGGGCTTGATATCGCCTTGGAGTTCATGAACAGCCAACGTCCCAAAAAACGAAAAATCCTCATTCTATCGGACCTGCTCCAAGCAGGGGACAAAGGCTCCGTTTACAGTCATGTCAATGCACTGATACGCCATTACCAGCTGGATATGCTCATCGCTGTGGGTACAGACATCCACCGGCTAAAATCCGCCCCCCCATGTGAAGTCTATTTCTACCGTGACACCGCCCATTTTCTGGAGGACTTCCCTGGACTATCATTCCAAGATGACCTTATCTTGGTCAAAGGAGCCAGGGTCTTCCAGTTTGAGCGCATAGTTGACGCGCTTCAAGAGCGAATTCATGGCACAGTGCTAGAGATCAACCTGAATGCCCTGAGAAAGAATTTTACTTTTTACAAAAGCCTCCTAAAACCCACCACCAAAACCATGATCATGGTAAAAGCCTTTGCATATGGAGGTGGGGCTACCGAAATCGCCCATCACCTGGAGCAGCTAAATGCCAATTACCTGGCAGTGGCCTATACGGATGAAGGGGTAAGCTTACGAAATGAAAAAATAACCCTGCCTGTCATGGTCCTCAATCCTGTCCAGGATTCCTTTGGTAACCTGATCAAGCATCGTCTGGAACCAGTGGTCTATAGCTTGTCCTTTTTTCGCCAGCTCGGCGAATACTGCCGGTCAAACAACAACGCTATCAGCGTTCACTTGGACTTAGACACAGGGATGCACCGGTTGGGATTTGGAGAAGAGGACCTGGAGGAGCTCCGTTCCCTGACCCATCGTTATCCAGAACTGAGAATAGCAAGCCTATACACCCACCTGGCAGGGGCAGATGATGCTGCACACGAAACCTATTCCATGCGGCAGCTATCCCTATTCCAATCCATGTGTTCTTCCATACAGTCTTTTCTAGGGTATCGTCCTTTGATGCACGCCCTCAATTCTGCCGGGATCGTGCGGTACCCGGAATTTCAAATGGACATGGTCAGACTAGGCATTGGACTGTATGGGGTAGAAGTAAACGGTCTCCATGAAAATGCCCTCCAGCCAGTAAGTGTTCTTAAAACGACCATTTCCCAAATCAAACTTCTTAAAAAAGGCGAAACAGTCGGCTATAGTCGCAAAGGCACCATGAACCATGACGGCAAAATCGCCACCATCGCCATTGGCTATGCTGATGGATATGACAGGAGGTTCAGCAATGGCATCGGCAAAGTAATCATACATGGCCAAAAAGCACCTGTCATCGGAAATATCTGTATGGACATGACCATGATCGATGTCACCGGTATGGATGTCCATGAGGGTGACGAAGTCATCATTTATGGAGCAGGGCTTTCGCTAAAAGAACAAGCTGCCGCCATTGGCACCATTCCTTATGAGCTTCTTACCAATATCAGCAGCCGTGTAAAACGGGTTTATTATTTGGACTGATGATTTCCTTATCCCTGATAAATATCATAAAGCACCTGCACTATCCGCTCAGCAGCATGCCCGTCCCACTTAGGAATCCCCTGATACTGCTTCCAATCTCCCTTCAGCATTTTCTCAAGAAAAGGTTTCAACCGGGCCGGATCAGTACCTACCAGCTCATTGGTTCCTTGGTCGATGGTTTCGGGTCGTTCGGTATTGTCCCGCAGGGTGAGACAGGGCACGTTCATCACAGAAGCCTCTTCTGTAATTCCTCCCGAATCGGTGATGACCCCTTTGGCATGCTGTACCAAATAGTTAAATGCCAAATACGATAGCGGCTCCAAATAATGTAGCCTCGGGTGTTGTATTCCAAGATTTTTGAGGATCTTCGCCGTTCGGGGATGAACTGGAAAGAGCACAGGATGGCTTCCTGTTCCAGATAAAATGGCTTCCATGGTCGCCTTTAGTTTCGCCTCTTCGTCCACATTTGCTGGCCGATGAAGGGTAAGGACAAAGTAATCCCCCGCTTCAAGCCCTTCAAACAACGCTCCTTTAGGTTTTGTGAATCTTGGCTTTTGCTTCAGGAGGGTGTCGATCATGGTATTGCCCACAAAATGGATCCGGCGCTCCTCCACTCCCGCCTTTCTGAGGTTTTCATTTGCCAATTCGGAAGTAGTAAAAAAATGGTCGGTAATACTATCGGTAACGATCCTATTGATCTCTTCAGGCATACTCATATCCCCAGAGCGGATGCCGCCCTCCACATGTACCACCGGCACCATGAGCTTCTTAGCGGTGATGCTGCAAGCTAATGTAGAAGTCACATCACCCACCACCAAGACCACATCCGGCCTGTGATCCATTAATTCCTTTTCAAACCCCATCATGATCGCCGCTGTTTGTTCGGCCTGGGTGCCACCTCCTGCACCAAGGTTGACATCTGGATCGGGAATTTCCAGTTGCTCAAAAAAATCCCCCGACATTTTGTGGTCATAGTGCTGTCCAGTATGTACCAGCCTATACCTTACAGCATGGCCTGAATTTTGTAAAGCCTGGATGGCATGAATAAGAGGTGCAATTTTCATGAAATTTGGTCGGGCACCTGCTATCAGCGTGATTTGAAGCATATTATTGGCATTTGGCGGTATAGGGTAAACGAACTGTTCATGCCTGCGAATATACACATTCTGTCTTTGGTGGAGCATCATATGTGCTCGCAAATTCCTCCTTTTCGTTGATGTATATGTATTTACAAAGGAGAGATCAAAAACTTTCTTTGAAATTCCCTTATATTTGTGTGCTCCAAAAAATAGAGCAATCAACTGTCCTTCAATGGATAAAATCAGTAAATGAACAATTAATTCCAGCTATATTACTCCATGCAGTTTATTACACCCAAGTTTATAGTATTTTTTTTACTCATTCCCCTCTTTGCCTTGACCAGTTCCTGTCATGAAGATGAATTGATGGGAGAGGTATTGGTATATGAAAATGATTTTTCTACAGCTGCCAGCCTTACCGGTATAGAAAATGGCAAATTAATGGTATTCGAAGAGGATACCGTTTTGGGGAATTATAATAACGAAGAGGTATCCGTGGCCGTAAACGGTATGCCGGGACACAACACCGTCCGGGTGGTGATCGAACTACTCGTCCATGACAGTTGGGATGGAAACAACACAGGAGTAAGTGGACCGGATTATTGGTTTATGGAAGTAAGTGGCGTGCAAATCCTCAACACCACTTTTTCAAATTCGCCATGTAGTTGGAGCTATTGCTTGTTCCAGTCCTATCCTGACCAATATGGACGCCACAATGACCCGAAAACAGGAGCCATGGAAACCGATCTTCCCGGGCTTTGCCAATACGCCGATACTCCGAATTGGACCACCAAGTACAGGATTTCCAAGCTGGTATCCCACAACGGACCATCGCTCACCATCACATGTGGAGACCAATTGCTGCAGGAAAATGCTCCTGTCCCTATCTGTGATGAAAGCTGGTCCATCTCTAAAATCGAAGTCAGTGCCCTTACTGTGAAGTAAATGAAGTTATTAAAGCTCATTATAATGCCTTTCCGTTTCAAAGCGATATTTTTGTTCTCCATGGTATGGATGCCTTTGGCTGCCATGGCCCAGACAGCTAACCTCAATGCGCCATTTCTGGAAGATTACATGAGAAGACAGCAGCTAATTGGGAAATTTGACAAGCACTTTTCGTTTAACCTACGTCCACTAAACCCCAACATGGAGGATTTAGAAGGGGCCTTTGCAAACAGTACTTACGCCAAACTCTATGGCTATAATGACGATCAGGTTTTTGAAGATGGCAAGTTAGTGGTCAAGCCCTTGCCCATATTCATTAAATCCCAGTTCAACTCGAAGTATGCATTTGGGGTGAACGACGGTGCCATGATCCCTAATCGGGGACTTCAAGTATTGCTGAGTGGTGGGGTGTACTTAGCATATGGGGGCCTCACTGTCCAATTCCAACCAGAATTGATGAGTGCCCAAAATAGAGATTACATTGGGTTTCCGGACAAGACCAATGGCTATCACTACATGGATTATTATGAATGGCTGAACACCAGTGATATCCCAGAGCGCTTTGGCACAGGATCCTACACCAAGTTTCTTCCCGGCCAATCCAGCATCAAATACTATTATCGTGATTTTTCTGTGGGAATTTCCACGGAAATGCTTTGGTGGGGGCCTGGCAAGCGCAACTCCCTCTTGATGAGCAATAATGCTCCCGGCTTTTTACATGCCACGATAGAAACCAAAAGACCTGTTAAAACCAATATCGGTTACTTCGAGGGGCAGCTTATCGCTGGCCAATTGCAAAGTTCAGGATTCCTCCCTCCAAATTCCGGTTTGGTCTATAAAAACACTCCAGCATACATCCCCAAAAGAGATGAAGACTGGCGGTACCTTTCAGGCATTACCATTAGTTATCAGCCCAAATGGGTTCCCGGCCTAAGTGTCGGCTACAGCAGTGTTTCCCAAATGTACCATAATGACATGGACAGCTTTGGTGACTACCTGCCGATTTTTAACGGCGAAAAGGGACCAAAGAACATCGAAAACCCAGACCGTGACCAGCGCAACCAACTTAGCTCTGGTTATTTCCGCTGGATGAGCCACGGTGGGCTGTTTGAATTTTATGGAGAATACGGCTCCAATGGCAACAGCCGTGAATTAAGGGATTTCTTGGTAAATCCTGACCTGAACAGGGCTTTTACATTCGGGTTTAGCAATCTAATTCCGCTAAAAAAAGAGGATGCCTACATCCAGATCAGCTCAGAAATGACCCAAACCGGCCAGACCGTACGTGATGCCATCATATCCTACAATTCATGGTACACCCACCCCTATGTCAGGCATGGATATACTCATATGGGACAGGTTTTGGGTGCAGGGAATGGTCCAGGGAGCAATGTGATTTTTGCCGGCGCCAGCTATGTCCAAAATTACAACAGAATAGGGTTTCAAGTAGAGCGCATTGTTTACAACCTCGATTATTACTACAAAACCTACGAGAGTATCAAGGACTGGAGGCGTAAATATATTGACCTGACACCTGCTTTGGTAGCGGATTGGAAATTGGATAATTTTCTACTTTCCGGAAAGCTCCAATACATTTATTCGCTCAACTACAAATGGTACTTGGAAAACAGTCCAGACCAATATTTCGTGGCCGGATGGGACCGTAATAATTTTGTAGGACAAGTAAGTTTGATGTATTTATTTGAATAAACGAGAACCAAATTAGCTGGGTCTCTTAACAAAGTATGAACTGGGAAAAATACCTTGTCCATGTCGAAAATAAACTTACATCAAAACCGAAACCGTGGTAGCTATTTGATATTCTCAAAAATTTAGTTTTATATTTGACCAGACAGAAATATCATCTTGCCCTTTTTTCGAATTTCAGGATTATCTTGTTCTTATTACATAGCAAATCATAAGCTGTATGAGGATTTTGTTGTGTACCAGATTAATACTTTAAAGGAATACTGTAGCGAAACTGCTTAGATGATCGTCTTAATCATTATAAGGTCCTGATATTAACCAACAAATACGGGCTCTTTATGGAAAATATTTTCGAACCACTGTTGTTTACTAAAATGCACAAAGTTTTATTTTTTTGTACACTATTATTCTTTATCAATTTTGGAGTAAAGTCTCAGCATATCACGATTAATGAAGTAATGTCTTCAAATGATGGATCTTTTTATGATGATGATAATGATGATGAAGATTGGATAGAACTATACAACTATGGGGAATCCGCTATAAACTTAGGAGGTTTTTCATTAACAGATGATAAGGATGAAACAGATAAATGGGAGTTTCCAGATTTCACGTTACAGCCAGGTGCTTACCTATTGATTTGGGCATCCGGTAAAAACAAAAAAGACTCCATGTCTCCACTGCATACTAATTTCAGCATCAGTGCTGATGGGGAGACTCTGTATTTATTCACACCTGACAATGAGGAAATCAGTAAAATAGACGTTCCTCCCCTACCCACTAATTATTCCTATGGCAGATTTCCAAATGGAACTGGTGATTGGTATTTTTATAACTCTCCAAGCCCAAAAAAAAGTAATGGAGAAAATGGACAGTCAAATCTACTATCACCTCCAACATTTTCAACACCTCCAGGATGGTATTCACAGCCCACAACCATCGAATTAACTTCCTCTGTCCCAGAAGCAATGATCCTTTATACACTTGATGGATCTATTCCGGATATAAACAATCTCAATGGAGATGGGATTCCGTTTCTCATTAATTATTTTCATTTTGGAGAATGGAACGAAAGCAAAAATATCTCAAGAAGGAATACAACATACGTATACACAACGCCACTTCAACTTTCCGATAAAACATCCAAAGACAATGATTTATCAGATATCATCACTACATATCGTACTGATTTTGGCCATGGCTGGAAGCGCCCTCAAGAAAACGTATTCAAAGGTCAAGTCATCAGAACGGCCACCTACAAAGACGGAAATATCAGTCCTGTAAATACTGGCAGTTTCCTTTTCCATCCAGATAAAAATAACCGGTATAAATTACCAATAGTCTCTTTGGTTTCTTCCCAGGAAAACTTATTTGGTCATGAAGAAGGAATCTACGTACAAGGAAAAGAATATTTTGATGCAGGCGGTACTGAGCACAGCTATGTTTCCGTTGCGAATTACTACCATAGGGGCAAAGATTGGGAAAAACAGGTTCATTTAGAATTTTTTTTAAAAAACGGGAAGCTCGATTTTTCTCAAAATCTCGGCACCCGTGTACATGGTGGGGGGTCAAGGTCCAAACCTATGAAAAGCCTTAGGTTATACGGAAGAAATGAATATGATAGTGACAATGAAATGGCTTATACTTTTCTGCCAGAGGCATCAGATGCATTTGGAAATACGATGGAAAGCTATAAGCATTTTTTGTTACGAGCTGGAGGGGATTACATGGATATTTATACAGATGCGGTATCTCAAAAAATCATGTCTCCAGCAAAAGTAGATCTTCAGGACAGTCGCCCCTCTATCCTGCTATTAAATGGAGAATTTTGGGGGATTATCAATCTACGAGAAAGATTAAATGACCACCATATTTCCAGAAAATATCACGTAAAAGATGACAATCTAATAATTCTTAATGCCCCTTGGGGAAATGGAAGTGAAAGCCAAGTAGAAACGGGCGAGCCATCAGATATTAGTTATTATCGTAATCTATATCAATTTGCGATTGACAAAGATCTCAGTCAGGAAACAAATTATAGTTATATAGAAGAGCGTTTAGACGTTCTTAGTTATGTAGATTATAACATCATGTTTATCTACATGAACAATACGGACTGGGACGGAGAAAAACATTTTAGGTATTGGAGAACAAAGGAAACGAGTAGTAAGCCATATGAAGATGGTAAATGGCGTTTGATGATATGGGATTTTGACGCAAGTGCCCGCTACCAAGCTCCAGCCTCATATGATTTTTTAGACAACTTTATTCACCCCGAGGGCGGAGGTGAATTCCGCCCCGCTGGCGATCCGGAGAAAACTGCCCTGTTGCGAAGCCTACTTACCAATGCTTCTTTCAGAAACCTCTTTATAAACAGGTTTGCTGATCACATTAACACCACTTTTCATCCCGATAGGACAGCAAGGATAATCCAAGAAAGATACCAAGAACTTCAACCACATCTGGAAGAACACTTTAAAAGATGGAACCATCATGGAACAAACGAAGATCGAAAAAATGAGTTGATTACCTATTTCAAAGAACGTCCCAACCATCAAAGAAAACATATTGAGGACCACTTTAATATCGAAGAAGATCTGAAACTGACACTCGATGTATCGAATCCAAATCATGGATTTATCAAATGCAACACCATCGATATTAAGCCGAGCACCCCTGGAATAGTAGATCAATCTTACCCATGGAATGGCACCTATTTTAAAAACATCCCAGTTACTTTAGAAGCAAAACCAATGGAGGGCTTTGAATTCCAACACTGGGCTGTAGGTGAGGAAAGGTATAATGATCCAACAATTACATTAAGCTTAGAGGAAAACACAAAGGCCCTAGCTATATTTGCTCCGACTGAAGAGCAATCACAGCGTCTCATTCATTTTTGGCATTTTGATAAAGATAATGTAGAAAATGATGTCGCATTAACACAAATAGAGGCTTCCTACAGTCTTACCGGATCAAATGCTGTCTTACATTTCCAACCTGTCATTCCATATTATCCTCCTCCTTCTGGCACAGCAGGAATAATGGACCGAGTCAACGATCCCACACCAATAAACTACAGAGAAAAAGGCAACCGTGATAAGCCTTATCTATCAGACCAAATGCGAGGCATCCGAACGCGTAATCCACTAGTAATGAGCGGAAAAGAAGCCTTCTTGGTATTTGAAATCCCTACAAATGATTTTAAAGACATCATATTATCGATGGCTATCTCTCGAACAGGAAGTGGGCCAGAAAAAGCTTTGATAGAGTACACCTTGGATGGAGAGGAGTGGATTAGTGACCATTTAGAAACAAAAGAAATTTTACTCGAAGAAGATTTTAAGTTAGCTTCTATGGACTTCACGTCAATCCCTGGAGCTAACAACAACAAGGACTTCAAGGTGAGACTAAAGTTTAGCGGTCCCACTGTATTCGGTGATGCTGGCAATGCACGTTTCAACAATGTCAGTGTAGATGGATATCTACTTGAAGATGTAATAACGGATCTCCCCACCATTTCCGAAGAAGCACCAGAAAATTATCTTGAAAAGATATATCCCAATCCTGCAAACGACAAACTGAACCTGAAGTTCAAGGGTGATAGTCACTCAAATATCAGGTATATGGAAATCATAAATTCAAATGGCATTATTATAAATAAGATCGACAATATCCCATCAAGTCAAATTATTATTTCTACCTCAGCGTTTCCTACGGGGATTTACACCCTGAAGATAGTGACAAATCAAAAAATAGAAATCTCCAAATTCATTAAATTATAACACTGACAAGTTGATTAAAACGCATTAATTTTCAATAAACTATGGATTATTTTAGTCTTCAAACTACCGCTGAATATCCCGCTTTTTTCACAGTGCTCTATTCTGTCATGTTTGCATTTAGCCTAGCGGTATTAGTTGCATTTACCTATTACAAGACGTCAGAAATCGCAGGGTACAGTGCAACATTTATTCAAGCTTTGGTGCTAAGCCCGATAGTTGCTATTATGGTTATTCAAGCTATTGGAGACAGTGTAGCCATAGGCTTGGGCATGCTAGGAGCATTGGCAATCATCAGGTTTCGGACTAATTTCAGAAACCCGAGGAATATTATTTTCCTATTTGCCAGCTTGGCCATTGGGATTTCCTGCGGAGTTTATGGATATGCAATCGCTATCGTGGGTACGCTTTTCTTCTGCCTTACTGCTTTCATCTTAAATTTAACCTCCTTTGGAAAGAATCATTTACCAACTGGAATGCTAAGGATAAATTATGAAGGAACTGAAGACTTAAAGGACTCGATCGAAAAAGAGCTTAGCAATTGGTGTAAATCTTTTAACCTTCAAGTATTAAGGTCAAATATCTCCGTAGAAGACTTTAGAAAGTACCAGTTTTCATATCAAGTACGCATGAAAAATCAACAAATAGAAACACAATTATTGGCATCACTTCAAAAAATCAATCCAAATTTTTCTCTACGGATGGAGTACGATATTGTTAACGAAACTTTTAATTAGTAATGAGCAAGTTTACATATATTCTCACTTTTTGGATCATCATTATTGGATGCTTGATTTATGTCAATTTCAACCTTAGTAATTTTAACAACTCATTTTATGGTATTGCCGAAAACAATGATTTTGTTGTTAGTTATGGAGGTTTAGTGGAAATTAAAGAAATCCATGTAGTATCAGGCCAAAATGTGACAAAAGGGGACACGTTGATTGAAGTAATAAGACCTGAACTAGATCAACGAATCCGCGAAATCTCTGACCAACTGGTTACGCTGAGGAGTCAAAAAATTGCCAATGAAATGAACAATCAGTCCCTCATTTCGCAATTGGAAGCTGAAATAAAAGCCAAGCGTGCTGAAATAGAGTCTCAAATCCGGCAAATTGAAATGCAATATGACATCAACAAATCGTTGACCAATGAACTGAAAAGTTTGAAGTTTGCAGCTGACAGTTCTACCACATTGAATCCAACTGAAGCAAGAATCAATTCGCTAAATAAGGATTTAGAATTGTTAACCAGCCCCCTTAAGCTTCGAATAGAACAGCTCAAAGCACAGTCAAACCCACAAAAAAATCCTCATAACATTCAGATACAAAATTTGGAGAATGAATTAAATAAGCTAAAACAAGAAAAGAAAAAACTTATTGTTTTTGCTCAAGCCGATGGTGTAATTGGTACTGTGGGTTTTAAATCAGGAGAAATTGTTTCCCCTTACACCCCTATTTTAATTCTTAATTCGCAAACCCCTTCCTACATCACCGGATTCATTCATGAAAACAGCTACCAAAACATACAAATAGCCGATCAGGTCCAAGTACAGTCCTTGGCGGATAATTCAAAAAAACTTACAGGGGAAGTAGTGGGCGTGGGCTCGAATATCGCCGAATATCCTGAACGGCTTAGGAAGAACATGGAAGTACGATTATGGGGAAGGGAAATCCAAGTAAAAATCCCAAAACAAAATCAATTGTTACTTGGCGAAAAAGTTATCCTCAAAAAGACACATTAATGGTATGTTACTAGTTTTTTTAATTTCACTTTTAGGTCTTTCCCAACAAGACACGATAAAAATCTCCTCTTCAGCGATATTGGCTACAGCATCGGAAGATCCAATTTATATTCATCATACTGAGCAACTTGATTATATCGACAAAAACACCTACAAACTCTCTTATGTAGACCATCTTGAATTAAGGACCAGAACACGCAATTTTAATTTGAACGAACAAATGCTTCGGTTTAGGGCATATACTAATTTCCCCAAAGAGAGGAAGCTAAATACAACCTACAAAGAAGAGAGTCTCAACGAAGGTAGACTCCAAGGAAAAGAAAAGCTTAACAACGCCCTAAAAAACCGATATAAATTAATCATATCCTTAATAAAAAACCAACGAGTTTTGCGAGGGAAGCTGGAATTAAAGGATTTATTGGAAGACCGCATCAGCACCTTAAAGAAACTAGCAAATAATCTTGACTTTGATTATCAAGAACTCTTAGAAGCCGAAAATGATTTACACAAACTACGGATTGATCAAGTAGACCTTGAAAACAACGTTTTGCAATCATCCAAAGAGATCGGGAGGCTGTTAAATATCCAAGGGCCAATTGAGTTAGAAGAAAAAGACCTGATATCAATAAATGACATTATGTTGTTTGTAAAATCCTATAGTGGAGGGATTGACAACAATAATTTTTACTATAAACAACAAAGCCTAAATGTAACCTTAGCTGAACTGGAATACAAACAAAAGAAAGCTTCCGCCAAAAACCCTATAAAATTTTTCGAGGCTTCCTACAGGGATGACCTGAATGACACGTTCAGAAAAGACTTTAGTGTGGGCATGGGAATAAAAATCCCTATCGGGTCAGCGGTAAAAGGAAGCCTTAATGAACGGGTTATCAAGATCGTCAAAGAAAAAAATGAACTGGATGAACTCAAATTTGAATTAAATGAAAGCATAAGAGAAATCGTTTTAAGGTTAGATGTATTATTTGATAAACACAAGTTATTATCAACCATTCTTAAAGAAAGCAAAGAACAAGAGTCATTGAAAAAATATAGATCTATAGAAGGAATTTCCCCTTTGGTCTTATTGAAGGTAAAAGAGAATATTATCAAAAAACAACAAATACGATTGGACCTTGAAAAGGAAATCTTCTCTCTCTATTTGGAATTTCTTGATTTAAATGGACTGCTGATCAGAAGCCCATTGGTGAATTACCTCAACAGTCAACAGATATACATGAATCCATGATAAAGGACAAGCAAAAGTTCCTAAAAAACCTCATTCAGGCCAAAATAAAAAGCACTTTGGTCTCCAAACCCAAAGTCTATGCGGATATTGATCCCCTCCTCCATCAGCTGGTAGCGAAACCCAAAGCCCGCACCATAATGAAACCGGTCAAAGCTGTATTGGGAAACCGCTTCAGCCACTTGACCTGTACTGCCAAAAAACACCATTCCCAAACTCCGATAAATGGGCATCCGAAGTTCTGCCTGATATATCATCGATAGCTGGTCCCTATACCTTCCTTCAAAATACCCGCGCATCCTTTTGCTGCCGCCCAGCAAGGAAGTTTGCTGAAAAGGGGCCACACCATCCACAAAACTCCAGTACCCCTGCACTGCCAAGACTTTGTTTTTCCAAACTGGAATGTACTTTCGTAGGTCCACCTCATATCGGTCAAATAAATAGCCACTGCCCAAAAAAGACTGATTGGTGATCCAGGACACCTGATGAAAAGATCCCTTGCTTGGCTGAAAGATGTCGTTTCTGGAATCATAGTTGAGCTTTAGTCCCAGCCCCGCTACTTGTGGACGATCACTGCCGGGAACGGCTCCACTGGCCAGCAATCCTCCCGGAACGGTCTCATAGACATTCTCAGTCCTAAATTCCAGCCAAGGGCCAAGGTAAACATTGGGCAATACCCTTCGCATATAGTTTAAACGCACATAAAAGTAACGGCTGGAGTAGGATTCTTGGCTTTCTGCAGGCATATCATTACCGATACCATAAAACTCAAAAGGGTAATTGGCCAGTTCTAGGCTTGCATTGAAATAATCTCTGTTGTCGTGTTTCCATAAGTCCAGATCTATCTCCAGCACTGCTTGTTTCTTAAGGGTATAAATAAACGTGATGGGCATGGAAGAGGGGCGTAGCGTGGGAGAAGCACCTTCTTTTGGCCGGAATACTTTGATGGCTCCTACTCCTAATCCCAGACTGGTCTCTGGGGAATAAGTCACTACGGGAATAAATGACCACGTGTCGGTACTCATCCATTCCAACACATCGTCTGCAGTGTTTAACAGCCTATCGTGGAGTGCTGTATTGGGTGTATCTGTCGTTGCTAGGCTGTCCGTCTGGGCAATTGCAGAAAAAGCGGACTGAAAAAACAACCAGCAAAACACCCACTGGCACATACGTTTTCTATGGCAAAGCATCATCAGCAAAAATGGATATGAATCAAGGCATAAAAGTACATCAAAACCATGAAACCCAAGGAATGTAGCAAAAAGTTTCTTTTGGCTATTTCATCCGCCATAGCTGCCACCAAGGGGTTCCTGGCGAGTCATGGTGTTCAAAATGATAGCCAAAAAAATAACAACTCAAGAATGCCCAAAAATGGTTTTTGGCTAGTGTCCCAGACTTGTGTTTGTTATGGTGTTCGCCACGATGAGGCAGATAAGTCCCAAAGTAAAACAGTTGGAAGGTGGACATAATGGCGGGAAGCATCCAAAACAAAACCAAATTCTCAATAGGAAAGAACACCTGCAACAACCAAAAAGTCGCTCCCATCAATACCAACTGGAGGGGAGACAAGTAGGTCGTGATAAAACTCCAGTACCATTTCCAAAAATGGTCAGATGAATGATAATCCGGGTCTGACCCAGTGGCGACAAAACGGTGGTGTTCATGGTGCTTGGGCAATAACCGGTTATAAAAATTATAGGAAAACAAGATTGCTGCGATCCAGCCAATCACTTTATTTACAGTAGCATGCCGCGAGACACTCCCATGCATGGCATCGTGTGCCGTAATGAACAAACCGGTATATAAATGCATCTGGAAAAGTACCCCCACATAGACCAACGGATTGGTAAACTCAAATTCCCAGTACAACAATAAAATCAGGGACACTGCCCAAAGCCCTATGATCAGCAATGCGATCATGGTTCCTACGGGATCTATCGGACGAGATGCAGGTCGAGGCAAGGACATGAATAAGGTGAATTTGGTACAAGGTACTTAAAAACTTTAGAAGGTCAGCAGCCTTTCCTTTACTTCCTCCATTAGCCACATGGGCGTGGAGGTGGCACCACAAATTCCTACCGAATCTCCGTTCAGGAACCAGCTCTGATCGATTTGATCAGGGTGGGACACAAAAAACGTGTGGGCATTTTGCTGCTTACACACTTCAAATAGCGCTTTTCCATTGCTGGATTTACTACCACTGACAAAAACAATCCGGTCAAACTCAGAAGCAAATTTCCTAAGCTCTTTGTCCCGGTTGGAAACCTGCCGACAGATCGTATCATTGGTCTGTACCTCTATCCCTCGTTCACGGAGCATTTTATTGATGGCATAAAACTTATCGGTACTTTTGGTGGTTTGGCTAAACAAGGTGATCCGGGATGGCATCGAATCAAAATCCAATTCTTCCACATCTTGAAATACCACCGCCTCATTACGGGTCTGTCCCAACAACCCCTCCACTTCTGCATGGCCATGTTTCCCATAAATATAGATGGGCTCGTCTTTATCAAAAGCATTTTTGATCCTGTGCTGAAGTTTCAGCACCACAGGACAGCTTGCATCGATCAGGGTTAGGTCATTTTTGATGGCCAGCTGATAGGTGGAAGGCGGTTCGCCATGCGCCCTAATGAGCACTTTCTCTCCATGCAGGCTCTGAAGGCTGTCATGATCGATGATTTTAAGGCCTTTGTGTACCAATCGTTTCACCTCTTCATCATTGTGGACGATGTCGCCCAAGCAATAGAGGTGCCCCTCCTGATCCAGGATATCCTCCGCCATCTCAATGGCGTACACCACCCCAAAGCAAAAACCTGAATGCTGATCGATATGAACGGTGAGATCCTTCATACTATACTAACCAATTGAAACAGCTATTGTTTTCCGCTGACGGAAAAATTCATAAAGAGACACATTCATGAGCATTAAACCCATCGAATAAACAAAGTCCTCAATGGGAATAGTGAAAATACGAATCGACAGGTTCTCCATATTCTCATAATACACTACCGGCTCTGGGGTAAACCCTCCAGTTAATGCACCATTCACACATAAAAAAGGGATGAGGTGAATCAAATAGAACACATAAAATCGTCCCAAAAATCTGGAACGAAACATCGTAAAGTGGAAAGCCAAGAGTAAAGCCACAAAAGAGAAGTTGACAGAAGTGTACCATTTGTCCCAATTGAACCCAGCGAGTACCGTAAAGAGCCCGATCAGCCCAAAAGTAATGGGCTTGACATAGGGTGACAAGGGATCATGAGGCATATAATAAAGCAAGACCTCATAAATAAATATGCAGGAAAAAGGCACCGTCACAAAAAACAAATATTCTTCCAACGGCAAATTTCCTAAATGGATTCCTGTCAGGTAACGGTCGTTAAACCCCCATACCCCCAACTCTGTAAACCAATGGTCCCAGATCAAAAAAAGTGTGGCCGTGATGACCATGGCTGGAAAGAAGTATGCCCATTTTTTATAATAGGAAACCTTACGCTCAAATGACCAGAGCAGAGGAAAAAGAATTGTGCCAATATTTAAAATCAAATACAAATAACGCTCCATCTTCAATATTATTCAAATCCCAGTTTTGACCCGAAATACATCCCTATCAGCAGTGAAAGTTTTTTGATATTGGGAATCCGCACCCTTTTGGCAGTAATCGTCTGAGGTTTTAGTCGTTTGATCTTTGAGAATAAACTGAGGTAATACAGATAGGCAATTTTGACTCCCATCTTCGCGCCAGCGGGCAGCTGCTTTATGCCAACGTAAGCTTCATCAAAGTCCTTCTGAATATCGCGCTCTACTGCCTGCTTGGCCTTTTCGTCAAAAGTCAAATAATCCACCCCAGGAAAATACACCCTTCCCCTTTCTTCATAATCACTTTTAATATCCCGGAGGAAATTCACTTTTTGGAATGCTGCCCCCAGTTTACACGCAGGTACCTTGAGCTTTTCATAGGTTGCCTCATTTCCTTCACAAAATACCTTTAGGCACATCAGTCCCACCACTTCAGCAGACCCGTAAATGTACTCTTTGTACTTATTGTCATTATAGGTGCTAAAATCCAAATCCATGGCCATGCTATCCAAAAATGCATCGATCATGTCCAATGTGATACCATACTGATGCACCACCATTTGGAAGGCATGAAGTACTGGATTAAGGGAAAAAGCCATGTTTATGGCTTCATAAGTGTCTTGTCGGAATTTGTGAAGCAGCAATTCCTTGTCCTGATGGTGAAAGGTATCCACGATCTCATCAGCAAAACGAACAAAGCCGTAAATACTATATATTGGTTTGTGAAATTTGACATCCATCGTCCTGATTCCCAAACTAAAAGAAGTACTGTACCGCTGGGTAATCAGCTTACTGCATTCCATCGTGGTCTGATGATATAGTTTTAGTGCGTTCATAGTTTAGTGTTCGAGTGAGGTGGGTAGATACTCCTTGGCGACTTCATCGGCCACCACCTGCCCCGAAATCAAGGAAGGAGGTACGCCGGGACCAGGAACGGTAAGCTGTCCTGTATAAAAAAGGTTACTGACCTTTTTGTTTCTTATTTTTGGTTTGAGCATTGCTGTCTGGCCCAAGGTATTGGCCAACCCATAGGCATTCCCTTTAAAAGCATTATAATCACTGATAAAATCCCTGTGGGCATAAGATCGCTTGTAGCAAACCTTCTCATGGATTGCCTGCCCGGTATGCTTCTCAAGTCTCTTCATGACCAAGTCATAATAGGCTTCACGCTTTTCTTCTGTATCTTCCAGATCAGGCGCCAAAGGGATCAGGATAAAGAGGTTTTCCTTACCTTCCGGTGCCACGGAAAGATCGGTTTTGGAAGGGCAACAAACGTAGAATAGTGGCTTATCCGGCCAACCTGGCTGATCATAAATAGCCGCCGCGTGAGGAGCCAACGGCTCGTCAAAAAACAAGTTATGATGCTCCAAACGGTCTATTTTATCGTCCACTCCCAAGTAAAAAATCAAGCTTGATGGAGCAAGGGTCCGTTTATCCCAGTAATTTTTTGAGTAATTGCTCGATCCTGGTGGCAAAAGCTTGGTCTCCACATGGTGGTAGTCTGCACCTGCGACCACCACATCCGCATAAAACTTCCGGTCATCCTTCAATGCCACCGACGTGGCCACACCATTCTTGGTATTGATATGGGAAACATCAGCATGGTATTCAAAGCGAACACCCATTTCCTCTGCAAGGCTGACCATTGCTTTGATGATTTCATGCATCCCTCCCTTAGGATACCAAGTACCCAACACCAAATCTGCATAATTCATCATACTGTACAGTGCAGGGATTTTTTCGGCAGTCTGTCCCAAAAATAACACCGGAAACTCCATGATCCGCACCAGCTTCTCATTTTTAAAAAAACTTCGAACGTGCTTGTGCATGGATTGGAAGAGATCCAGCCTGATAAGGTCATTGAAGATTCCGGGCTGGGCAAATTCCCAAACGCTCTGACAAGGCTTATAAACCCAATCCTGAATACCCACTTTATATTTTCTGGCGGCTTGGTCCAAAAATTCCCGTAAACGTTTTCCCGCTCCCGGTTCCAAGGACTCAAAGAGTGCCTGAAGCTCCTCAAAATTGGCCGGCATAAGCAACGCATCGTTTTCACCGAAAATAACTTTATATGAAGGATCCAAGCGTACTAAATCATAATAGTCTCTGGGGTGTTTTCCAAAACGGGCAAAATACTTTTCAAAAATATCTGGCATCCAATACCAACTGGGGCCCATGTCAAAAGTAAATCCATCCGAAGTGAATTTTCGCGCCCTTCCACCAGCACTGCCATTCTTTTCCAACACAGTGACACGAAAGCCCTGCTGAGCCAAAGTGGTAGCTGCTGCTATACCGGCAAAACCAGCTCCAATGACGATTGCCTCTTCTTTTCCCATTAATTTGTCTTGTAAACTTTTAGGTTATCCTTTAAGATTTTTCGGGCCAGGTGAATCCTGTTTTTAACGGTGCCTATCGGCAAATTAAGGTCGTCTGCAATCTCTTGATATTTAAACCCTTTGAAATACATCATGAAGGGGGTTCTGTAATCAGCATTAAGGTGGTTTATACAGAAATTAATATCATCCATCGCAAATTTGCTTTGCGCCCGGTTTTCGATAGAGATGTCCCCAGAGTTAATATAGTGAAGATTATCGGTAGTATCTATAAAAGTAGCCCGCCGTATCATACGCTGATAGCGCGTAAAAAACGTGTTTTTCATAATGGTGTATAGCCATGCTCGAAGATTGGTACCATCCGAAAACTTGTCCCGGTTCGTATATGCTTTTAGCATGGTTTCCTGCAGCAAATCATTGGCATCATCAGCGTCTTTGGTAAGCCTAAGCGCGAATGGTTTTAATGACTTAGAATGCTCATTTATCGAGTAACTGAATTCTAAAGTTGTCATATTTTACCGTTTTGTTTAATCAAATTTAATTTTAATTAAACAAAAATCAAATGTTTGTCTAACTTATTTTATTTATTGTTAAACAAAGTAAATGCACCCAGGACTATCCAGAACGGCACAGTTGTACCGACAGCTGGCCTCCTGAACCACGTAAATTTGAGTTTTTACCCATCACTACCTCAAAAATTGAACTATTGAACCTGCACCCCAAAGCCTTACCTTGGGCGCAGAACGTTGGATGTTTTGGTGGATTTTACCTTTTTATTTTGATGAAAAAAGAAAGAAAAAAATCTAGGCCGGTGGTCTGCCCTTTAAAATGGGACATGGATTTCCCCTGCGACGTGGATCCGTCACCCATTTTAATTTCCACCCGATGGCTACGGCCTAAAAGCGAATGGGTCTCGCTGTTCCACGACGCGAGCCAGCTCACTTTCTTAACGGCCTGCACCACCGGATGAAAAACAGGAATACCAAGGGCCGTCAAAAGGAAGCGATACATTTTGTGGACTCAATAGGGCCATAATTCTGGCTCAACCTTTTAGTTAAGAAATATGCCATTACATGGAATAATAATATTAATTTATCCAAATGAAACTTATTAATTGGATCCGCCTTGCAGGTATTGGGCGTTAAGAAATTAAAAAGCAGGCGGGCAATAAGACAGGCTTGTTTGACGAAATACTGACCAAAAAGAATGTTGGCAGCTAAAAAGAAGGAGTTTGCCTGCATGGGGGGGGAGGCTTTAACCCGCTTTATGCATTAGGAATCGTTATGAGAGCTGAAACTACAAGAAAATCAGGCTGTTTGGAGATTGAATCATAGCATCGCTATGGTGAAATCGAAAACAGCAGCGAAGCGATTGATTTTGAAGTAGTTTCAGGTCGCAATAGATAGGCTAATGCATAATGTGGGTTTAATTTTAGCCCAATAGCTACACACCTGTGCGCCGTGGCGTAGCGGCGGGGTTTTGGGGTTACTTATTTGACCTGAAGGAAAAAAGTAACGAAGGTAAAGGATTAAAACCACCTAGGAATTTAGCTAGAAAAATAACTGCCCAAGGAAAAAAGATAGAACCCGTATTTTCCAGATACACACTAACGAAACGGCCTTAATTTCCGGTTATATCAAATACTCTGAGGCAATGGCAAGAAAAGCCGCAAATAAACTCACTAATAGTCGTGTCAGGTGAAACTTATGATGAGGGCTGCTCTCAAAAAATATCGTAGTGGAAATATGCAAGAAGCCGCCTGCGACCAAACCAAATAATACGTCCATGGCCCCTGCTGCCAAGACCTGCTGGGAGAATACAATATCAGATACAAGTACTCCCATAGGCGAGGCCATTGCAAAAACAACCAAAAGCACCAACACCGAACTCCGCTTCATGCTACCAAGAAGCACCGCTACCAAAGCAAATGCCGCCGGAGCCTTGTGCATTACGATCCCAAAAAGCAATGTTTCCGTTCCATGGTGATGACCATGCAGCGAAGGCTGTTGGCTAAGCAAAGTCCCTTCCAAAAAAGCATGCAGTGACAACCCAATCATGACCATCCAAACGGTATTTTTTCCATGATTATGGTGATGGATATGACCATGCTCTATCCCCGAGGACAGGAATTCCAACACCTGCTGCAGCAAAAAACCTATCAACACATAAAGCCCCATATAATAAGCCGAGTCCGGATTGGCAAATAGCTCAGGAAGAATATGCAGCACTGTAATCGAAAAAAGATACGATCCTGCAAAGACCAAAATCATTTTGAAATTCTTCTCTTTCCAACTGGGCATGGCCACGGCCAAAAGCCCTGACAACAACGCCGATAAAAAAAGTACCAGGATATTTGTGACCATGCTTGCTATTTTTCCCCTTTGATATATGAAACAAAAGGCTTGAGTTTTTCACTGATGTATGTTTGCATTCCCAAGCTATCACTGTAGATCAAAAAGACTTCTATATCATCTTGGGACTGCTGAAGGTCAATGGCCTTTTCCGTGCCCATCACCATCATAGCGGTGGCAAAGGCGTCGGCCGTCATACAGTCTTCTGCTACCACCGTCGCACTGAGCAGACTGTGGTTGACGGGCTGGCCGGTTTTAGGGTCGATGGTATGGGAATACCTGACGCTATCTTTATAGTAGAAATTACGATAGTTTCCCGAAGTGGCCATTCCTTTATTATCCAGTCCTATGATGCTGAAAATTTCATTGGAGCTGACATCTTCGCTAGGCTGATTTACCCCTACTTTCCAGAGCTCTCCATTTTCGTTGGTACCACGCGCGACCAATTCGCCGCCGATCTCCACCAACATATCATCTATCCCTTCATCCAGAAGGTATCCAGCGACCACATCCACCCCGAAACCTTTAGCAATGGCACTAAAATCAAGGTAGGCATCAGACTGGGTCTTCCATACTTTTTCGGTATCAAACTGGATATTTTCAAATCCTATCAACCGCAGTAATTCAAAAATATTCACACTATCTTTTAAATGAGCTCCCTCCGGCCCAAACCCCCAAGCATTCACCAACGGCCCAACGGTCGGGTCAAATGCTCCGTCCGTTCGCTGAAAAATATCCTTGCTGGTCTTCAGCACGGTAGGAAGATATACTGATTCGAAGGCCAATGTATCGTCATCATTGAACCGACTCAGTTCAGAATCGGAAATATAAGTGGACAGAGACTGGTTAAAGACCTCCAATAAGGAGTCCACGGCTGGCTTAAAATCCCTGCCCTGCTTATCCAAGTAAACGATCCGATAGCTCGTCCCCATGGTTTTTCCAGTAATGGTTTGCTTACCATCCTTTTCAGGCTCCGGCACTTGAGGGGTTTGCTGGTTTTGTCTATACAGGTAAACAAGAAAAACCACCAAAAGCAAAATGATGGAGTAGATGATGTTTTTTCGGGCAGTCTTTTGCATGAAGAGGTGAAATATTTTCCGCAAAGTTACGCTATATTTTAATATGGAAAAATAGCAGTTCTTTAGGACAACCAAAGCCTTATCCAAAATCCCCTTATCCGGTGTTTTTTATATCGTAAACGGCCTCCCTCATCTAGCCAAAGCCCGCCTTGATATAAGGAAAAACCACTTGGATCACTTTAACAGCTCTCTCGCAATCACTATTTTCTGGATTTCTGAAGTCCCTTCACCAATGGTGCAGAGCTTTACGTCCCTGTAGTATTTTTCCACTGGATAATCCTTGGTAAATCCATACCCCCCAAAAATCTGAACGGCCTCATTGGCCAGCTCGACGGCTATTTCTGAAGCATAGTACTTGGCTTTGGCACTGGCCAGGGTCACGTATTCACCTCTGTTTTTTAAATCTGCCGCCTTAAATGTCAGCAATTTGGCCGCCTCTAGCTTGGTGGCCATATCCGCCAGCTTAAAAGAAACCCCTTGGTAAGCGCTGATCGGTTTGCCAAACTGCTGACGCTCTTTGGAATAGCGCAGTGCGGCCTCTAATGCCCCTTCCGCAATCCCCAGAGAAAGTGCCGCAATCGATATCCTCCCCCCATCCAGCACCTTCATGGATTGGACAAAGCCTTCCCCCACTTCTCCCAATACCTGTGACTTATGCACCCTGCAGTCTTCGAATATCAATTCCGCCGTTTCGGAAGTTCGCATACCCAGCTTATCTTCCTTTCGGCCACCACGGAATCCCGCCGTCCCTTTTTCAATAATAAAAGCCGTCATGCCGTGCTTGTCCCCCACTTCCCCTGTCCGGGCAATGACCACAGCCACATCCCCTGATACGCCATGCGTAATGAAGTTTTTGGCACCATTGAGAATGAAATAATCACCGTCCTGTTTAGCAGTCGTTTTCATATTGGCAGCATCCGAGCCCGTGTTCGGTTCTGTCAGCCCCCAAGCACCCAAAAACTCACACGAGGCCAGTTTTGGCAGGTATTGTTGTTTTTGATCATCCGAACCAAAAAGCATAATATGCCCAGAACAGAGGGAATTGTGTGCAGCCATGGAAAGTCCTACTCCAGGATCCAGCTTGGCGAGTTCCGTGATGGCAGTCACATACTCCATATAGCCAAAACCACTCCCGCCATATGCGGTCGGGATCAGCACTCCCATAAGCCCCAGTTCCCCAAGTTGCTTAAAAAGTGGTAGCGGAAAAGTCTGGTTGTCGTCCCACTCCTTTCGGAAGGGAGCAATTTCTTTTGCACCAAAATCCCTGATCATCTGCGCAATCATGGATTGGTTTTCTGTCAATTGAAAATTCATCATAATAATGTTGTTATTATTTGGGTTGTAATACTTTAGGCAGGGAGAAGAAAAAAGTTACTTTTTCGCTATTTGACCCCAGTCGCCCTATGTAAGATATTAACTTCCAACTAAAAAAATTAGTTTTCAGCCATTAAAAACCAAGAATAATTTCATGCACGACGGGTTTAAATTATATTTGTCCCTACATCATTTGTCAACCTGTAAACCCTAGTAAAACAACTTCATTTCATGAAACAGATTTTAATCACAGGCGGAGCAGGCTACATCGGTTCTCATACTGCTGTGGCGCTCGTCAATGCCGGCTATGCGCCAATCATCGTTGACAATTTTTCCAATTCCAACAAAAATGTCTTAAATGGACTAGAAAAAATTCTCGGCTCTCCTGTAAAATGCCATGAGGGTGATTGCAATGATCGTGGATTTATGCAATCTGTCTTCAAAGAAAACGACATTCAGGGGGTCATCCACTTTGCTGCCTCCAAGGCAGTAGGTGAAAGCACCAAAATCCCGCTCACCTACTACAGCAATAACATCAACTCCCTCATTATACTCTTGGAGACCATGAAAGAACATGGCGTCAAGGACATTGTCTTCTCCTCTTCCTGCACGGTTTACGGCCAGCCGGACAAACTTCCCGTTAAGGAGTCCACGCCGAGGAAAGATGCCGAAAGCCCCTATGGCAATACCAAGAAAATCTGTGAAGACATCCTGGCGGACCATATCAAAAGTGGCGCCTCCGCAAGAGTAGTGGCCTTACGCTACTTTAACCCCATCGGCGCACACCCTTCCTCACTCATTGGCGAACTTCCGCTGGGCGTACCGGCAAACCTGATTCCTTTTGTGACGCAAACCGGGGCAGGCATCCGTGAAAAAATCACCGTCTTCGGTGACGACTACGACACCCATGACGGTACCTGCGTAAGGGATTATATCCATGTCATGGACCTCGCAGATGCCCATGTAAAATCCATTCAGTACCTCGCTACTAAACAGGACAACTTCTTTGACCTCTTTAATGTGGGCACAGGAAATGGCAATACCGTCATGGAGGTAATCAAGGCCTTTGAAAAAGTCAGTGGAAAACCGCTCAATTTTGAAATCGGCCCGAGAAGATCCGGTGATATCGAAAAAGTATGGGCCAATACCGACAAAGTCACCCATGTATTGGGCTGGAAGCCTCAGTACGGACTAGAAGATGCCCTGCGCGATGCTTGGAACTGGCAAGTAAGTTTACAAAAGTAACCAATTTGTCCACCAACCTAACATACAAGACAGTACAGGACGGTAATTCAAAGTAATTTCCCTAAATTCGGAACATAATTATAATTTTAATTAGGGGTTTATTAATCAAAAACCATTCGTTCAATAGCGAATGGTTTTTTCTTTTTTCATGAAAAGCCACTTGATCTGGAACATATACAAGTCTTTCGCGTATTTTTGAGGTATGACTCACTCTTCATCAGCTGAAAAAGCTTTTTCCTTTGTTGCTTTTTTAAGAATCATCAGAATGGACAACCTGCTGATGATGGCTTTTGCTCAGCTGATGACGGCCTATTTTCTGGTAGAAAAAACCTTATCCGGCACTCCAGCACTTATGGATCCCAAAATCTACCTGGTGATCACGTCCACCATTCTGATCGCTGCTTCTGGCTACTTGATAAATGACTATTATGATGTAAAGATCGATTATATAAACAAGCCGAATGAAGTCGTCATCGGTAAGGGACTGCGCCGCAGAATGGTGATGTTTCTCCACACTTTTCTAAATCTTGTAGGCATTGGACTGGCATGCTTGGTCAGCCTAAAAGTGGGAGCAATACATTTTATAGCTGCCTTTTTACTCTGGATATATTCCAACTCCCTAAAGCGCCTCCCTTTTGTGGGCAACCTGGCCGTGGCGCTATTAACGGCACTAGCCATATGGATCGTAGGATTTTATTACCAAAAATCAGAGCTTTTAGTGCTCACGTATGCTATTTTTGCATTTTTCATCAACCTTATCCGTGAAATCATCAAGGACATCGAAGACAGGGAAGGAGACAGAAAACATGGCTGCAAGACCCTGCCGGTGGTTTTGGGCTTTCGAGCCACCAAAAACATCATCTTTCTTATTGCAGCCGTATTTGTCGTGTCCATTTTGGTGGTAGCCTTCAAAATAGACCAAACGTTGCTGTACCTTTACTTTGGACTTATCGGTATATTGTTCATGTATTTTATGTACCTGATCTATCATGCAGACCGCAAAACACACTTCTCCAGGCTGAGCAAACTATCCAAGATACTGATGCTGACCGGCGTGATGAGCATGGCTTTTTTATAAAAACGTAAAATCTGGCGCAGCTCTTGATTTATATTATGCCATAGGCCTCACCAAAACCATCGCAATGCCACTTCAGCTACCTAGTCAGTAGGTTTTGCACTTTTGGGATGGACAGGCTATATTGAATACCAGACTCGGAGTACCTGTTAATTACCTTGTCCCGTTCTATTTACCCTATTGGATAAACTGAACCAGTGGTTTGAAATAGATTGGTCAATATTTATTTTCGGGTTAACCATAATTTATGATTATTTTTGCCCCACTTAACGTAACGCACATAAACCTGTTTTTCAATTGAAAAAAATCGCCATACTCGCATCGGGAAACGGCAGCAATGCTGAAGAAATCATCAAGCACTTTGAAGGCTCCACCAAAGGGAAAGTCGCTGTCATCGCATCCAACAAAAAAGACGCCTATGTGCTGGAAAGAGCTAAAAACCATGATATTTCCTTTATTTCCTTCACTAGAAAAGAAATGGATGATGGGTTTCTGGAAAAGACCTTCGCAGAGCTGGAAATTGACTTGGTAGTCTTGGCGGGCTTTCTGCTCAAGGTTCCTGACGGCCTCATCCAACAATATCCTGAAAGGGTGATCAATATCCACCCTGCCTTGCTCCCCAAATTTGGGGGCAAGGGAATGTATGGTATGAGGGTTCATGAATCCGTAAAGGCTAAAGGCGAAAAAGAAACAGGCATTACCATCCATTATGTAAATGAAAAATACGATGACGGCCGGGTCATCTTTCAGGAAAGTGTAAAAGTGGAGGAAACCGACACCCCTGAGGATATCGCCAATAAAGTACATGCCCTCGAGCACAAATATTTCCCAAAAGTCATCGAAAGCCTGCTTTAATCGACTGATTTTCCTAACTTTGCAGTTTAAATCAAAATCAAGCAAACCTATTTCATTCAATACTTCAAAAAATGGCTGTTAAGAAAATAGAATCTGCCCTTATCTCGGTCTTTTATAAAGACAATCTTGAACCGATCATCGCCCAGCTAAAAGAGCAAGGCGTAAAGATCTACTCCACTGGAGGCACACAAAAGTTCATCGAAGGACAAGGCGCAGAAGTAACTGCTGTAGAAGACCTTACAGGATATCCATCTATCTTTGGAGGTCGGGTAAAGACCCTTCACCCAAAAGTATTCGGAGGTATCCTTCACAGGAGAGAAGATGACGGTGACCTCTCCCAAGCGCAAGAATTTGCAATCCCCGCCATTGACCTGGTGATCGTGGACCTGTATCCCTTCGAGGAAACAGTAGCTTCTGGCGCTTCAGAGCAGGACATAATCGAAAAGATTGACATTGGAGGCATTTCCCTGATCAGGGCAGCAGCCAAAAACTTCAAGGATGTCACCATCATCGCCTCACGCGACCAATATGGTGAGCTGGAAGAGCGATTGAAAAACAACCAAGGTGGCACTACCCTGGAAGACAGAAAATATTTTGCTGCCAAAGCTTTTCAAGTATCTTCGCACTACGACACCCATATCTTCAATTACTTCAACCAAACGGAAGAAATCCCCGCACTGAAAGTAAGCGAAAACACCTCTAAAGCTTTACGCTACGGCGAAAATCCACACCAAAAAGCCCACTTCTACGGGAAATTGGAGGATCTTTTTGATCAGCTGAACGGCAAAGAGCTCTCTTATAACAATCTCGTGGACGTGGATGCCGCAGTGGCCTTGATCGCTGAATTTGACGGTGAAACGGCCTTTGCCATCCTAAAGCACAACAATGCCTGTGGCGTGGCAAAAGGAAACTCGGTAAAAGAAGCGTATCTAAAAGCTTTTGAAGCGGACACCCTATCCGCATTTGGTGGCGTGCTGATCACCAACCAGACGGTGGACAAAGCGGCTGCAGAAGAGATGCACAGCCTGTTCTTTGAAGTGCTGATCGCTCCTGCATTTGACGAAGATGCCCTGGAAGTATTGAAAGGCAAGAAAAACAGGATCCTCTTGGTACAGAAAACCAAAGTGGGCGGTACCAAGCAGATCAAAACCCTGCTCAACGGTATCATCGAACAGGACAAAGACCTCGCAACTGAAACCAAAGAGGACTTCAAAGTGGCTACCAAAGTGGCACCTACCGAAGAACAAAAAGATGCATTGGTATTCGCAGCCAAAGTGTGTAAGCATACCAAATCCAACACTATCGTTCTGAGCAACAAGGATCAGTTGTTTTCAAGCGGTGTGGGCCAGACTTCACGTGTAGATGCGCTGAAGCAAGCCATCGAAAAAGCCAAGTCATTTGGCTTCGAACTGAAAGGTTCTGTGATGGCATCAGATGCCTTCTTCCCATTCCCTGACTGCGTGGAGATCGCCTCTAAAGAAGGAGTCGCTGCCGTAGTACAACCTGGAGGGTCTATCAAGGACCAAGACAGCATCGACTTCTGTGACAAAGCCGGCATGAGCATGGTAATGACAGGAGTAAGACACTTCAAACACTAAAATATCCCGCAATAATAATTTCCCTATCCCCAGCAGTTTTGTTGGGGATTTTTTTTGCCTGATAGCTCCTCGGGATTTGCAATCCCGAGGACAGATAAAGAGGATTTGCAATCCTCCCATAGCCGGATTACAAATCCGGCGCATTCGGGTTAGGGATTACAAATCCCGAACAGCAGCACCCCGAACAGTGGCATTAAACAAAAAATGGACTGCTTTTTGCTTGTCCAGACCAAAACTTGGTCCGGCAATCAAGCATCATCCGAAAAACCCTCATGTACCTCTTTAATTTGAGTTTTGAAATTTGGGCTATTTGTATCTCTGTGCAAGTGACTTAAAAAAAGTCACAGGTCACTATTATAAATCCAAATTAAGGTAATAATTTTGTCGTCCCTCGTTTTATTTAAGCATTGTTAATGCTAACTTTAAACGATCAACTCAAACGTAAATTCTAAGTAAAAATACCAGGATGGGATTATTTGACTTTTTCTCAAGTGATATAGCAATAGATTTAGGTACCGCAAATACCCTTATAATTCATAAAGAAAAAATTGTAGTGGACGAACCTTCCATTATAGCCATTGACAAATCCAGCAACCGGATTTTGGCAGTGGGAAGGGAAGCCATGAACATGCATGAAAAGACGCACGAAAACATCAAGACCGTCCGTCCGCTGAAGGATGGTGTGATTGCGGATTTCTATGCTGCCGAACAAATGATCCGTGGATTGATCAAAATGATTCCCGGCCACAAAAAGGGCATGTTCCCACAGTCCCACCGCATGGTCATCTGTATTCCCTCCGGGATCACAGAAGTTGAAAAACGAGCGGTACGGGATTCGGCCGAACACGCCGGTGCCAAAGAAGTGTACATGGTGTACGAACCAATTGCTGCCGCCATCGGTATCGGAATAGACATCGAAAAACCCATGGGCTCCATGATCGTGGACATTGGAGGTGGCACCACAGAGATTGCCTTGATTGCCCTCTCTGGAATCGTCGCTGACCAATCCATCAGGGTCGCAGGCGATACGTTCACCAAGGACATCTTGGACTATATGAGAAGGCAGCACAATTTGCTAATCGGTGAGCGCTCTGCAGAAAAGGTAAAGATCGCCATTGGCTCAGCCCTTACAGAGCTGGATGATGCTCCAGAAGACTATGAAATCCGTGGACGTGATCTCATGACAGGAATTCCTAAGGTGATCAAGGTTTCTTATTCCGAGATTGCTTTTGCGCTGGACAAGTCGGTTTCCAAAATCGAAGAAGCAGTGCTCAAGGCATTGGAGATTGCTCCACCAGAATTGTCTGCAGATATCTATGATAACGGCATTCACCTCACTGGTGGCGGAGCCCTGCTCAAAGGCCTGGACAGGAGACTTCACCAAAAGACCAAGCTGCCCATCCATATCGCGGAAGATCCACTAAGAGCAGTGGTGCGAGGGACAGGCACCGCCCTGAAAAACATAAATAGTTTCCGAACCGTGCTGATGACCTGATGACTGAATGCAACGCATTTTATTATTTCTATATAGTATAAGGGCCTTCTTGCTGTTTATCACATTGGAAACCGCCGCCATTTGGCTGATCGTTTCTTATAATTCACCACAAGGGGCCGTCTTCTTCAATAGCTCCAATAGCTTTACTGGGGCATTCCTGAGTACCAAAGACAATTTTACGGAGTACTTCACCTTGGGCAGGGCCAATGAAGAACTGGCCGAAAAGAATGCCTTACTGATGAAGCAGCTGGCCAATTTGCGACCGGTCAAGGACAGTGTGAACATCCCCTTGGACAGTGCAATGGAAAATACTTATGACTTCTACTCCGCGAAGGTCATCAATAATTCCATCAATCTCCGCAATAATCATATCACGCTGAACAGAGGCGCTGAAGATGGCATCAAGGAAGGCATGGGCGTCTTCAATGGAGATGGTATCGTGGGACGTGTGAAAGGCGTCAGCAGACACTATGCCTCCGTCATTTCATTGCTCCATACAGACCTATTTGTGTCCTCGAGGATAAAATCCACAGACGCTTTTGGATCTACCCAATGGGACGGACAAAACCCACAAAAAGCTAAGCTGAAATTTGTCCCCAGACACGTCCAAGTGGCCCAGGGTGACACAGTAGTCACTTCTGGGTACAATGCCGTATTCCCAGAAGGAATCCTAGTGGGGACAGTGGACACAGTCAGCAACGGAACGGAAACAAATTACCTTGATATCACCATAGAATTGGCGGCAAACTTCAGCACGCTTACCTATGTATATCTAGTAGAAAACAATCGGGAAGTGGAACTGGATTCCCTTCAAGAAATCACCGAAATCGTCAATGAATAGTAGAACAGTCATCGCTTCTATCGGAGGTATTTTTCTGTATTTTATCATCCAAGTATTGGTGCTGAAAAACTTGGTGCTTTTCGGTATGGCATTTTGTTTCCTATACGTCATTTACCTTTTACTGCTTCCTATCGAAATCAAAACCATCCCCTTGATGCTCATCGCTTTTGTCTTGGGATTTTCGATCGATATATTTTATGACAGCTTAGGCATCCATACCGCCAGTGCGGTGATGCTGGCCTTTTTCAGAAAACCTTGGCTCACGGTCATTACGCCGACAGGCGGCTATGACACCAACACCCCTCCCACTTTGCTCAATATGGGCATGGGATGGTTTTTAGTGTATAGCCTTCCGCTTCTCCTGCTGCACCATTTGACATTCTTCCTTATTGATAATCTAGGGACTTCATTGTATATTCCGATGATTTACAAGACACTGAGCAGCACGGTTTTTACATTTATCATTGGAATGATCGTTCAGGTTTTGTTCTATAAGAAAAGAAGAGGCATCTAAATGAACGAAAATAGACACAGTGTCATCGTCATCGTTATCATTATCGTTGGGGTAATCCTGCTGACCAAGCTGTTTATGATCCAAGTGGTCGATGACAGTTTCCTAAGGCGTGCCGAACGAAATGCCGTCCAGCGGATCGTCGATTACCCCTATCGTGGATTAATATCAGACCGGAACAATGAACTTTTGGTCTATAACAACCCAGTGTTTGACCTTATGGTCATCCCGCAGGAATTCAACATCGCTGACACCGCAAAATTCTGCGACATCTTTCAGATCGAAAAGGAAAAACTGATTGAACGGTACACAGCCGCAAAAAAATACTCTTGGGTAAAACCATCGCCGCTGATCAAGCAGATTTCCACTACAGATTTCGCAAAAATTCAGGACTACCTAATCGACTACCCGGGCCTGTTTGTCATGACCAGGTCAGTAAGGGCATATCCCGACTCCATTGCCGGCAGTGCATTGGGCTATATTGCAGAAATTGCCCCCAGACAGCTTGAGCGAGACACCGTAAACTACTATACCCAAGGAGATTACATCGGCCACTCAGGCCTTGAATCCTTCTATGAAAAAATACTTCGAGGTAAGAAGGGAGCCAAATACAAAATGGTCAATGTCCGTGGTGTGGACAAAGGCTCTTTCAAAAACGGAACACTGGATACCGCCTCTGTAGCTGGACTGAACCTGCAATCCACTATCGATCTAACCTTACAGAAGTACGGCGAAAAACTCATGAAAGGAAAAAGGGGCTCTGTCGTGGCGATCGAACCAAAAACTGGCGAGATCCTATCCATGATCTCCGCACCCGTATATGATCCTAATTTACTGGCTGGCGCTGCCTACAGTAAAAATTACAATATCTTACTATCGGACACGACCAAACCGCTCTTTATCAGGCCTATCCAAGCAAAATATCCTCCAGGCTCAATTTTCAAGGTGGTGCAGTCCTTAATTGGATTGCAATGGGGTATCCTGACACCAAATACCACCTATGCTTGCAACAAAGCCCTAGTGGCCTGCCACAATCACCCAAGCCCGGTGAACTTGTTCGGTGCGATCCGAAATTCCTGCAACCCCTATTACTACCAAGCTTTCAGGCAAATGATCAATCAAGAGGTGTCCTCAAACACCTATACAGACACCCAAATCGGTCTTGACAAGTGGCATGAAGCAGTGGAAAAATTCGGGCTGGGCCATAAACTCGGTGTCGATTTGCCTTACGAAAACAGTGGAAGTGTTCCTAGCAGCTCCCTTTATGATAGGATTTATGGAAAAGGCAGATGGAAATACAGCACCATCTATTCCCTGTCGATAGGCCAAGGTGAAATGGAGGTAACCCCCATCCAAATGGCCAATTTAGCGGCTATTTTCGCCAATAAAGGTTATTATTATACACCACACCTGATCAAGGCCATAAACGGTGATCCTGACAATATTCCTGAAGAATATACTACAAAACATGATGTCGGCGTAGCTGCCCACCACTTTGACATGGTGCAAGATGCCATGGCAGAGGCACTTTACGGTACGGCCATGCGCGCCATCATCAAGGACATTGCCATCGCTGGCAAAACAGGAACTGCACAAAATCCCCACGGGGAAGATCACTCGGTTTTCGTCGCCTTCGCTCCAAAAGATGATCCCAAAATCGCCATTGCCGTTTACGTGGAAAACGCCGGTTGGGGAGGTCGAGCGGCTGCCAGTACCGCCAGCTTGATGATCGAAAAATACTTGAGAGGACATATAGAAAGACCGGCACTCGAAGAATATGTGCTGGTAGGAGACTTTGCAGACTGACGTGAGACAAGACGATTTATATATCAACAAAATTGATTGGCTGAGCATTTTGCTTTACGGAGCTTTGGTGATGATCGGCTGGTTTAATATCTATGCCGCCGTCTATGATGAGCAGGCAGCAAAAAGCATCTTTGATTTTAGCATTAACAGTGGAAAGCAGCTCGTCTGGATCGGCACTGCCGTACTGCTGATCACAGTCATCATGGTGGCTGACTACCGGCTCTTTGATAACCTCAGCCTCATACTGTATGGGGTTTTCCTGCTAATTCTCCTCCTCACCCCTTTCATCGGAAAGGAGATCAACGGGCAACGCGCTTGGTTTGAAATAGGGCCATTCCGCTTACAGCCTGGGGAATTCGCCAAATTTGCCACAGCTTTGGCACTCGCAAAATTTATTGAAAAACCTTCCTTTGACCTTAGCCAGCCAAAGTTTCAGTTTCAGGCGATCCTTATCATCATGCTGCCCGTTTCGATGATCATGATGCAGCCCGATACCGGTACGGCAATGGTTTATATGGCATTTTTTATCATGCTCTATCGAGAGGGAATGCCGCAAAGATACTTTGTCTTCGCATTGGTATTTATCGCTATTTCGTTACTCTCCCTTGCGGTGGACAATAACCTGTACATAGCACTTCCTGTCGCTGCACTTACCCTCGCCCTCATCTTGATGGGCAAAAAAAACTGGCAACGTATCGTGACGTTGTGCATGATCGGCATCGCCATTATTGCATACTCTTACAGCCTTGACTTGGTCGTTTCCAAACTGCCCCAGCACCAACAAAATAGGATCATGGTGCTCTTTAACCCTGACATTGACCCTCTTGGGGTGGGCTGGAATGTCACCCAGTCCAAAATCGCTATCGGGTCGGGAGGCTTCTGGGGAAAAGGCTATCTCGAAGGTACCCAAACCAAATTCGACTTCGTTCCTGAACAACACACCGACTTTATCTTTTGTACACTTGGAGAAGAATTTGGCTGGATTGGAAGCCTGGTGGTGGTATTCCTATTTGTTGCCCTATTGATTAGACTGGTCTTTCTGGCCGAGCGGCAAAAAACACGATTCTCTAGAGTATATGGTTACTGCGTCATATCGATCTTGCTCTTTCACTTTATGATCAATATCTCCATGACCATTGGCCTATTTCCTGTGGTAGGGATTCCGTTGCCATTCTTTAGCTATGGTGGCTCTTCCCTTTGGTCATTTACCATCCTGCTCTTCATCTTTATCAAACTGGATTCCCACCGTATTCAACTGCTGGGAAGGATGAACTGACCTTTAGTGAGGCTGCACAATGGGATATTTTTTGTCGTATTGGCCCACTTGGACTTTACGCCATTCAGGGCCCTCCAAGAACAACGGATGCGGTAACCTTACGTCCCAATCCCCAAGTTTCTTGAGGAGGCTTTTGGTAAGCGTTAGATTTTCCAAGGCTACGTCATGTTGCTCTGAAAAATCCGTTTGGAGATTAAATAGCATCGGTAACCTGTCCGGGAGCCTTACCAATTTCCATTTCCCATCCCGGATCGCTGCACTAACGGTAAACTTCCATTTCATCTCCTCATGTGGCGCACCATCCTTGTGGCCTAGCAGGTAAGGCATCAGATTGAGCCCATCGAATTGATCCTGCTCTGTGGCCTCCCTACCCGCAAGCGCAACAAAGGTGGGCGTGAGGTCCAATGCACTTACCGGATAATCAAACACTTCTCCAGGCTGAAGGTGTCCAGACCAACTGATGAAAAATGGCACCCTGATGCCTCCTTCCAGCAGCGTGCCTTTCTTGCCATTATATGGTGCATTGATGGAACCATTGGTCATCACAGGACCACCATTATCACTGATAAATACAAAAATGGTATTTTCAAGTAAACCCGCCTCCTCCACGGCAGCAACAATCCTCCCTACATTTACATCCAACCGATGTACCATAGCAGCATAGGTCCTCCTTTTTTCATCTTCGATATGTTGGTAGATGGCCAAATCTTCAGCAGTTGCCTGCATGGGGGTATGCGGTGCATTGAATGAAGCATATAGGAAAAATGGCTCATCCTGATGGCGGTAAATAAAGTTGACACATTCGTCCCCTTTGTCATCAGTAATATAAGTGATTTCCTGCGGGGTTTTATAATTACATTCAATTTTGGCCTTGTAGCCGCGCTTAGCTTCCGAGGCCTCAAAATAATCATGGCCTCCACCCCTATACCCCCAAAATTCATCAAAGCCACGATTCACGGGGAAAAATTGGTCTTCATACCCCAAATGCCATTTCCCAACCATGCCGGTAACATACCCCAGTTCCTTTAGGTGGTCACCCACCGTCTTTACACCTACCGGCAATCCCAAAAAAGCAGGATCAAATCCCGGCTGGTTATTGGCCAAATTATTATCGTAGCCAAAGCGCACTTGGTTACGACCGGTAAGTAAGCCCGCCCGGGATGGACTACACACCGCAGAAGAAACATACCCCTCCGGAAAAAAAACACCCGATTCAGCAAGTTGGTCAATATGGGGCGTTTTGATCTGGGTGCTTCCCGTAAAGCTCAAATCCCCGTAACCAAGGTCATCGGCGACAATAAGCACATAATTGGGACGAGACTCCCCTCCTGATGCGGGGGGTGAGAAAATATCTTGGGCCATTAAAGGCGTTATCAATAGCCATTCAACAAACAGGAAACATCCGATCTTATACATTTTTCAACTTTTAACGCACTAAAATCCTACCAGTCCTATGATTAACGGAACGGCAAGACTATGAAATCAAAATAATGAATTATCGGGTGTGTTAGGGGCAGCAAGATACTATTTTTCGTCAAACTTCCTGTAAATCAGCTGCAAAAACTCGGCTACCTCATCAGAATCCTTGTCCCATTCCAACTTTGTAACATACCGATCATTGACCAGTTCTATGGCTTCCACAAAACTATCGCATTCATCAATGGACTTCAATGCATGCCCCATCAGGTCAGGATTGCTGTCAAATAGTTTTTTGGTAAACATAAAGCGCTGATTAATGGCCAGCCCTTCGTCCATTGATGCGATGGGGCCTTTGAGTACACCACTTTGCTCTGCTTCAAACCTGGCCCAAGCCAAAGCAGGGTCGATTCCCCCTTCTTGGGCCGCCAAGGAACCTTCCGCTGGGACAGCTTCCGCTTTTCCATCCACACGATTCATTTCCGCTTGATTTTCCTCTTCTTCCTCTTGGGGCTGTCCTTCCCCAGTCGATTCCGAGTTCTTTGGCTCCTCTTCCTCTGGCACCAGCTGGCCCCAGTCAATCGGTAAGATTTGTGACAAGCCCTCCAGCAAGGCCTTGGGAGATTCCAACATTTCCTGTGACTGCTGAAAAACATCACTTAGTGCCTTTTTGTACACTTCTGTATCTCCTTGACCTCCTTTTTCCATCAGCTCGTTCAGCAATTTTTCATGCCATTTGATGTATTTTCTGGAAGCCTTTAGGTGACCATGAGGGCTATCGCCTTGGCTTTTCTCTATCTCTCCCCAAAAGTAAACCATGGGATCCAGCGCCAAGAGCACCGTGTCGATCACCGCCACTTCCAACAGCGGCAAAAAATGGGTATGCTCAATCTTGATCGCACGGGAAAGCACATTCATAAATTCCTTTAGTGCTTCGGACACAGCAATATCCTTATAGTCAAAATAGGGATTGGCCTTCATTTTTTCAATCTCTTCATTCCATTTCTCAAATAAGGTCTTGATCACCATAAAATTAACCTGAGAGCTAGGGGTCAGTTGGATGATTTCCTGCCCAGACATGTACTTTTTGGTACCGAAATATGCAGAACAAATCTTTTCTGATACTTCATGAGCATAGTTTTCTAAATAAATGAGGTTAATTTTATCGTTCATTAGTAGTTGTATTTGCTGTAGTCGTTTGAGATTGATGCCTAAAATAATAATTGAAAACCTATACCACAAGGAGATTTCCGCAAAAGAACCTGATTACAAAGTTATCGAAATTATCCATGATAATTATGTAGATTGGATGCATGCTTGTGGAAAAAAAGGACGCTGCACCACTTGCATGATGATCGTGGAAGATGGAATGGAAAACCTTTCTGAGCTCACCGAAAGGGAAGTTAGCTACCGAAATCTGGGAAAGCTAAAACCCAATCAACGGCTTACATGTCAAGCTCGCCTAAAAGAAGGCACCATCCGCATCCGCGTCAATGACCAGTACAAGCTACCACATATGGATTACAGCGAATGATCCTTCTTCAAAGGGCGATTATCCGTAATTTTCCTTAACATTCCAATATTATGTTCATAGAACCTGCCATAGGAAACAACAACCCCAAAGATAAAAAAGGACACATTGAGGTGATCTGCGGATCGATGTTTTCGGGCAAAACCGAAGAACTTATCCGCCGGCTAAACAGGGCCCTCATCGCCAAACAAAAGGTGGAAATCTTCAAACCCGCGATCGATACCCGGTACCATGAAAGCGATGTCGTCTCCCACAATGAAACAGTGATCAGGTCAACTCCTGTGCAGTTTGCCGATGACATTATTTTGCTCGCAGGAGACTGCGATGTGGTAGGGATCGACGAAGCCCAGTTCTTCGACCAACAGATCGTAACGGTTGCGAACAAGCTCGCCACTGCCGGCAAAAGAGTGATTATGGCTGGCTTGGACATGGATTTTGAGGGAAGGCCTTTTGATCCGATGCCGCAGCTTTTGGCCAGCGCTGAATACGTCACCAAAGTACACGCCATCTGCATGAAATGCGGCGACCTTGCATCATACAGCTACCGCCTAACCCCTGCCAAGGAAAAGGTAGTACTGGGAGAAAAAGACAGCTACGAAGCTCGCTGTCGAAAATGCTTCTACGAAAACAAAGCTTAAGCCATCGATCGTAAACCATGATCAAGAAAACCCAAGGCATCGTCATCCATTACATAAAATACCGTGAGTCGTCCATTATCGTGAAGATCTTCACTCGGGATTTGGGACTCAAGAGCTATATCGTCAACGGTGTCAGAAGCGCCAAGTCCAAATCAAAGATGGCCCTTTATCAGCCACTCAGCCTTCTTGATCTAGTCGTTTATGATAAGGAAAACGCTTCGCTAAACCGCATTTCTGAAGTGAAGCTGACGTATCCCTTCAAACGAATACCTTTTGATTATTACCGTTCAGGAGTGGCCATGTTTGTAGGAGAAATCTTAAGCAAATCAATTTATGAAAACTATCAAAATGAATACCTGTTTGATTTTATCTATCAATCAATTGCTTTTTTGGACAGTGAACCCATTAGCCTAAGCACCTACCCCCTATCTTTCCTGTTGGAGACTTCTCGGTTTTTGGGTTTTGCCCCAGATTCTGCCGGAGAATTTTTTGAACAAACCCACCCAGATGTAAACGACCCCTATTTCAGTCTGGAAGAGAAAAAACATTTTACTCAACTGTTGAAAAAACCATTTGATCCCGAGGTGAAAATCCCCTCAACCATAAGAAAAAGTTTATTGGATGACCTATTGGCCTTTTATAAGATACACTTGGACACCTTTTTCGAAATCCGATCATTGGAAGTTTTAAGGAATTTGATGTAGCTGATGATATCACTTCACCTCCACCTGCTTGATACTCTTCGAAAAAACACCCGACAACTCCTTTCCACTACCATCCACTAGGGATATCGTGATCTTGTGAAGTCCTTTGGCCAAGTTTCCGATATTGACAAGACCTAATTTGTCCGTCATAAACTCCTGTCCACCGGCGGCGACCTTTACCCGTAAGCCGTCTTCCTCCAAATCACCGCCCACCAACACATAGTCCACGACAATATCCTCCCCTTCTTTGTATTCGGCACCATTTACAGGCATGTTTACACCGATATAGGGATCCTCTTCTTCTGGAAAAGGCTTTGAATCACCCACCATAAAATCCCGCTCTACGTAATTTCCGTATTCCTTGAGTGCCATTCCATCATCATCCACCAAAAAAGCCAGCACCTTAAAAGTACCCGTGTCGAACTCCTTTCTGAAAATAGGCATATTAAACCCAATAGGATCCGCACCATTAATGATCATTTTTAGCTGAAAACCTTTCCTTCCGTGCTCAAAAGGGTAATTTTTAATATTAAACTCAAAAGGCACTGCTCCCTCATCAAACGATTGGTTTTCAAGTGGGCTATGAAGTTCCAACATGGCATCTGGATAAGAATTTTCCTGCATCTGGTAACGAAAAGAGACGTCCTTCTTTGCCGGAGCGGGCGTCTGGACCGATTCATGAAGTTCGCTGGTGGTTTCTTTTTTGGAGTCCGATGCACAAGAGAGGCAAACAAGACTACCAATAAACCATAGGAATACGTTATTTTTCATAGCTGGTGGATGATTGGGTTAAGTTAAAGATATTTAATTTTCCTATAAAATATTTACCTTGCAGGATAAAATAATCCAACCATGAGCGAAATCCTCTTTAAAGAAATCCCTTCCTTAGACCTATCCGATTTTACCTCGGGCAATGCCGAACAAAAAGAGGCATTTGTACAAAAACTTGGTGATGCCTACGAGAATATTGGTTTTGTAGCCATAAAAAACCACGGGCTTACCCAGACACTTCAAGACAAGCTCTATGCTGCGATCAAAGCTTTTTTCTCCCTTGAAGACACCATCAAATCCAAATATGAGCGGCCAGAAATTGGCTACCAGCGTGGCTATACAGGGAAAGGCAAAGAGCATGCAAAAGGCAGAAACACAGGGGATTTGAAGGAATTTTATCATGTAGGGCAGGAATTGTCAAAAATCCCTGACTCCGATCCGCTCAAAGGGGATTATCCTCCAAATGTATGGCCAGAAGAAATCCCGGACTTTAAAGACACTGCGTTGGAAGTTTTTCGCATCATAGAAGCTGCTGGGAAGGCCATGCTACAGGCAATTGCCGTGCACTTAGGCCTTGATGAGATGTACTTTGAGGACAAAGTACTCCACGGCAACTCTATTCTACGCCCTATCCATTATTTTCCCATCGAGAATCCTGCAGAAGTTCCAGCAGATGCTGTCCGCGCAGCCGAACACGGCGACATCAACCTCATCACTTTGCTAATGGGAGCAAGTGCGGACGGGCTTCAGGTACTGCGGAAAGATGGCCAATGGATCCCCATTACCGCCCTTCCAGACCAACTCGTGGTCAATGTAGGGGACATGCTCGAAAGACTCACCAATAAGAAGCTAAAATCTACCATCCACCGTGTGGTCAATCCTCCACGGGAAAAGATGAACAGCAGCCGCTATTCCATTCCGTTTTTTATGCACCCAAGGTCAGAAATGGACCTCACCTGCCTAGATAGTTGTGTGGACCAAGCAAACCCCAAAGCCTTTTCAGATGCCACGGCGGGAGCGTTTCTGGAAGAGAGACTTCGTGAATTGGGGCTTCGAAAATAGGCGTTGGTGACCGTCCGAAAAGTAAAATATTACCTTTACCTGAAGGATGTTATCACCCTTTCAGTAACGGCCTTCGGGGGACCGCAGGCCTTCTTGGCCATGGTATTGGATATCATGATCAAGAAACGACGCTACATCACGGAAGAAGAACTTTGGGAACTTCACGCCCTCTGTCAGGTGCTCCCTGGCCCTACTTCCACACAGACCATCTCGGCCATTGGTTACCGGGTAGGTGGCCCTAACCTCGCTTACCTATCTCTTTTGGTATGGATCCTGCCGGCCACCACCATCATGACAGGCGCCGCGGTTTTGGTGGATTTCCTCCAGACCCAAACCGAAGGCTCGCTGGATTTTGCCAAGTTTATTCAGCCTATGGCCATCGGCTTTATCATTTATGCCGCTCAAAAAACCATTGGAAAAATGGTAAAAACCACTGAAGCAATGGTACTGATGCTGTTGTCGGCTTTTGTGGCTTTCTTTTATAATTCGCCCTATATTTTCCCTTTTATGCTGGTGGCCGGGGGCATCACCACCTCTCTGAAATTCAACAAACAACCTAAAATCGAAGAAAAAAGTGGCATCAAGATCCAGTGGGCCAATTTCCTGCTTTGGGGAGGAGTGCTGATCTTAGCGGCCACCTTGGGTCATTTTACAAAAATCCTCCCAATCCGATTGTTTGAGAACTTCTACCGTAACGGCAGTCTGATCTTTGGAGGAGGGCAGGTACTGGTGCCCTACTTGTACACGGAATTCGTGGAATTTAAGGCCTACCTTACCTCGGAGGAATTCCTGACGGGATATGCCATTTCACAGGGTGTCCCCGGACCCACTTTCAGCATCAGTTCCTACATAGGAGCCCTGTCCATGAGGAGTGCTGGAATGGGTGTAGGGGGAGCCATCGTAGGCGGTTTGGTTTCTGCAGCAGGAATATTTCTTCCTGGTACTTTCCTGATATTCTTCGTCATTAGGTTTTGGGATGAACTAAAAAAATACCGTCCCGTTCGGGCCGCTCTGGAAGGGATCAATGCAGTCAGCTGTGGTATGCTGATAGCCGCTGCCTATTTACTCTTCGAACCCATGCCTGCCAACTTTTTTAACATTGCAGCCATTGCCATCACCTATTTTCTGCTCCAATTCACTAAAATCCCTTCCCCAATAATCATCATTGGGGGTATCCTGGTGGGATTGGGTTACCAGCTAGCCGTTAATAACCTGATAGGGTAAATCAATCCTTGTTAATTTGAGGGGGGGGGAGCATTTCGGTTAGAGTGATTGAAAAAATCAATGAAAAAACGAAAACCATACGTGAAACTGGTAACCCACACCATAAACACCTCCTCAATGGCATGCTAATTGCAAAGTGCTACTTCTAAACCAATTAATATTATACTATGGAAACTTTACCTATTAAAAACTGGCTATTCGGGCTTGCAGGATTACTTTTAATGGCTTCATGTAGTTCAGAAGACAAAGAAACAATGGAGGGAACTGCCACAGTAAATGTCTCATTAGTGGATGCACCTGCGGATTATGATGAAGTATGGATTGAGGTTTTGGGAGTAGAGCTCCTACCAGGTGATGAAGAGGAAGATGGTGATGGCTGGGTCTATATCCCATACGATGAAGAAGATACGCACATTAACCTCCTTTCATTGGTCAATGGTAACGAGGCCTATATCGGATCAGAAGAAATTTCGGCAGGTTCAATTTCTAAATTGCGCTTGGTATTAGGTGACGACAATTATTTGGTCATAAATGGTGAAGAGACTCCGCTGACTACTCCAAGTGCCCAACAAAGCGGACTAAAGCTTCAACTCGACCAAGAACTCATGGCAGGCATTCAGTATGACTTGGTCATCGATTTTGACGCGGCCAAATCCATTGTAAAAGCAGGTAATTCTGGACAATATATCCTTAAGCCTGTCTTAAGGGTCGTAGCCGAGCAATCTGCATCGATCGAGGGGAAAGTACTTCCCGTTGAAGCCCATCCTGTAATCTACGGTATCATCAACGAAGACACTGTCAGTACCTTTGCTGACGAGTCTGGGTCCTTTGCACTGAGAGGACTTGCCGAAGGAGACTATACCATCATCTTCGATCCTACTGAAGAATACGAAGCGGACACCCTTTATAGTGTTCCTACTCTGGACGGTGAAATCACCGTTCTCGATCCTGTGGAATTGGAAACGACAGCAGATGTGGAAATAGAGATCGAAACCGGAAATTAAATCCGGAATGCCCTTATAAACCACCGCCATAACCCGCGAATATTGGATTTTAAATAATTTGGAAGTGGTCATTGCTCTGTGTTTTATCATTTTATTCTATAGCAAGGCAATGGGTAAACCGGATTAAAAAACGAATACCAACTATTATATATACCGCAAAGAAGGCTGTTCCAACTTTTGGAACAGCCTCTTTTTATATCCATACACCTTAAATTAAGGATCAAGCGGAAAAGTTGGGAACTGCCAGTTTTGTTAATGGAAAACCACCGAAAAATAAAAATACCACAAAGGCACCAAGCGCATATTGGACCCCAAAGTGTAATCTGGGGAGAGGTCAGGAAAATTATTTTTAAACTAACAACCTGAGCTCGACTTAATTTTAGTATTAAAAGCGTCATAGCGAACCCTTTTTAGGTGGATGTGGGTTGGAAAAGGGTTTGGCAACTCGCCGCGGCGAGCTGCCACGGCTTCCACCCGTTCAGGCCTCCCTCTAAGCCTCGCAGTGACGATTTTATAATCGAACTGAGGTAAACAGTAAAGAGGTGTCAGCCTGAGAGGACCTGTCTATTCGCCAGATAGAGTAGAAGGTCAGACGTTGGCCCCCGACTCCCCTCGGTCTGACTGACTCTTTTAGCCTAAAATTAAATATCTTTTTCGGCTAAAAGCGATCTCCCAGGAAGCGGTTAAGCACAAGGCACGAAGTACGAGATACGATGTGTTTTGTAGCTGGTATTGAATCAAGCAATATTTCTGGGGTAAGGGCCTTTAGTCCGCTTCGGAAAGAATATCCTTGACGGTGGAAGAATTGTATAGTTGTACTTACAAGTTGTAAGCTTGTGCTTTCACACTTATATTGACCCTACGCCTCAGAAAAAAACAAAACCCATTGATCGGTAATAGCAGCCTAATGAGAGTAAAAAATTAATTGTCCAAAAAAATAAAAAATAGACGTTTTAGCATTTGCGTAGTAATGCGCACATATGCGCATCTGATTATTTGATTTTAAACACACACCGATGTAGATTTAAATTCTCAGTTCATAATTTTTCATTCGCTAGCGATTTTTTTCATTAGTCTAATAACTATTTTAATGCCCATCTCTGCTATAGGAGAGGGGCATTTTTTTATAAACAAGCAAATATTTACCCCCAGAAATAGTGCTTGACCAAAAAAACTGCAGGGGTCCTATCACCAACAAAAAGCCCCACAGAGCAATTCCGTGGGGCTTTGGCTTATTAGGGTTTGGAGTAGAATGAACTACTCGACATATTTATTCTTTTGTGGCAAAATCAGGATAGGCACGCATGCTGTGCTCATTGATATCCAGTCCTTCCACTTCCTCCTGCTCGTGCACCCGGATACCGACTGTCCTTTTCATGGAATAGAACACCACAAAACTGAAGATCACACAGAATACCCCCACTGCACCAATTCCTATCAGCTGGGATATCACCTGAGAGAACCCAGCCAGATCACCGAAGATCCCTACTGCGAGTGTTCCCCAAATACCACCTACCAAGTGAACGGAAATCGCACCAACAGGGTCATCTACTTTCACTTTATCAAAGAACACAACGGCAAAGACAACCAGGGCACCTCCTACAAATCCAATAATAGCAGATTCACCTACCCCCATCAGGTCAGCTCCAGCAGTAATGCCTACCAATCCTGCCAAGATCCCGTTCAACACCATGGTAATATCGTAGGATTTGAATTTGATGTAGGAAAAAACCAAGGCACCAAACGCTCCTGCAGCACCCGCAATAGAAGTGGTCACAAAAACTTTTGACACAGTCCCTGGATCAGCAGTAAGGACAGACCCACCGTTAAACCCAAACCATCCAAACCAAAGCAGGAATACACCGATTACTGCCATTGGGATATTATGCCCTGGAATCGCTTTCATACCCTTGTCGGTATATTTACCGATCCTTGGGCCGAGTAAGTAAGCTCCTACCAATGCGCCCCATCCACCGACAGAGTGGACGATCGTAGAACCTGCAAAATCATAAAATGGCGTATCTAGGCTATCCAAAAAGCCTCCTCCCCACTTCCACATCCCCACGATAGGATAGCAAATGGCCACGTAAAGTGTGGAGAAAATGATAAATGGTCCAAGTTTGATACGCTCCGCTACGGCACCGGAAACGATCGTCGCTGCAGTGGCTGCAAACATGGCCTGAAAGATAAAGTCCGTAAAGAAGGTGTAGCCTTCGTTATAATTAGCAGTATCCCATCCTTCCGGCAGGCTCAGGCCCAGACCGCTCAGTCCGAAAAAGCCTCCTGTAAAAGCCTCCCCTGGATACATTAAATTAAAACCCACAAAGGCATATGTCAATAGCCCCATGGCTGGGATAATGGAATTTTTAAAAAGAATGTTGACGGTATTTTTGGCCCTGGTAAGACCGGCTTCCAAAGAGGCGAAGCCCAAGTGCATGATAAATACCAGGATAGTGGCTACCATCATCCACACATTATTGATGGTAAATAATTCTTGATTCATCTGAATGGGTAATTTATATGGTTACGGCTAGTTTGTTAGGATTTAATTGGATCGGTAAAGATCGGTGGGATGCTATAGGGCATCAGCTCCTTTGTCATCATTCCTCACCCGGTAGGCTTCCAGTACATCGGTCACGAATATCTTTCCGTCACCAATCTGACCCGTACGACCCTCTTTGAGGATGCAGTTGATCACAGGCTCTACCAATTCTTCGGTAACCACGATTTCTAATTTTGTCCGAGGGATAAACGCGGGCTCATAAGCAACCCCCCTGTATTTTTCGATTTTTGCGTGCTCAAGCCCCATACCTTTTACTTCATAAAATGTAAGGAACTTCACTCCGAGCGCAGCAATACACTGCTGAATCACCTCAAATCGAGATGTTCTAATAATTGCTTCTACTTTTTTCATTTTAGTTAACTGACAAACTGATTGGTTGTATTTATAACCGATTTTATCGGAATCGGCTACAAACTTAATAAATTAGATTTCCACAACAACGATAAAAACAATATTTTTTGATTTTTAATCATATTTATGGTTGTTTTTGAACCAAAATACCACAGGAAACCAACTTTTATCGCCCAAATGCTTAAATACTACACCGATTAGTTAGTTTTTTTAAAATTTAGCCCGGTTTATGGGCTGTTAATAAAGATTGTTTTAATTTTAAGTACCAAAACAAACCGGATAAAGCAATTTCAACAATTAACTTCATGAACAAACCTACACTTTTGATCCTGGCTGCCGGCATCGGCAGTCGATACGGAGGAAACAAACAAATCGAAGGATTCGGCCCCAATGGGGAAACCATCATAGAGTACTCCATATTCGACGCCATTCGTGCGGGCTTTGGAAAAGTGGTCTTCATCGTGCGCGAGGAAATTTTGGAAACGGTCAAGGAAATCTTTTTGCCTAAACTTGAAGGAAAAATAACCGTGGACTTTGTCGTACAATCCCTGCAAACCCTAGTGCCAGAAGAATATCAAACTCCTGAAAGAAAAAAACCCTACGGCACAGGTCATGCTGTACTCTGTGCCAAAGACGCCATCGACAAACCCTTTGCCGTGATCAATGCGGATGATTTTTATGGAAAAGAAGCCTTTCAAGCACTGGGCAAGTTCCTAAAAGAAGACGTCAAGGAAAACCTTCACTGCATGGTCGGCTACGCACTAAAAGATGTCCTCTCCGAAAACGGCACCGTCAGCCGCGGGGTATGCGAGACCAATGAGCACTTTCAGCTTATCGGCATGACAGAACGCACGGCCATTGCCCGCGAGGGAGACAAAATCATCAGCAGGGAAGAAGAAGATCCCTTAGTAATAGCTCCAGAGACCCCTGTGAGCATGAACTGCTGGGGCTTCCATCCTTCGTTCTTCGAAGAGGCGGACAGAATATGGAAAGCCTTCCTTCCCGAAAATAAGGACAATATCAAATCAGAGTTTTACATTCCTTCAGTAGCCAACACCCTTATCGAAGAGAAAAAAGCCAATATCGCCATTTTGGAAGGTGGCAAGACATGGTTTGGGGTGACCTATCCAGAAGATAAACCCGTAGTGGTAACCGCTTTAAAGCGTCTTCATGATAAGGGAGACTATCCTGACCACCTTTGGAAATAAACTTCAAAACATCAGTTCCAATAGATTTACCAAACCGGCGTTTTAGAATAAACACATTACATATACCTAGCTAAAAAATATGAAAAAGATACTCTTTTCCAATAGTCCTATATCTCGTAGCCTGTCACTTCTTCTCTTAAGGGTGGGAGCTGCTGCATTTATGATGACTCATGGATGGTCAAAAATCATGAATTTCAGCGAATACCTGACCAAATTCGCTGATCCCATAGGTGTCGGCCCAGCAGTATCTTTACAATTGACTATTTTCGCTGAGTTCTTCTGTTCTATATTGTTAGCACTTGGTTTTATGACCAGGTGGGCATTGATCCCGCTAATGATCACTATGATCGTGGCCGTATTTATTGCCCATGGAGGTGACCCATTCGGCCATAAGGAAGTGGGCTTGCTTTACCTGACCATATTTATCTCCCTCTTTCTTTCTGGCCCAGGAAACATTTCTATGGATGCACAGATCCTCAAAAAAAACCGCTACCGGTAAGCACCATTGATAAAAAATAGATGGCCACTGGAAAAGTCGAGTGCCAGGCTTAAAACCAGTTTTTCTCTCAACCTCTTTTACCTAAAATCACAAGAGGCTGCCTCATCATAAGTCCTCATCATTGCGATTCCAATGGATATCGGAAGAAGCCTGCACACCGCTTGGCAAGCTTCGATCGGCTCGTGATGACGGATTGTTCAATTATGAGACAGCCTCTTTAAGACACCAAAATATAGGCCCATGGCTATATATTCGGTAGCTCATCGGCAAATCCTACACCATCCGGGCAGTTTCTATCTGCGAAATAATGGCCGCATAATCCACTTGATGATAATTTTGTAAAATCATAGGATCCTCCATTACTTTATCCATAATTTCATCCTGAAGCTGCCCCTGGGCATAAGCATCTGCATATTTCATATCTGAAAAAGTCACCATCGTATAGAGGGGTGTCCACTCATTGGGATACAGTTCATGCAGCTTGGCCTCTATTTTCTTGCGAACCAAGAAGCGAGGATTGGCCACACTGTCCCTCATCTCAGTAAAATTATTCCTGGCCATTTGACTGATGGCATCGGTATCTGGTTTTCTGACTTTTTGAAATTTCTCAAAGACCAATTCCCAAGAAGTGGTGCCGTACTTTTCAATAAGACCGTCCAGTATAAAGCAATCTTCAAAGCCACAATTCATCCCTTGTCCGAAGAAAGGCACCATCGCGTGACAAGCATCCCCGATCAATAGTGACTTATTGGCCAACCAAGGGAAGCACTCGACATTGATGAGGGAAGAGGTGGGATTGCCAAAGTACTCCTCGTTCAGGTCGGGCATTAGCGCAAAGGCATCAGCAAAATAATTTTTGAACACACTCTCCAAATCACCTTCATCATTGATCTTGTCAAAGCATACCTTGCCCCCTTCAAAAGGCAAGAAAAGTGTACAGGTGAAGGACTTGTCCGGATTGGGCAAGGCTATCAACATAAATTGCCCTCTAGGCCAGATGTGAAGGGCATTGGGATCCATCGCAAATTCACCATTTGCCGTAGCAGGAATGGTCAGTTCTTTATAGCCATGGGAGATATATTCCTGCTTGTAGTTCAGTCTTGTCTGACGCTGCATCGCATCTCTAAGAGACGAATAAGCGCCATCCGCACCAATGATCACATCCGTTTCACGCTGTTCTTTTGTCCCGTCGGGCAAGATCAACCCTAAGGTTGTCTCCGCAATATTGATCTCCTCACAAATATGGTTAAAATTCAATTTGGCACCATACTTCTCGGCCTCATCTACGAGCATATGGTTAAACTTGCCCCTAGAGATCGAATAGATCGCTTGATTTTCTTCGCCATAGGACAAGAAAGAAGTCTCACCGTGCTCGTCATGAACCCTCCTTCCGTACATCGGAATCACATAGGGCTCTACCATTTGGCGAAGACCGATCTTATCCAAGGCCTTCCATCCCCTGTCACTAAGGGCCATATTGATGGAGCGACCACCTCGGGCATGTTTTTCGTCCCGCAGATCGGGTCTCTTCTCATAGATAGAAACGTTGAGCCCTTTCTTCTGAAGATAAACCCCCAGCAATGAGCCAATTAGTCCTGCACCAATAATGCTGACATCATTTCTCTTCATTGGTTTTATATATTAATAGGTTTGTAATAGGTTCGTTTTATTAAGGAAATTTTGATAGCGATTGTTCCAAGATTCTGGCAAATCTTAATACATCCTCAAAGCTGTTGTAAAGGGGTGTCGGGGCAATCCTAATCACATTGGGATTTCGCCAATCTCCAACAATCCCATTCCTGTAAAATTCATCAAAAACGGCTTTTCCACCTTTATGGATCAGCAGGGACAATTGGCAGCCTCTCTCTTCCTCAACACTTGGCGTAATGATCTCCAGCACACCGCTATCACCGCTTATTTCACGAATCAAGTATTCTAGGAACCCGGTTAGCTGCACGCTTTTTTTCCTTAAGCTTGTCATCCCCGCCTCTTTGAAAATATCCAAGGAAGCCTGGTGTGCCGCCATCCCCAGGACATTGCCATTGGATGTCTGCCAGCCATCGGCACCATACATGGGAACAAAACCCTTTTCCATTTTGAAGCGCACTTTTTCATCATGGCCCCACCAGCCAGCAAAACGATTCAGCTCCGGCTTGTCACCATGCCGCTCATGGACATAGATTCCCGCCACATTACCGGGGCCCGAATTTAGGTACTTGTAACTGCACCATGCCGCAAAATCCACTCCCCACTCATGCAATCGTAAGGGTGCATTTCCCACTGCATGGGCAAGGTCAAATCCGACCAAAGCACCTGCCTCATGCCCTGCTTTGGTAATTGCTGCCATGTCAAACACCTGCCCAGAATAATACTGCAAGCCTGCCATCATCACACAAGCGAGTTCATCCTTATGGGCTGATATCGCTTCTAGAATATCCGCTGTCCTGAGGGTATGCTCTCCAGCCCTGGGTGCTACTTCGACAATGGCCTCACCAGGATCCAATCCATGGTGTTTTGCCTGGGTTTCCAGTGCATACATATCTGAAGGGAAAGCACCCGCTTCTGTCAGGATTTTATTTCGTTTTCCTTCTGGCTGATAAAAGGACACCATAAGGGAATGAAGGTTACTGGTCAAACTTCCCATGGCGACTACCTCGTGATTTTTGGCACCAACGATTTCTGCCAAGGTGATCTTGGACCTTTCATGGACAGAAAACCACGGCTGCTCGCCATCAAAGTGGCCATCCACCGCCCTGGTCGCCCAGCTATCCAAATCCCGCTCGAGGTACTCTTTGACTGCCTTTGGTTGAAGCCCCAAGGAATTGCCGCAAAAGTAAATGGCTTCCGCACCATTTACCTTGGGAAAGTAAAATCGACTTCTGAATTTCCTCAGGGGATCTTCACGATCCCTTTCCTGGGCAAAGGCCAAACTATAACGGTATGCAGTCATATCATTTTGTAATTGTGGTATTGGTCATTCCAGTAATCATGCCCTACATTGCTCATGTAAAACACCGAAACGGGTTGCCCAGATAGCCTATTAAGGCTACTTCTCCATTTTGGTCCCACAAGATTTACAGGTGAAATTATCAGGATTGCTCCAAAAACGCTCCATGATAGGCGGCAATTGGCTGACAATGTCCGTCACCGCGGCATATTCCTCATAGAGCTTGTTTCCGCAGTTTTCACAATACCAGATAAACCCATCTTTTTCCCCTTCTTGACGATAGCGCTCCATAACCAGCCCCACCGTATTGGCAGGACGTCGGGGGCTATGGTGTACTTTTGGTGGCAAAAGGAAAATTTCACCTTCTTTGATTTCTATATCCTTTGGCTTGCCCTCATCGATCACTTTCAACACGATATTTCCTTCTAGCTGGTAGAAGAATTCCTCGCCTTCATTATAATGATAATCCTTTCGGGAATTGGGACCGCCCACGACCATCACGATAAAATCATCATTCCCCTTATACACCTGCTGATTGCCCACAGGTGGCTTCAGCAAGTGCCTGTTTTCGTCAATCCATTTTCTGAAGTTAAACGGTTTAGTCAATGCCATTTGCTTAGTAGTTATGGTAAAACGGGAAGGGTCTGCGCTACCTCCCAATGCTTCCTTCCGCCCAATATTGCGGATGGCTTTTGCCCCATAAAAGTAAAAAAAAACTAGCAGTTATTATGATTCGCCAAAGGGTAATTCGAAAGGAATGCAGTAGCTCATCGTAAAAAAATCTCACAATGGCCCCAGGACACACTCCCTCTTCCATCTTCAAAGAAAATATCGTTAATTTGAAAAAAATTCCTTCAAAACAACCGAGTAATGTCTTCACATCATTTTGTCAAAGAACAGCAGGAGCCCGCCATGCTCATCATGGGCACTGAACAGCTTTCGTACGAGCAGATTGCCCCACTGCTAGAGTGGGTGCCTACTGTGCTGGTGGCCGAACCGATGGTGGATACCGTGCTGTCTTGGGGCATTAAAATCGACGTGATCCTCGCTACAAGTGAATTTCAAAAAGAGCATTTCAACCTACTGGAAGAACAGTACCCGCTGCGTTTTTTGACTTCGCAGCAGGAAAATTTCCTGGAGGAAGGACTCCAATACCTCATCGCCACCAAGCATCCTGATGTCAATATTATTGGTTACGATCACCAACAGCTATTTCAGTTGGAAGAAAAACTGGACCTCGTGAATATCGTGGTCTTTGATGGGCCTATCCGCTATTTTCCCGTGAGGGCTAAATCCTTTAAAAAATGGTTCCCTCACAGCGCTATCCAATTGCATGCGCCAGATGGCGCCCTTATCGAAATGAAAACTGCGGTGGAAAGCCAATTTATCCATATCAAACATGCCACCTTCGTGGAAGCCGAGGAAGGCACCATTACCTTCCAATCCATGCAGCCCTTCTGGATCGGGGAAATGGTCGGGGGATGAATTTAATGAGGAATGCGGAATGAAGAATTTGGAAACTGAACTGATCCATCCAACTACCCTGAACTTACATACTGTCGGTTGTCTTTTCTGTACTTCCCTGATTAGTGTTGAACGGATTAATATTAGTTTTCATAATTATATATGGTAATAACTGGGAGGGTAACAAATCTGGAACACCTTAATTGAGTCAGAGACTCAAAACTTGCCCGTGCTGGGGCAGAAACCCCGCACAACCCGGTAACGCTCATTTCTCCCAAGACTCACGTCTCCTTGGCTCTTGATACTTCCATCTTGCTACTTCATACTGGAATCCTACAGCTTCTTTACCACTTCCTTTTTGGGAATGGCAATGCTCCACATTCCCCTGAGATCGCCAACATCGTGGCCTATAGCTTTATCCTCGGGGTATAGCTTTCCGATCTTTGCCAAGGTAGCCTCATCAATATCGTTTTTTGGATCACCGTGACAATTCAAACACATCTCTCCAGGAATTGTGATGGCTTTTGTATAAAGTAAAATTTCACCATTTTCAATTTCCTGAACATTTGGAGAATTCTCCACGTCATTTTCCTCATTGTATTCGTAAGCCTGAAGCAACATTTGCTCTTTGTCATTGGGCTGATCGGAAGGATTCCTGTAATCATGGGAAACCCTTCTTACGACGACCTTGTGTTCCTTGCTCACCTTATCCAGCGAGGGAAGTGCCTCCACATTGCAAAACTCCACTGCTCCTGCCACTCCTTTTTCATTGATCGCCGTGGTCAATTTTTCCATCAACTTTTGTTGGGCTTCTGCACTGATCTCATTGCCCCATTTGATGGCCTTGTTAATGATATCCACTTCATTGACCTTTTTGACCTCCATGGATTCATTGACGGCATCGAATACTTCCCGATCCACCTTCTTTCTTGAGCCACAAGAGACCAACAATCCCGCTAATATTATAAATAAAATCCGTATCATCTTCTTCATTTTCGTTACTTCAAAGGTAGGCCATAAACTGCACCAAAGCCAGTTTTACCCCAACCAAATCAACTCATCATTCTTTCAGCCCATCCCGCCATTCGGCAAGACAGGCTTCTGCGGTTTCCAATGTACAAATCGAGGCAAAGGGCCAGTGGGACGATAAATTTAGCAACCTGCGGATTCAACCTAGGGAGCTTAAGCGCTCCTCCACCTCCCGAAGTACTGCCAGCGGCACGGATGATAGCTATGCCTACCCGAAAATTGTTTCCCTTCAAAACACTAAACGCGTTTGCCCCTGAATGAAGCCGTCCCGTTTATCGCCATGTCACTAATTTTCTTAATTTTGTGCTTGCAAAGATAAAAAACTATATGCTTGATAAATTAGGGCACATCAAAGACCGATTTGAGGAAGTGGGGCAGCTGATCATTCAGCCGGACGCCATGTCCGACATGAGCAAATACACCAAGCTCACCAAAGAATATAAAGACTTGGAAAAAATCGTCCAGGTTTTTGACGAATATAAACTGGTACTGGACAATATCAAAAGCTCAAAAGCAATACTTGAAACCGAAAAGGACCCTGATTTCAGGGAAATGGCCAAAGCAGAGCTGGATGAGCTAAAAGAAAAAGAAACCGAATACGAGAAAGAGCTGAAACAAATGCTCATTCCCAAAGACCCGAATGATTCCAAAGATTGTATCCTGGAAATCCGCAGTGGTACAGGCGGTGATGAGGCGGCCATTTTTGCGGGCGATATCTTCCGCATGTACGAGCGCTATGCTGAAAAGCAAAACTGGAACCTGACCGTCTTGGACCTAACCTTTGGCTCTGCAGGCGGGTACAAAGAAATCATCAGCACAGTCTCTGGCGCCGATGTATATGGCATGCTCAAATACGAATCTGGTGTCCATCGGGTTCAGCGGATCCCTACCACAGAAACACAGGGCAGGGTACATACCTCTGCTGCCACGGTCGCCGTTCTTCCCGAAATGGAAGATGTCGATGTACAAATCGACATGAACGATGTCCGCAAAGACACCTACTGCTCATCAGGGCCAGGAGGGCAGTCGGTAAACACGACGTATTCTGCCGTGAGACTTACCCATGAGCCTACCGGCATCGTAGTAACTTGCCAAGACCAAAAATCGCAAATCAAAAACTTCGAAAAGGCCCTCAAAGTACTGCGATCCAGAATCTATGAAATCGAGCTGGCCAAGCATAACGAAGAGGTGGGCGCCCAGCGAAAATCAATGGTAGGCAGCGGTGACCGATCCGACAAGATCAGAACCTATAACTACCCCCAAAGCCGGGTAACCGATCACCGGATAAACAAGACTGTCTATAACCTTCCCGATGTAATGGATGGTAACCTCGAGGAATTTACAAGTGCACTGCGCTTTGCAGAAAATGCAGAAAGACTCAAAAACAGCGGCATGGAAGACTAACTTCCATGCTTTTTTCTTGACATTATTTTTTTTGCTCTATATGGATTATAGTGGCTTAAGATAAAATGTCGGTTATTTTACCGTTGATTCATCATCTTTTCCACTGGGGAATTTCCTGTTCTGCCTTGAGGTATTTGACGTTAAGAAATCAAAGAAGTGGGCTGGAAAAGGCGCAGGCTTGTCTGACGTGAATCAGCACAAAAAGTTGGTTTACTGCTCAAATGAACGAGTTTTCCTTCGCGAGTGCTGGCTTTGATTTTAGCCGAAATCGTTCACCGCAGCGGGATTTTTTGGTTACTTTTTTGTCCTGAAGCAAAAAAGTAATACTATAACAAAGTGATCGTCACGCTATAATTTGCCAAACAAAATAAAAGTTACCCACAGTAAATCATATAGAACCATTTTTTTTCTGTAGGAGCTGATTTTAGGTATAGAATATGCAGTGGGTGCAAAGTCATTTAGTTCATCAAAAAAACTTAACGCTGTATATGAAAATCGAAGGAGAACATGGTATCACGCTAAATACCTGGGGCGGACAGCATTTCCACAAACTGTACCCTTTGGCCAACAATCCTGCCATTGCCAAAAACTTAAAAGATAGCTTTCCCCAGCCCTATACCCTTCACCATGCCCGCTTCTGGATCGAGCACAATATCAAATTCAATCCACCTCAAAATTTTGCCATAGAAAAAGACGGCACTCTTGTCGGCGCCATCGGTATCCACAAAGGAGAAAATGAACTCCGCACTAATATGGAACTTGGCTTTTGGCTGGGCGAGCCTTTTTGGGGACAAGGTATCGCCACAGAAGCCGTCAAGCTTTTCGTTCCTTATCTCTTCAAGAACTTTGAAGTCCTGCGGGTCTTCGCTACGGTCTATGACTTCAATGTACCTTGCATGCGGGTACTGCAGAAGGCGGGATTTGAAGAAGAAGCCATACTCAAAGGTGGGTTTATCAAGAACAATACTGTGGGTGATATGTTTCAGTTTGTAAAGCTTAGAGAAGACTATTTATAAGTTAATAACTTTATAAATAACCTCAGTTCGATTATAAAATCGTCACTGCGAGGCTTAGAGGTAGGCCTGAGCGGGTGGAAGCCGTGGCAGCTCGCCGCGGCGAGTTGCCACACCCTTTTCCAACCCACATCCTCCTTAAAAGGGTTCGTATGACGCTTTTTATACTAAAATTAAGTCGAGCTCAGGTAACTACTAAACTTCTCATAGGGGTTTCCGGTTTGACATGAAACGACTAATTACAAAGCGCATTCTTGATGAGGTATTGAAAATCAGGAAACGTTCCCATTAATTGATTTGTCGCTTCTTTTCATGTTCATTATTTCAACTTATTTTGCAGCTGCTAAAAAGCTAATTTCTTTACAAGAATCACATGAAGTTAACAACTGAGGAAATCACCTGTATAAGAATAGAACTGGACTATTTTTCCCCAACTATTCTCCAAAGAGGAAAACAGCTTTTTCAAAATGGCGCTTGCGAACTGAACAATGTGAACGCCTATTATCGAGCATTCAACTTTTTGGTAGAAGGGAATGCCCAGCCTTTTTATGAAGTTGAAGTCACCCTTGATGGAGCAGAAGCGCAGATGGATTTTTGGGAAGGAGACATAGCATCTTGCGATTGTATCTACTTCGAGGAAAATTTAGAATGTAAGCATACTGCAGCGGCTTTGCTATATCTTTTGGATCATAAGAATCGTACTATCCGCATTCCCAAAAAGACAAAAGAAAAAGCCTTGAACCCCATGAACCCTATGGAGGTTGGTCTGGATAAAAATGACCCCAGCGTATTGCTGAAAAACCTGGAATTTATTGGCGACTATAGCGGGTGGGAGTGCAGATTGGAAAATATAGCGATCACCCCCAATCATTTCGTTTACCATTTGTCCGATTATTCCCATCTCTACGAGCTCTCCGTTGATATTAAGAAGGATAAGATCGTATTGTCATGTAATTATCAAAGGGATATTTTGATCAAAAATGCCTTTTTATGGTTTTATGAACGGATACAACAATACCCCACTGAACTAAACTATGCGATTCCCGCTGCCAGGTCCAAGATGATGAAGGCCTTTTTGGCAGACCATGGACTGAAAGGAATAACCGGGAAATTTGAAGATTACTTTGAAATCAAGCTATCAGGAGAGACCCTCTATGCCTACCCAAAGGGGCCATTAGAAGGCATATTTAAGACCGATCTGTTCATTGAGTCCATAGACAAGGAGCTGTTTTCGACACTTCACAGCTGGGGGGCAGGTGAACAGTTGCTGGATATCAGCCCAAAAGATACTGTAGAATACAATGCTGGAATTGTCTTGATCACAAATGATTATTCTAAAAAGTTAGCCACTATTAATCTCATCAAAGGAAAAGGGACCAAACGCGCCCCCAATGATTTAAATACCAAACTGGATTGGATACGTGATCCGGAGGATGAATCCTTACCTGCTACTGAGGATATCAAAGAGCTTTTTCCCCGATTGACGAGCTTTAACAAGCTATTGACTGAAAGAAACCAGGACACTTCACTCTTCACACTCCATGAAAAATTCCTCTCTATTTTGACCATTGGTGAGTCTTTGCCCTTATACCAGTTAACGCCAACAGGCCATTATCACCATTACAAACCTAGGCCGAAAGACCTGCAAAAGATCACTCCATTGGCGGCAAGCTTCGAATTTGAGCTTTCCCGTGAAGAACACACCTACCTTTTACGGCCATTTATTTTAATAGAAAACGAGCGGTTCTATGTCAATGAACTGGATGAGCGATGTATTATCTATGATTTGTTTGTCCTTATTGGTCAGGAAAAAATGGCTTATTTTTCCACTCCAAAAGAACACAAGGCTTTATTGTATTTTCTGTCTAATTCACTCATCCGCTTTACCGAAAAAGAAAAGCCAGCAATGGAACAAGGGCTTATCCAACGGCTGGCAAAAGACTTCAAGATCAACTATCAAGATGGGTTAATGGAAATGGATGAAACCACTGAACACCTACAACGGCACCTGTATATTTCTGAAATGGGGAATTTTGTCCTTTTTAGGCCCGCCATTCAGTACAAGGAAGGAGTGCTCTCCTATCCTTTGGAAAAAGGCACGCTCATCGATCCGGAAAATAACAAGGTCTATTTACAGGATACAGAACAAGAAGACCAACTGGTACAGCACATCCGTGAGATGCATCCGGCATTTACGCATAAGGGTTCACAAGGTTTCTTTTACTTGAGTTTTGACCAGTTTATGAATAATTACTGGTTCCTCGAAGCATTCGAAAAACTAAAGGAATGCGGCATCAGGGTATTTGGAATGGATCAGCTCAAGGGCTTTAAATTTTCGCCTCATACCGCCCAAGTGGACTTTGACCTGGGCACTAAGCCGGATTGGTTTGAAGCCAATGTGGAAGTGGCTTTTGGGAACAACAAGGTAAAGCTCAAGGACCTCAAAAAAGCGGTGGAATCGGGCCAAAACTATATTGAGCTGGGAGACGGCACCATCGGTATCCTTCCCGAAAAGTGGATGAAAAAATTCGCCATGCTCTTCCGTTCTTCCTTACAGGACAAAGAAACCCTAAGAGTGGCCAAAACCCACTTTTCATTAGTGGATGAACTGGCAGACCCTAAACAGCACAAAGCCGTACTAAAAGAAATTGCAGAAAAAAAAGAAAGGCTGTCATCTTTTAAGCAAATTGAAAACAGCACCCCTTCCAAGGAGCTAAAGGCCCAACTCAGGCATTACCAGCAAGAAGGGCTCAACTGGCTGAATTTCCTAAAAGATTACGGTTGGGGAGGCATCTTGGCAGATGACATGGGATTAGGCAAAACCCTACAGCTCATCGCTCTTATCTGCCAAATCAAAGAAGATAAAAAATCCGCACCAGTCTTGGTAGTGGCGCCCACGACCCTATTGTTCAACTGGAAAAACGAGCTGGACAAATTCGCACCGCACTTGGATTACTTCATCCACCATGGCCAGCGGTACGACGACCCTGCGGAGTTTAAGAAGCACGACGTGATCCTCACCAGCTACGGTGTAGTGATCAATGACATTGATCTATTGAAAAACATCAACTTTCAGCTGATCGTGGCAGATGAGTCACAAGCCATTAAAAATGTCTCATCCAGAAGGCACCGCTCCCTGATCCAGCTTACCTCCCCACTAAAAGTGGCCCTTTCCGGCACGCCCATAGAAAACAACATCACGGAACTATTTGCCCAGATGAACTTCGTAAATCCCGGGTTCTTCACCACCTTTGCTGCATTCAAGCGGGACTATGCCAACCCACTTAAAAAAGCTGACCAAGACAGTCTGGCTACAGAACTACGCAAAAAAGTGGCTCCATTTATCCTCAGGCGTACCAAAGAAGAAGTCCTCACGGAATTACCCGAAAAAACAGAGGAGTACCTCTACTGTGAAATGGGAACTGTCCAACGCAAGCTCTACGATGCCCACAGGAATGAATACCGCGACTTCCTAAAGGGAAAACTGGAAGATGACGCTGATGAAAACACCAACTTCTATGTATTGGAAGGGCTGACCAGGCTTCGCCAAATCTGCGATGCCACTGCATTGGTGAAGAACGGAGAGCCCATTCAGGAATCAGCCAAAATCAACCTGCTACTGGAGCATATCTTGGAAAAAACTGGCAAACATAAAATATTGATTTTCAGCCAATTTGTTAAAATGTTGGAACTGATTACGGAGAGGTTGAAGGAGGAAAATGTCACTTTCACCTATTTGGATGGCAAGACTAGCCTGAAGGAGCGGGAAAGTAGAGTAAAGGCCTTTCAGGAAAACCAAGAAAACAGGGTATTCCTGATCAGCCTAAAAGCTGGTGGAACGGGGCTAAACCTCACTGCGGCAGATTATGTCTATATAGTCGATCCCTGGTGGAATCCCGCCACCGAAAACCAGGCCATCGACAGGTGCTACCGCATGGGACAAAAGAACAATGTTTTTGCCTACCGGATGGTCTGTAAAAACACAGTGGAAGAAAAAATCCTCCAACTCCAAGCAGCCAAAATGAAACTGTCCAAGGACATTATCGGTGAAGGCGGCAGCATATTGAGTGCGCTGACCAAAGAATCTTTGTTGGAATTATTTTCTTAATGTCAAACCAATTACGAAACCAGGGAATTTCTTCACTCATCCGATATGAACAGTTCAAGGAACCTCTACCAAAATATTGTAAACCGACTAAAAAATAGTTATCCAGAAACGGAAGCACAGTCGCTAGCCTTTTGGATGTTGGAACATTTCCTTCAGGTCAGCAGAGGAGATATTATTCGTGATAAGGAGCTCCAAGGAATCCCAAAGGCACTTCATACTGCCTTGGAAGAACTTCAGGCCGGTAAACCCATTCAGTATATCCTTGGTGAAGCCCCATTTTATGGCAGGGAGTTTAAGGTAAATCCCTCCGTGCTCATCCCCCGAAATGAAACCGAGGAACTGGTCCACCTGATCATCAAGGAGAACCCTCAGCCAGGAGTGCGCATTTTGGACATCGGAACGGGGAGCGGCTGTATTCCCATTACGCTTTATCTGGAAATGGCCGAACCCGTGGTTTCAGCCATCGACATCAGTGAAAGTGCTTTACGAACAGCAAATGAAAATGCAGGCATACATGGTGCAAAAGTGTCTTTTTTACAAACCGATATCCTAGGCGAAAATATTCCAGTCGGTGATTTGGAAATCCTCGTGAGCAATCCGCCCTACGTCCGTGAACTGGAAAAAGCCCAAATGCATAAAAATGTCCTGGAGCATGAGCCTTCACTTGCGTTGTTTGTTTCGGACGCTGATCCGCTGGTTTTTTACCGTACCATCGCCAAAAAAGGCCTGGGTGCCTTGAAATCCGGTGGGAAATTGTACTTTGAAATCAACGAGGCGCTGGCTTCTGAAATGGAAGAATTGGTCACCGATCTAGGCTATCACAATATAAAAGTACACCAAGACCTCCAAGGCAAAAACAGAATCCTTTCAGCGAATAAAAGATAAGGGTTGCAATAAAAATCCCCTGTCCTAAACCAGCAGACAGGGGTGAAAATCAAATCAATCGCAAAAATTTAATCTTTGGCCGTTTTAATTTTGAAGTGATAAGTGCCAGAACAGGTCCTCTTCAAAGATTCATCCTCTATTCCGACCATTTTCATGTGATATTGGCCCTTTACTTTATAATAATCAAATGCTTCTTCAGAGCTATCCAGCGTGATAGACATGATTTCGTTAAAAGAGCCTTCTTCATCAAAGCCTATTTCAGATTTTAACCTTTTCTCACTGCCTTGGCTCACGGGTAAAATCTGCGCCATAGAAAAATATCCATCCGTCCCCACGGGGTATTTTCCCACGCTATCTGCCAAAGCCATCTGATGACTGCTGGCAGGTACTACAAAATAAAACTTGGACCCCGTGGACTGGGAAGTGGCCATCAGCAGCTCACTATTGGTAGCATCCAAATCCAGATGCGTACAGTCTATCTGCCGTTCCCAATCTTCTGTTTTAAAGGCAAAGTGAAGACTGCTTGGGATTTCATTTTCTGTTTGATTTTCGGGATCAGATGGGTCGGATCCATCTTCATCCCTGACCATGCTACAACTAACCACCTGTAGCACAATGGTAAAGAGAAGTAGTTTCTTCAATGTTTTCATTTCGAAAAAAAGGTTGTACACGATAATAATTCATTTACTCCAAATTTATGCTGTTGAAACCTTATATAAAATACACTTAAACATGTAATTTTCACTACTTCTTAACACGTCGAAATACCATAAAAAAAGCACCAGCTATGTAGTTGGTACTTTTTTACAGGGCAAATTTATAGCGACAGTGGTCGTTCTTTTGGAACTTTACATTCTGTTTGGGATAATATCAGGTGATCACCTGATCCCGCTATTGAAAGCACTACCAAAGCCGGGAGACCACAGAATAAACTGGGCAAACAGCACTATCCTCACGGATGACAGCTATTTAATCCTTCTGAAGGAGTACGCGCAAGGTCATTTTCAGAAACGACTGAGTCCTGACCTTTAGATCATCCAAATCAATATCCTTTCCTGTCTCCCCCTTGATCACATGCCTCATAAAGGATTCATGAAAAAGCAAGTGCTTGGTGGTTCCCGGCAGCAATGAATAAAGCATCAATAAATCACATCCTTCTTTAAACTCGCCATCTTTTTGCCCTTTTTCGATAAACTCTTTTACCATTTTATAATGGCCATAGCGTTGTTTATCTATAAACTCCCTCAGGCTTCCCTTGCTGTGCAAGCCGCTTTCTCGTAAGATAATCCGGTGCAGGTATTGGTTTTCCAAAAATCTGTCCACATATTCATCCACCAACCAATCCAGCTTTTGCCAACGGGTAAAGGAATCCTTTTGGAGTAAATTTTCTACCATAACTTTCAGGTAGTCCCCTTTATAATGAAATATTGCTTCCAGCAATTTTTCTTTGCTCTCAAAGTAATAGGAAATCATCGCGATATTCACATCTGCTTTCTTTGCGATCTCCCTGACGGAAGTCCCCGAAAAACCATTTTTTGCAAAGAGCTTTTCGGCTACTTCCATGATCTTCACCTTTTTTTCATTGAGTTCCATGATGCAAAGTTGTTTTGTTATAGTAGTTAAACAAACGTTTAATTAAAAAGGTTAAACAATTGTTTAATATTTAAGTAATTTTAACAATTATTAGGTAAAAACTAAAAGAATCATCTGTCAAAAAGCATGTTACTTGTGCATGAAGCTGCAAAGATAAAAATATGAAATTGCCAAACTAGGCCAATAGGACAAATTTAATCTCTATATGGATTACAGTGGGTATTATTTTATTAAAATCCTGATGATTAATCATTACCTAATAAAATAGCCCCAAGGACATCATCCGCCTAGCAGCTATTGGGCATGAAGAAATTAAACAAGCGGGCGGAAAAAGGGCAGGCTTGTTTGACGAAATGGTGGAAAAAATGGTTGTTGCAAGCTAAACACGAGGAGTTTGCCTGCATGTGGGCGGGGTTTGATTTTAGCCCAATAGATGAAATGCGGCGGTTTTTTTTGGTCACTTTTTTGACCTGTAGCAAAAAAGTGACAAAGGTTAAAGGAGCCATTTCACTAAAATTTAACAATCTATCCTAATACTTACCCACACTAAATCATATAGAACCCAAATTTAACCCAGAATAAGCAGGGTCTTAAACTAAAAATTTACCCACAATAGTTCACTTAGTACCAACCACTATTCTGCAACCACGTATTTCACCAAAAAGACATAGTCCTGATAATCCCCATTGGCAGCTTCTTCAAAACATACCAAGTATTGTTCTGGAAGAACTTTTCCATTATTATCCTTAACCGCATACACCCTACAGGCATGAACAGCATGGTCTGGATGAAGCAAATGATTCCAACGGTCTTCTGAATAGGCCACATGGCTCGGGCTGGTGGTATAAAAGCCAAAAGACAATTTACCCGGATCAAATGAAGTCTTCCCTTCCTCGAGGGATGGGTACAGGGTTTGGTGTTCAGGATAGCTGGCACTATTTGCCAGCACGCCTACCTGCTTCAATACGGGGGGCTCAATGCCGGATTTATAATACCCAAAGGGAAGCTCAAATGGTGGGCTATATCGTGCTACCGGTATCATCTCCACAGTTTCAGCACCTTCCGCTTTTCTAAAATACTTTACCGACAATTCATCACCTTGCAGATCGGCCGTGGTATGGTGGGCCAGTCCAGTCCATCCTAGATCCAGTTTCCAGCCAAGTGCCTGAACCACCAAGGACAAAGGAGGTTCATTTTCGCCTTCCAAGGCTTTTGTGCTCAAGCCACGAACTGGCCTACTGACCAATACTTCACCGTCCTGTGATATTTCCATGACCACCTCAGCAAGACCAATGAATTCCATGCTTGGTTTAAACTGCACAGACACGACCAATTTATCATCTATGGATGCTATTTTATTTGTTGAAAAAAGTTCTGCTTGATCGCCTAAAAAGGTCACTTCTACCTTATCCAAAGCCTGCTCACCAAGCCGAAAAGCCACTGTATCTGCCTTACTGTGCTCTCCCCTAATCGAAGATAGCACGATGGCCGGAACATCATTTACTTGCGCCACACAGCTTCCAAATACACTCAGGAATATGGTCATTGCAACCGATAGGACTTTCGCAGGTGAAAGGGTCATGGGGTATAAGGTCAATTTTACATTAAATAAAATGCCATGGATAAAAAGCACAAGGCATCCCCTGCCTATTTATCCATGACAAATAAGAAAAGCTATTTACAGGTTCTGCTTCTTAAGCTCCTTTACGGCATGATCACATGCCCGCGCCGTAAAAGCCATGTAGGTAAGTGATGGATTTTGACAGGCTGAGGAGGCCATAAAAGAGCCATCCGTGACAAACACATTGGGGACTTCGTGCATTTGATTGTAACCATTGAGTACGGAAGTCTTGGGGTCCCGTCCCATCCTTACAGTACCCATTTCGTGAATACAATGTCCCGGAGGCGGGGCACTGTCATAGGAGCTGATATTCTTGGCACCTACTGCTTCCAGTATCTCAACAGCACTTTGCCGCATGTCTTTTCGCATGGCCTTTTCATTCTCCTTAAATTCGCAATCAATGTCCAACGTTGGCAGTCCATAGGCGTCCAGCTTCTCATGATTAAGGCTTACCTTATTTTCATAATACGGCAAATGCTCACCCCAAGAGCCGATCCCAAAGCTCCAATCTTCACTAGGCTGGGTTTTGGAGAGCTTAAAGTCAGCACCTACTCCTGCTGGGCCGCCTTGGCCGCGACCACGTCCAGCACCTCCCTGATAGCCAAAACCACGCACATAATCTTCCCGTTTGGTGGCTTCACTGATGTTTCTAAAACGAGGCACATAGATGCCATTTGGCCTGCGCCCATAATAATATTTATCCCCAAAGCCTTCGATGGTTCCTGAAGCACCCACGCCAAAGTGATGGTCCATCAGGTTATGTCCTACTTGCTCGCTACCATTTCCCAAGCCATTAGGGAATGCGTCAGAAACTGAATTCAGCAAGATATATGCAGAGCCCAAGGTCGAAGCATTCAGAAAAACAATCTTCGCATAATACTCCGTATATTCTTTGGTCTCGGCATCCATGATACGGACGCCTTTTGCTTTGCCACTTTCCTTGTCGTACAGGACTTCAGTCACGATAGAATAAGGACGCAAAGTCATATTCCCTGTCTGCATGGCGGCGGGAAGTGTAGCTGAGTTACTGCTAAAATACCCACCAAAAGGACAGCCTCTGGCACAGAGGTTCCGATATTGACATGGTCCTCGACCATTGATGGCCTCCGTAGCATGTGCGGCCCTGCCAATGGTGATGATCCGGTCGTCAAACTTTTCTTTTACCCGTGCGGCAACGTGCTTTTCCACGCAGTTCATTTCCATCGCTGGCAAAAAGTGGCTGTCAGGTAACTGGGGGAGTCCCTCCGCTTGGCCAGATATCCCTGCAAATTTCTCCACATACGTGTACCATGGTGCCAAGTCCTTATACCTTACCGGCCAGTCCACCCCATGGCCATCTTTGGCATTTGCTTCAAAATCAATATCGCTCAGCCTGTAGCACTGTCTTCCCCACATCAGTGAGCGGCCGCCTACATGGTAGCCTCTGAGCCAATTGAATGGTTTGACTTCATTGTAGGGATTTTCGAGGTCATTTACCCAAAATTGCTGGGTATCTTCACCAAAGGCATAGCATCGGCTTTGGATGGGATGCTTCTCCTTGCTTTCATTGGTCGACCATCCGCGGTGATCGAGTTCCCAAGGGTTCAGGTTTGTGGTGGGGTAGCCCTTTATGTGTTCCACATTCTTGCCGCGTTCCAGCACCAAGGTTTTTAGTCCCTTTTCACATAGTTCTTTTGCTGCCCAGCCTCCACTGATGCCGGAGCCCACCACGATCGCATCGTAGGTATTTTCTTTTGTTGCTTTGATATTTAAATTCATGGGAAGGATTATTTTAGGTTATGCCCAGGCTTTGTCTCCGGGCTTCAGATCGACACAGCCATCATAATGGCCCGGCACCAGTTCGTAACGCAGCGCCTGAGTGGCACCTGCCTCCGAACTAAAGTATCCAAAAAGAGTCAACTCTTTGATGATTTTATAGCCTCCGGACAAGCTCTCATCAAGTTTACTTTCCTTGGCATAGACCTGACTGTCCAGCTCACTTACTGCAGCGACCTGTTCAGCCGCCGGTGATGATGAAAAATCCCTCTTCCTTTCAAAATAATCCAATGCTTCGGAAACTTTTTCCCGGTCTTCCTGGGAATAACAGTCTTCAAGCATTTTCACCATAAATGTTCCGATTCCAACGGCTTTGGCACCTGGGGAGTCGGATGTTTCAGGGATGATGATATCCCCAATTTCTGCCATCAACCCGGCATCTTCATCACTGAAAACACCAGCCACGGCATTTTTTGAGCGGGTACAGCCCTGCTGGAATACAGCAAGGGTAGATACCGATAGGGCACTGCCAAATAGCAGGCCCACGCCCTTCATTGCTTCGCGTCTATTCATATTTCCTATAGGGTATTACTTGATTTGAACGCATTAAATTATTGATTCCTTGTAGGATAAAAAATTAATTTACACGAAAAGCCCTAATATACGATTTTGATGGCACTAAATCTCTTGGAACGGTGGCCGATATGTTTCTCCAAAATACCGCCATTATCACTGCCTGCTGCCTCCACTTGGTGATTTCCCAAAAAAGTATGCTCACCATCATTTTTTCAGTATGCACAGCCATAAAAACCAATACCTGCCCCGTTTTTTCGGCAAGTAAATGATCCTTTTTTGCCAAAAAAGGGCAGGTACATAGTTAGCTTAACACAATCACTTATCTTCTTGCTTTCCGATGCTCAATTGATACCAATTAATATTCCGTGTAAAATACATGGTCATGGCCAACATCACTGTCAGGCCAATACTTCCCATCAGCAGGGCATAATCAGTTAACTGTAAGGTCACATATAAAAACCCAAAAGCCCCCGCTAACGCTACCAATAAGAGCAAACTCAGCATTTTCTTTTTGAAAACGGCCAGCGAATACAGTACGATCATGGACACAACGCCCAAAGTGGCAAGGGCATAGGCCGTATTGAAATCCAAATGCTCCGTGATGGATACTAGCAATACATAGAACAAACAAAGTCCTAAGCCGACCAAAGCGTATTGGAAGGGGTGAATCTTCCGTTTATTGAGCACTTCTACCAAAAAGAAAACCAGAAAAGTAACGACAATGGTCATCACCGCGTACTTGGCAGAACGCATTGACTTTTGGTAATTGTCCACAGGAAATATCAAATCCACACCAAATGCCGCTGCTTGAAGGTTTCCTCCTTGGGATTCATCCACCCAAAACTGCGGAAAATTCCGGTTCAACTGCAGTACTTTCCAATTGGCGGTAAATCCATGGTTGGTAACTTCACGCTGATCAGGTAGAAAATTACCACTAAAGCTAGGTGAAGACCAGGGTGACGTCAACCGTATTTCGGTCGTCCCACCCACGGGAACAAATGTCATGCTACGGCTCCCCTGCAAATTCAATGCAAATGAAAAAGGAATCCTCTGACCTTTCATCAAGTCCAGGTTAGGCAAATCCACCGAGATCCCCTGATGGATCAACGCTGGAATCTTAGATCCAGGCTTCACTTGCAGCTTCTCACCGCCCCAATTTACGACCAGCTCCTCCTTAATTCCCCTGAGGTCGGATATTCCGATGGTCAGAAAGGCTTTGTCATATTGGATTTCCTTGAGGTTATTCCGATTAAAATCCTCTTGAAGCTGGAAGTCTCCTGCTATCACCAAATGGGATTTATACACCACTACTTCATAAATCCCCCGACGAAGGGTCTCGGGAGTGATTTTCCCATCTACCAACAGCTGATCGGGGAGTAAGTAGAGGTACTTTATTTCTTCTCTGACCTCCTCCCTATCATGATATTCATATAGCAGTGGAACGGTCAGCACCGGACCGTTCACTTGCTGGCTATTGGCCCATTTTGAGCTCACTTCAGCCTTGGTTTGCTCATTGAGCGCTTCGCGCTCGGAGATTAAATCCATGATCATCGACGATGGAATCAACAACAGTAAAACCAAAATGGTGATGACCAATAATTTTAGACTGACGGAATTACTGATCCAAGCACCTAATTTTTCCAAATACGTGTTTTCATTTTTCATAATTATCTGTTTTTAAAAGTACTTTGTACTTCAAAGTAAATAAGTAAATTTTTTTTATTTCAATAATTGTTCAATTGCCTTGATATGCTTCTCAAACGCCTTGATCCCTTCCGGTGTGGCTGCATACTTGGTATTCGGCTTACGGTCGAGAAATTCTTTTTTGAACCGGATATATTTATGCTTCTCCAAGTTTTTCAAGTGACTTGCCAAATTCCCATCAGTCACCCCCAAAAGGTCCTTTAATGCCATAAAGTCCAGGTGATCATTGACCACCAAAGCAGACATTATCCCCAACCTGATTTTATTTTCAAAGGCTTTATTAAGATCCTTTAAGAGCTCTTTCACAACTTATATTTTAATTGCATGACCAATCCGTAAACAATATGGAGCACTCCAAAACCAACGGCCCAAAACCAAATCCCATATCCTGTAAAACAGGCAGCCAGCAAACCTAACACTATTTCTGCGCAACCCAAACTGCGAATTGCGCCCAGGGTATATTTACTGGCATTGATCAGTGCCAATCCATAAAACACCAACGTTAAGGGGGCGATCCACTCCAAATTTCCCTTAAGCAAAAGAATCACACAGAAAATACCTCCTGAAACTATCGGAATGGCCAGGTTGACCAGCAGACGTTTGGACGGGTGATCCCAAAGCTTTTGTTTATTTTTCCTCGCTGTATTTCTGGTAAACAAAACGCCAGCTGCAATAGCGCCCACCAAGGTCAACCCTCCTATCCACATCAAACGAAAAAGCATGGACATTTCGTCAACACCTGTATCGTACGACCACTGGGAATAGACGAGCCGATAGGCCACAAACGCCCCTATCAATGCTATGATCCCTGCGGCAATGCCTGACATACCGCTAAGGGAAATAAACTTAGAGGACTTGTTCATCATTTCACGGATTTCCCGCAAATCGTCCATGTATTTTTGCTGATCCATAGAAAGTACTTTGAATTACAAAGTAAATATATAATGGTTTTTTTCTATTTCAAATTTTAGACTTGTTAAAAATTCTAAATCAGTCCAGTAAAGCTCATAGGGGCCAGGTATTCCTTATAAACATGTTTTTTCACCAGGGCTCAAAAATAGCGTCACGTCAAATTAAAAACCTTTGCTACGCTTTATCTCCAAAACACGGTCGTGGGAAAGTGCTTTGACCTCATGACCTTGGTAGCCCTTCATGGTTTCTGCAGCAAACAGGGAGTTGATAATGGCCTCTTCGGTAGCTTCTATGGTAGCCAAAAAAAGCCCGCTCATATAGTCATTGTTAACCACTTCCATCGTCAGTCGTTCTGCTCCATGGCTATCATAAGGAATCCGTAGGTCCTTTGCCGTTGAAAAAGCCACCACATAATCCCCTGAACCATTAGAGGCAATTCCGCCTGTTTTAGCCAGCCCCATAATCGCCCTTTTTGCAATGCGCTTTAAGTTTCGGGCGTGTACCGGTGCATCGGTGGCTACGACGATCATGCATGATCCGTCAGCCGATTCCAGCTGATTCTTAAAAGCATACTGACCGAGTTCCTTACCTACGGGAAGTCCATCAATCTGCAGGACTCCTCCAAAGTTGGTCTGTACGAGCACGCCTATGGTGTAGCCTCCCATATCAGCAGGGAGCTTTCTGGAAGCAGTGCCTATTCCACCCTTAAAGCCAAAGCAAACCGTACCGGTCCCGGCACCTACATTTCCTTCTTCTACAGTTCCAGATTGGGCAGACTGGATGGCAGTTACGACATCGGTTGGCTTCACATGCATGCCACGGATATCGTTGAGATACCCGTCGTTGGTCTCTCCCACCAGGGCATTGACAGATCGGACATTGGCATTTTCGGGATTCAGGAATGTATAATCAATGGCCCCCTCAATTCCTGCCGCCACACTAAGCGTATTTGTCAGAATAATAGGCGTTTCGATATTCCCTAGCTCTTCTACCTGGGTGGTTCCTGCCAACTTCCCAAAGCCGTTGCCCACATACACTGCTCCCGGGACTTTTTCCTGAAAAACATTTCCACCATGTGGCAAAATGGCTGTGACCCCAGTACGGACACCTTCATCTTTGATTAGCGTCCGATGGCCTACTTTCACACCATCCACATCGGTAATGGCATTCCACTTTCCCGGCGACATCACGCCAAACGTAAAGCCATAATCCCTGGCCCGCTCCTGGCCATGGCTGCCAAAGGAGATCATTACAGTACAAGCTAAGGCGTAAAGGGATTTGGAAAGACAGGTCATCATCAAATGGTGTTAGTGGTTCATAAATAGATTTTGGGAATGGCACGTTACCTATTTGGAAAGAACCCCTTTAAGGTCGGCAGGGGAATAGTTTACAGACTTAAGGGTTTTGTTATCTTCCTGCCTGAATACCAAATAGAGGTCACCTTCTTTTTCATAATAGGAATCCACTCCCTGTTTTTGGTAATGTGAAACAGTGGCTTCAGCCTCTTCGACAGACTTACAGGCCTTGCTCATATTCGAGCGCTGCACTTCGTCAAACAGCTCCTTGAACTTATCCGCCAACCCAAACTCCAACACGGCGCCGGCCAATACATATTGTATGTCACACAAAGCATCTGCCACCTCTACGATATTTTCATCTTTGATCGCTTCTTCCAACTCTTTTAGTTCCTCTGCGATCAAAGAAACCCTAAGCTTGGACCGCTTTTCATTGGGAATGGCAGGTTTTTCTAAAATGGGATGTTTGAAGGTTTGGTGAAATGCGGCTACGGCACTGAGCGTCTTGGGATTTTTCATAAATTAAATTTTTCGAATAATTAAAGAAACAAAAAAAGTGAAATATCCACCGTTTACAAAATGATTCCCAGGGCAAACGCATTTTATATTTCGTGCAGGGCAGCTATCATCTGCGCCGCTAGCACTACTTCTGAAGCTGGAGAAGTGCTTAGCGTCCTGAAAAACAGGCAAACCAAGGGCCGTCATAAAGAAGCAATACCTTATTTTGGCTCAACCTGGTTACTTAAGAAATCATGACACTGCATAGAATGATGCTGGTAATTTATCCAAAAGAGACTCCTTATAGCATATAACAGACTTATTAACCTCAGTTCGATTATAAAACCGTCACTGCGAGGCTTAGAGGTAGGCCTGAGCGGGTGGAAGCCGTGGCAGCTCGCCGCGGCGAGTTGCCACACCCTTTTCCAACCCACATCCACCTAAAAAGGGTTCGCTATGACGGTTTTTATACAAAAAAAAAGTCGAGCTAAGGTTATTAACTGAATCCGCACTGAAGGTATTGGGCGTTAAGAAATTAAAAAGCGGGCGGCTAGACAGGGGAGCACGGATTTTTGATTATTTATCTGTGATGGTCCAGGAAAAATTTTCCGTCGCGGCAGGTCTGTGAAAAACTTTATTACCGGCAAGCACGTGGATAATCAGTTAAAAAAAAGCCGAATGGGAGACGCTCCCATCCGGCCGTATATTATGAATAAACTAAAGGTCAGTTTAAACGACAGCACTGTACCGGTCCTGTACGGCAGCCCAGTTTACGACATTCCACCAATTTGACACATATTTACCACGCTCATTTTGGTAGTGAAGGTAATACGCATGCTCCCATACATCGATCCCCATCAACGGAATCCCCTGGAGTTCTGACACATCCATCAGCGGATTATCCTGATTGGGAGTAGAACCTACTTTCAGATTTTTATTGGCATCGACTACCAGCCAAGCCCATCCGGATCCAAAGCGCCCTTTGGCGGCTCCTTCAAATTTCTCTACAAAAGCATCAAAACTACCAAACGCCTCATCGATCGCTGCCGCAAGGTCACCTGTCGGCTTACCGCCACCTTCAGGAGACATGATGCTCCAAAAGAGTTCGTGGTTATAGTGCCCTCCACCATTGTTTCTCATGGCAGTACTGTAGTTGGACACTTTCATAAGCGTCTCTTCCAGTGGCTTGGTCATGTCCACACCTTCGGCTTCACAGGCTGCCTTCAGCTTTCGTGCATAACCTGCAGCATGTTTGGTATAGTGGATTTCCATGGTAGTCGCATCTATATTTGGCTCCAGTGCAGCATAATCATACGCAAGTCCCGCTTGGGAAAAACCGGTGCTCAACTGGGCAGTCTCTTCGGTCTCCTCTTCCTTGGACGCCCCACAGGCCGTCAAGAAGGCAGAACCTATCGCACTGCTTCCGATTCCTACTGCCAATGTGGCTTTGGTACTATGTGTTATAAAAGTCCTTCTGGAAGGATTAAATGAAACTTTTTTCATTATTAGTAAAATTTTGTTCCGAAATTATTTTGATATTCAGTACTTTTATATGAATATATTTTTCATTGCTATTTTAGCAAGTTAACTATTTAACTGATAAAATAAAACCAATAATCAGACCATTTGTCTGAATTAATGACAAGTTGGTTATGTTTGTAGGACAAACGGAAAATGGATTGGTTTTTGAGCCGATCACAATGCTTTATTAATTTATAACGAGGATATGGAAATATCATTTTATAAGTATCAAGGTACAGGGAATGACTTTGTGATGATCGACGACAGGTCGGAGCATTTTGATGAACAAAACCTGGATCTCGTCAGCCAACTTTGTGACCGTAAATTTGGGATTGGTGCCGACGGGCTTATCCTTATCCGGAACAAGGAGGGTTATGATTTCGAAATGATCTATTTTAACGCAGATGGCTCCCAGAGCATGTGCGGGAATGGAGCCCGCTGTGCAGTGGCTTTTTCGAGCTTTTTGGGGATTGTGGCAGCCCAAGCCCACTTTCTTGCCATAGATGGGCCGCACCAAGCGCGTATCATCAATGGAAATGTAGAACTGGGCATGGGAAATGTAGTATCCTTAGAAAATAAAGGTGAAGATTTCTTTGTGGATACCGGCTCCCCGCATCATGTCCGATTTGTAGAGGATGTAGAGCATTATCCCGTTGTGGATACAGGAGCAGCCATCCGATATAGCGATGACTACCGCCCAAGCGGCACCAATGTCAACTTCATTTCAGTACTAGGGGATGACCATATCTACGTGCGCACATACGAACGAGGCGTAGAAGATGAAACACTTTCCTGCGGAACAGGCGTCACAGCATGCGCCCTTGTTTTTGGCTCCCAGAAAAACATCGATCATGTGGACATCAAAGCACAGGGAGGAAACCTTGCCGTAAAATTTACCCAAGGAGAAAACGGCAGCTTTAAAGATATCGTATTGATAGGCCCTGCAGAGCAGGTATTTAAAGGATCTACAGTCATCTAATTACACAGTATTTGATAACCATTTAATATCCAAGACCAATCGAACGGTTAAAAACTACCGATTGTTATAAAAAGAAAGTAATTTTAAGCCCAATTATAATATACAATAACTACTATGTTAGATTTTATCGCAAAGGGGCTGACCAAAGTCTTCGGGACCAAGTCAGACCGGGATATAAAAGAATTATACCCTTTCGTAGGAAAGATAAACGCAGCATTTGACCAGCTTTCATCCATCACAGATGAGGAGCTACGAAACAAAACCATAGAAATCAAAGGAATTGTCGATACGGAATTAAAGTCCTTTGATGACAATATCGTCTCTCTCAAAGGAGAAATCGATGCGTTGGCGCCGGACAAGGTCCACGAAAAAGACGCCCTTTTTAATCAGATCGACAAAGTCGAAAAAGACCGTAACGAAGCCTTGGAAGTAGTACTCGAGCGAGTACTTCCCGAGGCTTTTGCTGTAATGAAGGAAACGGCCAGGAGGTTTAAGGAAAACGGCAAACTGGTCGTAAAGGCCAATGACTATGACCGGGAGCTTTCGGCCAGAAAAGATAATGTGGAAATCAACGGCGACGAAGCCATCTGGCATAACCAATGGCTAGCTGCAGGTACCGAGATCACGTGGGACATGCTTCACTATGATGTACAGCTGATCGGTGGTGTCGCCCTTCACAAAGGTAAAATCTCCGAGATGGCCACTGGTGAAGGTAAAACGCTCGTGTCCACCCTTCCGGCCTACCTGAATGCCCTGGCCGGACGTGGCGTGCATATCGTAACGGTAAACGACTACCTTGCCAAAAGGGACAGTGAGTGGAATGCACCATTATTTGAGTTCCACGGCTTGACGGTAGATTGTATCGATAAGTTCAAACCCAACTCCCCCGAAAGAAGAAAGGCCTACAATTCGGACATCGTTTACGGTACAAACAATGAATTTGGCTTTGACTACCTGCGTGACAACATGGCTCGCAATGCCGACGACCTGGTGCAAGGAAAGCATCACTTTGCCATGATCGATGAGGTCGATTCCGTGCTGATCGATGATGCCAGAACACCGCTGATCATTTCCGGCCCTGTCCCTAGGGGCGACGAGCATGAGTTTTATGAAATGAAACCAAGGGTCTCGACCTTGGTAGATGAACAGCGAAAATTGATCCAAGGCTATCTCTCTACTGCCAAAAAGCTGATCGGCGAAGGCAATCAGAAAGAAGGCGGATTGGCACTTTTCCGGGCTTACCGAGGCATGCCCAAGTACAAGCCATTGATCAAATACCTCTCCGAGCCGGGCATCAGGGTAGTCCTCCAAAAAACTGAAAACTATTACCTACAGGACAACAAGCGCATGATGCCGGAGGCGGACGAGCCGCTGCTGTTTACCATTGATGAGAAATCCAATACCGTGGACCTTACCGACAATGGCATCGAGGTAATCACCAAGAAAAACGAAGACACCAGTTTCTTTATCCTTCCGGACATTGGTACAGAAATCGCCGAAATGGAGAAAGACGAATCCATCGATGAAAAAGAAAAACTCATTCGCAAGGAGGAGATCATCAAGGATTATGGTGTCAAGGCCCAGCGTATCCACACGGTAAACCAACTGCTGAAGGCTTATTGTATGTTCGAAAAGGACACCGAGTATATCTTGGTGGATGGCAAGGTCAAAATTGTCGATGAGCAGACAGGCCGTGTGATGGAAGGAAGAAGGTACTCAGATGGCCTTCACCAAGCGATCGAGGCAAAGGAAAATGTAAAAGTAGAAGACGCCACCCAAACATACGCGACCATTACGCTCCAGAATTACTTTAGGATGTACCACAAACTATCCGGTATGACGGGTACTGCCGAGACAGAAGCTGGGGAATTTTGGGAAATATACAAGTTAGATGTGGTGGTAATTCCTACCAATAAGCCTATCCAGCGGGATGACCGTGATGATAAAGTCTATAAAACGGTCAGAGAGAAGTTTAACGCAGTAGTGGATGAAATCAATGAGCTGACCGATGCAGGAAGACCGGTATTGGTGGGTACTACCTCCGTGGAGATCTCAGAGGTACTCAGCAGAATGCTGACGCTCAAAAAAATCAAACACCAGGTACTCAACGCAAAGCAACACGCCAAGGAGGCTGAAGTAGTAGCCGAAGCGGGTAAACCGGGCACGGTGACCATCGCCACCAATATGGCCGGTCGTGGTACGGATATTAAGCTGACGCCGGAAGCCAAAAAGGCTGGTGGACTGGCCATCATCGGCACAGAACGTCACGAATCCAGACGTGTGGACAGACAGCTTCGTGGACGTGCAGGACGTCAAGGTGACGTGGGCTCTTCCCAGTTCTTTGTTTCCCTGGAAGATAGTTTGATGCGTTTATTTGGTTCAGAACGTATCGCCAAGCTCATGGACCGCATGGGACTGGAAGAAGGTGAGGTGATCCAACACTCCATGATTTCCAAATCCATCGAAAGGGCCCAGCGCAAAGTGGAAGAAAACAACTTCGGCGTGCGTAAACGCCTCTTGGAATATGATGATGTCATGAATTCCCAGCGTGAGGTAGTGTACAAGCGAAGAAAGAATGCGCTGATGGGCGAAAGACTCGAACTGGACATCCTCAATGTCATGTACGACGTGTGTGAAGGCATTGTAGAAGTAGCCAAGTCCACTGAAGATATGGACAGCCTCCGCATGAATATTTATAGTTCACTTGGCATTGATTATAAATTCACTGAAGATGACATTAAATCTAAGCCGGCTGCTACATTGAGCCAAGAGCTTTTTGATGCCTGCTATAAAAACTATGTTGCCAAAAACCAGCACGTCACTGACCGTGCATTGCCCGTACTTAAAGATGTATATGAAAACAGGGGAGCTACGGTCAAAGAAATCATGGTCCCAATTACTGATGGTATCAAGCAAATTGGTGTAGTCTGCAATTTGGAATCCACCATTGAAAATGAAGGCCGTGATTTGATCCGTGCGGTAGAGAAGAATGTCACCCTGGCCATCATCGACCAAAACTGGAAAGAGCATCTACGCGACATGGACGACTTGAAACAATCCGTACAAAACGCAGTGTATGAGCAAAAAGACCCATTGTTGATCTATAAATTCGAGGCGTTCGAAATGTTCAAGCGCTTTGTAGGCAAATTGAACGAGGACGTAATTTCCTTCTTGGCAAAGGCAGAGCTGCCGAAGCAAAACCCAGATCAGGTACGTGCTGCCCAAGCACAAAAACAACCTGAGCCCAAGGTCCAAGCTTCCAAGGAAGAAGCCAACAGTACCCTGAACCCCCATGCCAACAGGGCTGCACAAGCCGCTGCTTCTGCGAACAGGGGAGCTCAAAAACAGGTAGTCGCTCCACGAAAGTCAGAAAAAGCATACGGCCGAAATGACCGTGTTTCAGTACAGTACACCAATGGTAATGTAAAAAAAGACGTGAAATACAAAAGTGTGGAACAGGACATCAGTTCTGGCAAGTGTGTTGTTATAGAAGATTAAAAAAACACTATGAAAAAGAATATAGCCTATCTTTCCATTTTCGTAGTCACGGTATTGGCAGGATGTGCAGGGGGAAGCAAAATGAGCAAATCCGCTGCAGCCTACAATAACTACGAAGAAAACCTGTCCTCTTACCGCACCACTTATCCTGACCTTCCTAAGGAGGAAAACCTAGTACCTTCCCAGAGCAGTGGTCCTGTAAGTGCAGAAGCAGGGGATCCCGTGGACAACGATCTGCAAGCCTCACTGACCAGTTTTGCCAATAAGAACGCTGATAGAGGCGTTTATAATGGCTTTACCATTTTAGTATATAGCGGTGTGGACAGGGAAAAGGCTTTTTCTACCAGAAATAAGCTCTACAATACGCTGCCATCACAGGTAAAAGCGGAAATGGAATACGAGCAACCCCGCTACTTGGTAAAGGTCGGCAGGTACATAAACCGAATAGAGGCACAATCACTCTTCCATACCATCAAACAGGAATTCCCAAGCGCCAGGATCATCCAACAGCGCTTTGGTAACCAGGAGGAAGAGGAAGAAGAAATCGAAGAAGCGAAATAACCCCCATGCTGAAAGAAACCATCAAGAAGTTGGCCGCTGGCCAGCTTAATCAAACGATAGAAATCCGCAGGCATATCCATGCCAATCCGGAGCTTTCTTTCGAAGAGCACAATACCTGCGCCTTTGTGGAAAAGCATTTGCAGGAAATCGGCATTACCAATATTGAGCGCAAAGCCAACACTGGACTGGTTGCACTGATAGAGGGAAAAAATCCTTCCAAAAAAGTCATCGCATTGCGTGCAGACATGGATGCCCTGCCCATCATCGAACAAAATGATGTCCCCTACAAATCCAAAAATGAAGGGGTCATGCATGCCTGTGGACACGATGTGCACACTTCCTCCCTTTTGGGAGCGGCACGGATCCTTCATGCCGTAAAGGACCAATTTGAAGGAACAGTAAAACTCATTTTTCAGCCTGGGGAGGAAAAAATTCCTGGTGGAGCTTCGTTAATGATCAAGGACAAAGCCTTGGAAAATCCCCGTCCCAGCGGAATCGTTGGCCAGCACGTAATGCCCCTGTTCGATGCCGGCAAAGTAGGCTTTCGCAAAGGCATGTACATGGCCAGTGCGGATGAGCTTTATGTAAAAGTCATCGGCAAAGGCGGTCACGGTGCCATGCCGGAGACCTTGGTCGATCCGATTCTGATTGCCTCGCATATCATCGTGGCACTTCAGCAAGTGATCAGCCGCAATGCCAGCCCGAAGATTCCTTCCGTCCTTAGCTTTGGCCGTATCGAAGCCCTGGGCGCTACCAATGTCATTCCAAATGAAGTCAATATACAAGGGACTTTCCGTACGCTGGACGAAGAGTGGAGAGCTGAAGCCCATAAGAAAATGGTCAAGATAGCTGAAGGGATTGCCGAAGGCATGGGAGGATCCGTGGATTTTGAGGTGCGCAAAGGTTATCCTTTTTTAAAAAATGCTCCAGAATTGACCGACAGGGCTTACAAGGCCGCCCAAGAATACCTTGGTGAAGAAAATGTGGAAGACTTGGACATTTGGATGGCTGCGGAGGACTTTTCCTATTACACCCAAGAAATGGACGGCTGCTTCTATCGATTGGGAATACGAAATGAAGAAAAAGGCATCACAAGCGGCGTCCATACGCCTACCTTTGACATTGATGAAAGTGCACTGGAAGTCGGTGCTGGACTGATGGCATGGATAGCCATCAATGAGTTGATGTCAGAAGCATAATATCGGAAACCATGAAAAAGCTTTTCTTTGCGCTTGTGCTTTGCACCATGATAAACTCCCTATCCTTTGGTTGGGGAAAAACAGGTCATCGGGTAGTCGGACAAATTGCCGAATGGCACCTCAGCAAAAAGGCCCAGCGAAACATTCAGGCCATACTAGGGCCGACATCCTTGGCCATGACTGCCAACTGGATGGACGAAATCCGCTCAGACAGGGCATATGACCACGCTTATACCTGGCATTTTTTAACCGTCCATGAGGGCAAGGGCTATGAGCCTGAGATCCAAGAAGAAGATGGAGATGCCTATGGCGTCATGCTGAGGCTGATCGATGAACTCAAAAACAAGCCCCTATCTTTGGTCAAAAGACAAGAAAACCTGAAAATGCTCATTCACATCGTGGGCGACCTCCATCAACCACTCCATGTAGGCACCGGTGAGGACAAAGGCGGCAACGAAGTGGGAGTTACTTATTTTGGCCAAAGCACCAACCTACATACCGTGTGGGACACCAAGGTCATTGACCGTCAAAAGCTGAGCTATACCGAGCTGGCCGATCACCTCAACAGAAAAGCTGATAAGGAAACCGTAAAAAAACTCCAGGCTGCCTCATATGCCGACTGGCTAAATGAAGCTGTCCAGTTACGGGATATCGTTTACGACTTGCCAGAGAGCAAACGATTATCTTACGAATATGATTATGTTACTTTTCCCGTAATCGAACAGCGCCTGCTGGCTGGCGGCATTAGGTTGGCGGGCATTCTCAATGAAATTTACGGTTAAGAGGGTTGGAAAATTGCTAATTACCTGAGCTCGACTTAATTTTAGTATTAAAAGCTTCATTGCGAACCCTTTCAAGGAGGATGTGGGTTGCTAAAGGGTGTGGCAACTCGCCGCGGCGAGCTGCCACGGCTTCCACCCCTCATATCTCCCTCTAAGCCTCGCAGTGACGATTTTATAATCGAACTGAGGTTAATTGGACAAGAGCGCTTTCTTTACCTCTTGGGGAGCGTACTTATTTCGGTACTGTACAGGAGATAGACCAGTAACTTTTTTGAAAACCGATCTAAATGCCTTCGTATCGCTATAGCCGACATCGTACATTACCTCACTGACATTTTTACGGCCCTTTTCTAGTGCTTTCTTGGCTGCTTCGATTTTCACACGCTGCATATACTCTACAACAGTATTGCTCGTAGCTTGCTTAAATCTCCGCTCAAAACTCCTCCTGCCCACTCCAAATCTACTGGCCAAGTCATCTACAGTGACTTTATCCTGAAAGTTATCCTCAATGTACTTTTGGGCATTGAGCACGGCATCATCGTGATGTTCTTTTTGGCCACTGAAAAGAATAAAGGGAGACTGACTATTACGATCAATGTCAATCATGAATGATTTGGCTGCAAGGATTGCCGCTTCACGGCCTTGAAATTTCTCGATGAGATATACCAGCAAACTGGTAAAGGAAAATGCTCCACCACTGGTATAAAGTCCATCCGAATCCGTAAGAATTTTGTCATCTACCATAATTGCCTTGGGATACCGCTTGCGAAAGTCATTGGCAAACTGCCAATGGGTAGCCACTTTTTTCCCATCCAACAGTCCCGATTCGGCCAGCAAAAATGCACCAATACACAAACTGGCTACTTCAGCCCCAGCCTTGTACTGGCTAATAATCCAAGGAAAAAATGGCCTATTGTCCTCCAGTACCTGGTCGATATCACCATGAACCGCTGGAATAATGATCAAGTCCGTCTTATGCACTTCGCTAATCAGCCGTCCAGGATTGATTTCATAAATCCCGGTGCTTTGCAATGCAGGCTGAGAGAGACCGGCCAGCTGAATGTCAAAGTATGGCGGACGTCCCGATTGCGCCAGCCATTCATTTACCCAACTAAAAATATGGTGGGTTCCCTCTATGTTGACCAAACTGAAATGTCCCTTGGGGACGAGAATCGTTACATGCTTCATGCTACTAAGATAGGCAATAAACCCGTCGCAATCAACCCCTTAGTTAGTCGTATTTACACACCTGCAATGTATAGAAAGTCTTGTAAATTTGTATTGAACCTAAAATAATAGACATCATGCCAAGTAAAATTTTCGTAAACTTACCGGTTAAGGATCTCTCCCAATCTAGAGCCTTTTTCGAACATTTGGGTTTTAATTTCAACCCACAATTCTCCGACGAGAAAGCCGCATGTTTGGTCATCAATGAGGATAATATCTACGTGATGCTCCTAACGGAACCATTCTTTAGGCAGTTTACCAAAAAAGAAATCGCAGACGCCAACAAGACCACCGAGGTGCTCATTGCCATTGATATGGACAGCAAAGCTGCCGTAGATGAAATGGTTACAAAAGCAATCGATGCGGGAGGCAGCACTTATTCGGCCCCCTTGGACCAAGGCTGGATGTATCAGCACAGTTTTGCTGATCCCGATGGCCACCAATGGGAACTTTGTTTTATGAACGAAACGGCAATACCAAACGACTAACACCATGATCAAGATAAATCCTTACATAAGCTTTGACGGAAACTGTCAAGAAGCCATGACCTTTTATCAGCAATGTCTGGGAGGTGATCTAAACTTAATGACCATGGCAGATGGCCCCATGGCCGAACAGACACCAAAGGAACAACTGGCCCAAATCATGCACGCAGAACTCCGCAACGGTGATCTGGTACTGATGGCTACTGACATGCAAGGGGCAGATGGTCACAAGCCAGGGAATGACATGGGCATTCAGCTTACCTTTGATAATGAAGCCGAAATACACCGATGCTTTGATCAGCTGGCCAAAGGTGGCAAAGTATATGAACCAGTGAGAAAACAGTTTTGGGGCGATACTTTCGGTGTCCTCCGAGACAAATTCGGTAAGAAATGGCAAGTCCTCTTACCATTGGATCAAAAATAAAAGATTTATGAACGCAGCTAAAAATGTATTTGAAGCCTTTGAGGAAATCAGCACACAGTTGATTTCCCACTTGAAGGACCTATCAGAAAACCAGCTCAACAGCATTCCTTTTGAAGGCTCTTGGACCGCTGCACAGGTTGGGAACCATCTCTTCAAATCTTATGCGGTGGCATATACCTTGAAAGGAAATACCGCGGCATGTGATCGACAAGTAGACCAAAAAGTATGGGATATCAAAAACGTTTTTTTGGACTTTACAATAAAGATGGCATCACCAGAAGCGATCCTTCCTGATAACAACCCTATCTCTAAAGCTCAACTTATCCGTCAATTAACCGAAAGAATCGAGGAACTGAAAGCACTAAAAGATGAAGATCTCCATCGGGTGTGCCTGGACTTCATTATTCCAGAATATGGTGAATTTACCCGATTGGAATGGATGTGGTTTACCATTTTCCATACGCGAAGACATGTTTATCAGCTAGAAAAGATCATTGCCAAGCTCCCCAAAAATTCTTACCACAATGTCTCTTAACCCTACACCACGGCGCAAGATCATTTTGTCCATGATGGTGTCTCTGGATGGATATACTGAAGGCGAGAATGGAGACATCAGTTGGCACGTATGGAATGAGGAGATGGATGCCTATATGATGGATTTCTTTCCCTCAGTGGACACATTTATCTACGGCCGTAAATCCTATGAACTAATGTTAAAGCATTGGCCTGAACAGCAAGGGGCATTTGCCCAAGTGATGAACGATACGCCAAAACTGGTCTTCTCCAAAACACTCAAGGTCGCTGAATGGAATGGGAAAATCATTGATCGTGTCGATCCTAAATTTATCCAATCCCTAAAAGCTAAAACTGGAAAAGATTTGGTACTCTTTGCCGGATCATCCATCGCAGCCTGTTTTATCCGCAATCATCTGATTGATGAATACCGTATTATCATCAATCCCGTTATATTAGGTAAGGGGAAACAGCTATTTCAGGATATCGAACTTCCCTTTTCTTTGGTACTAAAAGAATCCAGGCAATTTGCAAACGGCAATACGCTGCTGCATTATGCCGACCCAAAAGCACTTTAAACCCATCATCATGACCGAAAAAGGAAAATTTCTAAAGAAGTTCAACGAAGCTTTCGCAGCCAGTGATGTAAACTATATCGCAGCACATGTCACAGACGATATCGAATGGACCATTGTCGGGGACAAGACCTTGAGGGGCAAAGCAGCGTTCATTGAAGCTCTCGAAAAAATGGCCGTAGATACGGCAGGAAAGGCAGAAATAGCGCAGATCATTACGCATGGCAAAGAAGCCGCCGTCAGGGGTGCGATCATCATGCCCGCGGAAAAAACCAGAAAGTTTGCTTTCTGTGACACTTATGTGTTCAGTGGATTTAAAAATCCAAAAATCAGTAAAATGGTATCTTTTGTTCAAGAAATCACATAAACCCAAACCATCATGTTATCAACCAGCACCGCATTCAGCAGTTTTTCCGTAAAAGACATCAAAAAAGCCCGGCATTTCTATGGTGACAAATTAGGCCTGACCGTAACGACAAACTCCATGGGCATTTTGGAGGTAGAGACCACCGGTAATCAGCCCATCATCATCTATCCCAAGCCTGACCATCAGCCTGCAGTCTTTACCGTATTGAATTTCCTAGTGGATGATATCGAAAAGGCCGTGGACGCATTGATTGCCAAAGGCATCGTCTTCGAACAATATACCGGTGATATCCAAACCGATGCAAAGGGCATCTGCAGAAGTGACCAAGGTCCCCAAGTCGCTTGGTTCAAGGACCCAGAAGGAAACATTCTATCGGTCTTGGAAGAATAACAGGTAGGCGACTAGATGCTATAGACCAGTAGCACAAACCAATACATTTTTATACATTAAAACATACTTATAGGTATTTTATACACATAAATATGTTTTCTAAATAAAGTAGCGAATTATTTGGCTAACTTTCAGACGATTATTTTTATTGTCAATTTACCTTTTTTACCATGAACAAAAAAAACTACTTTATCCTGATTTTCTTGCTTGGGCTATTGTCCAGCTGTATGCAAGAAGCTACCGAAAATGCTCCACGGCTTGGAAAAGTCTCGTTTTCCAGTATTGTTTTTGAGGACCTGAAATCCTCTCAGCCAAACAGCCGCACGACCTCCCTCTCGGATTGGCAGCATGTTTTGCCCGAGGAAGCAGAGGTATTATTTACGCATAAGGACACCGGTCAGGAATATATGCTGACGTACAATCCATACGATTTACTGGCCGGAGCCACCATCACTTTGCCCTATGGGCCATACACCTACTACACCAAGGTATGGGGAGCAGATGAAGCAAAATACTTGCCCTACAAGCTAAGCGGTGAGTTTGACCTTAACAGCTCCCAATTGAATATCACGGTCAAGGCCACCACTAAGTTTGGCCTGATCACCGTGGATGCTACGCATGTAAAGGAGGCATACCTCGATAATGGCAAAGCCCTTCAACGGACCGAAGATGGTAAATACTACTACCTGTATGTAAAAAAAGGCAGCCGTAGGAGCCTTACGGTGGTGGAAAACTTTCATAACCAACCCTTGCAGCAAGAGCTTACTTTACAAGGATATCGCCATTACCATTATAAGCTGGAACTGACAGAAAATGAAGCGGGACCGAGCCTCATTAGACTCAACCTCGGAGAGTTTCATTTTGACTTCAACAATGTCAACATAGCTGGAGAAGGCCAAACGGTCACTGACGCGGAGGGCAATGTCTATCCGATCGTTAAAATCGGAAACCAATACTGGATGGGAGAAAACCTTGCCTCCAGTACCTATTGCAATGGTGAAACTATCCCAGCTCTGCAGCTGCCAATGAAATGGGAAGAAAACCCCTATCACGAATATGTCCTAACAAGAGGTGATGGAGCCAGGGAAGTCACCAATTTTTACTACCCCGCATCTGTGGCCTTAAGCGATGAAAATATCTGCCCGTGCAACTGGCATGTGAGTACTGATGAAGACTGGAAGACCCTGGAACGGTACCTGGGCATTGACGAGAGTGAAATGGAGAGTACCTCTCATCTTCGAGGAATTGGTGCAGAGCTGGCCGATAAAATCATGGCCAATGATTGGACAGATTATTATTCTCCAGCGCTCACGGGTATTCGTATCACGAACACAAGTAGGTTTTCTGCATATCCCACGGGAGGAGTGGATTTTGATTATGAAAGTGGCTACTATTTTGGGATCAATACTGCCTCAGCGGCTGTATGGTATAGCACTACCACTTTAGGAGAAATTATTAGCAGGACCATTTTCCCTAACGGCAATGGTGTTTACGATGGCTCAGGAATTTCTCGGGGAAGATCTCTCTACGGACGCCACATGCCCATCAGGTGTGTGAAGGATTGATTTGTCAGCATATTGGCCATTGACTTTATGCAAAAAGTAAAAAGACCTCTTCAAAAATCAATTTGAAGAGGTTTTTTTGTAGTCCCGACAGGACTACATACATTTTGATTAACATAGACTATAATACACTCCATATTACTGAATAACAGCATTTTAAAGCTACTCCAACATCAAGAACAATCCAATAAAATAATAAACAATCAAATTTTTTTGTCCCCCATTGTGTCCCCCAATATCAAAAACGCTATATTTGAATATCCAATCAAAGTTCGTTTATGGCAGAATTCAATTATTACCTTCGGGACAAGGGTAAAGACGGGGAGACACCAATTACGCTTTTCATATCCTATAACAGTAAAAGGCTGAAGTATCCCTCACTGGAAAAAATCCATCCCAAATTATGGAACGACAAAAAGCAATTGGCCAAAGAGGTACAGGCTTTCCCGGCCCACAAGATTTTTAATGACACCCTTTCCCATATCAAAGGCACTGCAGAAAAAGTATTCAGACAGTTAAAGCTAAAACTGGAAAGGTCCCCATTACCCTCCGAGCTAAAAGATCAGCTGGACATTGAGCTAAACAGGGCCGCAATAAAAGAACATGAAACAGATAAGCCTATAACTCTAATTGAGCTTTTCGACAGGTTCATTACAGAGGCAGAAAACGGGATCAGGCTTACAGCCACCGGTAAACGATACGATAAAAGGACAATCCAAAAGTACAGGACCACAAAGAACAAGCTGGCAGAATTTGGGAAATCATATCACCTTACCTTTGACACCATCAACCATAGCTTTTACTCCAAGTTTGTTGCTTATTTGAATAATGAAGGATATAAGCTGAATTCAGTAGGTAAGTACATAATGATTATCAAAACCTTTTTGAACTATGCTACTGAAATGGGCTACAATACCAACATGTACTTTAAATCCTCTAAGTTTAAAGCCTACAGTGTCACAGGGTTTTCAATATACCTAACAGTCAAAGAACTTGAGGAGCTATACAAAGAGGACTTATCAAAAACCCCTCACCTCGAAAGGGTGCGGGATCTATTTTTAGTTGGGGCCTGGACTGGGCTTAGGTTCTCAGATTTCACGACTATTAAACCGGAAAACATACAGGATGGTTTTTTACACATCAAAACACAGAAAACAGGTGAAAAGGTGATAATACCTATCCATCCGACAGTTAAGGCCATCATGGCAAAATATGAGGGCAAATACCCTAACAGTTTACCCCCTCCTATCTCTAACCAAAAAATGAACGACTATCTAAAGGATATCACCAAACAAGTGGAATGTTTGGAAGAGGTAGTAGAGGCAGAATACATTAAGGGCGGCCATAAGGTAACGGAAATGAGGCCAAAATGGGAATTTGTAACAACTCACACGGCTAGAAGGTCATTTGCGACCAACGTCTATAAAAGTGGTTTTCCGGCTATTAGTCTTATGAAAATCACAGGCCACCGAACAGAAAGTGCGTTCTTGAAGTACATTAAAGTAAAGCCGGAAGATGTAGCCGTACAGTTGGCAGAACATTGGAAAGAATCAGTTTTAAAAGTTGTTTGATATGGACAATATGATTCATAAAATCGTCGAAAACCTTTACAATGACAAGGATTTTAGCAATATGCAAAAGCTGTTTAGCTTTTTCAGCATTAGGGATAAAGAAACTTTGAAATACCGAACCTTGGATACAGAAGCAGGATTTGAAGAAATACTTACCAGGGAAATTGGCAATACTAGAAACATTGATGCTATAGAACCTATTAGAGAAAAGTTAAAGATTTGGCTAGTTTCCCTTACAAAGGAACGTGAGAAAGGAGGCAAAAGCAGGTGCAGCGTTTTGGAAGTGAAAACCAACCAAGAAGGTACCACATCATTGGTACGTGTTGATACAGGAAAAAAATACCACGAACTTACCGGACATTTCTTTGACTGGCTGGATGGACTAAACAGTGAAGTAAATTCAAAGCCACGGCCCATCAACAAACATGAGCACCTAAAAACTTTTGATGACCTATTCCCAGCTGGTAAAGCAGATGCATACATAACCATTCTGAAAAAGGAAACTTGGCAGGGAGGTATGGGCAGGCTGGTAGATGTTAATGATGTTTGGATAGGGATAAAGGAGGCGGGAATGGTGTATCTCGAAGAGCTCAAAAAAGCCAATGTAATATCCGTGCCTATGAGTACAGCAACGAAATTGATGCAAACAAAATTCAAAGGGTTTAAGGACCCGAAAAAGAAAATAGACCCTACTGACAAAAGTCACATGGCAAACTTATTCAGGGAACCATTTAAAGCTATAATAAACAGTATAAAAAACAGTTGATAGCCCCATTACCACTAAATCAAAACCCGAACGGATAGCCCTTTCGGGTTTTTTACTTTTCAGTAGGTTGATATTTTTTTATCGGAAAAAAATCGGAATCCGACTATCCGACTTAGCACCTAAACACATTGTTCCATATTTGACCCATAACAAAAACACAGACAGAAATGGAGCTAATAGTAAGCACACCCGAGCAACTACGATCAATCATTGCTAGCGCCCTAGAAGAGTACGGTATTAAACACCAATCACCGGTCAAAAGTCCGGAAACAAAAAAAGAAAAATTCCTTACCCGCCAAGAGGCGGCAAAAACCCTAAAAGTAACATTACAGACCCTCCACAATTGGACAAACAGCGGGTTACTGAAAAGCTACTCAATCGGCGGTAGGGTACTTTACCGTACCGATGAGGTAGAAGCAGCCCTAACCGAAGTAAAAACTGTTAAGTACTAAGCAATGGGAAATCAAAAAGCAAAAGCCCCACAAGGGCAATCCCGTTGCAAGGCTTTGACTGCTAATGGTGTCCAATCAAATGCAGCCCTCAAAGATGTCGATTTCCCATGGGATTTGAAAACCTTGTCGGCTTTAAAAATCAAGGAAATAAGAGCAAAGTACCCCAATGTCCCGGAGCATGCACTGGCAAAGCCCAAACCATATAAGGACAGCACCGCCAACGGACTTACCAAATGCATAATCGATGCCATCAACCTATCCGGCGGCCAGGCCGAGAGAATCAGCAACACCGGACGGGTGATAGATAACTCATACACCTACACCAATGTAGTGGGACAGCAAAAGACCATTGGCGGGGTTAAGTTCGTGCCTGGCACTGGCACCAACGGTACTGCTGACATAAGCGCCATATGGCAGGGAAAAAGCCTTAAAATAGAGTTAAAAATTGGCAGGGATAAATTAAGTGAAGCCCAAAAAAGGTACCGGGACAAAGTGGAGGCCAGTGGAGGCATTTACATAGTGGCTCGAAGCTATGAAGGGTTTGTGGAGGCGCTGGAAAGGAGGTTGAATGATGAGTGAAAAGAAGTCATTCGTTCTTTACAATGACCTTATTGAGGTTGTGAAGGAGCTACCCATGGAGAAAAGAGGCGAGCTATTCACTGTGATCCTTGAATTCGTTAACGGTGAAAATATTGAAATAAACGACCTGCTAATCAAGGTTGTTTTCGCCCCAATAAGGCAAGCTCTTATTCGAGACCGTGAAAAATATGAGTCGATAGTAGAGCGAAATAGAGAGAATGGAAAGAAAGGAGGACGCCCGGCAAAACCCAAAGAACCCAGTAGGTTTTCTGGCAACCCAGCAAAACCCAAAAAAGCCGATAATGATATTGATATTGATATTGATATTGATATTGATAATGATATTTTAAGTTTTCATAATCAAGATCCTTTACCAGTTCAAAAAGCCACCAAGGACATTGCATCATTTTTCAACATCACAGAAATGTCAAACACCAAATCCTACATGGCTATTGGTGATTTTGCAAGATGCCTGTTTGAACGGGGCGACCTAAAGGATTTGGCAATACAGTTTAACGCCTACAGGAAACTAAAAGAGGCCAACGGGTTTAAACATGGATGGCAAAAGTACATTGGAACCCGTGAGGAAAAATACAACAATGGGGCATGGTGTGAAAAAGACTGGACAAAAGAGAAAATTGAAATGTCAGAAGATGACAAGCCAAAAAAACTAAGCTATTCCATAAAATAATTAAACCAAAAAAATAATACCATGACAGTAGCAGAGCAAAAAGCAGCCTTGACAGAAAAGCTCAAAGGCGCACCACAAAAATTTATCGACTACAATCTAAGGTCTATTGAAAGAATGAATTTCAAAGACGAGGATGATTTTAACGGCTATGCTGATGAAGTAGCCAACGACCTGCAAGAATTGCAACAGCTGCAAGCCAATGGCAAGTTGAAAGGATTTGGAGGCCATCCAGGTAGGGCAAGCAATAGCCAAGCTGATGATGATTCCCAAAAGGCGAAAATAAATGAAATCGTCAGGAATATGCTTAGAATTCCCCCTAAGCCAAATGCAACCGATAGCCCGAAAAAGCTAAGCAAAACGAAAAAGATGGTAAAAAACATAATGAAATATTGATATGCTAGTAATCAAGTTTAAAGAGAAAGAGAGAAACCACGCTGCAGCTAAATTGAACCAGTTTAGACTTAACCAGCTACCTGGATTGGTGGAGGCCTATGACAAATTTGTAGAAGAAACAGAACTAGAGCCACTGGATAAGGCCCTACTAAAGGATATCATGGGGCATGGTATTGGCCCAGTTGAGTTTCTGATTGAGAAAAAGGTAAAGACCTTTCCAAAGCTTACACAGGGCCATGCCCTTGAAGAGGCCTATAAGCAAATGAACACCATCCTAAAGCCGGCCATCACCGAACTGCAGCAATGGAAGCAAGACCTTGCCCCAAATATTGGGAAGTTTCCGTATGAGCTGATCGATGTCGATAAGATGCCGATATCTGAGGATCTTACCATGACACTGGAAGGGGTTAACACCTACATCGAGGAGAATAGGCACCTCTTTGAGGTAGCAATTAGCGATCCGGTTGATTTGGAATTGCACGACAAGTACACTGCCATGATCAAGGCCTTCAATGAGTTTGTTGGCTATGCGCAAAGCAATGATGTGCTACTCCCTAAGGATGTAAATCGCTTGTTTGACATCAACCAATTAGAAGGGATTCGAATGATAAATGCTGATTCCTCTAGGTTTTTGCCACACAAGACTAATGCCTATTTCAGGAGCCTTAATGTCAAATGATAAGGGCGGGGCTTTGTGCCCCTCCAATTTTCCTTGTGAACACCATCCCTAAAAATTTAGGTTAAACTAAAATGGCAAAGATAGCTACATTTCCCCCTATTATCGATTTTACGCCCTATATCAGCATTTCAGGATTAAAAAAATGGGCCAGTTTTGAGCCTAACACAAGATCGGAAGGTCACTATAACCTCGAAAATGGAGCCGGAAGTGTTTATATTTTCCTCTCAATGGGTGAATTCCCTTACATGGAGCTCACATATTCCTATCGGGGAAGGTCTACCAGGGATGCCCTTAAATTGGTCTCTATACCCTCCAATTTGAACTTAGGTAAGGTTTGGTATTTTCAGTGCCCAATTACTGGTAAGCGGTGCCGCAAGCTTTACAGCGTTGGCGACAGGTTTGGCCACCTTAGCCTATTGGATGGAATGTACGAACAGCAAACCTATTCTAAAAAGTACCGAGAGATGTGGGCTACCTACGGATGGGAGCTGGACATCGGTAAGTTACGGGATCAAATGAGCCAACCAGGATTTAAAAAGTACTACAAAGGAAAACCAACAAAAAGATACCTTAGAATTCAAAAGAAAATAGATGAAATAGAGCTGAGGGCTTCGATGGAGATGGAAGCAAGAATGAAAGAATTAGATAAGGAACGGGAACAGTTAGAAAAATTCATTAATGGTTTTCCCGAATGGAATTTTTGACCACGATAGCCTACATACGGCTACAAAAATCAACCTCCACACCATATCAAAGCAATTAATCCACATAAGGGGGCAAAACAGGGGACACATACCCCTTAAAATCAAAAAAACATGAAAGATATCGAATCACAGAAAACACTCATTAGAGAGCTGAATAACCTACGAAAAAGCTTAGTCACTTTGGAAGAGATCCCGGATACGGACATAATGTTTAAGAACTTGGTTTATGCCTGCATGGCAGTAGTCGAAAACCTCCACGCCTACAGGGTGAACCAAGCAAACCAATTTGGCAAAGAACTGGCTGTAATGGCCCGCAAATCAATCAATATATCAAATAAAATCAACCACCTGGACGGTGAAGAAGCGGAACACGCCAAGGTATTACTGGACGAGCTGACAAAGATATTGAACAAAGCCCAAATCCGGAATAATCTACTTGGACTTTGAATACTTCTACTGTATTCATACAGACGCCCCAAACGTCTCTTAATGACCCTCTTTGGGGCTAAATTATTTCAGCGCTCAAACATTTCACAAACATCCACCATTCACTGACATACTGACATGACTGTAAGTATAATACTTAATAGTACTTACATTTGTAGGTATAGTACTTTAAAAGTGCAAGTACTCAATGCTTAATCATATTTACAATTGAAAATATTATAAATTTATGTTTGGAGTTAAGGTTTGTTTGTCATAGGTTTATACCATGATCAGTAAGGGGAAAATATCGAAAACCGAGCAAAAACAGATAAGGAAAATCCAAGCCGAAAAAGAAGCTATCAAGCGAAGGGCGGAAAAGATATTAAATGACACCGGTGATGTCTGGTTTTCGGTTTGGTATTCTCAACATGCCAATGATCAACTTAAAAAACGAACATACGAAAAATTCAATATTCAACTTTAAAAATTACGACCATGAAAAACAGAAAAGAAGCAATCCAAAACATCTCTAAAGGAATCCAAGAAATGGAAGCCGCAATGGCCAAAATCAAATTCAATGATGAGGCTTTTGATGATGACAGTTGGTATTTCGATTGGGTGATGGCACTGGAAAACCGTATCCAATGCCTAAAAGAATCATTTCAAAGTGACTTCAAGACAGGTTCTTTTGACCAACTTAAAGCAGCATCATAATGGCCAAGGTTATTTCAATTGGCAAGCCAGTAAAGCCCAAAAGCGTTCCATCCTGGAAGGATAGAACGGCAATCGACAGAATGAAAGAGCTGATTGTTGCGGACCACAACCGCAAAATCAAAGAGCAAAAAGAAGCCCGTAAAGAATCCTAATGACAGGGATTTTAGCAACTGAAAACAACGATTTAATAACTATGGGGTGTCAGATGTGGCACCCCATTCAAACTACTAAAAAATGGAAAAACACAATGAACCAAATTTTGCATTCTATGAAGTAATCACTTTTGATGAAAAGGAAGAACCTATCGATTATAGAGTATTTGAGCACCCTCATCTTCTTAGAGCTCGTGCGATGGCATACGCCTATCAAATGTACCGAAACGACCCCGGGGATATGTTAAGTGGACTATCAGAAGATTTGAAGATTTCAAAAGGAGAAGGTGATTTTAAAGCAGAGGTTTTCTTTGCATACTATCAAGATGGCGAAGCTGTTAAAATTCAACTTACTCCAAGAGAGGATCATAGGGAAGAATGCGAAAACGAAGTATTTATTTTAAGCGATCTTGGATATACAGACTGGACTTGCATAGAAGATTGGTATGAAGAAGAGTTTGATAAGCTTGTCCAGGAATATGCCAAAAGGTAGAACAAAGCCGGGGTAATTCCCGGCTTTATTTATTCCCTCACCCAAAAACCTTCAACCTTAGATTGCTTTCCTTTTTTGCTTTGAACAGAAAATGTAACTTGATATGGCCCAGGCTCCAAATCAACCACATATTCAGTTTCAATAACCCTATTAAGGGTTCCTTTTTCTGTTTCACCCGTTAAAATAGTATTTCCTTCGATGTAAATTTCATATTCCCATTTTTGATTAGGTTCCTTTTCCTCAATAATAGCCATAATATTCATAGTGTCGCCATTTTTAAATTCTTCACCGAATATTGAAAGCGAAATTTGTTCCGGGGCAATGTCGTAATCCTTGCACCCAAACCCCATAACAGCAACAAAACATAGCAGTAGTATCTTTTTCATAACATGTTATCGGTTACAGGTCTTTAGCCCTTAATTTTTCAAATCCTTCATTGATAGCGGCCTTTATATCAATCCTTCCAGATTCGCTTTCGCTGAGCTCCAAATACATGACGGTAAGACCTAGCTGGCTATCAACGGTTACACCTGCTATCACATCATTGTCAGCGAAATAATACACATCGTTCTCGTTACCTACCGGGATGTATCTTTGCCGCAAAAAATCAATGGTTCTTTCGGCTACCGATTCAGTGGATTTTAGGATTACCGCCCCTCCATACATTTTGGCATTTTCAAAAAGGTACATGACCATTTCCACATCCACATTTGAATCGTTAAATACCAATCCATCATCGGACTGATTACCAAGGGTTCTATTTTCGTTTGATTTAAAGTATTCCATGCCTTCACCGAAAGCAAATAGAGGTTCAACGTATAAAAAATTGATTGGATTTACCTTCACTTGGCATTCTCCCGAGAACTGGCCATCATTGGTAGTGACACGGATAGTTGTTTCTCCTTTGATTTTACCGGTGACTGTACCATCACCTGATACACTGGCAACAATGGAGCTGTCGGATTCCCATTTAAATTCATTGGTTGAATAGCCCTCACGGTTAAAAGACGTTTCCAGCTTAAAATTTTGGTCCACATCTATCTCAATGGATGATTCACTAAGGTTTATTTGGTTGTCGTTCGGGTTCTCGTCTCCATTGGAGCATGAAAAAAACATGGCCATGCCAATGGCCGTTAGTAGAGTAGATCGTAGTTTCATTGTAAAACTTTTTTGTGAATTCCAAAAATACCATTTCCGATACCTAAATGAAATACCCGAAATGGGGTATTTTTTTACTTGACAATTCGCAAAGTGTCAAGCTAATTGTTTGGTGTTTTATTCATTGACAAATACACTTTTTGGATATTTGGGAGTATATTTTTTTACTAATAATTGACACTTAAAATATCACAATAAATGGCAGTTCAGGTAAACGATGGCGGATTATATTGGAAAGCCGGGATAGACACTTCCGGACTTGAAAGGGATGCCAAAAAGGTAGAAGATATATTCGATGGTCTTACCAAAGAACAGGCCAACCAGGAAAAGAAACTACTTTCCAAACTTTCCCAGAATTACCGCGAAGTATATCAAGATGGATTGAGGGCTTTTCAGCAAATGACGCCTGAAATGCAAAAACAACTTTCCATCCTTCAATCATTCCAAACAGAACTATCACAGGTATCATCAGCACAAAAGAAACTTGATTCCCAATTCCAAAAAGGAAGGATAAGCCAAGTCGAATACAACAGAGCCACCGCTGGACTGTCAGTAAGGACACAGGAGCTCAAAACAAACATAGAACAATACTCCAATAGCATTAGGGCAAACAATGCCGTTATGAATGCCGCAAATGGTTCCATTGACCAAAAGCGGGCAAAATTACAACAGCTTCAAAAATCCTACACTGCGCTAAGTGAATCAGAAAGACAGAATGCAGCAGTAGGCGGTAGGCTTGAAAAGCAAATAAGATCGCTTGACAAGGAGATTACCAAGCTTGACAGGTCAATGAAAGGGGCGAGGTCGTCAGGTAAGGTTCTCAATCAAATATTACTTGCAACGACCGGACTTTTCACCATACAGCAAGGTAGTAGGCTTGTAAACGACATCATCCAGGTAAGGGGTGAAATAGAAAAGCTACAGGTTTCATTTGAAACAATGCTGCAAAGCAAGGCGGATGCCGAAAGGCTGATGGCCGACATCGTTCAAATTGCGACAAGCACCCCGTTTAAGTTGACCGAGGTGGCCGATGCCACAAAACAGTTATTGGCTTATGGATTTGCACAGGAGGAAATAAAAGGGGAGTTACTTGCCATTGGCAATGTCGCCAGTGGTGTAGGTGCAACATTCCAAGAGGTCGCCTATGCATATGGTACCTTGAAAACACAGGGAAGGGCATTTGCAAGGGATATACGCCAGTTCACAACTAGAGGTATTCCAGTAGTTAGAGAGCTTGCAGAACAGTTCAATGTTACCGAGAAGGAAATAAATGAAATGGTTTCCGCCGGTAAGATAGGATTTCCGGAGGTACAGAAAGCTTTCCAATCCCTTACAACTGAAGGAGGTATATTTTTTAACCTCATGGAAAAGCAATCCGAGACTGTTACCGGTCAGATTGCCAAGCTACAGGACAGGTTGCAATTGATGTTCAATGAAATTGGGAAATCAAATGAAGGCTTGATAAAAGGTGGCATACAGTCGATTTCATTCCTTATAGAAAATTACGAACGTGTAATAGATACTATTGGCGTTCTTGTTACAGCATATGGATCCTACCGTGCCGCGCTGGTAATCACGCAAGCACTTGAAGCTGCAGTAACGGCAGGGGAAATAAAAAGCGTATCTGTTAAGGGATTATTGAGACTTGCTACGCTTAACCTCCAAAAAGCACAAGCGTTATTAAATACCACGATGTTGGCAAACCCATACGTTGCCGTGGCGACAGCTTTGGGGGTCTTGGTAGGCGCATTTGTGTTCTTAAGGGATGAAGTAGAAGAGGTAGAAAAGAGCCAGGATAGACTTAACCGATTATACACTGATGTAAATAATTCAGTGAGTGAACAACAGGCTAAAATAGGTCAGTTGGTCAGCATATTGCAGGACCAAAACGTAGCCGAATCGGTAAGATTGAAAGCTTACAAAGACCTTAACAATATATCGCCTGATATTGTCCGTGGATTATCATTTGAAGAGGCCAAAACAAAGGATTTGACCGCTGCAATTTATGGCTACATCAATGCACTTAGGGACAGAAGGGAAGAGGAAGCACTCATAAATGAGGGCGTTACCATTGCCCAAAAGAGAGCCGAGCTTGAACAGCGTTTAATAGACCAACAGGAAAGGCTTAACCAACTAAGAAAGGAAAGCCAAACCCTTTCAAGTTCCGGCGCTGCATCAAATTCGGGGCAGATAGCAGCCGCAAACAGGGAGATCCAAACGACACAGGAGAACCTTTCACGGCTACTGCAATCACAGGAAGATATCAACCGTAAACTTGGTGATACTTTTGACGATACATCAGAATCGGTACAAAAACAGATCGAGTTTTATAAGCAGGTACAAAAGGCCTTCAAAGACACATCATCTGAATACAAGCAGTATGAGGACGAGATACAAAAACTAAGGGAAAAACTAACTGATACCGAGGATCAACCGGAAAGGGCTGCACAAAACAAAGCATACTTTGAACAGATAATCCAAGAAAACACAGAAGGGTTAAACGCACTTGACAAATCAGCTGATGACTTTGAAAAAAGAGCGAAGGAATACAGAGAAAAGATACTTTCCGCTCAACAAAACCTGGAGGCATTTAGCACAAAGTCCGATAAGAAAGAGCAAAATGAAGCCGTAAAAGAAAGGGAGGAGGTATTAAAAGAGCTTGAAAAGCTGGAAGATAAGTATTACAAAAAATCATTCGAACGGGGAGAACAGGAGATAAGGGATACAGAGAGAAGGTTCAAAGAGCTTAGGGAACTGGCAGTCAAAAACGGATTGGGAGGACGTGTAGTGGATAGAATTGATAGCCTGGAAGATAGGGCTACCGGTGATATTGCATACAGGACAGAAACCAGTCTTTTGGAGGACGAGCTCAAAAAAAGGGAGCAGCTTTACAGGGAATATACCGACTACGTGAACGATTTTGGAATTCAGGCAGCAAGGGAAAGGTATGGCGTGGAGCTCGAAGAGGTTAAAAGCTACATCGAAAAGGCGCAAAAGGAATATCAAAACCTTGCATCCACGCCCGCAGGGGACAGGTCAGGGGTAGAACAAGAGAGATTGGAGTTCTTGCAGGAGGTATTGGATAAAGAGAAGGAATACCAAAACAAGCAGTACGACCAACTACTGTTAAGCGTACAAAATTATGAGCAAAAAAGAAATGCATTAACCGAGCAATACCAACGTGAAAGGGCTGAAATAGTATCAAGGGGTGATTTTGAATACCTACAGGAATTTGATAGGCAGTTCAAAGAACAGATTACAAAGCTGAATGAAGAGGCGGCAATTAATGTTACCGGTTTTCAAAAATTCTTTGACAACATCGAAACGATGTCAAGGAGCGCGGCACTGGAAGGTATTGCCCAATTGAGAAAAGAGTTTGAGAAGCTTTTCAAAAAGGGATTGATTGACGAAGGTCAGCTGGACAACTTCATTACATTCCTTAGAAATGCAGAAGAAAACGTACAGAATGAACTACCTGAAGGCCTATCTGAAATATCATCCCAATTAAATGATATTGTTGGCACGATTGGAGATGTAAACAGCGGATTTGGTCAAACATTGCGTGTGGTTTCCGATCTAATACAAAGAACTGCACAGGTAAAGACCAACATAGAAGCATTCAAGACAGCTCAAAGCACGGGTAATGCACTTGGTGCCATTGGGGCAGGTTTGGGCATTGCCGGTGGTGTATTTGCGGGAATACAGGCAGTGGCCGGTATAGTCAATTCAATTTCACAGCAATCAAGACTTGCCGAACAACAGGTTTTGGAGTTCCAAAGCAAGGTTGAAAAAGGAGAGTTGAGGCTTAATGCCCTTTATAGGGAGAGAAGGGCACTGGCCGCTGAAATTGAAAACTCCATGACTAAGAACTTCCAATCACAGACCAATGCACTCCAGCAAAACATAAGGGAGATAAATGAAGAGTTCAATGGTATTTTTGGGCAGTTGACAAGATCAGTAAGTGGCGAAGATTTAAGCAAACTTAATGATAGTTTCTATCAAGATTCCAATAACCTTTTTAAAAAATACATGGACAAACTTGGGGATTCTGTTTACGAGGTAGAACCAAGGATAGAACGTGGATTTTTAGGAATCGGAAAAACAGTGGTGAGGCAATTTGAATCATTGGCAGGAATGTCATATGAGAATATTGAAAAGATTTACGACCAGTTAACACCACAGGCCAAAGAGCTTTTTGATCAGCTCAAAGAGCAACGTGCCGAAATGGAGGAATGGACACAACAGCTTGAAGAGTTACGGGAAGCTTATAAAGATGCGCTGGTAGGTGGTATTGATGGGTTGAGCATTGCAGATACAATAATTGAAGGTTTTAGGCAGGGAAAAAGGGCGGCCGAAGATTTTGGAACAGACCTGGAAGAGATAGTAAGGAATGCCATGTTGGAAGGCTTCAAATACAGGATACTCGAAGAGCCATTGAACAAAATAATAGACCAGTTTGGAGAAGATGCGCTGGACGGGCTAGACAATAATGAAATTGAAAAGTTTGTAAAAAGTGTGAACGGTGTGATCACATCATCAGGCCCGGCATTCGATGCTATGAACAAAGCATTGTCAGAAGTAGGGATATCACTTGAAGAAACGCAGTCCAATGCCGGTAGCGCGGTAGGATCCATACAGAGGTCGATAACAGAAGAGACGGGATCGGAATTGGCCGGGCTTTTCAGGTCATTTTATGACAATCAGAAAATTGCAAACAACTACCTGTTCGAACAATTACAGATAGGGTTGCAACAGGTCAATTACCTGCAAGAAATAGCGCAATGGCAAGCTAGGTCTTATAAGGAATTGGTTTCTATAAACAGAAATACCAAGGGCAATTCAAACGGGTATGACAGGCCATGAACTAAGGTTGATTAGGTTAATTATTCCACTTTTTCAAATGTCAGTTATAAGGGGGTACTCATTATGTGGGTGCCCTTTTTTAATGATTGTGAAATTAGGGTTAAGCGCAAATAAGGTAGGTTATAATTGCATTGTGCATAATTTGCACGTTAGTCAGGTTGACGGTTGACAGGTCGTTAGTTCGCCTTTGCGCCTCGTATTTTCCCATGAAATGATATGCAAATAGGTTTGAGTCTCATTTGTGATAATATAACCCTAAATTTATTTGTACCAGGTGAATATCTGACGTAGTGATTTACTACGGCAGCGGGGTAAGTGTCCAGTAAACACATTCTTATTTGATGGTCATTTGATGACAAATCTGATGTCATTTTAAATGATAAAATTAAAAAGTTGATAGATATATTCAAGTAATCTTTTCAAATTGAACCATCTCCCATTCCCCATTAACCTCCTTCATCCAAACCTGATAACGCCCCTCATTGAAATTTATAAAATATGAATATATTGGTTGATTTGGATAGGTTTTCATCATATTTGGAAGCATTTTAAGTGCTAAAAACCGGAGAACATCTCTATTTAGTGCCATACTAACTAATATTGGGTAGTAAATTATACAATTTTAACCAAAAGGTAAATTTGAATTATTTTAAGTAATAGGAAATTTGTGAAAATCTCTATTGGTAATTCTTCTGTATGTGATATCTTAAGATTGGTTCTATTTCTTGAAATATCCACAAAAATCTATTGTGTCCCCCAATCCATCCCCCAAAAATTAAAACCTCCCCAAAATCAATTTGAAGAGGTTTTTTTGTAGTCCCGACAGGAATCGAACCTGTATCTAAAGTTTAGGAAACTTCTATTCTATCCATTGAACTACGGGACCAGTCTACCTGTTAATAAAGGTGGAAAGCGCCTGCTAGCTCCTTCCCTTCCTAAAATGTGCCGCAATTTAAAACATATTTTCCTTATTCCGCAAATATTCTAGGCCTAACTTGTTCTTTTAAAGATAAATCCGCTATCTTTGCAGTCCAAATTTACGATGGACGAGATCCATCAACAAACTAAATATCAATATAATATGGCAGTAAAAATCAGATTAGCTCGTAGAGGTAGAAAAAGATTAGCCATCTACGATGTCGTTGTAGCTGATGCAAGAGCTCCACGTGATGGACGCTTTATCGAAAAAATCGGTTCGTATAACCCGAACACTGACCCTGCTTCTATCAACATCAATAATGATAGAGCATTGCAATGGTTGCTTAACGGTGCCCAACCTACGGACACTGTAAAAGCGATGCTTTCTTACCGTGGTGTATTGCTTAAAAAACACCTTCAGATCGGTGTCTTGAAAGGCGCGATCACCCAGGAGGAAGCAGACAAGAAATTCCAAGCTTGGATCGACGAAAAAGAAACTTCCATCACTGGCAAGAAAGACAAAATCGCCCAAGCCAAGGAAGATGCCCGTAAGAAGGCTCATGAGGCTGAAGTCGCCAAAAATGAGGCCCGTCTTGAGGCAATCAAGAAAAGAGAAGAAGAAGCCAAAGCCGCTGCTGAGGCAGAAGCCGCTGAAGCTGAAGCTCCTGCTGAAGGCGAGGAAAGCGAAGCACCTGCTGCTGAAAGCAACGAAGAAGAAGAAAACAAAGGTTAATTGCGCACCTTTCCATGAACAAGGACAACTGTTTCCAATTAGGCTACATTGCTAAAGTTCATGGACTCCAAGGAGAAGTGGTGGCTGTGCTGGATGTAGATTATCCAGAAAATTACGAAGACATCGAGCATGTCTTTTTGGAAAAAAACAACCGAATGGCCCCCTACTTTCTAGAGCACTTTGTCTCCCAGCCAAACAACCGCTTTCTGGCCAAGTTTGAGGGATTTGATGACAAAAACGCCGCCGACACACTTGTGGGAACGGCACTCTATCTTCCGCTGAAAGACCTTCCTGTACTCGATGAAGATCAGTACTATTTTCACGAGTTGGTGGGCTTTGAAGTAGAAGACTCCTCCAAAGGAGTACTAGGTAGTGTAAATGTGATATACGACCTCCAAACCCAATACCTTATTGGGCTGGATTATAAAGGAAAGGAAATCCTGGTACCCATTCAGGATGACATTATCCTTAAAGTGGACAAGACAGCAAAAAAAGTTTTCTGTCAATTGCCAGATGGCTTACTTGAAATATATCTAGAGGATTAGTCCATGCAGATCGACATAATCACCGTAGTACCCGGCCTTTTGGAAGGGCCTTTTTCACATTCTATCCTCAAACGGGCAGAAGAAAAAGGACTGGCAAAGGTACAAGTACACAACCTCAGGGAGTATGCTACTAACAAACAAAAGCAAGTCGATGACTATGCTTTTGGAGGAGGAGCAGGCATGGTCATGATGATCGAGCCCGTGGCCAGGTGCATTGAAGCCCTGAAAAGCCAGCGGGATTACGATGAAATCATCTACATGACCCCTGATGGGGAAACCTTCGATCAGCAAATGGCCAATTCCCTCTCGCTAAAAGGAAACCTGATGATCCTTTGTGGTCATTATAAAGGTGTGGATGAACGGATCAGGCAAAGGTACATCACCCGCGAAATCAGTATCGGAGATTTTGTACTCTCTGGTGGCGAACTTGCGGCAGCCGTAGTCGCTGATGCAGTGATCCGCCTGATTCCCGGGGTGCTCAATGACGAGACCTCAGCCTTGACGGATTCCTTTCAAGACGGACTTCTGGCTCCACCGATCTATACGCGGCCTGCAGAATATGAAGGTATGAAAGTACCAGACATACTGCTCTCCGGTCACAATGAAAAGATCGCCAATTGGAGGTTTGAAGAATCGGTTCGCCGTACCAAAAAAAGAAGGCCTGACTTACTGGAGGGCAAAAATATTGAGGCTGGCGAAAAACGTAAATAGTTGATAATTAATTGAATAAAATAGATAATTGCATACCTTTGCAATTCGAATTTGCGATAAGCACATAAATCATAAAGATATGAGCGAACTACTTAAAATTGTAGAAGAGGAATACAACGAGGCGAGAGCCAAGTTCCCTTCTTTCAAGTCAGGAGATACAATTAACGTTCACGTACGTATTAAAGAGGGTAACAAAGAACGTGTGCAGCTGTTCCAAGGTACCGTGATCCAACGTAAAAACGTTAACTCCAATGGAGAGACTTTCACAGTAAGAAAAATCTCTAGTGGCATCGGTGTAGAAAGAATTTTCCCCCTTCTTAGCCCTAGCATTGAGAAAATCGAAGTGCTAAGACAAGGTAGAGTGAGAAGAGCTAGACTTTACTACCTACGTGGTCGTCAGGGTAAAGCTGCAAGAGTTAAAGAAAAAATCACTGTGAAGCACTAATTCACAGTCTCAAGTAATCAAAAAAGGGAGCCAAAATGGCTCCCTTTTTTGCTGTTAAAGAACAGGACCAAGCGCTATCATTTCCACTATTTGCCAGCGATAATTCACTTTTTTGAGCAAGGCCACCTGCTGGACATCCATCTTGGCATAAAAGCCTCTTTCTTTTAACATTGCCCAGCATTCATCAAAAAAACGCTTCTTCAGGTCACTGTACACCAAGGTAACATGGGGCGTAAAGGCCTTGTCACTGAGTTCTATATTGAGTTTTAGTGTTCTCTTACAGTAGTGGCTAAATGCCTCCTGCATCTCCGTCAATGCATCTCCTCCATGGACGCGCGCATACATAATTCGCCTGCCAAACCGTCCAATTCCTTTAAATTCCACCTGAAAATGAGCCCGCTCTTTAAAGAAATCTTCCAACAGCCCGACAAGCTTATCTTCCTTATGTTCGTTCCAGACAAATGGCATCTTGAGCGTCACATGGGCTGGGGATTTCAGCGCATGCTTGGCATTAAACTTATCACGGACCGCTTCTTTTACCTCCTGCGCCTGTGCCTGTACTTCTTCCGGTGGAACTATCGCCACAAAATATTTCTGCATTGATCTTGGCATGATCCAAAGATGCGTAAATTCCATGGGAAAAAGCAAGCCCTCATCTAAAAGTCATTTCCCCGCTCTCCCACTACTTGCAAATGACAACACTGACCAATTGACCATTTACACGTTACTTAACCACAATTATCCCTTTTTCTCTTTCTTAGCTCCTTCGTATCTATTAAATTGTTACAAATTCTTTAATCAACCTATGGCACAGAATAATACAGCATTAGTCGGACTGGACCTCACTAAAATGGACCAAGTAATCTTGGAAAACATCAAAAAGGTCATCGAACTTTTAAACCTCAAAAAGCTCTATTTCACACACGTGGCGACCAATCTCGCCCTTCCCGATGACATTGCCAGTACGTATCCAAATTTGATGGCTCCTGTCGATGAAAGCATCGAAAAAGAAATAGAAAAGAAAATTGAAACCTTGGGCCTCCCTGCGGAAGTGGAAGTGGAAGTGAATGCAGAGGAGGGCGACCCCATGGACAGCCTCTTGAGATGGTCAAAGATCAAACATGTGGATTTTATCGTCATGGGCAGGAAGACAGCCTTAGAAGGTTCCGGAAGGCTGCCAAAACGCATTGCTCAGAAAGCTCCTGCTTCGGTCTTTTTTGTCACTGAGGACATGGGGCAAAACCAGCTGCAAAAGCTCTTGGTGCCTATTGATTTTTCAGAGCATACAGAAGTAGTCCTCGGAAAAGTAGAAAATTTTATCAAAGAGAAAAAGGAAGCTGAAATCCGATATATACACCTTTATGATGTGCCCATTGGCTATCACAAAACAGGCAAATCCTATGAAGAATTTGCAGAAATCATGAAGGAGAATGCAATGAAGGAATTTGATAAAATGGTCAAGAAGCATAAAATTGAAGACCACCCTTGCGATTTTGTATTAAATAAGGATTCTATCAAGGCCGATGACATCCTCAAGGACGCGCTCGACAAAAACATAGACTTGGTCGTCATTGGCAGTAGGGGCCGAAGCAACTCAGCCGCCCTGCTGCTGGGAAGCGTCGCCGAAAGACTCGTAGAAATCAATTACAAAGTCCCTATGCTGGTCATCAAAAGGAAAGGTGAGAACATGAACTTCCTTCAGGCTTTGCTAAACATCTAATCCAGCAAATGTATTTAAGCACCGTTACCAATCCTGCCATGGCTTCAGCACCATCGCAGGATTGTTTTTTTGACTTAGATTAATTCATGAGCTCCAATATCGTATCAATGTACTCGCGATTATTGGCTAGACGGGGCACTTTATTTTGTCCCCCCAACTTTCCGCGTGACCTCATCCACCTTTCGAAAAGCCCTTCTTCCGCAAAGTGAATCAGAGGCTTGTCCAAGGCAATGTCCCTGTACCGTTTGGCATCGTAATCAGAATTGACCTCGCGAAGGGTTGCGTCCAACTTCAACTTAAAGGCTTCTGAATCCTTGGGAGATTTGCTAAACTCAATAATCCATTCATGGGCTCCTTTGCTATCGGCTCCATCAAAATAGACCGGCGCTGCCGTAAAGTTTACCACAATGGCCTCCGTAGCTTCAGCAGCCACCGCTATGGCTTTCTCGGCATTTTCTACGATCACTTCTTCACCAAATGCATTGATGAAGTGTTTTGTCCTTCCGGAAATCCTGATACGATAAGGGCGGATGGAAGTAAATTTCACGGTATCGCCGATCTTATACCGCCAAAGCCCACCGTTCGTACTGATCACCAAAGCGTAATTCTTGCCCAGCTCCACCTCCTCCAGTGGCAATACTTTGGGATCCTCACGGTCCCACTCTTCCATGGGGATGAATTCATAATAGATCCCGTAATCCAGCATCAGCAACAGCTCATCGGAATTCTTTTGGTCCTGTATCCCAAAAAAACCCTCGGAGGCATTATACGTCTCCATATACCGCATGGATGTGGAAGGCACCAACGCTTCAAAAACCCGTCGGTATGGCCCAAAAGCCACTGCTCCATGGAAAAACACCTCCAGATTTGGCCATACTTCGAGAATATTTTTGGAATTCGTCAGCTCCATTATCCGCTGGAGCAGCACAATGGTCCACGTGGGCACGCCCGAAATACTGACCACATTTTCCTCCATGGTTTCCCTGGCCATCTTCTCGATTTTTTCTTCCCACTCGCTCATCAAGGCGGTCTCCAGACTTGGTGTTCTGGCCAACTGGGCCCACACAGGCAGGTTACGCATGATCACTGCTGAAATGTCACCGTACTGGCTGTTTTTGTTGATATCTAGTGCATTTACTTCACTGCTCCCGCCGATCGCCAAACTTTTCCCCGTAAATAGCTTACTGTCCGGGTAATTGTTTACATACAGGGACAGCATATCCTTGCCGCCCTTAAAGTGGCAATCTTCCAGGGATTCTTGGGAAACAGGGATAAATTTACTTCTGCTGCTGGTCGTTCCAGAGGATTTCGAAAACCAACTGATCTCTGATGGCCAAATCACGTTCTGCTCGCCCTTCATCGTCTGCTCGATATAGGGCTGCATCTGCTCATAACTGTGGATCGGTACTTGACGGTCAAAATCCTTCGGGCTTTTAATGTCCGAAAAGCCATATTTCTTTCCAAACTGGGTTTTCCTTGCGGACTTTATCAGGTCAAAAAAAATGTCTTGCTGAACTTCTATGGGATTTTCCTTGAAGTTATCAATCTGACCAATACGGATCTTAAAAATCCAGGTCATAAAAGTATTTAATACGTCCATAAATTAAATCTTACGTTTCAGCTCAAAGTGCTTTCCAAGATAAACTTTCCGAACCTGCTCATCGGCGGCCAGCTCTTCGGCAGTACCTGCTTTGAGCAATTTACCCTCAAACATCAGGTAAGCGCGATCGGTTATCGAAAGGGTTTCATTCACATTGTGATCAGTGATCAAAATGCCAATATTTTTGTTTTTTAATTTAGCAACAATTGTTTGGATTTCCTCTACTGCAATGGGATCCACCCCCGCAAAAGGCTCATCTAACAATACGAACTTGGGATCGACTGCCAAAGCCCGTGCAATCTCGGTCCTTCTACGCTCCCCACCAGAAAGAACCATGCCAAGGTTTTTGCGTACATGGGTAAGGCTAAATTCTTCCAATAGCCCTTCCATTTTTTCCTTTTGGGCCGCTTTAGGAAGGTCGGTCATCTCCAGAACGGCCATGATATTTTCTTCCACGGACAGCTTCCGAAAGACTGACGCTTCCTGCGCCAAATAGCCAATCCCTAGCTTTGCCCTTCGGTACATGGGAAGGGGGGTGATCTCCTCCTTATCCAAGAAGACCTTACCACTATTGGGCTTGATTAAGCCCACGATCATATAGAAAGAAGTGGTCTTACCTGCTCCATTGGGCCCCAATAGCCCCACGATCTCCCCTTGCTCTACCTCCACCGAAATATTGTTCACCACTTTTCGGCCTTTGTATATCTTGATCAGGTCTTCTCCTCTTAGTATCATGGTCAGTCGAATTTGATGTCCTTCACATATAGCTGAAGGCTGCTGGTATTTCTGAACGTATTTTCTCTTACTTCAAAAGCGATATTAAAGCGCATTTTGCTGCGCAGCATTTCATAATAGGTCGCAAAGCCAAAAGCTATGCATACAGGACTGGTCACTTGGCCATCTTGTACGATTTCAAATTTAAGGTGCTTGTCTTTTAACACCTTGATGTTCTGCGCATATACTTGGTTTGCACAGAATATCGGCTCCGTATTCCCCGGCCCAAATGGCGCCATCTGACGCAATATATTATAAAATTTATAATTGATCTGATCCAGCTCCAGTTCATCATCCACTTCCAGCACGGGTTTCTTATGAATATCCGCTATACGGCTGGTAACCACCTCCTCAAACCGCTCTTGGAAAGCAGGCACCTTATCCAACTCCATGGTAAGACCCGCCGCATATTTATGCCCCCCAAACTGTTCCAGCAGATCACTACACTCGCTAATGGCCTCATAAATATCAAAATCATATACCGACCGTGCACTGCCCGTCGCCTTGTTGTTAGATGATGTCAGGATAATCGTAGGCCGGTAATATTGTTCGATACAGCGGGATGCCACGATCCCGATCACTCCCTTATGCCAATCTTCCTTGTACAAGACCGTGCTCTTGAAGGGCTTTTCTTGATCGCGGTCTTCTATCATCTGAATGGCTTCCTTGGTAATGTTTTCATCAAAATTCTTCCGAGCGGAATTCACGTCTTCCACCACCTCTGCCCTTCGCAAGGCATCATGGATATCCTGGGAGATCAACAGCTCCACGGACGCTTTGGCATGTTCTAGCCTGCCCGAGGCATTGATACGTGGGCCAATGCGGAAAACAATATCAGAAATCTCAATGTCCTTATCCGATTTTAACTGCAGCATTTCACGCTGGAGTAGCTGACGGTTGTCGAGCAGCTCCTGAAGGCTACGCTGTCCCTTTCCAGCCAAAATCAATGCCATAAGCCCCGGCCGCGGGTTATTGTTCAACCGCTCTAGCCCATAGTGAGCCAAAATCCTGTTTTCACCCGTGATGGGCACAATATCCGCCGCAATGCTTACCGCCACCAAATCCAACAACCCAAAAAGATGACTGGCATTCTTGCCGGTTTTTTCGGTAAATGCCTGAATGAGCTTAAAGCCCACCCCGCAGCCGCTTAGCTCCTTATAGGGGTATTCGCAGTCTTGGCGCTTGGGATCGAGCACTGCAAGGGCTTTGGGAAGCTCCTCTCCTGGCGTATGGTGATCGCAGACAATAAAATCCACCCCCAGGCTATTGGCCAACGCTACCTTTTCCAAAGCCTTTATTCCACAATCCAAGGATACGATCAGTTTAAAATCATTTTCAGCGGCATAATGTACCCCTCTTTCTGACACCCCATAGCCTTCTTGATAGCGATCGGGAATATAAAAATCCACATGAGGATAGACCGCGTTCAAAAACCCATAAAACAACGCCACTGCAGTAGTACCATCTACATCATAATCACCATAGACCAGGATTTTTTCTTCATGATCTATGGCCCTTATTAATCGCTCTACAGCCTTGTCCATATCCTTCATTAGGAATGGCGAGTGGATTTTATCCAGGTCGGGCCGGAAAAAATCCTTGGCCTCCTGAAAATTGTTCACATTCCGATTAACCAACAAATTGGCCAATGCCGGATTGACGTTGATTTCACTGCTGAGAGATTGTACTGTTGATTGGTCTGCCTTGCTTTTTATTTCCCACCTAAACTCCATACCTCCTAAATTACTAAACTAAAGTACTTCTTTATTAAAAAAATTTGCAATTATTTCCGCCACTTTCACTGAATGTAAGGTAAGTCCCTGCTGCATAAGGCCATCCAGTTTTTGTCCATCAAAATACACAAATGCATTTGCCCTGCGATGGCGGCTTTTCATATCAGGTAATCATATCAATAGGTAAAACATTTTCATCGATCCTTTATAGCTTTCCCAGCATCTATTGGTTAGATTCATAGCATGAAAAATTACCTTCTGATTTTCGGCACATGCCTCGCCCTTCTTTCCTGTACCTCGAGCGCAGAAAAGAAATACCAAATCGGCCAAATCACTACCCCAAAGGGGGAAATGCTCTTTTGGCTATATGATGAGACACCTCAACACAGGGAAAGCTTTATACAGCTTGCAAATGCCCATTATTGGGACTCATTGACTTTTAACAGGGTCATAGAGGGGTTTGTGATTCAGGGAGGATGTCCCGACACGCCTGCAGGATTCGGAGATTCACCGTATTTGCTCAAACCTGAATTTGTAGATTCCATTCGTCATGTCTATGGGGCGGTAGGAGCTGGCCGTGACGACAATCCCGAAAAACTTTCGGCAGGCTGCCAATTTTACCTCGTACATGACAAAGACGGGATTCCAAGGCTTGACGATAATTATACCATATTTGGTCAGGTCTTTAAAGGATTGGACGTTCTGGACGCCATCGCAAAGGTTCCTACTGACTCCACCGACACTCCTCTCGAAGACATCACCATGGAAGTAAACGTCCTCGAAATGTCCGCATCAGAATTGGAGCAATTTGGCTATGAAACGCCTTAAAAAATCAATTTACCACTTCACCCAAGACCTCTTTTAACGGCACTCGTTTACCGTCTTTATAAGGCACGATCCAAGCAGTACGGATGCCAAGCTTCCGCATCAGTTTTTTAAAAGAATCTGCTTCGTCATAATCTCTGTAATAACCCACTAGCATACGCTTCAGGTCTCCTTTATGCTCTACATCCAAGCTAAAGCCTGAGGGTATTTCTTTTTCGTATTCTTCTTCGGTAAGAGCTCCAATCTGAACTCTGAAGACCACCCCTTTTCCCCATTCGCCAGAAGGAACTGGACTGGAAGAAGGGGAAGTGGCACTGGATCTGGTGTTCGTCATGGCCTCATTTTCACCCTCAAGATGTTCGTTTTTGTCTTGCTTTATGGCTAAATCCTCAGCTTGCTCTGCTAACTTTTCCTTCAAGGCCTCATTTTCCTTTTCAAGGGTTATAATCGCCACCTTTTGCTCTTGTTGTTCGTTTTTGAGCTGCCAATATTCCTCTGGACTCATCCTTTTAAGCTCCTTTTTAAGGGCTTTCTTTTTATCTTTGGATAGCTGCTGTGAATGGGCATTGATCGTTAATGCCAGCATCATTCCTAGCACTAGGCCACTTCTCAAAAGGTTTTTCGAAACCATGTTCATTAATGATTTTCTTTTGTTATAAAAAAGGGGAAGCATATTTCATGTAAAATACGAAATATACTCCCCCTTTTAAAATTTGGATAAAATAAAGTTTATACAAGAGCCTCCAGCGAAGGAAATTTAAACCTATTTCAGCCCACCGATCATATTTTCAGGCTTTACCCATTCATCAAACTGCTCACTGGTAAGCAAGTCCAAGTCGATGGCTGCTTCACGCAGGCTAGTACCTTCTTTATGTGCTTTTTTTGCAATTGCCGCCGCATTTTCATATCCGATATGTGTATTCAGAGCCGTTACCAGCATCAAGGAGTTTTCAAGATGCTTCTTGATAAATGGTCGGTTTGGCTCGATGCCAATGACACAATTGTCATGGAAAGACACACATGCATCCCCTATCAGTCTTGCAGAGGTGAGCAAGTTATGGATCATCATCGGCTTAAAGACGTTCAATTCGAAATGACCATTGGAGCCACCTACTGAGACTGCCGTATCGTTTCCGATCACTTGGGCACACACCATCGTCATGGCCTCCGCCTGCGTAGGGTTTACCTTGCCGGGCATGATAGAAGAACCTGGCTCATTCTCAGGTATCAGGATCTCACCAATTCCCGACCGTGGACCTGAAGACAGCATTCTGATATCATTGGCGATCTTCATCAGGCTTACGGCCAATTGCTTCAGCGCTCCATGTGTCTCCACAATGGCATCATGGGCCGCCAGCGACTCAAATTTATTGGGAGCGGTCACAAATGGCTGACCGGAAAATTCAGCGATTTTCTTTGCCACCAATTCAGCATAACCTTTAGGCGTATTCAGCCCTGTCCCTACTGCAGTACCGCCCAAAGCCAATTCAGAAAGGTGCTCAAGGGTGTTTTTGAGTGCTCTCAGACCATGGTCGAGCTGCGCCACATACCCCGAAAATTCCTGCCCCAATGTCAAAGGCGTAGCGTCCATAAAGTGCGTCCGGCCGATCTTCACGACATCCATAAACTGCTCAGACTTGCGCTTTAAGGTATCCCTTAATTTTTCGACACCCGGAATAGTGGTCTCCACGACCATTTTGTATGCCGCTATGTGCATGGCTGTGGGGAAAGTATCGTTAGAAGACTGGGATTTGTTCACATCGTCATTGGGATGGATGGATTTCTTTTCATCCTCTAGGCTCCCTCCTTCCAGTACATGACCTCGATAGGCGATCACTTCGTTGGCGTTCATATTGGACTGGGTACCGGATCCGGTCTGCCAGATCACCAGTGGAAACTGATCATCCAACTTGCCTTCCAGAATCTCATCACACACTTTGGCTATGGTAACTGCCTTTTCCTGTGGCAACACCCCTAGCTCGGAATTGGTCAGTGCAGCTGACTTTTTAAGGATGGCAAAAGCGTGGGTAATCTCAAGCGGCATCCGGTTACGCTCACCCCCAATTTTAAAGTTATTGATGGATCGTTGGGTCTGGGCTCCCCAATACTTGTCCGCTGGGACTTCCACTGGCCCCATGGTGTCTTTTTCTACTCTATATTTCATCTGTTTATAATTGATTTTAGTCAAAAATTGGCTATCGCTACTTTCACAATCGGCTTGCCAACAGTGCCTCTAAATTACGACCTGAGCCGCAAAAACCATAAGCGTAAGCGGATTTTGTGTCTTAATAAATTTTTACCCAGCCTTTAAAAATCAGCTGTTCTTCTGCAGACTGAGCATTTTATGGAAAATCTCTTGGGAGTGTTTGACTTTTCGCTTGAAGTGTGACCAAGCAAACACCACATTCCCCACTCCCACCGCAAAACTGATCATGGCAAAGGCTGGCTGCTCTTCACCAAATAGAAAAAACATTCCCATTGCCAAGGTCACAATGGACCAAAACATCATGAAAAATGAAGAACCTGGAAACAGCTGATAATCCAAAAAAATGATACAGCCTGTCCGGGTAGATTCTAGCTTCCCCTTTATTAACGGCAAAAAGCTATCTGCCTTTCTTACCGCCATAGACAGCCGAAAGGAGGCTTCGTTTATTTTTCCGTTAAATAAACATTCCTTGGCATGGCCACTTAAGGGATCAGATAAATAATCCACATCCCTGGTGACATGATCCAAGCGTGAGATGACTTCTTCACAGGTCATGGAAGAAACCAGTACTTCACTATGATGGGGCAAGTATTTGATCATTGTTTCCTGCCTCCACAGGAGGGTTATGCCTTCACGGCGATACAAGAAATCTCTACCTGTACATTTTTTGGCAATTTGCTTACTTCCACGGTTTCCCTTGCTGGTGGGTTTGATGGAAAATATTGACCATACGCTTCGTTAATGGTACCAAAATCGTCCATGTTTTTAATAAAAATAGAACATTTGACCACATCTCCAAAACTATAGCCCGCTGCAGAAAGAATAGCGTCCAGATTTTTCATTACAGCATGGGTCTCTTCTGTAATGTTTTCGTTGATCAACTCGCCTGTTTGGGCATCTAGCGCTATCTGGCCGGAGATATAAAGCGTATTGCCCGCCAAAACGGCCTGACTATAGGGCCCTATCGGTGCAGGTGCCTCTTCGGAATAAATAATGTTTTTTGCCATCCTTTTCTGTTTTGTTCCAAAGGTAGGGATTTCATCGGAAAATAGCAGCTGGCAATCCATAGATAGTCAACCGCAAAAATCATCGACACAGGTAAAAAATACCGCGTCATTTCGATGAAAGGAGAAAAAACCTCTTTTCCGTCTATACCACTTTATACGCCTCGGTTCGAGCAAAATTTTAAAAAAATGCTATTTATTTAACGGCTTTTCGACAGATTTGTAGCTTCAAGTTGGCTGCACTCCAAATAGGGTGACCACCAAAATAATCATGCCATGAAAGACACCAGACCGCTCAGAATCTACTTGATTGCACTATTGGCCATCATTTCCTTTTTTAAGATCCTGTTTACCGCCACCACCTCCCTGAGCCTGTTCTCTGAGGAAACCCAATATTGGCTATGGTCTCAAAATCTGGACTGGAACTACTATTCCAAGCCATTGATGATTGCCGTTTACAATTACCTCCTTACGGGGATTTTCGGCAATACCGATGTGGCCGTAAGGCTAAGTGCCGTGCTGTTTTCCGCTGGTACTGCTTGGGTGATATTCGAACTCGGGCAGCGGATGTACCGGGATCCAAGAATCGGATTTTGGGCAGCTGTGATGCTGGTGGTGATGCCTTATTTTCACTTGGCCTCCTTTTTCCATACCACTGATTCTTCCCTGCTTTTTTTCTGGGCATTGAGCTTTTACTGGCTATACCGTGCCACCGAAGCGAAGAAGACCAGCTACTGGGTGTATGCCGGCTTGGCAAGTGCCATGGGCATGCTCTCCAAAAACACCATGGTACTGGCCATTCCACTGATTTTTGCTTACCTGCTGCTGGTGGATTATAAACAGCTGAAGCAAAAAGGGTTTTATGTATATTGTCTTGTTTTCTCGCTATCCTTTATTCCGATCATTATCTGGAATTTCCAGCATGATTTTGTCACTTTTAAGCACGTAGGTACCTTGGGAGGGGTAGAAGGAGAGAGCAAGCCCTTTGATTTTGGGGAATCCTTCAAATACATCTCAGAATATGCAGGTGGACAGCTAGGGATCATTTCTGCCTTTTTTGTTCCATTTTTGGTCATGGCCATACGGAGGCTGGTCAAGTACAAGGAAAGAAAAATGCTCTTTAACCTTTTGCCGGCCATCTTGGTCTGGATGCTGTTCTTCTTGATTTCCATTACCAAGCGTGTAGAAGTCAATTGGCCAGCATTTGCTTATGTCACACTACCGCTATCCATGGCCTATGTAATGACTTTGGTCTCCCAAGGCTGGAGAAAGTACGCCGTGTACGCCACAGCTATCTCCGGTGTTCTTTTGATATTGATCATGAAACCTGCTCCGCTGGATGCCATCGGTTTCAGAAAAGTACTTCGCCCTGACAAGGATCCCTTGGCACGCCTGGCGGGCTATCGGGAAATGGGGAATAGAATCAATGTACTCATAGACTCACTAGCATTAGAAAAGCACTTCATCTTCAGTGATAGCTACCATTTGGCCTCCGAAATGGCTTTTTATGTGGACGGAAACCCACAAACCTACACTATCAATTTAGGAAGGAGAAAAAACCAGTTTGACCTGTGGCCCGGAATTGACCAATTTGAAAACAAAGGCTACGATGGTATTTTCATTCAGTGGAATACCGCTGATCGTACCGAGGTAATGGACGGATTTGACCAACGAATCCTGAAAGAAACGCATTATGCCACCTATCGTGGGGATACGGTGCGGGTATTTAGTATAGAAGTCTATAAAAACCTGCACCATATCGATGAAGTAAAAACCGATAGTTATTAACCCCCTGTAAGGGCCTCTACTTTATCGAATATTCACCTCAGCCACTTCTTCATGAGGGTTTTCGACTTTTTGTCGCTCTGCCATGCTGAGCTGGAGATCAGTGATCGTCCTGCCCATCGAAGGCCTATCAAGGACAAAAACGATCAAAACCACGACGGCCATCCCTAAAAACAGGTAATTGGCAGTGATAAAATAAGCTACAATGGACAGCATCGCGGGGATTTCCAACAGAGCATACTTGATCACCAAGCTGCTCAGGTAGCCGGTTAGTTTGACTTTTAGCGTATCAGTTTCAATGAGTTTGGCCAGCTGCTTCCTGAACAGAAGGTTACTTCCAGCAATTCCTGCAAGAACCAATACCGGAATAAGATAGGTGAACAGGGAATTCAGCTCCTCATTGCTCACCATACTCCTGTCCGTAAAAAAATAAGCGGCAGTAAAAAACGCTATCTGAGCCACTAAAAGCATCCCATGAAGTATTGTTAAGTTCTTAAAATAGGCTTTTGAGGTTTGGGGCTGGGTCTTCATAGAATAGGTGCTTTTATAGATTATTGTTTCGTAATGAATTTATGAGAAAATTTCTTTGGGGACTAAGATCAAAATACAAACCTTCTAAACCAATATCGTTGGCCGCCAATTCCAAAAAATCATATTTTCCAATCGCCTGACGCTTATCTCCCGACCTCAAACCCAACGTCTCCATCAAGATCAGCTCGTGCGCAGGGTCTATTACAAAAAAGGCAGTCTCCTTGGTAGCTCCATCACCCGAACTGAGTAACGTCTCAAAGATCATGTCCATTTTGAAGGTGATTTTTTTAACTCCTACGGTATCCTTAAGCTGCTCCACCGCATATAATTGATAATTCATCACTTTCAGGTCAAAAGGATTTTTTTCGAGGATTCTACTCCCCAGGCGTACAATCTGCTTAAGGTCTTCATCATGATGCACTTCCTTCCGAAGGACGGCATCAAGGCTATCCTTTACCTTCACCGGCTCATCAGTGGTATAGGCAGGGTGAAACACAAAGCCGTAGTATAGGTGACGCATTTCTATCAGGGAAAGCGTCGAATCGGCACGTTGATACCGCTCCAATAATGGCGGATAATGCATAAGGGACGCTTCATCTTTAATCGCCTCTGCTATCTTTTCATAGTCGGGTTTTTCAAAATCCCAATACTGCGCCTCGCAAACTTGGCCATAGAGAAACACAAAACAAAAAATCACTACTTTTTTCATGGCTGCCCGAATTGGATGTCAGTTTATCCTGCCAGGAACTCAACTGAATCGTGGAAATTTCAAGTAACTAATCATGAGCCAAAAAGTCAATTTATTTCGCTTATGAAATCATTAATAATTAATTATATGCAGCTGGTTTTCTATTGGACTTGACAATCACATGATTTTTTGCCCGAAATCAGCGTCACCTTTAGGCAATTAGGCTACTTTTTGGTAACCACTGGGCAAAAGCCGAATTCTCCCTTAATATTATTGGAAACCAACAAAAAAAATAGGTCATACGGACTAACTTGGTTAAATTAAGGACATCCATTGACCAGACCATTTTTCACAGACCAATCCGAAACGGCATTATTGATGAAAAGCTCAACAGTGATCAAGAAAATAGCAGCGGACGATGTGCGTTTCCCGCTCCAGGGAGGAGCTGGCTCAGACGCCATACACAGCAAGCCAACTTACGCCTATGCCGTATGTAGGCTCATGACCGAAACCGGGCACGAGGGGACTGGGCTGGCCTTTACATTAGGAGAGGGGAATAATCTGGTCTGTGATGCTATCTTATACTTGGCCAAGCATATCCAAGGTAAAGAAATCAACGAATTGATGGCTGAATTTGGCAAAACCTACCGGGCCATGTTGGAAGATCCGCACTTCCGGTGGCTCGGACCGCATAAGGGCGTGGTACACTTAGCACTGGCTTCGGTCGTGAATGCCTGCTTTGACTTATGGGCAAAATCACATCAAGTACCGTTATGGAAGCTTTTGATAACGCTCTCACCAGAAGCATTGGCGGACACGCTGGACTTCTCTCACTGTGAAGAGATTATAAACCGAGAGGAAGTGATCCAAATGCTCCAGTCCAAAAACGGTGGCAAACCAGAACGGGAAAAAATCCTATCATTAGGCTACCCTGGCTATGACACATCCATTGGCTGGTTCAATTACAGGGATGACCAAGTGGTCAGGAATATCCAGAAAGCCATGGACAAGGGTTTTACCGCTATGAAATTAAAAGTGGGCAGTGCTCAATCAACGCGCGACATCAGAAGGGCTGCCTTGGTACGTAAAATCGCCGGTGACCATGCCAAGATCATGTTTGACGCCAACCAACAATGGAACCTCCCCCAAGCCATTGAGATCTGCAAGGAATTGCATGAGCTAAACCCCTATTGGATCGAAGAACCCACCCATCCGGATGATATCCTAGCCCATGTCCGGCTAGCAGAAGAAGTCCCCATTAAAATCGCTCTGGGAGAACATGTACCCAATAAAATACTTTTCAAAAACTTCCTTCAATCGGGATGCATGAGCTTTAATCAAGTGGATACCGTCCGGGTCGGTGGTATTTCCGAATTTATTCTGATCAGTTTGCTTTCCAAAAAATTCAATGTGCCTGTCGTACCACATGTGGGAGACATGGGTCAAATCCATCAACACTTGGTACTATTTAACCATATTGCCCTGGATCACCCTGCGCTATTGCTGGAGCATATTCCTCATCTTAACGACTATTTTGTCCATCCTGTAAGTATCATGGAAGGACGCTATCAAACCCCTCAAGCACCGGGCATAAGTGCCGACCTCAAAGGATAATTATCCAAATCCCAAATAGAATATTCCAGCTATTGCCAATCCCACAGCCATAAAACTAACAAGGCGCTGCTTCACGAATACGGCCCCAATACAACTTACGGTGACCAACAAAAACAGCACGGCAAATCCTCCCATTTCGCTTTGGTACGCACGGCTTGAGACCGCTTCCTCATAGGTAAAAAAAGCAGTTTCCTCAGGAACTTCGGCACTGATGAGCCACTCAGAACAAAAATAGAGGGCCATCACCATCGCAATGGAGGCCAATGCCAAAAGCAAAGGGACTAAAACGTGCTGTTGTAAAACGTCTATTTTCTCCTTCATGCCACAGAATCAGATGTGCCAGAAAACGGTCCTGCACCGACATACCGTTTCCATATGGCCTTAATGATCAAATAAATAAAGAAGCCGTATATGCCTGTCGTGACTAGTAAAGAAGGGACAGCAATGCCAAAATTGGTGCTTAGAATCGCCACAATAATGATAAATACAGCCATTCCTGCTCCCCAACGCAACAGCAGCGGCTTCAGAGGTACATAACTGGGCTTCTGCGAACGCTTCTTTTTGGTGCGTTCCAGAAAAATGATAAACCCACTTAAGGAAAGAAATGAAGACCCAATTGCCAATACACAGTATAGCAACTTTAGTGGCAATCCACCAAAGTCCCCAAAATGAAACGATTCCTGAACATAGTAAAGCTTTTCTCCCAAACCTTGCTCACTAATATTGTATTTACGGTGCACACTAAAATCCTTTTTATCCAAAAACAGCTTATTGGACCTTCTTTCATAGGCTTGGCCTTGAACGTTTCCGAGGACTTGGATAATGCCTTCCCCGTTAGTAGTCGGACGGATATTCCATACCTGCAACGCAGGAAACTCCTTTCTTGTCGTTTCCAATACTTCCTCATAATCCAATGCATAATTGGTATCTTCCTCAACAGTGAAAGGCTTCTCCTTCCGTACAAAGCCATTGGGCTGATCCATGCCAACAGCTTGCATCAGATACACCTGCAGCCCGAGCCATGCACCAGTGATGGCTATGACCAGGTTAAAAGCGAGTGCAGTGATGCCGACGAATTTATGTAAATCTGCTTGGGTGATCCTCAGGTTTTTCTTTCTGATATTACCGAATTCTTGCTTCTTGGTAAATTTCCCGTAAATGAGCAGGCCTGTGATGGTGGATATGAGCAGGGCGATTCCTGCAAGGCCTACCAATTGCCTACCAAATTGGGCTTCATACAGTCTCACATGGATATTTCTCAAAAAATAACTGAAACTTTTAAAGTAATTCCTTTCACCCAGCACTTCACCTGTATATGGATTGACAAAAACCTCCCAAAATGTCGGTTGCATGGGATCCGGATCTTTTGGTCTCAGTCGTATATTCCAAGTGTCAAGGTAAGCCTTGGGAAGTTCGACCTCAAAAAGCTCATGGTCAGGATGGGTCGCAAGGACTTCCTCCACGGCACCGGTGAGCGAAACCTGGTCTGGCTGAGGAGCCGCCTTCGTCAAATGGGGATTCAGCAACCGGTCCACCTCTGGTCTGAAAAGTGCAGCCGCGCCTGTAATGCTGAGAAAGGCAATTACTACCCCCACATACAAGCCCACCCAGTTGTGAATCTTCCAAATTAACTTATTATCCATACCACCAAATATAAGGCTATCCTACCTCTACATCACTTACGCTGCTCGCAAGAACGTAGAAAGCGCCACTGCGAACAGCATAAAGCGATTGTACCATATCGAGACCACAAAACCGTACCAAGCTAATTGTACCTTGTAATTTAAAATGTATAAGAAACCGTGGTCATGACATTGCGTGGAGCTCCCGGGAATGCCCTGATGTAATCGTATCCTCCTACCCAGTGGGTTTTATCAAAGACATTGTTAAAATTCATCTGGATTTGGAATTTGTCGATCTTGTAATAAACTGCAGCATTTACCAGCTCGTACCCCGGAAAAACCGGTGGCTCCTCGGTAGCCCCTAATGACCCAAATCGCTCTGTCACGAAGTTACCACCAAGACCGAATCCCAGCCCTTTCAGGTTTCCTTCGCTGATGATATATTTTGTCCATAGGTTCCCTGCGTGCTTGGGTGCATTGGGCTTTTGACGGCCCACAAGGTTTTCATCATCACCTTCCTCAATGGTAGCTTGGTTGTAAGCATAATTGACTATCACACTCCAGTTATCGGTAATCCTTCCGACCAAGTCAAGCTCCACTCCTTTGGAAAGGTCCTTTCCGGTCTGTACTAGCAAGTCAGGATTGCCGGGATCATTTGCATTGTATAGTGTCCCTTTTTCCGTAAGGTAGTACAGGGCCATGGTAGCACTTAACCGGCCTTCAAACCAATCACTCTTCACACCGACTTCCTTCAGCTCACTGGTCAGGGGATCAAATGGCCCACCCGCTTCTGGGTTATTGATCACCGTGGCTGTTTGGGGTTGGTAGCCTTGGACGTAGGTACCATACAGGTTAATATTGGGTGTCAGGGAGTAAACCACGCCTACCCGGGGAATTAGGGCATCCTGTGTCACTTTTTCCTCATTATCTGTCTTATAATTCAGCAAATCGGTATAGTACTCCTGACGAAGCCCCAACAAAACCCTCCATTTTCCGATCTTCATTTGCTCCTGTACATATACCCCATGCGAGTAAAGGCTGGATTGCGGAAAACTATTGGTGCTGTAAATGTATTTACTGATATCCTGCAGTTGGTTTCCGTACGGATCAGTCAGGTCAAAATGCGGTACGACAGGGATGGGATTACCATCCGCATCCAAGGCATACAATTCCCTATTGTCTGGATTATAAGAGTTGATCGAGCCTGTACGGTCTGCGGTGAGATACCCTCTGGCTTGAAGTTGCGAGCCACCTGGGCGCAGGGTCTGCTGGAAGTAATCATACCCCACGAGCAGTTTATGGTCCACATCACCAGTGCTGAAATCATAGTTAAAATAATTGCTAAAGTTATTGTTGCTCCAGCTCCTTTGACGGATCCCCATCCGCATTTCCACCTTCTCAATGTCAAGACTTCCGTCACCATTATTGGCAAACTTATTATTGCCCCGGTGCTCTTGAAGGTCCTCACTGTAATCTGAACGCATGAAAACGGAATTGAAGCTCAGGCCATCGGTAATTTGATGACGAAGGGAAATGGTCACATTGAGACTTTCCTCCTTCAAGTAGTCATTGACGGCATTGATGGATTTGCTGATCGGTACGGAAAAGAGATCTCCGTTACCGAATACTGCCTGCCCACGGTCCAGCATGCCATCGGATTTTTGATACACCACATCGAAGTTTAACAAAGTCTTCTCTGATGGCAAAAATGAAAATGAAGGAGCTACGACCAAGTTCTTGGCATACTGCAGGTCACGGAAGCTTCCTGAATTTTCATAACCAAGATTTAAGCGATACAGAAGGCTTTCATCCTGGGTCATTGGCCCGGTAAAGTCGCCGAGCATGCGAAAGGTATTAAAGCTTCCCACCGTGGAGCTGATGGATTGGCGCTTCTCTTTTAGTGGTTTTTTGGTCACCCTATTGATCGTCCCACCGGCTGAAGCATTCCCAAAAAGGGCAGAAGCAGGTCCTTTGATCACCTCAACCCGCTCGATATGTGGAATCAATTGTTGCTTCCAGAAACTGGTAAAAGCACGCATGCCATTCACCAGGTTACCTGAAAGATCTTGGCCTTTGATACGATGCCCACGGATGGTGATGTCATTATAAAATGTAAATTGATTTACGCCACTGACATTTTTGACCACATCGTTTACCGTGTACGCTCCTTGGTCCAGTGCCAGCTCTTTGGTCACATAGCCAATGGACTGGGGTACATCCCGGATAGGTGTAGAGGACTTCGTCCCAATGAACGAATTGGTATTTTTATAGCTTGTTTCTGCCCGGCCTATAATTTCCACTGTCTGTAGCTGAAGCTCATCTTCATCTACTGAAATATCCAGGGTCGTGGTCTGACCTTCCTTGATGACCACTGTCCTAAACACGGGAGAATAGGTGAAAGAACTGAATTTAACGGTCTGTTCACCTGCTGCAACATTCTCCAATGTATAACTTCCATCCTTATCGGTGAGGGTTCCTCTTCCCGTACCATCAAGGAGTACATTGACGTATTGTGCCCCCTCGCCGTTTTGGTCAGTGACGGTGCCTGTTAGTTTCCCTGTTTGAGCCATGCTTAGGGTGCTTAAGCTTAAGAGAACCAAAAAAAGCAAACTGTTTTTCATAACATCAGTTTTTATTTAGACTTATTATTAATAAATACAAAAGTATAAGTAATTTTTTAATTGACCACTCGATCACAAATAAAATTACGGTTCTATATGATTTACTATGGGTAACTATTACTTTGCATGTCAAATTCTAGCTTGCCTTTCATCTCATGGCCATGTTACTTTTTTCCTTCAGGTGAAAAACGTAACCAAAAAAACCCGCTGCGGTGAGCTATATGACTAAAATCAAAGCCAGCACTCACGCAGGCAAACTCCTCTATTTGTGCAGCATACCAATTTTTTGTACTGATTCACGTCAAACAAGCCTGCGCTTTTTCCAGCCCACTTCTTTGATTTCTTAACGTCAAATACCTCAAGGCAGAATAGAAAATTGCCCACTGAAAAGGAACATGAATCAACATTAATTTAACCGGAATAATATCTTTACCCACTATAATCCATATAGAGCCAAATTACCGAAGGTGCTGCATAGAAGTGCGAAGTGAATGGTTATGCTCCGTTTGATTCTAAACGTAGTGAGTACCCGCGCCACACTACCACTCTTTGAGGCCCCAAAAAACCCCCACTAGGTAGGCAACAAAGAATTTCCGCAGGTGGGCGAGTCCACGATAAACCAATCTTCTCGCTGAGGAAACATGTGAAAACTCGAAAATCAGCGCAATCTCTTGATAACTGAGCCCCTCAAAATAAAAATAGTAAATCGCCTCCCTTTCTCTGGCATCGAGCTGTTGTAAGGCTTCATTTAACCGTCTGAGCTGCTCGCTTTCGAATTGGCGATTGATGTACACCGTCTCGTGGGAAAGCTCCACCGGAAACTGCCTGAAGTCAAATGTACCTTTGTCTGAAACGTGCTTTTGCCGCTTTTTCAGGACCACGACCATCCTTCTTTTGAAGCTTTTGATCAGGTATGGCTTGATGGCATCCGTTTGGCCCAGCCGGCTTCTTTTTTGCCTCAAATAAATAAAAAAATCCTGTAGGGTATCCTTTACTAAATCGTAATCAGAGGTAAGTTGGCAACCAAAATTAAAGAGTACATTTGCGTACTGTTTGTACATCGCAACAAAGGCCTCCTCATTCCCTTCTCTAAAAGCATCCCATAGCCGGACTTCGTCCATGTTAGCATACGAAAACCCAGTATTCCGCTCACTGGAACTGGAAAGATCGGTTACTTTGGGGGTATGGTGCAGAAAAGACATGGCGATGGGGATTAATCAGTCATCACCATAATTTTTCATTAAATTACCAAAAAGTCATCCTGCACATTCCTGCACATCCTTCCTAAGCACACATTTTATGGTAGTGTTGAATGCCTTTGGGCCTTTAAAGCATTGCTGACTCGAGGATCTTCTTTGGTGATAAGGAGGTAATTATAAATTTTCTTACCATTCCTTTCCATTAGAATCAGCTTATCTTGCTCGGCTTTGATCACTTCCAATTCATTCTTCCTGTTATCTCCAATGTCCACCTTTACCATTAGTTTTCCATCATGCTCATAAATATCCATAAACTGGACAAAATTGATTTCCCCTTTTGTATTGGTAATGGGTTTTGGCTCAATATCGGCATCCCAAGCATTTCTGTTAAGCTTGTAATTATGGCTATAGACAAACTCATGGTTTTGGATATATTCCCGGGCAGCCTTCACATCCAACGGTTCACTGGAATAGGCTGTTCCGCTGATACTGGTCATAGTAGAGTTGGCAGGGGTCTCTTCACTCCCGTATTGATTTCCCCGCTGAAACATATTGCCCACATAGATCACATTGGCACCGAGCATGGTCGCTTCTATCTTGGCTTTTTTTACCGCTCGATTTTTCACATTGTTGATACTCGAAAGCGCTGTCACTCCAGTCGCCTTGGCAAATACCTCTCCCCTTGACGCAAGTCCTTTGATATCTTCAGGCACATACGTGATGTAAACTTTTTCGTAATCGTCAATCGTCAGTACATCATGGAAATTAGACTTAAAGACTTCTTCCCTTCCACTTCCAAAAATGATTTTATCAACTCTGTTTTTGCTTATGACGTAGCTAGCATTTTCACCAGGATACCGGTATGTAATGGTGTTCATGCCGACTTCTTCCACAGACACATCTAGCGTCTCATTGGCCAAATAAAGTTTGTCGTTGTTCTCTTGAGCATAGGCGCCAAATCCACCCACCAAAAGTAATAATAGAAAAAGGAGTCTCATAAAAGATGTAGTAAATATGATTTATGCCTTAAAGGACGTAAATATTACCACCTTGGTTTTAAATAAAATGCAAAAACTTAAACCCGGAATCTAAAGGATAGCTATCGGGAAGAGCTGAAACTATAAGAAATCAGGCTGTTTGGAGATTGAATCAAAGCATCGCTGTGGTAAAATCGAAAATAGCAGCGAAGCGATACATTTTTGGGACTTATTAACTGAATCCGCCTTGCAGGTATTGGGCATTAAGAAATTAAAAAGCGGGCGGCAAGAAGGCAGGCTTGTTTGACGAAATGCTAGCCAAAAAGAATGTTGGCAGCTAAAAAGAAGGTGTTTGCCTGCATGAGGGAAGGTTTTAATTTTAGGCCAATAGGTGCACACCTGTGCGCCATGGCGTAGCGGCGGGGTTTCCACCACTGGCGGACAGGTTTGGGGTGCTTTTTTGACCTGAAGCAAAAAAGTAGCAAAGGTAAAGAGATGAAAAACCAACTTGGAATTTAGCATTTTCTATCCCATTCATCTATCATAACATGCAAAAGGCATCCGCCTCTGACGGATGCCTCTGTATTTCTAATAAGATGGACGGGATCAGTCGAAGATATAACGAATTCCAATCTGTCCTCTCCATCTGCTAAGGAAGTCACTTACAAAGTAAGGATTGCCATCACTTAGCCCGGAGCCATCATAGCTGTAAGTAGGCACATAGCCTCCGTCTTCATAACCTTCAAAATTGATCAAGGAGAAGGAGTTGTTGCTGACGCTGTACTGTCTGCCCCACTCTTTGCTGATCAGGTTACCGAGGTTAAACACATCAAAGGAAAGTTGCAGTCTGTGATTCGTCTCACCGACAGTGGCCAGTTTGAATTCATGCATAAAGCGCAAATCCACTTGATTGGTCCAAGGTAGTTTATCGCCATTTCGCTCTACATATTGTCCCCTTCTGGAGCTGAGGTACTCATTGCCTTCGATAAAAGCATTCAGTCTGTTCCACTGAGAAGCTTGCTCTGACGCTGACCCTACAAAATTGATTTCATCAGCACTAGCAGGTACGTAGATCAAGTCATTTCCAAACGTACGATCATTATTGATATCACCATCATACACATATGAAAGCGGTACACCTGACTGACCATTGTAGAAAAGTCCGATGCTGGTAGAAGAACCATTTTTATAATTGATCTTATAGTTTACCGAGGCTACTACCCTAGACCGGATATTATTGTCCGAAAAGCCCAGTTCGGTATTGTTACCGCCATTGACCGTTTCTACATACCTCCAGTTGGAGTATGCCTGGCTGGAAGTACCGCCGTTTACGTCTTTGGATTCGCCATAGGTATAAGCAGCACTCATGGACAGACCACCTTCAAAGTTCTTCTGCAATTGAGCAGTCAAATTATAGGCATAACCTTTATTGGTATTGGTCAATAAAAGGACATCAGTGAAGTTTTCGTTCATATATGCACTTTCAAAAACCACCCGATCATCTGGTCCACCTTGTAAATTGCCAGCTTCTTCTTTGTTAAGATTTCTGTAATCGATGTTCTTTAGGTTTTTGGAATATATGGCTTCAAAAGTCGCAATCAAACCACCAGGAAACTGATGATCCACAGCACCATTTACCCTGAATATTTGCGGAAACTTAAAGTCCTCATCGGTTACGTTGATTTCGGAAGTTCCTAATGATTGGTTTAAATCTGCAGCATCCGGTTGACCATAGGGGTCTGGAACGAATGTAAAATCTTCAACATCTACAAAATCGCCTGTATTTCCTTCATTTCGGAACAACGAAACCCTACCAAACTCATTACCAGTATTAGTATATTGATTAGAAAGCCAAACAAATGGAACACGACCGGTAAACAGTCCTATACCACCTCGCACTTGAGTGGTGCCTTCACCATTGACATCCCAGTTGACTCCAACCCGTGGAGAAATCATAAGCTGAGCTCCGGGCATTTGGTCAGTAGCTACGCCATATTCAGCAAATTCTTCATTAAACTGTTCGTTGACGGAAGGCTTTTCTGAGAATGTTGGGATATCCAACCTTAAACCAGCGGTAAGCTTCAGGTCTCTGGTAGCTTGGTATTCATCCTGTGCGTAGAAACCCAGTTGGAAGGCATTGAACTCTGCACCTTGCTGGGGATTATCTGTTCTGGAGTAAGAATAGTCATAACTTCTTGGCAACACTTCTCCGGGGGTACCTACCGTTTCGAAATCCTCTATGCTGTAGTAAGAATAAGCTCCGAAGTTTTGACGGATAAACAGGTTATAGGTACTGTAAAATTCATTGTGTGTACCGAAGGTTAAGGTATGTCTACCTTTAAACAGGGTCAGGTTATCCGTGATGGTCAGTACATCCTGATCTAGCTGGTTAGCCGTAGAAAATGGCTCCGAACCCAGGTTGATGCTTCTACCGCCACTTAACCTTACATTGATCGCAGGAAAAGGATCTCCCAGGTAATCCCTGTCGTCACGAACGGAAGTATAACCGATACGCAATTCATTGGAAATATTATTGCTGAAGTTACTGGTCAGTTCCAGTACGGTACTGTTTGTGGTAGAAGGGAAAAACTGACCATAGTTATAGAAATTAGCAGAATTTGGGCTTCTGGATCCATCTATGTTTTCTCCATATACATAAGAGTGACGCAGGGTCAATTTATTGTTTTGGTTGATATTCCAGTCCAAGCGTGCAAAGATCTTTTCTGAACTGGTCACATCACTGTAAGCTCCATAGGGGCCTGGATCATATCCAAGACGCTCGGCTACAGAGGCTACTCTTTCCATTTCGTCCACCGCAATATTAGAACTCCCTGTACCCGGCTGGTATAGCAAAGGCTGTGTTCTGCTGGTCACCTCACCGTTTACGAAGAAGAACAATTTGTCTTTTACCACTGGGCCTCCCAGTCTGAAACCCGTTTGGTAGTCGGTGTAGTCATCCAGTTTGGTACGTTCTTCATCCGGGCTTTTTCCTACAAAATTTTGGTTATTGCTGTAATAGTACACCGAACCTTCGTAGTTATTGTTACCGGATCTGGTGATGGCATTGATACCACCGCCGGTAAAGCCACCTTGGCGGACATCATAGGGAGCAATCACCACTTGCACTTGCTCGATGGCATCTAACGAGATCGGCTGCACCCCTGTCTGGCCACCATTGGTTCCTGATGCAGATAGCCCAAAAACGTCATTGTTTACCGTTCCGTCAATGGAAAATTGGTTGTAACGGTTATTTTGACCGGCAAAGGAAGTTCCTGAACCAGCAGTCGATGCTTGCGGGGTCAATCTAGTAAAATCAGAAATAGACCTGGAAATGGAAGGCAATGAATTGATCTGTTCGTTGCTGATACTCGTGGCAGCTCCTGTACGCTCATCGTTGATCACTGGACTTCTGGTCGCCAGTACCTCCACACCTTCAATCTCTAGCCCCTCTTCCTGTAACACCACGTCCAGGCCATAAGCTTGACCCAACTGAAGATTGATATTCTCTACAATTGCTTTTTCAAAACCAATAAAGGTGATTTCCACTGTATAGGGTCCACCCACACGCATTCCTTGAATGGTAAAACGACCATCTGCACGTGTAGATGCGCCATATTTCGTCCCTGATGGGGTGTGGGTAGCCACTACATTTGCACCAGGCAAGGTTTCTCCACTAGGATCTTCCACCACTCCGCTCATGCTGGCAGTGGTAATCCCTTGGCCATACAATGAACTTACTCCAAAAAGAAGTATCGCCATTGCAAATAGACTCTTTAGTAATAGTTGCTTCATAATTTGATTTGTGATTGATAAAAACTGATTTGCTTTAAAAGGTTTTCCAATACAAATGTATAGGACTTTACAGGGTTTTTATTTTAGTAATTGTTAAGTTTCTCCTTGCTACAATCGATTTTCTTAACATTAAATTCGCACTGGGCTAAAATTTTATTCTAAATATAAGAACTAAAAAAAGCAAATCCGAAAAATTCACCCTTACATATATTAAAAACACAGAATTTATTCTTTTCGTATTCTTAGCATACCTATACTAACTATTGTTACAATTTAAATCTGTTTTATCCTACATATTTTTTTTAGATTGTTATTTGCCCACCCCAAATACCTGCTATTGGCTTTTTTGATTATCTTCAACTCGTTTTATGCATTAGGAATCGTAATGAGAGCTGAAACTACAAGAAAATCAGGCTGTTTGGAGATTGAATCATCCGCCGCGGCGGATGGTGAGGTCGAAAACAGCAGCGAAGTGACTGATTTTGTCCGCCGCGGCGGATCAGCTCGGAATAGATAGGCTAATGCATAATGCGGGTTCAAATTATAAGGAAATAATCCCTTATGTTCGATTGATCAAAAAAATCAAGCGTGCACCCAAAACCACCCATCTAAAAAAACGTTATGATGTTGGCCCTAATATTCTAGCCAATTCCGGAATTGAAAACCACCAAAAAACCATGAAACAAAAAGGAATAGCATGGCTATACCTCTATTTATTCGCAGGTGTAAGCGAAATGATCATGATCGTAGAAGGTCATCAGGAATATCGCTATTTTTCCAAACCATTGATCATGCTGTCGTTGGCCATTTATTTTCTGACCACTACGGCCGTGATCAAAAACACACTCCTAAGGAAATCCATGGGAGCAGGTTTGATTTTCGCACTGGCTGGAGACGTTCTCCTGCTCTTTCCGTCCATGTTTCTCTATGGATTGGGAGCCTTCTTGATCACCTTGATCTGTTATACCATTTCCTTTAAGCTCACCCAAAACCACCAAATCAACCTACGAAATATCAATTTTCTCAAAACCTTCTTCTTCAACCTACCGATCTATATTTTTGCGGCCATGCTGTATTTTCTGGTCAATGATCACTTGGGCCAATTAAAAGTTCCGGTAGTGCTGTACATTTTCGCGATGGTGCTCATGGTATCCATCGCCAGAGAGCGCTTTAAACACACCAATATCCTGAGTTTTATCCAGGTGTTTGTGGGAGCATTATTGTTTATGGTCTCTGACAGCATCTTGGCCCTCGACCTGTTCTTCAGCCCTATAGCCAATGCTGATATCCTGATCATGGGTACGTACATTTTGGCGCAGCTGCTCATCGTGATGGGTATTCGCAGTCACTTGGTTCACAGCCCTACGGCAAAATAGGGATCAAGCAATACTTCTGTGAGGCGATGAATTTAGTTATCAGAACAATGATACGTCGCCATGGCCTCAGGCACAAAGCAATTTTACATTTCATTCCATGATACTCATACATGCACTTGGTGACTTTGGGACATTGTGGCATTTTTATGTATCCGTGGTTTTGCCATTAAGAAAACAGGCAGCCCCCAACTATTCCGCTTGATCCTTAGCAATTGCTAAAAAACAAAGCCGCAGCACCGTCCAGAAATCATCCTGGCCGTGCTGCGGCTTTAGAAACGTTTCTTTAAAACGCGATTATTTTTTCAATGCCAGTTGAATGCTCAGCTCTTTCAACTGCTCATCGGCAATGGCACTTGGAGAGTCGATCATCACATCCCTTCCGGAGTTGTTTTTCGGGAAAGCAATATAATCCCTGATCGAATCACTTCCTCCGAAGATGGCACACAACCTGTCAAATCCAAAAGCAATGCCTCCATGCGGTGGGGCACCGTACTCAAATGCCTCCATCAAGAAGCCAAACTGGGCCTGAGCCTCCTCATCGGAAAAGCCAAGATGCTTGAACATGGTCTTTTGGGTATCGCGGTCATGGATCCTAATGGAGCCACCGCCGATTTCCACGCCATTGATCACCAAGTCATATGCATTGGCACGTACGGCTCCCGGGTCTTTTTCCAACAATGGAATATCTTCCTCCTTGGGAGACGTAAATGGATGGTGCATGGCATGAAAACGCTTGGTTTCCTCGTCCCACTCCAAGAGCGGAAAGTCCAATACCCACAGTGGCTTGAAGGTATTCTTGTCCCTCAATCCCAGGTCACTTCCCATTTTTAGTCGCAACTCAGAAAGTTGCTTTCTGGTGGCATTTTGATCACCAGACAAAACAAGGATGAGGTCACCTGGCTGGGCATTCATTTTATCCGCCCAAGCTTTGAGATCCTCTTGGCTATAAAATTTATCCACTGAGGATTTAAAAGTGCCGTCGTCGTTGCATTTCACATACACCAATCCCTTGGCACCGATCTGTGGACGCTTCACCCATTCGGTCAAGGCATCCACTTGCTTTCGGGTATAACTGGCCGCTTCTGGAGCAGCAATGCCCACTACCAATTCTGCCTCATCGAAAATCTTAAAGCCTTTGTTTTGAGCCACGTCATTCAGCTCCACAAACTTCATATCAAAACGCAAGTCTGGCTTATCGTTTCCATAGTACTTCATGGCATCGGCAAAAGTCATCCGCTCCACTTCACCCAATTCCACTTTCTTCACGGTACTGAACAGGTGCCTTACCAGCCCTTCAAAGGTGGTGAGAATATCTTCCTGCTCCACAAAAGACATTTCACAGTCTATCTGCGTAAATTCTGGCTGACGATCGGCCCTAAGGTCCTCATCACGGAAGCATTTTACAATCTGGAAATACCGATCAAAGCCACTGACCATTAGCAGCTGCTTAAAGGTTTGTGGCGACTGCGGCAATGCATAAAACTCTCCCTCATTGATCCTGCTGGGAACCAAAAAGTCTCTGGCCCCTTCTGGTGTGGACTTGATCAGCACAGGAGTCTCCACTTCCATAAAGTCCAGACTGTCCATAAACTTACGTGTCTCCTGCATCATGCGGTGCCTCAGCTGAAGTTTTTCCCGAACGACCCTTCTTCTCAAATCCAAATAGCGATACTTCATCCGTAGGTCCTCACCACCGTCAGTTTCATCTTCAATCACAAATGGAGGAACCTTGGCAGCATTCAGCACTTCCAGTGAAATGGTCTTCACCTCGATATCCCCCGTAGGGATTTTATTGTTTTTGGAAGTCCGCTCTATGACCTCACCGACAGCTTGAATAACGAATTCCCTGCCCAGTGAGGCTGCCTTTTCCAGCAGTGACTGATCACTGGAGCCCTCTTCAAAAATCAGTTGGGTAACCCCGTATCTGTCCCGGAGGTCCACCCATACCAAACCACCTTTGTTTCGTACCCGTTGTACCCAGCCGGAAAGGGTCACTTCTTCGCCCACATCTCCTATGCGCAATTCCCCACAAGTATGTGTTCTTAGCATATTTTTAATTTTTTATTCAATACCAGTCGCCAAAGATAATAATTCGATTCACAGTTTACTATTATGACAAAAAGTATCCTAGCATTTTTCTGCCATTTTCTAGTTTGGGAGGATATTTTCATGATTTGACACACAATCCCGACCCCATTGTTTCGTTTATATCTAAAGTTATACCAAAAACAGTCAATTGAACGCAGAAAATGGCCCAACTTCTTGCTATTTGACCAAAATTTAAATTTATTACAAGATCGTTTTAATTACCAAAAATCAACACTAGGGAATGAAGAAATCATGGATCGCAGTAGCCGGAATCGCGCTGCTGACGGCAGCAGGTTTTGGCTTGTACGAGACCAAGCTAAAACCTCAACGTGAAGTTGTAGAAGCAGAAGTAACCGCGATGGACATCGAAGAGAAAGCGGCGGTTAAGGAAGAGAATTTACTCTATGGAATTAATATAGACGAACTGGATGTAGTAGAAGGAAAAGTGTCGAGAAACCAGACCCTATCCACTATTTTGGCACCATTTGAGGTTCCTTACCAGATCATCGATCAGATAGCCAAAAAATCAAAAGATATTTTCGACGTTCGAAAAATTGCGTTCAACAAAAAATACACTGTACTCACCGCTAGGGACAGCAGTGCCACTGCAGAATTTTTTATTTATGAACCAAATGCCGCTGAATTTGTCGTGTACAAATTGGACGGCAAGGACATTTATAAAGAAGCAAAACCGGTAACACTTCGCAAACGGGAAATTGCCGGGCGAATCACCTCTTCTCTCTACGTCAACATGACCGAACAGGGCATCACACCGGATCTTATAGATGAATTTGCAGACCTTTATGGCTGGAGTGTGGATTTTCAGCGTCTCCAAAAGGGCGATAAATACAAAGTGGTGTACAATGAAAAAGTAGTGGACGACCAGGTCGTTGGGATTGAGCCCATCCAAGTGGCCTATTTCGAACATATGGGAGAACCCTATTATGCCATTCCTTTTGAACAAAACGGCCAAGTGTCCTTTTTTGACTTGGAAGGAAACAGTTTTAAAAAAGCATTCTTACGAGATCCCGTTAAATTTACCAGGATCAGCTCCCGGTATAGCCCAAGGAGATTTCACCCCGTTCAAAAACGCTATAAAGCTCACTTAGGAACAGATTACGCAGCGCCTAGGGGCACTGAAATCCGCTCCGTTGGCGATGGAACCATCATAGCTGCCAGCTACACTGGCGGGAATGGCAACTATGTCAAAGTAAAGCATAACGGAACCTACACCACCCAATACCTTCATATGTCCAAAATTGCCTCGGGCATTCGCAATGGCGTTCGTGTAAAACAGGGACAAGTCATCGGATATGTGGGCAGCACCGGTTTGGCCACTGGCCCTCACCTTTGCTTTAGGTTTTGGAAACACGGGAAGCAAGTGGACTGGCTAAAAGAAGACATCCCACCTTCCGATCCTATTTTGGACAATAACAAAATGGCTTTCGAAAGGGTAAAAACTGAAAAAATGGATCAGTTGGCAGCCATTCCCTATCAGGAAAACCCTGATGATAAACTGATCACACAAGCCACTAAATGAGATAAACTTCATAAAATAAATTATGGAGGCTGCCCGTGTATGGACGGCCTCCTTATTTATAAGTAAATACCTCCCCCATATCGGACCAGCCACACTTCCGGGGCCGGGTAATTCATCCCCTCATTATGCATTCGTCTATTTATGCCACAGCCGATGCCTCTTTCTATAAATAGCATGATTTTATTGAGGTTACAACGCTTCTTGACATTCTTCATTACAGGCTATAGCGATTGCAGGGGCATAAATCGGATCAAAATCATTAAGGCAAACACCGGTACTATACAACTCTAATCATCGTTTATTACCTAACAATGGAGTACTAATCTTGTCCATTCATGCTTGCCTCCTTTCTTTAGTCCCTTTTCTATGCTACAGAATCGAAGTAATTTTCTATCATTGTATTTAAAATCTTTATATTTGCCTCATGGATAAAAAAGTTTTACTAATGATTTTGGATGGTTGGGGCCTGGCCACCAACCCTGAAGTTTCTGCGATTGACAAGGCAAACACGCCATTCATCGACAGTCTTTTTGAAAAATATCCACATTCCAAATTGGATGCATCTGGTTTGGCAGTGGGTTTACCAGAGGGACAGATGGGCAACTCAGAAGTAGGGCATATGAATATCGGTGCCGGGAGAGTTGTTTATCAGGATTTGGTAAAGATCAACAAGGCCGTTGACGAGGGAGACCTCAAAGACAATCCAATATTGAAGAAAGCTTTTGCCACCGCAAAAGAGCGTCAGAAAAAGGTACATTTTATAGGACTGGTATCCGACGGAGGTGTACATGCCCATATCAAGCATCTAAAGGGCCTATGTGATGCCGCTCAGGCCAATGGCATCGATAAGCCGTATATTCATGCTTTCACTGACGGTAGAGACACCGATCCCAAAAGCGGCCTTGGCTTTCTGGAAGATCTTCAAGAGCACTGCAGCCAATCAGTTGGAAAGGTTGCCTCTGTGATTGGCCGATATTATGCCATGGATCGTGACAAGCGCTGGGAAAGGGTTAAATTGGCGTATGATGCCATGGTCCTGGGAGAAGGTGAAAAATCAAAGGACATTCTAGCGGCCATCAAAAAATCCTATAGTAACGGGGTCACGGATGAATTTATCCGTCCGATCGTACAAGTGGATGAAAACGGAAAAGCCATTGCCACCATCGAAGAAGGAGACGTGGTCATCTGTTTCAATTTCCGCACTGATCGCGGACGTGAAATCTCGCAAGTATTGACCCAGCAGGATTTTGAGGACTATAAGATGAAAAAGCTCAACCTGCATTACGTGACCTTCACCAATTACGACGAGACCTTTAAGGGTGTCTCTGTGATTTTTGAGAAAGACAACCTCAAGAATACACTCGGCGAAGTATTGGCCAAAAACAGCAAAAAACAAATCAGAATAGCTGAAACTGAAAAATATCCGCACGTTACCTTCTTTTTTAGCGGAGGCCGTGAATCAGAATTTGAAGGAGAATCCCGCATTCTTTGCAGCTCTCCAAAAGTAGCGACCTATGACCTTCAGCCAGAGATGAGCGCTTACGAGATCGCTAAAAAGATCAATGTCGAATTGGATAAAAAAGATCCTGATTTTGTTTGTCTGAATTTTGCCAATGCCGACATGGTCGGGCATACAGGCGTATTTGAAGCAGCGGTCAAAGCCTGTGAAGCGGTCGATGAATGCACCAATTCTGTCATATCCACCGCATTGAAAAATGACTATTCTGTTATTGTCATCGCCGACCACGGTAATAGTGACAAAATGCTCAATGAAGACGGGACGCCAAATACTGCCCATACCACGAACTTAGTTCCATGTATTATGGTTGACAAGAAAGACCAGTTGGAAGTAAACGACGGTAAGCTGGGTGACTTGGCTCCTACCATTCTCAAAATGATGGGCGTAAACATCCCAGCAGAAATGACTGGTGATGTATTGCTAAAATAAACGATCTTTTGAAAAACCTATTTTCATTAATGTTGCTTCTAGGGCTGCTTTTTTCCTGTGATAATGGAGAAAAGCAGCCCTTGGCAAATCCGACCCAAATAGATAAGTATTTTCCGCTAAAAAGCTTTGTGGTCAATCAGCTTGATGAACTCAAGGATCATAAAGTCCGGAAAACCACCATGATAAATGGTACAGAAGAAGCTATGGAAGTGACCCTCAGCAAAGAACAATGGCGAAAAGAACTCGACGCTTTCATCCAAGCAGACATCAATAAAGCAGCTAATTCGACAGCCTACGAGGAGCAGAAAAATGGCAAAGAGAACATCTACCGCCTAAAACCTGAAGCCAAAGGAAATATCAAAGAAATAAAAGTCACCTACCTATCAGCGAATACTGACAAGGTAAAGCAGGTGACCTTTCTCGCCAAATCAAAAAACCTCTTTTATGAGTCCAGTACCAAAGGCACCCTTACCATTGACGAATCTACTGGGGTGATTTCCACTTACTCGGTAGCAGGGACACAAAAAGTATGGTTCCTATCGCCCAATGAAATCCTCGTTAAAGGGAATGTGGTGAAGTAACACAAACGACGCAATCCAAAAAGGCTATCGCTGATGTCAGCGATAGCCTTTTTGGATTTGCTTTTATTGGGACCTGAATTTCCCCAACCAGGATCAGTTATTTTTAGTGGTATCTGGTTTCGACTTTGACCTGCCAAAAAGCCCCTTCAAAGCATCCTTTACCTCATCTGCTGCTTTGTTTTGCGCTTCCTCCACCTTTTTATCCAGTTCCTTTTTGGCGCTGTCCTGAGCTGCCTCAGCTTTGGCTTTCATCTCCTGTTTCGCGCTGTCCTCATGGGCCTTGAACTGCTCTTGGACTTGGTCTTGGAGTTTGGCACTTTCTGCTGATGCGCGTGATTTCAATGCATTGGTAAGCAGGGCCTCCATGCTATCTCCTCCCGCCAAGCTCACCTTTGGCGAAGAATACGTCCCTCCTAAATTTATGGCAATGGGAATTTTGGTGTCACCAGTAGCCTCTGTACCCGCAATACTGGCAAGTAGGTTATTGGCCTGGCTCCCCAGTTTACCAGCAGGTACCTGCATATTGATCAGGTAGTTCACGCTGCCATCAAAGCCGGTGCTACCTTGTATTTTAGCCTCATAATCCCACAATTTCACATCAAACGGCTGAACCTCCAACATGCCGTCTTTTATTTCCGCTTGAAGGTTGATGTCCTTGAGATTGATGGTATTGGTGTCTTTCAGCTTGGTAAGGGACGTAATGCCATTTACAATCTGGCTATTTTGTAGCGCCGCCTGCGCCACCTTGATCACCCCACTACCATCCAGTGACGAAAGGACCGGCATCATGTCTTGCCCCAAATTTCCTGACAGCGAAAAGTTAGTGGTAAAATCCCCATTCAAATGCTGCGCTACAGGCGCAAAAGCTTTTACAGTATTGAAGTACTTAAAGGCCTCCTGTATGCTCATGGCACTCACATTAAAGTCCATATTGAACTTAGGATCCATGATATCCTGAGTATTATATGCGCCATTTAACGTCAATTGTCCCCCGAGGGTCCGCATACCAGCATCCTTAAAGGTCAAGATGCCGTTTTTAAGGGTCATGGTCCCTTTGGCATCACTGAACACCAAATCATCGTAAAGCACTTCATCTGCCTGCACACTCATCGTAAAATCAATGTCCTGAGGCAGTTCGATAAGCTGCAATACTGTGGTGTCTTCCGTCGTCGTTTCGCTTTCGGTCATCCACTCATTGATATTGAACTTGGTAGAGCTGATATTTAACTCTCCAGAAAGTACCGCATTGTCCTCAAATACGTAAGCAATATAATTGGCCAAGCTACCATTGGCCTTGACAGGGCTCTCGCCCAAGCGCGCATCAAAGGTGGTCAGGTTGATGGACTTCGGACTGAAATCCCCTTTTGCCTCATGGATACGCACGCCTTGCGGAAGATCCTTGTCGGTATAATAAAAATCTGCAAGAGACACTTGGCCCCGAGTATCCAGCCGATTATAACGTTCAGCCTCTACATCGGCATAGCTCCCCTTTGTGTCAATATCTGCTGTGACCTTGCCGTCCATGATTACCTCTTCCATGGGGAATATCTTGCTGATCTTACCCAGATCCACCGCTCCGTGGATAGAACCATCCCAATTGAGCCTATCCAAGTCCTTGATGGCCATATTGCCCTTGACTTCTTCTCCTTCCAGCTTGAATCCAAAATTCGAAAGATCCACTAAAAAATCATTCATTTTACCACTATTGTTGACAATAACGGTATGTACGTTCAGGTCTTCGATAGGCGCAGGGTATTCCTCGCTTTTTACATAGCCATTGCTAAGGGTCATTTTAGCGTCAATCGCCGGAATGATCTTTGCAACACTATCGTAACGCCCTTTGGCAGCAGCATCTACATCCAAAACACCATGCAATTCCATCCCTTCAATCGGGAAGATAGAGGTAAGCTCCTCTAGGTCAAGCTTCCCTTTGAGCTCACCATCGATATCATATGTGACCAAATTCTCCAGTAACAGCCTTCCAGAAACAGGATTCGAGCCAAAAGTAAGGTTAAAGGCAGGGATATTGACTTGTGTATTGTCCAAGTTGTTCGTCTCATTTTTTGCCGACATTTCCACGTTGATGTTGCTGACCGGCTTAGGCAAGTCGGGATACTGAAACATCCCATCAGTAACCTTTAGGCCAATATCAAAGGCAGGGAACTGGGTGTCATTATAGGTACCCTTAAAATACCCTCCAAAATCCATGGTGCCAGAGGTGGTCATCCCCTCAAATGACTCCGTGTACACACCCGGTACCAAAGACAACACACTTTTAAACGTATTTTTCTTGCCCTCGAAGGTCAGGTCAAATTCCATATCTTCGGATGGCATCGCAAAAAAGCCATCAACACCAAACAAAAAATCATTTACACCAAACTGTCCCTCACCGAAAGTGAATTTCATCTGGTTCATATCCACTTGGATCTCTGTATCAGCTGTAAAGACTTTACTGGACAGGTAGTTGACCTCTTCGAAATCCACCCGTAAGATATTTGTTCTAATCTTTCCGTCCAGGCCATACACATCAGTCGTAAAGTCTCCATAACCCTCCAAGTCAAAATCCTCAAGTGCCATGAAGTAATTTAACTGCCGATCGTCATAGACAAAGTTGACATCCTCTATCTCCATCAGGTCAATGCCCAATTTGAAATTGGAGGGTTCCTCTGGAGCAGTAGGCTCTCCTGAATCCTTGGCGATGTCGTAGTTGGCCGTGCCATCTTCCAGTACTTTGACATAGATGCTACCTCCTTTTAGGTGCAATCCGGTCAACTCAGGATAGTCTCCAAAAATGACCGACATAAGGTTAAAGTCGATTTGGAAGTTATTGATATGCGCCAAGGTATCACCTTCAAAAGGCGCATTACCGTGCACTCCAAATTCTTTTACGGTCGCAGAAATATTGGGAAACCGTTTCAGAACGCTCAAGCCAATCTGATCAACATCATAATAAACCTGTGCATCTACGGCATTTGCAATTTCTTTGTCGATCCGCTCCACGATCTTATCCTTGAAGATAAAAGGCGTGGCGACCAGTACGACAAGCAAAAAGGCAAATACGGAAAATATGATAATAAGGGTCTTTTTCATAACAATGTCAAAATTAGTGATACATCTTTCCTGCCTTGAACTAAAAATACCATTACCAGCAAGACTGTTACAAAGTTATCAAATATGATGCCCCAATAAAAAAGGGAACACCCTTATGTTCCCGAAAATCAAAAATTTACAGCTTTTTATTCCTGAATACAGGCTTATACTGACATCAACTTAAAATGGTAGTCCACATTTTCCTTTTTGAAATGCGTAATCTGCCTTCTCAGATGATAAAAAGCCTCGAGCAATGGTGCATTATCAAGCCCTCCTGCGTCGATTGCTTTAAACCCTATCAATTCAATCAGCTTCTTCACACGGTATTTGTCAAAATCATTGTCCCCACAGAAATAGGTTTCCTTGACCAGTTCCAACGGGTCAGATTTTGGATAATCCAGCCCTAGGTTATTAAACCCTTTCAAGACACGTTTATAATCAGATTTTTCTTGGATATACCTGGTATTACAGCCAAAATTCGGATGGTACTTTCCATTGGTGCAGTCCAAGACTAGCTTGTCCTTCGCGTCGTATCTCGAAAGACACTTGCATACCAACGGCAAAAACTCATTCTCACAGCAAACCATGATAACATCGGCTTTGTCCATTGCTTCGCAATAACCAAAAACCTTATCTTTTTGCATCTTAAGAATCTTCCATTCTATTTGCTTGGCTTCAAACTCCTCCCTTACTCCAAATACTACTTTCAAACCCCGGGAAATAAATTTATTCCCTAAAGTCACTGACAATTTTGTCCCTCCAATAATTCCTAACGTCATGCTTACGCGGTCTTTAAAATATCCTGTACTGTTTTAACGAAAAAGGTGCGGATTTCTTTCCTTGGTGAGAGGAAAGAAGTTGGGTGATTATGACATCTGGTAATGACCACCTGCTCAATCAGGTGAAAACTATAAAAAAAATTACTCTATAACAAACATTTCCACACCTAATTATCTGAAAACAAGCTCAATACATTTTACTTCAGGTAAAAAGTCAAAAACTAGCTTTAAAAACGTATTATTTACACTTTTTACCAGTGATTTCTAACCGTCCCCAACAATTCTTCGTGGATTTTTTCGTTGCTCCCTACCAATTCACGACCAAAAACATAATCATCCCCTCCACTAAAATCCGTTACTTTGCCTCCTGCTTCCTGAAGAATGATCACGCCACCGGCCACATCATAAGAATTCAGGTTATATTCAAAATATCCATCCATCCTTCCTGCTGCAACATAGCAAAGGTCCACCGCAGCACTACCAATCCGTCGGACTCCATGCGAATGCTGTATGATATCCTTCAGCAAGCCCAAATATTTATCTACCTCCTCGAATGCACTATATGGAAACCCCGTCGCAATCAGACCAGAGGCCAGAGAAGGGGTCGGGCTAACGCCAATAGGCGTATCATTACAGAATGCTCCTCCTCCCTTGGTGGCGTAGAAACACTCATTGTTATTGACTTCATAGACCACACCGAGAACGATTTCCCCTTCTTTCATAAGGGCAATGCTCACAGAAAATACGGGGACACCATGAACAAAGTTGGTCGTGCCATCCAATGGGTCCACGATCCAATTGTAAACTTCCCCGTCCTTGTTTATCGTTCCTTCTTCGGTAATAAAACCGGCCTCAGGCATAATCTCCTGTAGGCCCCTCACTACAATCTTTTCGGCCTCCTTGTCCACATAGGACACGAGGTCATTAAATCCCTTATGCTCTACCTTATTCAGGTCAAAGCTCTGTCTCTCTCTTCTGATAAAAGCGCCAGCTTCCCTCGCGATGGCAATGGTTTTGTCTAAAAGTGTGTTGATTTCCATTGGTTAGTTTTTTCCTGCTACTGTGATTACTATTTCTCCTTTTATGGTATTTTCTTGATAATAGGCTATAAGTTCTTCCAGGCTGCCCCTGATATTTTCTTCGTACATCTTGGTCAGCTCCCTTGATACACAGGCCATCCTCTCTGCACCAAAGGCATCCTTAAACTGGCCAAGTGTCTTTAGGAGCCGATGGGGCGATTCATAGAAGATCATGGTTCGCTCCTCCTCCAATAAATTGTCGATCCTGGTTTTACGTCCTTTTTTATGTGGCAGAAACCCTTCAAAGACAAAGCGATCATTTGGCAATGCAGCATTTACCAGCGCTGGCACAAAGGCTGTAGCCCCTGGCAGACAATTGACCTCCAGCCCTGCTTCCCTGGCAGCCCTTACCAAAAGAAATCCAGGATCGGATATGGCTGGTGTACCCGCATCACTTACCAATGCAAACTGCTCCCCTCCTTCCATGCGCTCCACCAGTTTCTCTACGGTCTTATGCTCATTAAAAATATGGTAGCTCTGAAGGGGTCGCTGTATTTCCAGATGCTTCAGCAATTTACCTGTGGTACGCGTATCTTCAGCGAGTATTACATCCACGCTCTTAAGCACTTCTATCGCCCGGAGGGTAATATCCTGGAGATTACCTATGGGAGTAGGCACCAGATAAAGGTGCGGCTTTATGGTTTCGGTCATCAGATCAGCTTATCGATGGCCGAAGCCAATTTTTTATCCTTTCCAGTGACCTTATTACCCGCATCATGGCTCGTCAGGGCTATGGTCACTTTATTATAAACATTGCTCCAGTTGGGATGATGGCCTTGTCCTTCTGCCAAAAAGGCTACCCTGGTCATAAAAGCAAATGCTTCCTGAAAATCCGAAAATTCAAATTCCCTTACAAGTTGATCATTCTTTTCTTCCCACATAGCTGATTCTTTATAGCGAAATAATTCCTTCTATTTTGGATGCTCTATCATACACGTCTATGATAGACTGACTGTCTTTCATCATAGCCTTAATGGTCGCACTGACATAAGTGCCCTTGGCTGATTCCTTAAAGACCACTTCATGCTTTGGCAGCAGGTCCTTCACTTCATCTTCCTTACCGCTGGGCACGATAAATTTAAACATATAAAGGGCCGGAAAACTTGTTTGCTCTTCTAGTTTCTCCTTGAAAGCGGCCTTATTAAACTCCTTTTTCATCATAATAGTCGAATTTACTGTATTAACACGACAGATAAAAAATTAAATCCATAAACAAGAAAATCCCATCCTCAATAGAGAATGGGATTTGCTATGTACATACGAGCTTCTTAGAAGAATTTATATCTGTAGTCCTTCACTTCTGCTAATTCCTCCGCAGCCATCATGATCATATAGGCCGTACGCTGTTGCTGATTGGCCTGTAGCTGGTTTTGGTACATGGTGTAATCAGCTACTTCTCCTGCTGGGGTCTTACTGTTTAGCTTGGCCACGACCACTCCGATATCCTCTTTGATCGGCTGTGTAATCTGACCGGACTCCAATCCAAATACTGCTCCTACTGCTTTAGGGGCGTAGCCAATACCTGGAATGGTGTTTTCGCTCAATTTCAAACTTGGTGCAGTGCCAATAGATGCTTCATTGGGGAATACCGCTTTCATATCTTGGAGAGACCCTTTACCGGAAAGCTTCTCTGCTATCATTTCAAATTTCTTCTCACGAAGGACTTGGTCTCTTACGACACCCCTTACTTGTTTTAGTTCCACATCACCTTCCTCTGTTTTGCCCTTGAGCAGGGCTACCACATAGGCATTCTCCAGTTCAAACACCTGGGACACGGCTCCAATAGAAGCATCGTTAAATGCCCATCTAACCACTTCCCTGGCTCCTGTAAGGTTATTGATAGACCTCGCGTTAGTGGCAAGTCCACTTGCATCCATGACACGATAGCCTTCTTCTTTTGCATTGGTTTCAAATTGATCGGCGTTGCCAGTACTGGCGGCAAACATGTCTGCATTTCTGAAGACCTCGTTTCTAGTCGCATCACTTGGCACCAGTTCTTTTTCAAGGACTGCAATTTTCACCACTTCATTTTCAGGAAGCGCGGTAACATTAATGATATGGAACCCATATTCCGTTTCGATCAATTTTCCGATAAGACCTGTCTCATTTCTTGAAAATACCGCGTCAGCAAAAGGCTCCACAAAGTCTTCCTTTGCAAACCATCCAAGATCACCTCCACGCTGGGCAGTACCATCCTGTCCGTATTGCTGTGCCGCTGCAAAGAAATTTCCTCCTTCTTCAAGTTGCGCCAAAACCGTCTCCGCTTGGGTCTTCGCCGCCGCTTTTCCAGCATCGTCCATTCCCTGGGTGCTGAATAGGATATGGCTGGCCCTCATTCGCGGAGTGCCTTCATATTGCTCGGATACCTTGTACGTCACGTACGAACTCCTATTGGTAATGAATGGCCCGTAAACTGCACCTACTTCAGGGTTTTCCACATTTGACGTAAAATCAGCCGGAAGGGTCTGTCCAGGAAGGAAGGTTCTGTATGGGTTGGAGATTTCTGAATTTCTCAGTACAAAAACAGAATCGTTATCAGCAGCACGAAGCTCTTCTGTCAACTGGCTGATCTCATCGATCACTGCAGCAGAATCGGCTCCGCTTGGATAAAGATTAAAAGTCACATAGGAAAGGTCCCTGGTATTCTGCGCTTCAAATTCCTCTCTGTTCTCAGAAAGATATGATTCTAGGTCAGCATCTGTAATGTTCACAGCAGAATCTGAAATCGCATAATAAGGAACAAACAGGTGCTCTACATCGGCAATGCTGTTTTGCATCTTATATTGCATGGCACCTTGCTCCTTGGTAGCATATGAAGATGATGAAAGCAAGTTGTCATATTTGATCCGCAACCTGGAATCAGCGAAGGTCTGCTCCTGCTGAGCCCAAAAAGCGCGCTGCTGGGGAGGGGCAGATTCCAGTGATTGCAAGAAAGAAATCAACTGTTGCCGATCAAATTGCCCGGTCTCTGGATTGGTAAGTTGCTGGCGAAGCTCGGCGACAATGTTTTTGCCTTGCACCATATCTACCAATTCAGCATCGGAAATGGTCATGCCCAATTCCTCATACTGCTCTGAAAAGACACGCTTCACCACCATGGCTTGCCATGCTTGCTCACGCACACTGTACATCTCATTCTCTGTTGGGTTTCGCCCAGAGTTTTGCACATAGTTTTGCTTAAACTGCTCCACCTGCGCAATGTATTCTTCATAGGAAATTTCTTCCCCATTGATTTCTCCTACCACGGTATCCCTACCTCCTAAGAGCATTGAATTGGGACCCAATAAATCTCCTCCTACCAGGAAAAGTATCAACCCTACCGCAATCACACCGATTGCAAGACCTGTTCTCTGTCTAATTTCTTTTATTAAAGCCATTCTTCTAGTTTTTGAAGTGTCGCAAAATAATTACATCTGGCGGTAAATTCAAAATATTATCGCCCCCAATAATCACTTCCTCACCTCACTTATGTATTTATTTTAAGTTTCACTGTATCAATCCGGTGCTCCTGCTTGGAAACCACCGTAAAAGTAAATGGTCCATACACGGCAGACTCTCCTTTTTTTGGGATATTTTCTGTGATGTACAGGATAAAACCGGATAAAGTGTCAAAATCCCCCTCCGGCAAATTCCAATCGTACTTTTCATTAAGGTAATCGATCTCATGGCGGGCACTGAGCAGATATTCGTTGTCCGAAAGCTCCTGCTCGATCAGGTCATCATTATCATATTCGTCTTCGATCTCGCCAAAAATCTCTTCGATGATGTCTTCCATACTGACGATACCACTGGTCCCACCAAATTCATCCACTACCAGGGCCAGACTTTTTCGCTCAGAAATAAATTGCACCAAGAGCTCGTTCACCAATGCAGTCTCCGGCACAATGATGATAGGGGTAAGGATATCTCCAATTTCCTTGGGCTTCTTAAAAAGCTCCAAGTGATGACAATAACCGATCACATCATCGATATTTTCTTTATAAACAATGATCTTCGAATGCCCACTTTCCATAAACGTGGACTTCAGCTCCTCAATACTGTCTTCTACATCCACGGCCACGATGTCTGTCCTGGGAACCATACAGTCCCTTGCTTTTACCTTTTTAAACTCTACCGCATTGTCAAAAATCTTGGTGTCAATGTCGGTAGCATCATCGCCTTCTGTCTCCAAATTGTTCTGGATAAAACTGTTCAGGTCCGTGATCTTAAAAACCGGCCGATCTTCGCTATAATCCAATCCCAAAATACGGGTAATAAAAAAACGGGACATCCCCACCACTAACCACACTATCGGATACATGGTGTAATAGATGATCATAAATGGAATGGCAAAAAAGCTCAGCAGGTTATTTGGATTGAGCATAAATATGCTCTTGGGAATAAACTCCGCAGTGATCAAAACGACCAAGGTGGACAGCACTGTTTGGATAAGCATGACCGTCACCTGATTGTTCAAACCATGCAAGCCATCCGGCAAATACTGTAAGTAATGGGCTATCGCAGGTTCCAGCAAGTAGGCCATGAAAATACCATAGACGACCAATGAAACAGTATTTCCTAGTAGGGTGGTGCCAATAAACTGGCCAGGATTTTTCATAAATCCCGCCAACACCTTTCCCGTGAAATCACCTTGCTTGTTCTGAAGCTCTATGTGCAGCTTGTTCGCTGACACAAACGCTATCTCCAAACCAGAAAACAAGGCTGAAAACATTAAGGTGACCAAAACATAAACAAGGTACTGATATTCCATTATTTGCGCTTTTTCTTACCCTCTTGACCTTGAGATGATTGCTCGTCTTGCTCCGCCCATTTGGTCTTTAAATACTTGTACCAAAACAGCAACGCCACCGCAAACATAAACACTGGATAAGAAAAGGTAATCCCCTGTGTCATCGTCAGGTGTGTACCTATAATTACCAGCGCTGCTGACAGTGATAGCAAAATAATTCCTTTTAATCTCATACTATTGCTCCTCTTCCTGTATCGGCAATCGGCTATCTACTATATTATATAATGTATAATTGCTAAAGGACTGGTCTGACTCTAGGCCTGTACCCTTGATCAGTGTCTCATCTGCTTTTTCTATGGTGAAGAACTTCTCCGTAAAAATAATTTCTTTCCGCTCATTCCAAAACAACTCCTCGGTATTCAGTTTATCTCCTTTTTCGATATTGTGAACCCTTACATCCCCTTCTCCACGATACAGCTTTGTCTTATTATCATAATAGGCCTTATCAGCCCTGATCGTAGAGGTAAGCTTACCGTCCACATCGTAAAACTGGATCTGAATGCCCTCTGGAAACTCCATGTCCTGATTATTGAAGACCAATTGTTTTCCTGCCGTAAGTTTGATACGGACGGTCGCCGAATCACTCCTGAACACTTCCATATCAGTGGTAATCCGCATTGGTCCATTATACTGCTCCAGCTGGCTCGTGTCCACACTCTCCCTGCAGGAAAATCCCACCGACACCACGATAAACACTATTACCAGATTCCTAATCATGCAGCAAATTTATCAATAAAATCGAGTTATTCCTTATTACTCAGCGGGGAATAAAAAAAAGGCGGTTTCATAAACCGCCTTTTCAATGTTGACCATAGTCATTGACTTTATGGCTTCATTAATCTCTTGTTCTGAGGGTCACGGATTGACCTACCCAGCAGCCAGTATTGATGGTTTGACCTTCTTGGTAACCTTCAGTAAACAATTCTTCTTTGGAAGGGAATCTCGCTTTGGCGTTGGCCATTCCTGAATTGTTGCCCGCTTTGGCAAATGCTTCATAAGCAGCAATGAATACCGAGTAGTCTTTCACACGGCTCTGGCCACCTCTACAGTCTGCTGAAGAGCCCATGTACAAGCTACCGATAAAGTTCCACACGTCTGCTGTTTTGGAAGAGTCAAAGTCCAATACCTTAAGTGCAGACTGGCGGGCACTTGATTTTTTGCCCTGCTGGGCTTGTGCTTTCGCAAGATCATAATACACTTCTGCCCGTTGGCCATCATTTTCTGCTAGCTCTAATGCTTTGTTAAACATTTCTTCTGCTTTGGCATGTTCTTTACTTTGCATCGCTCGCATACCTCTTACCTGGGAAGTGGAGAAAGTCGGGCTATCGTTATCTACGATTTCCAAGGCTTTGGTAAAGGCTTCTGAAGAAGTACATTTATATTGGACAGAGTATTGAAATACCCTTTTGGCCAATGCAATATCACTTGGGTTTGCTTCCATTTGTGGTGCCAGCTTGTTCTGGATAAAATCACAATCGATGATTTCCATGTTAACAAGAATCTGGTCCAAAGTGGTCTTTTGTCCGGAAACATCTCCGCCTGCTGCTTCTGCCTTGTCCAATCGGGCATAAAGCGCATCGTATATTTCAAGCACTTCTTCATCAGAATAGGCTTGATTATAGGCGTAGTTTCTGTACACCAAATCAAAATACGCAGGAACTAACCCAGGGGTATTGATTTCTCCATTAAGCTCAATGTCCTTGGCAAAATATTCAGCCGCATCGGCCACTTTGTCCTTATCACCTCTGTAGTAGTTATAAGCATAATAAGCTTGGTTTTCAATCCAACTGGCGGTGTTGTCGTATTTTTCGCCGCGTAGATTATAAACCGTCATGACAGAATCTTGGTAAATCTTCTTTTGGGCTTCGTCTGTTGTCTCTTTTGAAGCACCGTCATATACAGTAACACCATTGATATAAATGGCTTCATTTAGATCAGGGGCATTTACCAATAACCAGTGAAGTGGTTTTGTGGCTTGGATAAATTGATCTGCTTTCATGTAATCGTTGTAGGCAGCGTTGTACTCCCTTGCTTTTGATTCCATTTTTTCGTCAGAAGGCCAATTCCATCCCTCCTGAGCTTGGGCCAAACCCACGAAAACAAAAGACAATAACCCAAATAATGCAATTTTAGCTTTCATACTCATTTTGTTTATTCAAATACTTTTTTGTAGAACCAACTGTTGTCGTTGATGGAAAATCCAAGGGAAAACTTCACATATTCCTCCTTGACCAAACCATCGTCTGTTGTACCTCTCTGTCCAAATTTTACGGCAAAATTTAACAGAGACAAGCTGTTCATAGGAATCGACGCTCCAAAATTAATGCCAATATCATTGACCTTATTCTCTCCTATCAGGTAAGGTGTCTGCTCAAATTCAAGCCCTGCACGGAAAGTACTCCGCATAAAAACACTTTCAATGGAGTAAATATCTGGGATAAACTGGCCTCCCAGTCCTACCTTAAAGGATGATCCGAGATCGTCGTTTCTTCCTATAAAAGACTCATATTGCGTAAAATCCTGATGCTGAGCCTCAAGCCCAATCACAAATTTATTAATTTTTTCGAAAGATACGCCATAACCTAACTTATTAGGTAGATAAATATTTCCTCTTTCATTATTAAATATAGTCTGCCCATCCGAATTCTCATCACTGGCCTCACCGATATCGGCCATTTTTGCGAAGACTTTTCCATTAAGGTCACCAAAAGCCTGATAAATGGCACCAAAATTCATTCTACTGCGATCTCCAGTGCGTAATGCGTAATGAACACCGCCTTTAAATGAAAAATCGTTAATTGTCAACCTGTTATAATATTCCGACTGTCCATCGACCAGTGGCCCATCTTCATTGGTCAGCGTAATCTGCTGGCGCTTGATCGTGGATCCAAAAATATAAGAGCCCTGAACACCCACATTGAAATTCTTGAATAGCTCAAAACCGGTGTTCAAGTACACCTCACTAATCCCTCCGCGTCCTCTCATTCGACTAATGGAATTATAGTCGGAATTGACTACTGGGGACTCGACCAAATGCTCATAGTCCACAGTGCTCAACTGATCCAAACCTAATCCGATCGTCCATTTCCTTGGCTTGACGGGCAGCGAAACGGTCACGTAGCTCAATCCCCCACCATCTAAGGTAGAATTACTGCTTTCCGTAGATGCCCGATAACGCTTGTAATTAAAAGCTGCCTGAAAGTTAAAAACATTATTCTTCACGGACAGGGCAGGGTTTACCTGATTGACAGACCAAGCGTCGCCATAACTGATGCCAAGTCCTCCCATGGCTTGGTTTTGCGTAAGGCCTGAATTGTTCATATCGCCCACGCCAAGGGAACTGTACGTGGAAGAACCAACCTGTCCTTTTGCTTGCGTAAATATGAAAATAGCGCTAAATACGCCAAGTAGTTGCAGTCTAGTTTGTATTGACATTGTAATTTAAAATTCTATTCAATCCGTGTAGGACCAAATTGGGGATTACAAATATGTAGTCTTTTGTTAAGCTTTCAAAGAATTTCGCATCACCACCGCAAATAAACACCTTTAAATGTTGGTAATGCCTTCGATACTGGGAAATGATCCCTTCCATTTCGAAATACACACCGTGATAAACGCCGCTTTTCATGCCTTCCAGTGTGTTATTTCCCGTAAGGGCTGGAAATCCATCCGTCGGGACATGTTCCAACAGTGGCAATCGTGCCGTCTGTGTGTGCATGGCCGTAAAACGCATCTGCACTCCTGGAGAGATCGCTCCTCCTTGGTAGCAACGTGATTGATCGATAAAGTCATACGTGATGCAAGTCCCCAGATCAATGCTCAATACTGCCGATCCGCCGGCCATCCCGTGGGCACCGATAGCCGCAGCTATCCTATCCAGTCCCAGCGTGTGGGGCGTCTCATAAGCATTGGTGACCGGCATGGGCGTAGAGCGGTCCAAAAACACAAAGGTAAAAGGAAGCAGCACTTCCAGCTCCTTTCTCGACCACCTTACAGAACTGACCATGGCATGGTCAAATTCCCACGAACTGATCCTCAATAGCAATTCATCCAAATACTCCTCTACGCAATCCTCCACCAACTCTTCACCATGAAACAAAGCCGATTTTATACGCGTATTGCCAATGTCGATGACCAAATTTTTCAATACTCCTTCTTCGAAAGTCTCCTACATTTACTTACCGTTCAGGATGTTTCCTACAAAAAACATTATCCCGAATTTCGACCCTAAATTAAGGATTTTAAAAAGTCCGTTTGAAATACGTTGATTAAAATTAACTTTAAGCTTTCATTTTTAACAAACTTTAACCCTTATGAAGTCCTCCGATACGTATGAAGCCATCGGACTGATGTCCGGAACCTCGGGAGATGGTCTTGATATCGCGCACTGCTGCTTCCAGCAAAACGACAAATGGGAGTTTACGATCGTAGAAGCCGAAACGGTGGCTTTTCCAGCTGCACTTGCTAAAAAGCTCAGCCAGTCACATCTCCTGTCAGGTGAGCAATTGTCCCTGCTGGATGTGGATTTTGGAGCTTGGATGGGCAAACAGGTAAAGGCATTCTGTCATAAACACCAATTAAGACCAGCCGTCGTCTGTTCACATGGCCACACGGTTTTCCACCAGCCAAGCCTCGGCATGACCAAACAAATCGGTTTAGGCTGGAGCTTAAGGGAAAAAGCTGGATTTCCGGTAATAAATGACTTTAGGAGCCTGGATGTAGCACTTGGCGGGCAAGGGGCGCCACTGGCGCCCGCCGGTGACCACTTCCTGTTCCCGGATTATGAAGGCTGCCTTAACCTTGGAGGCATTTCCAATATCTCCATGATGCACCAAGGGCAGCGCTTGGCTTTTGATGTGTCGCCTTTCAACCTACTGCTCAATGAAGTTGCGGCAAAAAAAGGATTACCGTATGATGACCAGGGGAATCTCGCGGCAGCCGGAAAGGTCAACACCGCCTTTCTCGCTCAGCTAAACGCCATCGATTTTTATACTCATCAAGGAGCCAAATCCCTTGGACGGGAAGAAATGGAAGGTATTTTCCTACCTTTATTAAAGCAACAAAATGATACGGAGGAAGATCTCTTGGCGACATTGGTGGCACACTATACCGAGCAGATCGCCAAGGTGGTTCAGCAGCTCTTTCCTCCACATAAGGGCAAACTCCTCGTCTCGGGAGGTGGTGCATACAATGCCTTTTTTATCGGCCAACTACAGAAAAGACTCGGGAATCATATTGAAGTCGTGGTCCCGGACAGGTCCATCGTAGAATTTAAGGAAGCGTTGATTTTTGCCTTTCTGGGGGTGCTAAAATTGAACAATGAGGTGAATACCTTTGCATCGGTGACTGGGGCTTCAAGGGACAGTTGTGGAGGTGTCCACTACCCATGACACCTCCCATCCAATACACAGGAGACAAAACCCAAGGAAGAAAAACATCACTTCTAAGTCTTTAGGGATACTTTTATACTTTGCGCTTTGTGTCGCCACCCCTCACGATCAATACCTGCTAGTTTCAGTAAATTCAGGGTAATTTGAATACTTTTTCTTACATTAATGGGATTATTCCTTGGTCTCCAAAAGACTACTAACCTAATGTACAACCCAAATAAAACAGCCATGAAAACCCGTACTTTATACCAACCTGAAGTTATAAGCACAAAAAACAACCTGTTTTTACTTTTTTAACAAAAATCACTGAATGAACAGCTATAAAAATAGCCCAATTATGAATTTTTTATATTTTTGTGCAACCCGATAAATCTTATCGTATGGACAAACTACTCAAACGGTTTGAGGACAAAAAGCCTGAAATTGTTTTCGAATGGAGTGACAGCAAGTCCGAGGCTGAAGGCTGGGTAGTGATCAATTCCCTTCGAAACGGAGCAGCAGGGGGAGGCACTCGAATGCGAGCTGGACTGGACAGGCGTGAAGTAGAATCTCTGGCCAAGACGATGGAGATAAAATTTACGGTCTCAGGCCCTCCCATCGGGGGAGCAAAATCCGGGATCAACTTCGACCCCAATGACCCGCGAAAAGAAGAGGTCCTGAGAAGGTGGTTTGAGGCGGTTATACCTTTACTGAAGAATTATTATGGCACTGGAGGGGATTTGTACGTTGATGAAATACACGAGGTAATACCCATTACAGAGTCATACGGACTCTGGCACCCTCAGGAAGGCATCGTAAACGGGTATTTTCACGCTACGGAGCCACAGAAAATCAGAAAGATCGGTCGGTTACGCCAAGGTGTATCCAAGGTACTCGAAGACCCTCATTATACGCCTGACGGCAAAAAAAAATATACGGTTTCGGATATGATTACCGGATTTGGAGTAGCAGAAGCAGTAAAGCATTACTATACGCTTTGGGGTGGTACACTGAAAGGTAAACGCGCCATCATCCAAGGCTGGGGAAATGTCGCCTCCTCTGCGGCCTGCTTCTTAGCCGTCGAGGGCGTCAAAATCGTCGGAATCATCGATCAGGCAGGAGGGTTGATCAATACGGACGGATTTACATTGGATGAAGTACGAAAGCTGTTCTTGGACAGAAAAGGCAATAAACTCGTCGCAGATAAATTAATCCCATTCAAGGCCATGGATCAAATTGTCTGGGATTTGGAACATGAAATATTTATTCCTGCCGCTGCCTCCAGACTGGTCACACAAGCGCAGCTGGATCGCCTTATCAAGGGTGGACTGGAAGTGATTTCATGCGGAGCCAATGTGCCATTTGCTGACGAAGAAATCTTTTTTGGCCCTATAGCACTTTCAGCTGACGAAAGGATCGGGCTAATTCCCGACTTTATCGCCAACTGTGGCATGGCCCGGACATTTGCTTATCTTATGGAAGACCATAGTCAAGTGACTGACCAGGCCATCTTTGAAGATGTCCGCCAGACAATCTTCAAGGCAATGAAAAAAACCGCTGATGAGCATCCCTCTAAAACGGGAATTGCTGAAAAATCATTTGAAATAGCGCTGCGCCAACTTGTATAACGATAAAAACTACTTATCAGGAATAAAGATTAACATAAAATTAATTTATTCCGACCATATGAATTTATTTTGGTGGGTTTGGTTCAAATTCTGTAGTTTAGGGGCGCGTATTCCTTCAACTACTTTTATCCCTAGCGGAAAAAAGAATCAAAACCTAAGACGAATTAATCTAATTCTATTTTAATGAAGAACATTATTATTGCTTTTGGGATTATTTGGGGGGCAATGTTTTATACAGGCTCAGCCAGTCTCATGGCTCAAAACAGTCACCAAGAGACAGAAGTATCAGCACATCAGGAAGGACACGAAGACCAAAATGATCATCAGTCCGACACAGGACATGCAGGCGCCCATGCTGAAGGAGAAGCGGAACATGCCCATGCACCGGTATGGCTGGTCATTCCCTTTGTGGTACTGCTGCTCATGATCGCTACAGGACCGCTGTTTTATGAGCATTTCTGGCATCACAACTACCCTAAAGTGGCCATTATCCTAGCTGCTTTGGTAGTGCTATATTATATTTTCGCCATGCACAATACGCATGCTCCAGTACACGCACTGGCCGAGTACCTGCAGTTCATTGCGCTGCTTGCGTCACTGTACATTGCCTCAGGTGGGATCATGATCAGCATTGACAAAAAATCCACACCACTGGCTAATGTCACCCTGCTGATCGTAGGATCTATCATTGCTAACTTGATCGGTACCACTGGTGCTTCCATGTTACTTATCAGGCCTTTTATTCGTTTAAATAAAAATAACATCCGTGCTTACCACATTGTATTCTTCATTTTTATGGTGAGTAATGTCGGAGGCTCCCTCACACCGATCGGTGATCCTCCACTGTTCTTAGGTTTTCTCAAGGGTGTTCCGTTCTTCTGGACCATGGAACATAACTGGCCCGCTTGGGTGATTGCCCTCATCATTCTTTCTGTGGCATTCTTCTTCATCGACAAGAAACTTGGCCGTGCGGCCAATGACGAAGAAATCGAGGACACCGAGGCTTATACAAACAAAATCTCCCTTATCGGATCCAAAAACTTTCTGTGGCTACTGGTGGTAATCATCTCTGTATTCTTGGATCCCAATGTACTGGATTGGGTGCCGGCGATTGTATATGATGGCACCAAGTTCTCCTTTATCCGGGAAATCATCATGTTTTCCGTAGCGTTCTTTTCCTTTAAGTTTGCTGATAAAAGGGCCATCAAAGGCAATGAATTTAACTTCGAGCCCATTCGGGAAGTCGCCTTTATATTTATCGGGATCTTTGGCACAATGATGCCGGCCTTGGAGCTGGTGGGGAATTTTGCCAAGTCACCGGCAGGAGCGGAACTCATTACCCATAACAGCCTCTATTGGGGTACAGGCCTACTCTCAGGATTTCTGGATAATGCACCGACTTACCTTAACTTCCTTGCCGCAGCAATGGCCTCTAGGGGAGCAAGTATTGGTGATGTGGAAATGGTCAGGAAGTTTGCTATGGATGGATACCATGACTCGGCCTTTCAGCTGATGGCAATATCCATTGCCTCCGTATTCTTTGGAGCGATGACCTACATCGGAAATGGACCAAACTTTATGGTGAAGTCTATCGCCGAGCAATCCGGCATCAAGATGCCTTCCTTTTTTGGGTATATCATCCGGTTTTCGATTCCTATCCTACTACCGGTATTGATTATTACATGGCTGATTTTCTTTGCCTTTGTATAAAAAAAACCACCAATTGATAAATCAAAGCGCTCAGGCCTGAAAAGGTTTGAGCGCTTTTGGTATCAACCGCTTTGTCCAGGCCAAGCTATTCTCGAACACACGAGCCCCGACACTGTGGGTCAAGCCTTATTTCTGGGGGGACGAATATTGACATGGTCTTATATAAGAAAATTTCTTACTGTTAAAACGATGGGCTTCCTTCACAGGGAAATAGGGGGGGAAATGCGGCTAAAACCGAAAACGTGGGACGGGAAATTTACCATGGGCTTCACCCACTATAATCCATATAGAGCCCAAATGCCTTTCTCAACAGTTCGCATTTCAAATGCGAAACTTGAAAAGTAATAACCTGAGTTCGACTTAATTTTAGTATTAAAATCGTCATTGCGAACCCTTTTAAGGAGGATGTGGGTTGGAAAAGGGTGTGGCAACTCGCCGCGGCGAGCTGCCACGGCTTCCACCCCTCACATCTCCCTCTAAGCCTCGCAGTGACGATTTTATAATCGAGCTGAGGTTAATAAATATACAATTGCACAGTTGTTCCGGCAGCTGGGCAGCGGAACCAGGTGGATTTGAGTTTTCAACTCATCACTATGGCTGTTCGGGATTTGTAATCCCCTAGCCCATTTGTGAAGCGCACATACATCCATCAAGGATATAGAATTAAGCAACTTGCATGCATTTGCACGGACTAAACCACATTTCACCAAAGGATCCTGTATCTAAATCACTACATTTGTCATGGGTTTTGACAAATAACTTTCTTCCGAAATCATAATGCAGTAATTTTACGTTGTTTACCTAAAACCAACCACTCAGGTAATGCATAGACTTAAACGATCCTTTGGGCTTTTTCTGCCAATCCTTCTCCTTACCTTCAGCTGTTTGGATGATGCTTCCAACCAAACCCACGCTTTGGTCAACATCTACCTGGTGGATGCTCCCGGCGATTGGGACCAGGTGTACTTGGATATCCAACGGGTAGAGGTATTCGTCGAAAGCGGAAACAGTGCAGGCACTCAAGAGTGGATTCCCCTGGATTATCTACCCCTCAGCAATATTGTAAATGTAAGCGCGCTGGTAAATGACTCCAGATTGATCTTGGGCAGGGGAGAACTGCCACTGGGAAAAATCAGCAAGGTCAAACTAGTCTTTGGCGATGGGCAATATCTTGTGCAGGACAACGAAGCACGATCACTCCAGTTTGCAGACCAAGAGGACAAAGCTTATGAGCATGAAGTCAATTACCCTTTGGAAGGCGGAATGTCCTATGATCTGATTATGGACATTGACCTGAGCCGCTCCGTGGGCATCAACCCAAGTGATGAAAACAGCTTCCTTTTTACCCCTTTCATGCGTGTTTTTGAGAAAACGAACAATACCAAAATTACCGGTGAAGTGAGCCCTTTAGATGCCAAACCATACGTATATGCTGTTCTCGGCGAAGACACCTTAGCCACCCTCACCGACAGCTTGGGCAATTTCACTTTTATAGGATTGGAAGCAGGCGAATATCAAGTGTATATTGAACCAAGAGCTCCCTATTTGGACAGCCTGACCACGGTATTCACCAAACTGGACAGCACTTCCCAAATGGAGCCCATCATCCTGCAAATCCCCCAAAACCCCGAAGAATAACCCTACCAATGACCCTGACGACAGACGAAAAATACATGCTGCGTGCACTGGAACTAGCCGAACTGGGCCGAGGACATGTAAGTCCCAATCCCATGGTCGGCTGTGTAATTGTGCATGAAGACACTATCATTGGAGAAGGTTACCACATGAAATATGGCGGTCCCCATGCTGAACCAAACGCCGTGAACAGTGTAAAAGAGCAGAAATTGCTAAAAGAAGCGACCGTTTATGTTACATTGGAGCCGTGTGCGCACTATGGGAAAACCCCGCCTTGTGCCATCCTACTGGCCGAAAAGCAAGTCAAAAAAGTGGTCATTGCGGCGGTGGACAGCAACCCTCTGGTAGGAGGAAAAGGCATTAAAATTCTGCAAGATACGGGCATTGAAGTGCTCACGGGAATTTTGGAAAGGCCTGCCAGACGACTTAACAAACGCTTTTTTACCAGCATTGAAAAAAAACGTCCGTATGTCATTCTTAAATGGGCCCAGACCTTGGACGGGTTTATCGCTCGTCCCAACTATGACAGCAAATGGATCTCCAACAGCTATAGCAGACAAATGGTGCACAAATGGCGAGCAGAGGAAGATGCCATTATGGTGGGCACTAAAACAGCCCACTTTGACGACCCCAAACTCAATGTACGCGATTGGCAAGGCGAGCCGCCCTTAAGAATCGTCCTGGACAAGCAGCTTACCCTCGACAAGAACCTCCACTTGTTTGATCAAAGCATTCCTACAATTTGTTATAACCTGGTCAAAGATGAGACGGTCAATAACCTGGCTTATGTAAAACTAAAAGAACATTTTGGCATAGAGGACATCCTCAGCGATCTCCACCATCGCAAAGTACAAAGTGTGATCATCGAGGGCGGGAGCTATTTGTTACAAAAATTTATCCAAAGTGAACTTTGGGACGAAGCACGGGTGTTTACTGGCAATAAAACCTTCAAAAGCGGAATTTCCGCACCCAAGCTGAAACAAATCGCCACTGAAAAATATGACATCATGGGCGACTGCTTGGAAATTTTCGAGAAAAACGAATCGACTTCTAAAAATACGACCAATGGCTGAATCACTATTCCTTCCTAAAAACGCAACCAAAGCAGATAAATACCAAGCCCTGCTTCCGCAAATAGAAGCCCTCACCACTGGTGAACCTGACCAGACCGCCAATCTTGCCAATATCAGCGCTGCACTCAAAGAGGCCTTTGACTTCTTCTGGGTTGGGTTTTACCTGGTAAAAAACGACCAACTGGTGCTGGGACCGTTCCAGGGACCGATCGCTTGTACCCGAATCCAATTTGGAAAAGGCGTTTGTGGAGCAGCTTGGAAAGAAGGGAAAACGCAGCTGGTTCCGGATGTGGAAGCATTCCCAGGCCATATTGCTTGCAGCTCTGCCTCCAAATCCGAAATCGTCCTTCCCGCCTTCAAAGACGAAAAGGTAAGCCTCGTCCTCGACATTGACAGCGATCAGCTCAACGATTTTGATGAAACCGATGCCCATTACCTTGGAAAGCTTATGCAGTTGATCGAGAAATTTCTATAGCCATTATACGGAGGTTACGAGAAGCCTTCAATAATGTCATTAAAAATTTGCTATAAAACACCTCTAACAACTAATTACCTTTCCGCCATTTGCTTACCAGCATCATCTTGACTGCTTGCTTCCCCATCACTTAGTGCCTCGATAAAAGCCACCAAGGCACCTTTCTCCGCTTCGGTCAATTCCAACTTATCTGTGGGCAGGGTTTGGTTTTCCAGTGCAATGCCAATACCTGCGCCACCTCCACGGTCATAAAAGTCCACTACTTCCTCCAAGGTACCATAGACGCCATTGTGCATATATGGAGCTGTTTGTGCCGCATTTCGGACAGTGGGGGTTTTGAAAAAATGTTTCCTTTCTTCGGTGTGGTAAACATCATACCTGCCCAAGTCATCGTCTATGGTCGCATTGATGGTGTCGTTGGCATCCGGAACTCCGATGAGCTCCATTTCAGATTCCGTGTAGGCTACCGGCACTGTTCCGTTAAATAATGGTGGAAAATGGCAAGTAGCACATTTGGCTTTTCCCATAAAGAGGTTAAAACCTTCGCGCTCATCGGCCGTAAGCGTTTGTTCGAGGCCATTCATATTTCGATCAAACTTCGAATCAAACGGAACCAAACTCCTGATATAGGTGGCAATGGCATTCCGAATGTCTCCTTCCAGGACTTCCTCACGATCATATAAAGCCCGAAATGCCTCGACATAGGAGGGGTTTCGGGCGGCCACCGCTTGAAGGTGGTCCAAGTCGGTATGGAACTCATTTACATTGGTGGTGACATCCACGATCTGTCCCTCTAGACTACCAGATCGGTTGTCATAGAAAAACCCCTTTTGGAGTGCTGCATATAACAATGTAGGACTGTTTCGGGAGGTCCCCAAAGACGTTTTCCGTCCATCGGTAAACTTCCTCTCGGGAAGGTGGCAGGTGGCACAGCTCATATCCCCATTGAGAGAAAATGCCTTTTCGTTGAATAGCTGCTTGCCGAGCGCCACTTTTTCATCGTCCAATGCTTCAAAATTCTCCGATGAAAAATAACTGATGTTGAACGTCTGGTCCGAAAATAGGGAAGTAGCATCATTTCTGATGGCTTCATCAAAAGGGAACTTCAGTCCCCAATCAACCACGATCTCATTCCAAATCCCAAGCATGGGCTGGGTATGGCCCTTGATAAAGCCGTACCGATCAAACGTGTTAAAATCACCTTCAAGTGCCCGGATACTTTGATCCAACTCCTGAATGGTCCTTTCGTAAAGGGCCATATCGTGAAACTGCTCTTTGAAGAGCGACAAGATCTCCTTTAGCCCAGCATACACATAACGGCCTTCGGCCAAGGAATTCTGCAGCACCGGGGAATCAAACCCTGAAATGCCCGTCAAAGCTACCCGGACAAAGCCATCTCTCACCATCCACAGGACATGGTAGGGCTGCACAAAGTCAAAAGAGGTGTTTTTATAGAGTAGTTTGAGCCTTCCTGAGGTGGTCTTTGCCGTTTTGATTATGGAATTCCAATCAGGATCATTTACAAAAATCGTCTCTTCCAATACTTGAAAACCTTTTGGAGATTTAATCTTTATATCTGTAAAATCTTCCTCTTCAATCTTGGTAATATTGGGCTGGTTCAGGAATTTATAGTTTTCCGAATCCATAAAAGCCAAGATGGGCTCGGCCATTTTAAAATGCTTTCGGGATTGCATAAAATAGCTTTCCACCTGATGACGGTCCGTTTCCAAAACCATGCTGTCCAAGTACAGGTACGATTTGTTTAAATGGCCAAGATATTGCTCTGCCAGCTGATCGACAGGCGAAAGAGCGGTCTTATGCTCAGTTTGCTCGTCGCAAGAAAAAAAACAGGATGAAAAAACCAAAAGGCTTATGAAAACACAAGCCTTTTGGATCAATATATCACGCATGCGGTTATCGGTTTAGCCCTTTCAAAACGTACAGCATACTTCCTTCATTTGAGTCCGTATTGGCATTTGCATTGGGGTCGGTGAATCCTTCATCTTCCCAACCGTGGTTTTGGGTAATCAGCAGGAAGGTCTCCTCCACACCCAAGATATCCGACACATCTATCATTCCGGTAATTTCCCACGTACGCTCATCCGAACCGTAGTTTTGGGCAGCAGCAGTTTCTTGGTCACACTCCAAGACTGTCTTCAGCTCCCCAGAATTGATGTCATATTGGTACAACTGTGCGAAATGCATCTTGTCATCCTGGTCAAAATACCCGTTTGGATCCTCTTGGATATACACATAATTTTCGGTGACCAGGATATTGTCAGGGCTATGGAATGCTTTTGCTTTACCGTCAAGTTTGTCCCCATCCAATACACAAGAAATGGTCGCCTTGGTCGGGTCTTCACTGTCCAACACGAGCTTGTACACACGTCCATAAAAAGTGCCTTTGTCCAGCAGGGCATCCTGTTTCCTTCCAGTCACGGCAAAGTATATTTCACGGTTATTTTCCGCAGATCCTCTTCTCCAGTCGATGTCCTCCACTCTGGAAAAGCCCATAAAGCCCTTTTCTCTGGACTCCTGCTCGAGTTCATCATAGGTGCGCTCCTCGTATTCCCTAAACTCCACCTCATACTCTTCTCCCTCTTCCATGTCCATTTCGAATGTGATACCGGGACTGGTCACTTTCATGCCATAAAGTTTGCCGTTGGAAAGGTCTCCTTGGTCACCCACATACATGGCCACTTGACCAGAAGGCGTTTCATTGTCACTGGTATCATCACCGATGAAAACGACCGTTTTGCCAGGATAAGCCTCTTTCCCGATGGCCACAGCATTTTCCACGGACCATTGTCCCAGTGCAGGCAGCATGGTCGCTATTTGGGCATCGGCAGGGTCTTTACTTGGATCAGTCATAAAAACCCCTTTGGAGTTTCCACCCCATTCCCCACCTGAAAGATACAATGGCCCAAATCCGTGCTCCTCCAATGTAATCAGGGAACCGGAACATTGCGCAGTGGCCGCGGTGGCTTCTGCATTTAGAATATATTCCCCGCCTACTGGTTTAAACGTTTCGTCAAAGGCAATGCGAGCTACAGAATAATCTGCCTCGATATTATTGAGCAGGGTAAATGTGCCATCATTATTTTTCATTAACCCGGCACCATCCGCCATACTGCCGTAAACAAAATCCGGTGTGTTTTCCAACTGATCTTCCGAGGTCAACAAATTATAGATCTCGACATCCTCAAAACCTGATTTTAGCTTCAAAAACACAGGAGTCTTAGAGTGGTTTGCGAGCTCCACCTCAGCATTGGGCGGCACTGGAGTGTCCCCTCCCTTTTCATCATTACAACCAGCCAAAAATAAGGCACTGGCAATGGCCTGAATGGTTAATAATTTTTTCATAATTGGTCTCTTTATAGTTGTTTGTGTTTCCACAAATTTACATCGAGCACCAATCAATCTGATTAAGCAAATGTTTCGTTTTATTTATGATTATACATCTATGAAAAATTACAAAAAACAATTATTTAATCTAAAATTAACAAGTCAAGTACCGGGCAGGGCTATTCCCTTTACTTTTCGGTAAAGCGACAGGGCGTACTTGTCTGTCATTCCTGCAATAAAATCCACCAAATTGCGCAGCAACAAATAGGGCATCTGGAGTTCATTATCCGGCTTAAAGACCTCCGGCAATAACCTCAGAATACTCTTATCCTTACCTGAAAATCTCTCCGAATCGAAATACTGGTTATAGAGGGCATCGGAGAAAACTTCCAATAGTCCCTCCAATACTTGAAACCCGGCCGCTTCTTTTTCCAGTACTGGCTGGGAGCGATATATCTTTTTTACGGACAATGTGGTGATCTTGTCCAAGGCTTTGGAAGAAGGAATGCAGTCAGTCAGGGCTTTGTCAAACTCCCCAGAAAGCATGGCTTCCTCATGGGTTCTAAATGCCGCCACAGTCTCTTCCACCAGCCTACTGATAGCCATGGCCCTCAAAATAGCCAATTTTTGGGCAGAAGTTTTCAGTGAATGGAGCTTTTCCTCCTGAAATTTCTCCCCAATGATCTCTGCCAAAAGTGGAATGGCCTCTTCCAACTGTACCAGTCCGAGAGTACAGCCGTCCTCCAAATCAATAATGTTATAGCAAATATCATCTGCTGCCTCGACCAAAAACGCCAAGGGATGTCTGTACCAGGTATTCTCACCCGATAAAGGAATCCCCAATGTGTCCGCCAATTGCTTAAAAAGCGATAATTGATCTGCAAAAAAACCGAATTTCTTCTGACTCCGTCTGGAAGGATCCCTCTTCTGCACAAAAGCAGGCCTTGGATATTTGGTAAACGCCGCCAAGGTAGCATAGCAGACCTGAAGGCCATTGCTCTTGTCCAGGAGCATTCGGAATCCTTGCGCATTGCCTTCAAACTGGGTCATATCTGCCCATTCTTCCTCTCGCAAATGATCTCTCCACCGCAGCCCGGACGGGTGAAACCTAAAAAAATCTGAAATGGCATCTTCCCCAGCATGGCCAAAAGGAGGGTTCCCGAGATCATGGGTGAGCGCTGCTGCCGCTACGATCGCTCCTATATCATTGGAACCAATGCCCATTTCAAAAAGTGCCGGATATTTGCTGAGCAAATACTCCCCAGCAGACTTCCCAAGGGACCTGCCCACACTCGAAACTTCCAAACTGTGGGTAAGCCTGGTGTGCACAAAGTCCAACTCTGGCAGTGGAAACACTTGTGTCTTGTCCTGTAAATTCCGAAATGGAGCCGAAAAAATGATCCGATCATAATCCCTTTCAAACTCACTTCGGTATTGTTCTTGGCTTTGATTCGCCTGCTTTTTAAAATCCGCGCGACCTGCTGTTAGCAGCTTTTCCCATTTCATCATACCCAAAATTAATCATCCCTCCCCAATTAATGGATAATTCCACCTACAAAATCCAACTAAAAGTCTTATTTATGAGCATTCGTCATCTTTCACCAAAGCGCCAGCAAGACCACTGGTGGAAGATTAGAGGAAAATATCACTTCTTGGCACGGTCAGACCTACATATTTAAATATATTTGTTAAGGTTTTACTATTACTAAAAATATTCGAAGATGGTTGTTCCCAGATTACTTATGCTCCTGCTATTGTTCCCTCTAGCGCTTTCAGCACAGCAGATAGCAGACAGAAAGCACTATGTCGCCTACCAAGCCACTGCTCCCCTGAAAATGGATGGTAAAATGGATGAAAAGGATTGGCAGGAAGCGGCTTGGTCCGATCTTTTTGTGGATATAGAGGGAGATACAAAACCGGCTCCGCTTTTTGACACTAAGCTAAAAATGCTTTGGGATGAGAAAAACCTCTACATCGCAGTGTGGATGGAGGAACCTGACTTATGGGCCATCTACACAGAAAGGGAATCCGTGATATTTCACCAAAATGACATTGAAGTATTCATTGATCCCGATGGAGACACCCATAATTACTACGAGTTGGAGGTCAATGCACTTGGTACCGAGTGGGACCTGCTGATGACCAAACCTTATCGCAACGGCGGCGCCCCCATCAACGGCTGGAATATCAATGGTTTCCAAAAAGGACTTGGCCTGCAAGGCACGATCAATGATCCCAGTGACAGGGATAGCGCTTGGACAATAGAAATGGCCATTCCTTGGAAAGCACTTTCCCAAAGAGGCCCAGCCTATTCCCCCCCAGCAGACGGGCAGCAGTGGCGGATCAATTTTTCCAGGGTACAATGGCAATTGGACATCTTGGACGGACAGTACACCAAAAAAACAAATCCCAAAACGGGCAAGCACTATCCTGAATACAACTGGGTGTGGTCGCCCCAAGGACACATTAACATGCATATTCCCGAAAACTGGGGCTATCTACAGTTTGCGGCCACACCGGTAGGGACTGAAAAAATCCCTTTCAAGATGGCAAAAGACGAAGCAGTAAAAGATGCCTTACGCTCGCTTTACCATAAACAACACCGCTATTTTAAAAAGCAGGGTGAGTATGCGGCCCAACTTTCCCTGCTACCGGATACCGGGGATCTCAAAAACTTCCATCTTGAATTTGAGGTAAGTGCAACGCGTTTTAAGATTTCGGCACCATCAATGGTCAGTGACAAGACCTGGTACATCACCGAAGACAGTAAAGTTTGGCTGGAATGATAAAGATGCACTAACAGCCAATTATCTTGGGTAACTATTTACAAAGTGCTAAATTGTTTTGGTAAAAGACGCTTTAACTCCTAACCCTAGAAACCTTTTAGATGGCCAATTTCCAAATCAATCAAAGTGAGAAATTTCGATGCCCATGGTGCCTCGGATTTGAAGACTATATCAAATACCACGATGAAGAGTGGGGTGTACCGGTATATAGTGATCGGGTTCATTTTGAGTTTTTGGTGCTGGAAAGTGCCCAGGCGGGGCTGAGCTGGGCTACTATTCTGAAAAAACGTGAAGGCTATCGAAGAGCTTTTGCCGGCTTCGACTATAAGCAAGTGGCTGATTTTCCGGACAGCATGGTAGAAGAGCTGCTACAAGATCGCGGAATCATCCGCAACAGGCTGAAAATCGCTGCTGCTATCAATAATGCCAAACGCTTTATGGAAGTACAAGCTGAAATAGGCAGCTTTACCAACTATATCTGGGATTTCGTAAACGGCAAGCCCATTGATGGTCACCTAAAAAGCATGGCAGATGCCAAAGCCACCACCCCGGAATCAGACAAACTTGCCAAAGATCTCAAAAAGCGAGGGTTCAAATTCCTTGGCAGCACTACCATCTATGCGCACATGCAGGCCACAGGACTCGTCAATGACCACCTGATGCAGTGCTTTCGCCACCAAGAGGTAAAGCGAATGGTGAGGTAGAGAGATGCTAAAATACAGGCTGAAGATACAATAAAGGAAAATTAGTACTGAGGACTGTGCCTCAGTACAGGTTAATGCCATAAGCAATTCCTCTTTGTCCTGCCAGCGGTAAATCGGCAATTTAAAAGCTTCTTTCGGCCGCTTTGGGATCTTCGCCATACTGGTTTGCCCCGTGCCCCCCTTCAGAAACCAACAACACTAGTAGCCATACCGCTCCCACTAATGGGATTAAGATAATTAAGTACATCCATCCGCTTTTACCAATGTCATGAAGCCGGCGTACGGTCACTGCCAAACCAGGAATAAAAACAGCTAATGCATAAATGGTGTAGATAAAGCCATAAGGAATATTTTCAACAAATGTCAACCCAAGTAGGTTATCTAACATTCCAGCAACAATCAAGGCTATGATGTTAAACAGTGCAAACATCCAGTATTCTTTTCGTCGTGCACGCCCAGTAAAATCAGCGTAATGGCTAAGTACTTTTTTGTAGTATTCCATAATCTATTTTTTATATTAGTAAAAGATTCAATCCAGCAAGGCTTCTTCTGTTGCGTTTGGCACGTTTTCGCTGTCTTTTTGTTCGGCAAGTTGCACTTCGAGCAGATTATAATTTTTGATAATCCTAGCCGCTAAAACTCCACAAACGATAATTATTCCCGAGGTAACCATGTCCAAAATGGTCATATCCAACAATTCATCAATTGTATTGGCATCCGCGTAGATTTTCCAAGACAGACGGTCGATAAAACTACCCAAAATCCAGACTATCCACCAACTGATCACCAATCCCTCCTGATGCCGGGAATAAGACACCACCTTCTTCTTCCTTAAATAAGAAAATGTCTCATCAAATAACTCCATCATGATCCGGTATGGCCTATAAAGGTTAATGATAGGCACAAACCAAGCACCTACGGCCCATCCCTCTGAAAAGTCCAGCCGGCCAGGCATCAGCTTATGCAAATTAAAATAGGCCCGTCGAAACCAGTTAAGAAAAACTATTGCCGAGACGATGTACGTAGCGACTATCAAAACAGCTATTACCATTTCCCTCAAATCATTCACTTCTGCTTCTTGATCGGAGATCCCGGTTTCTGCTGCTTTGCTGAGCAGATCATACTGCATATAGCCAGAAATGATGCTGACGGCATGAAGGGCTATTACTAAATAAACAAACAACTGAGCCAGCTTGGCCCTTTTTTGATTAGGTCTTAATGCTTCCAAATGAGTAGTAGTTTCATTAAATGATCCCAAAAATTTTTATTGATTCCTATCCATCTACCAAAAAATCAATCCTTTAAAAAGAGTTTGATTGCACACATCAAAAACTAATGGGTAAGCAAAAATACAAAAAATAACATCAAACGCACCCTTTTTGTAAATGTAAAGTATCGTTTCATATGAAACTCACCAAGCAACAATGCGTGTTCAGAAACAGGCTATTTAAGCGATCGCTTTTATTTTAATGCCTCCAACTATTGCTTTATTCCCCAAATAGTCAGAACTTAAAATCGCCATTTGATGGCTATTTGGCTATATATGGGCCAATGTATTGGATTTTACTGCCGACTAGCTGATTTTACCATGAACAAGTACGTTAAGATTGCTATTTTTTCCCTCCTGATCATTATGGCGGGATTTATTTATTGGAGGTATTTCTTTGTTTTTGCAGAAGGTGTAAAAGGAGGAACCCTAAACTATTATGAGAAAAAGGGGTTTATCTTCAAAACGTGGGAAGGTCGCTTGGTACAGGAAGGCTTCCAAAGCCCCACCGCTGGTGCCCTTCAGAGCAATGAATTCCGCTTCAGCGGCGTTGATGGTGAAGTCTCTGAAAAACTGGAAAGGGCCAGTGGCAAATTCGTGGAAGTCCGCTACAGGGAATACCTCGGTAAACTCCCTTGGCGAGGTGCCAGCAAACACGTGGTCTATGAAGTTATCGATGTCGGAAAGCAACGTGAGCGCTCCGGTAACCGAGAACTACCGGTGAATGGGCAGTGAGCCCCTGCACAACCTTCAAATGTACCTCGTGCTTGATACTTTGTACCTTGCACTTACCTCACTACTAAGTCATCTTCACTGCCACGACCAAGCCAGTGGACCAATTCATCTTGCACAAAGTGATATCAGTGCGTGACTGCAAGGCATCGACAAGCTTTTCCACATTTTCTTCATGTCCATCGGGCCAGTTGGGCTGTTTATCCATGTCATCGATGATATAAAAACCTCCAATTTTCAGCAATGCAAGTATCTCGTCCACGTCACTGTACTTCCCTGGCCAAGCATCTGCAAAAATCAAATCAAACTTATCACCCGAATAGGTTTTTATCCATTCACTGCCATCTGCACAGACCACATTGATCCGCTTATCATGGCCAAAAAAATCCGTTGCTATGGCCGCTAATGCAGGATCATTATCCACAGTGGTCAGCGTGGAATTGTCACTGAGTCCATCTACCATCCAAGCCAAAGAAAGCCCAATCCCTGTACCCATTTCCAGGAAATTACCACCTGGCTTTGACCACATCAAGGTTTTTAACAGCGCCCCTATATACTGGTCTGAAGGCATGGTGAAGCCTATTTCTTTGGACTTGGCCAAAATTCGGGGATAAATGGCCGGAACATCTACAAAATCAGCATCGTTCATATATCTTGGTATTTTAAACCCGCATTATGCACTAGCCTATCTATTGCGACCTGAAACTACTTCAAAATCAGTTGCTTCGCTGCTGTTTTCGATTTCACCATAGCGATGCTATGATTCAATCTCCAAACAGCCTGATTTTCTTGCAGTTTCAGCTCTCATAACGATTCCTAATGCATAAAGCGGGTTAAAGCAAAGATTAATTTGGACAAAAAAAGCTGTATCCCAAAATTCAGGATACAGCTTTTTTTGTTTGTAGAAAATGGTCGGCAATTTAGCCTGACCAGCACTTATTTTTCCATTATCTCCATTGGTGAAATCACAAATTCCTCTTTCGGAGTACGGAATTTTTTCATACCTGCAAGCCAGTCATTCTCCTCATCCCTATAGCCCAATGGCAAAACAACTGCACTTCGCAGCCCCAGCTCCTTCAAACCAAGCAACTCATCCAAAGCGGCTGGATCGAAGCCTTCCATTGGGGTAGCATCCACCTTCTGTTCCGCCGCAGCAGCGATGGCCGTGCCGAAAGCAATATATGCCTGCTTGGCCGCATGATGCGCATGCCATTCTTCAGGAAGCTGGCTGTACATTCCCCAAAGCCGTTCTCTGTACGCATCCATTTTGTCCAAAGGAAGCCCCCTAGCCGTCAATGTATTACGAAAAACTTCTTTGATTTTTTCTTCTGTATAATTTTCCCATGCCGCAAACACCAAAATATGGGATGCATCGGTAATCTGGCTCTGGTCCCAAGCGATAGGCTTCATCTTTTCCTTGATTTCCGGATCGGTAATTACGATCACGCGATAGGGTTGTAGTCCCGATGATGAAGGGGAAAGTCTCGCAGCTTCCAAAATGTAATCCACTTTTTCTTGCGGCACAGCCTTTCCGTTCATTTTTTTAGTGGCGTATCTCCATTCTAAATTCTCTAATAAACTCATGATCTGTTTGTTTCGTTTTTTTGATATTCAAAATTAGCTATATTTGCTATACAAAAGGAAGTAACATACTAATATATATTACTATACTTTTGTATAGCAATACTAAAATAACTATGGACACATCAACGACAAATGGCAACGAAAAAGTTCAGATTTGCTCAAGCGAATTCGTAGTTGCTGTACGCGACACACTAAATGTAATCAGGGGTAAATGGAAACTTCCCATCATTGGATCGCTTTGCTATGGCAAAAAGCGGTTTAAAGACCTTGAAAATGACATCCCCAAAATTACCCCGCGTATGCTTTCGAAAGAACTCAAGGAGCTCGAGCTGAACAGTATTGTCACCAGAACGGTGTACGATACCACTCCCGTGACCGTGGAATATGAACTCACCCCTTCAGGCAGAAAAATCCGTGAACTGTTGGATGCCATGGTAAAATGGGGCCTTCAGCATCGTGAAGCGGTGATGAGCACTGAATAAGATCCTAAAAATCGACCCAATTGACTACAAAAAAGCTGTTTCTCAAATGGGAATGCCCACTCATGAAACAGCCTGATCAAATTTATATCATAAATAAGCCTAGTCTTGCAGACTCTCCAGAACAGCTCTCAGCATCTTTCCGCTCATCCGGCTGTCGTAGTTGGGGTTGATGTATTCAAAAAGGATCGTACCTTCTTTGTCCAGTACAAATACCGCTGGCACGGGAAGTTCACCAGGGTTTTGCGCTGCAGACGCCTTGAACAGCATTTTCTGGTAACGGTCAGGCGCTTGAAAAGCCAATCCAAATGCCTTGGTCACTTTCAGGTCGTTATCAGAAAAAAGGCTGTATGTCAGCTCGTTTTTGTCCATGGTAGTCTTCAACTGCTCAGGAGCATCAGGACTTATCGCTAGGATCTGATAGCCCATGTCCAAAATATCCTGCTCCACGGCTTGTAGCTCAGCAAGGTGCTTATTGCAATAAGGACACCAGCCTCCGCGGTAAAAGATTAGGACAGTAGCTTGCTCACTTATTAATTCCTGAAGCGACTGGACATTACCATCCGGATCCTTCACCGTACTTTCAGGAATCCGCTCACCAATCAGAAGAGGCGAAATATCCGTAGGATCCGCAGGGACTTCCTGCGCGTAAGCTGACTGAAGCAGCAAGGTGGCCATACTCGCCAACACGAATAACTTTTTAAATTGCATGATATTAGTTTAGTTTAAGGTAATTAATTACACTGGAAAAATATTACTCCATCACCAATGGCAGTTGACGATCCAACTCCTCTGGAGAAACATTGACCCCAATGATGACCCCACTAGGATCAAGAAGATAGTTGCTGGGTGTAAAGTATATTCCAAGATTTTTTATATCGGGATGTTTCATCCCTCCTTCCGCCAGCGTATTTACCCAGGGTAGCTGATCCTTCTCTATTGCCGCCAACCACTGGTCCCGCCCGTTGTCCACTGAGATACCAAGTACTTCCAGCCCTTTGGCGTGATATTTTTGGTAGATCTCCACCATGGCAGGATGCTCTTTTCTACAATAGCCACAGTTAGATGCCCAAATGGTCACCAAAAGATACTTTCCGGAAAATTCCGTTGTACTGCGCTCTTGTCCGTTATCATCCGGGAAATGTAATGGAGGAAGTACATTCCCTACCCAAGCTGTCCTTCTTTTTTCCATGGTCAATCTAATCTCCTTCATCGTCGCCGGGGTTTGTGTAGTGGTATCCACAGCACTTACCAAGTGATTGACTTCAGCTGATCCATATTTTTTATTGCTAACCAAGGCCTCTACCAGCATGCCCGAAAATTGGCTTTGGGGATCGGCTTTCACGATGGCCAATACCTTATGATAGAGTTCAAGGTGGAAGTTTGGGTCTTCGGAAGACTCCTCATAGAACCTGCTTAGCTTATCCATTTGCTTCAGTACCTCACAACCCTTGACATCGGAGATAAAAGTAATCTCATCTGTTCTTCCCAGAAGTACTTTCATTTTACTGTTCTCCAAATAAAAATCCCCATTGAACATACGCGTATTTGCCGTAAAATAAGCCTCCATCACGTAGGGCACCTTACCCGAAAAGGTAAATTCATTGTCCTTTACCAGCGTACTATCTACCTTTCCATCACAATGGAGATACACCATTCCTTCATAATCCACATCAAACCTTCCACGGATGGTGTATCCCTCCTTTTGGGCAATTGAAGCGCTAACACTGACAATACTGAGGATCAGGCCAAAAAAAACTCGTATCATATCATCACAAAATTGATTGGGACATTGAAGTGTACGCCATTAGGTTTCTAAAGGTTCTGCTTTGTTGGAACCCTTAGGGTCAGGTGCATTGGGAAGCAATAACCTAAAGACGCTACCTTCCCCCCATTTACTGGTGATTTCTACTTTCCCTCCTTGATGTTCTGCTAGTTTCTGACATATTCTAACACCAAATCCTGTCCCCACCTCCTTTTCTGTGCCTTCATTAGAGACTACTTTTTTTCCAGAATACTGTAAACTCTCCAAGCTATCTTCTTTCATTCCGGTACCATGGTCCTGCACGGCAATACTCGTATAGCCTTCGTCTTTTTGTGCAAAAATATCAATTGAAGAATCCCTGTAGGAAAACTTAAGGGCATTTGAAATGAAATTTCTGACGATGGTAGCCGTCATGTTGGGATCCGCCAAGACCTGTATGTTTTCCTCGATGCCATTATTGATTTTGATGGATTTGCTTTTGGCCTGCACCTCAAAAAAATGTATTTCCTTCTGGATCAATGGGTAAATGGGGACCTTCTCTTTTACCGCCATTGAGTCGGTCGCCTGTGCCTTTGCCCAGATCATAAGGTCCTGAAGCAGCCGGTTACCATTTTCCACGGCTGTCTCCATGACATTTTTGAGATCATCAAATTTCTCTTTATCCAAGTCCTTGGACATGATGCTCAGCACCATACTGATCTGATTAAACGGAGTCCTTACATCATGCCCAATAATCCGAAAAAGTTGGTCTTTTTGTTTATTATTCTCGATCAACTTCTTATTGTTCCGTGCAATTTCAGCATTGGCACCCGACAAATTCTCCCTTAATTCCATTAGGGCTTTTTGGAGGCTTTGGCCAGAAAGACCAGCACCAGTCAGTAGCACCAAATAAAACAGGTATTTGGATACGGGGTATTCCACTGGAAGGGCATACATACACATAAATATAAATGCTGCATTAATCAATAAGATATAGACCATATGATGCCGATGAATAAGAATCCCTGCTAACAGCATTAATAAGATCGTAATCAGCTCTACCTTGACAAAATACGCCTCCATCACCAACGAATCACTCTCTAGCCGAAAGGGAATAGATACATATATGCTTACCAAAATGGAATATACCGCAATGGCCAAAACAAACTTGAGTTTTACAGCCCCTAACCAATAAAAAAATACAGCAATTAAAATAATGGCAATATTGATAAGGTCCTTTATGTAAAGCACGGGGTGGTCTCCCATCCTCCACTCCACATATGCATCTGCCAATAAAGAGGAAATGATCACTAGAATGACGTATCGGACTACACGTTTAATTTGTCTTAAATTTCTTATGATGATCTCCATACTTCCTAGGCAAAAACATAAAATTACATCCCGCTTTATATGTCTATAAAGTGTAATTCTTCTTCAAAAAAGGCATGCACATTAAAAAACCCTTAGACAATGATATTTTATTTAAGCTAACAAAATACCATCATCAATATTAGATATGTTTTAGGGCATTTGCAATAAAATGGACATGTCTTTCTTGGACAGGTACCGATGTGGGCTTGCATCGGCAATTTGACGACACAATCTGGTATCATGCCACCGCAAACCCGGCTTTTATGTGGCCAATGAGTATATGGGCGGACGTGAAATGAAGGTTATTAACCACTCGCCTGTCTCCACCGCACACAAACCTAAATCTTCCCGCCGATGGTCACCGCAGAAAAACCGGATCTAGCAATATTTCTTTGATAACGACACGGAGCTTAACTGAAAATAAAAGATACAAAAAAACAACCAATTATAATGTAATAAAAACTAATAATATTTATAATTCACCAAAAAAACAAGCATATGATCATTTCAGCAATGGCCACCCCTAGGAAAAACACTTATTTAGGAGCGCTATTTTGATGAATCCTTTTGGCTCTATATGGATTATAGTGGGTAAAGATATTATTCCGGTTAAATTAATGTTGATTCATGTTCCTTTTCAGTGGGCAATTTTCTATTCTGCCTTGAGGTATTTGACGTTAATAAATCAAAGAAGTGGGCTGGAAAAAGCGCAGGCTTGTTTGACGTGAATCAGTACAAAAAATTGGTATGCTGCACAAATAGAGGAGTTTGCCTGCGTGAGTGCTGGCTTTGATTTTAGTCATATAGCTCACCGCAGCGGGTTTTTTTGGTTACGTTTTTCACCTGAAGGAAAAAAGTAACAAGGCAACAAGATGAAAGGCAAGCTAGAATTTGACATGCAAAGTAATAGTTACCCATAGTAAATCATATAGAACCATCCTTTTTATTCCAATCGCAACCCACTGAAACCTTTACCACAAAAAACATATCTCGATCAACTTTTCGAATTGATTTTAGACGAGAATTTGCTGATCAGTATGCCCACCAGCAGCACATTGTACAGCTGGCTCAGAACACCCATAAAAGATGCGGCCAGTTTGGTGGTATGAAAACTCGGCGTGATATCTCCAAAACCTATAGAAGTCTGAATTACGCTGGCCAAATAGACCAAATCTATATAGGTGCTGGCCACTTGGCTCGCATCCACATTGGCGATCGACCCTGGATGGTTATAGTACATAAACAGCAGCAGAAAGGCACTGATCTCCACCAATAAAAAATAACCGCACCCAGCCGCGAAAATTATGTCTGCATTGACATAGCTAGGTCGTATCAAGAACTTCATGACCTCCCAGAAGATCAATGAAAAAAATGACACATATAACAGGCTGAGCACCTGCATGAATAAAACATGGTCCTTTAAAAAAGGATGCAAAACCGGCAATATGATGACCACCAACAGCAACGTATTTTTGATAATGATCTTCCATCTTCCCTTCTCCTTAAAAACCCCAACACTCGCAAGACCTAGCATTAAAAAGCTCAAAGGCCAAAAGTAAAGGATATACAGGTTTAAATTTTCAAAAAACACCCCTGCATACAAATGCACAATCAGGGAAAATATCAAAACCTCGTACTTTTTCCTCTCTAGAAGGAATGGCAAATTTTTTAACTGAAACATTGGAATCATGATTTGGGCTTACTGCACAAGGTTAAAAAAACATCCTGTATTTGATCTACAGATGTAATGGATATTTGCACGATTATAAAAAACTTTTCAAACTAAGCCGACATCTTTACCTTATATCAACCCCTCCATGACGCACATTGAAATCAGCTGTGCCATATTGGTTTGATTGGTCTTCTTTAATATATTCTTTCGGTGAGTCCTCACGGTATATTCCGAAATATTGAGGGCTTCCCCGATTTCCTTGGCACCAAGGCCTTTAGAAAAATAAAAGATAATTTCCAACTCTCTTTTGGTAAGGTCAGACCCAAAACCATTAAAAGGACGATCAAAAAGGGATTCATCAAATTTCCCATTTTCGCAATCAACGTTGTAGTAGGATTTTTGACCGTTAAGGCTAACAAAGAATATGTGATCACTTTTGGCGATTCCAAGATAAGATATATCCGTATGGACGCTAAGGACATGCTCTATGGTTCCGGTATCTGAAACGGAAAGCACATTGACCTGAAGGAGCATCGTACGATAGCGGTCATGGCGATCTTTCATCCTGTACATGTACAGAATCTTATAAAAGGGAAGTTCATAAGGATCATCAAATTTTTCCAGAAAATCCTGAAGCACCATTTCCTTCTTTCTTACTGACTCCATATCCTCTGGCACAATGTAGCCAAGTAGGTCTCGAATGGTGGCACGTAAAGGATCCACATCCATAAAGTTTTTGACATTTGGGTGGACATATTCCAGATCAAGATCGTGCATGTTTAATATAAAATAGAAAAAATCCCCGGGACTAAATAATGAAGCAATGTGCTTAATTTGCTGCATCGCTTGATATGGCTGATGCCTCTTGATACGCTCTGAGTATCCTTCCTTCCACAAATCTATAAGATTGTTTATCCTTCTTTCCATAGTTTCCTTATACTCAATCAGGGTACAAAGTTACCCTTTTTCTAAAAATAGGACTTTAGTTCTAAAATTTATATCTTATTAACAAAAATCAACGTTAAAATCACACAAACCTACTCATTTTATCACATAAATCATCATAAATCAATGATTTGAAAGTAGAAAAGAAAATTACTTCATCATCAAAATGGGCATTTCCATCAGATAAGCCAATGTCTTTTAATGCTGTAATTGGCCATCCAAACTAAAAATACTGCTATTACGATTACCAAAACCGGCATCACAATAGCACCTGGTCCATATACATCGGTAGCCCTTGCAATGATCAGGCTATGGAACATCTGAATGATGATGCCAATCAAGGAAATGACAAGTATGAATTTAGCCCATTTTTTTCGCATCAATAGCCCGATACACCCAAAAACTCCACCAAAAACTGCCACTGCAAAAGCCAAAAGAGCCCAAGTAGGATAAACCGCATATAACTCCCTCTCTGCTTCTGGTAATGCTGCTAGGCTCTCTTCTGTCATCCCTACGTGCATAAAAAAGGAACCCACTCCCAGTAAATTCCATACAAGCATCACGCCCGCTACTACCCAAAACCAAATAGGAATGCTTACTTTTTCCATAATTAAACTATTATACGACTAATACGTCAACATATAATATACTAAAATTTAATTACTTACTACAAAAAACAGCCTTTAAAGATGATACGCCATCCAATATAACCCTTAAAATAGAGGGTTGCATTGGATGGTTTCTATAAAAGCTTGGGCGTGGACATATGGCAAGCTAATCATCCAAGGTATCCTTCCAGCCTTTCAATTCCACATCACGTGCATTCTCCTCTACTTTTTCCCGCAGCTCCTTCTTAAATTTCTCCATATTTTCGGCGACCTTAGCATCATAAGCTCCCACCATAGATGCCGCCAATATTCCGGCATTTTTAGCGCCATTTAGGGCTACAGTAGCCACAGGGATGCCCGCGGGCATTTGCAAGATCGACAGGATACTGTCCCAGCCGTCGATGCTATTTGAAGACTTGATTGGCACGCCGATTACAGGCAGAGAGGTCAGTGAGGCCACCATTCCAGGAAGATGAGCTGCTCCTCCGGCTCCGGCAATAATTATTTTAATACCGCGCTGGCGAGCACTTTCTGCATAATCTATCATCCTTCTCGGGGTTCGGTGTGCCGAGACAATGGTAAGTTCATAGTTGACGCCTAATTCTTCCAGCGCCTTCGCTGCTTCCGACATGATGGGAAGATCAGACTTACTCCCCATGATGATTCCTACCTGTTTGCTCATAATCTATGCTTTTATCTTTATGCTGTTTTTGATTTTAAGGGCTTTGGCTTTCAAAGCCTCCACATTCTCTTCCAAAATAGTCACATGCCCCATTTTTCGGAAAGGTTTGGTGATTTTCTTACCATACAAGTGGATATAGACACCTTTTTCTTTCATGGCCTCGTCCATTCCTTCCACCATTGACTCACCGGTAAACCCATCCTCTCCAAGGAGGTTGACCATGGCAGCAGGAATCCGAAGTTCAGTATTCCCCAGCGGCATGCCCATGACGGACCTTAAGTGCTGCTCAAACTGAGAAGTGAAATTGGCCTCTATGGTATGGTGACCGCTGTTATGTGGCCTTGGCGCAATTTCATTGACCAAGATGTCTCCTGATTTGGTCACAAACATCTCCACGGCCAAAATTCCAATCATATCTAATTTGGTAATGACGTCCTTTGCCACTTTGGTGGCCTTTTCACCTATCTCATCAGCGATCTGCGCCGGAGCAAATAGAAATTCCACCAAGTTGGCGGTAGGGTGAAAAGCGCATTCTACTGGCGGGAAAGCCACCAATTCTCCATGCTCGTTCTTGGAGACGATTACAGCGATTTCCTTATCAAAATCGATCAACTTTTCCAACAAGCTCGGTGCCTCAAAAGCCTTCTCCAAATCCTCCTCGGATTTAAGCACCTGCACACCTCTTCCGTCATATCCTTCTTTTCCCAATTTATTGACAGCCGGTAGAAAATCGGCATTCGACAGTACAGCTGCTTTGGTATCCGTCAGGATAAAATCCGCCGTAGGAATATTGTTTGCCTTATAAAACTGTTTCTGCTCCCGCTTATCTTGGATCAAACGGATGATTTCAGGCTGGGGAAAAACCTTTTTGCCCTCTTTGGCCAGCTGCTCCAGTGCCTCCGTGTTTACATTCTCTATCTCAATAGTAATTACATCACAGTCCTTCCCAAAGGCATACACCGTATCATAATCCGTCAAATTCCCATGACTAAAATCGTGACAGATGTGCCTACAGGGTGCATTTTCATCCGGATCCAGGATGTGGATATCGATGTTATAGTTGATGGCCGACTGTATGACCATACGTCCAAGCTGACCTCCCCCTACTATTCCTAATACCTTTTGCTGATAGTTATCTTGCACTTTTACGTTATTTTTTGGAAATAATGCCCAAAATTAAAACAATTTCTCCGTACCACGCACCTTCAACGCATAATTTGTCCTTGTAACTCCATTGGTTTGCTGATTCTATGAATATAATGCACATAGAAAAAGAATGGGCACCTATAGGTCGTAAACCAAGCAATATTTCCTTAGTATGCCAGATTGATATCGGTTCTATTAGTAGCCAGCAGCAAAATAAGTATGCATGCCTAATCTACCGAATCCGGCTTTTGAAAACAGGGCAAACGCATTTAACATTAATTTTGTGTAGGCACCTATCATCCGTGCCGCTGGCACTCCTTCTGGAGGTGGAGGAGGCCTTAACATCCAGCGGATGAATCCGCTGGTTACTAAATCCATCGTGCCGCTGGCACTTTCTCCAAGTTTGTACATTAGGATAACAGCAGCCTATCGCAGAAAATGCTGAAAGAGCAAGGAAATCAGTTGGTCTAAAGTACTAATAAAGCATCGCACCTGTCTGCCCAAGTGGGGAGAATGATTTAGATGAGTTTAACCCGGAATATCAATGTCGTTTAGTTAAGAAGTTTTTCCAATACGAATCGTCCTTTGAGAGAATTATGGTTTTAATCCATGGCCTTTTTTAAACATGTATAAAATGGATCCGCCTTGCAGATATTGGGCGTTAAGAAATTAAAAAGCGGGGACAAGAAGGCAGGCTTGTTTGACGAAATGCTGGCCAAAAAAAATGTTGCAGCTAAAAAGGAGGAGTTTGCCTGCATGAGGGAAGGTTTTAATTTTAGACCAATAGAAGCACACCTGTGCGCCGTGGCGTAGCGGCGGGGTTTTTGGATTACTTTTTTGACCTGCAGCAAAAAAGTAACAAAGGTAAAGAGATGAAAAACCTACCTGGAATTTAGCAAGAAAACTAACTGCACAAGGAAAAAAGATAGAACCCGTATTTTCCGGATACGCACTAACTAAACGGCATTGAATGCGGGTTCAATGCAGGTCCAACATGCACTTGGTGCCTTTGGACCTTTGTGGCATTTTTATGTATCGGTGGTTTTTCCATTAAGAAAACTGGCAGCCCCCAACTTTTACGCTTGATTCCTAAAAAGTAACAAGGGTAACTTTTCCGATTGATCTAAAAAAAAGGTTCTATATGATTTACTATGGGTAACTATTACTTTGCATGTCAAATTCTAGCTTGCCTTTCATCTTGTTGCCTTGTTACTTTTTTCCTTCAGGTGAAAAACGTAACCAAAAAAACCCGCTGCGGTGAGCTATATGACTAAAATCAAAGCCAGCACTCACGCAGGCAAACTCCTCTATTTGTGCAGCATACCAATTTTTTGTACTGATTCACGTCAAACAAGCCTGCGCTTTTTCCAGCCCACTTCTTTGATTTCTTAACGTCAAATACCTCAAGGCAGAATAGAAAATTGCCCACTGAAAAGGAACATGAATCAACATTAATTTAACCGGAATAATATCTTTACCCTCTATAATCCATATAGAGCCAAAAAAAAGTGCCATCCTCCATGAGATTGGCACTTTTTCGCTAAATATTATGGTGAGTTGGTACTTCGCTAAACTGTCCGTCCACCGATTAGGCGAAACAACACCGCGATAACGGCAAGAACCAATAAAATATGTATCAATCCTCCGACACTGTAAACGAAGGCACCAAATATCCATCCTATCACAAGAATCAATGCGATCAAATATAATAAAGAGCTCATAACTATGGTTGTTTAGTGAAACAATTGGTTTATAGTTGTTTATAAACAATTGCTATGCCAAAACCACCAAAATCATGCATATTCTAAAAGCGAATCCCCATCAATTCCATCAATTTATGGGCGTTAAAGCTTGGACAGGGGCCTTTTTTTATTTTATAATCAAAGAGGATCTCATTGTCCTTTATGTCGCTGTGAAAGCTATAATTGATCAAACTTGGGATTTTATCAGCTAATTCAGCCAATTCAATATCATGGGTACTGATGATCCCTTTACTATTGCTTTCCGCGAGCTGCCTGATCAATGCCTCACTACCCATTACCCGGTCGGTGGTATTGGTGCCTTTGAGGATCTCATCAAGTAGATAAAATACGGGATACTGTTTTCCCGCTTGTTCCAACAGGCTTTTGATCCTGGCCAGCTCTGCATAAAAGGAGCTGACACTTTCTCCAAGGTTATCGGTATTGCGCATACTGGTAAACAGCCAAAAAGCCCCACTTTCATAGGAAGTGGCATAGGGGCTCAGCCCCAAGTTGGTCAACACCATATTGACCCCCACAGTACGCATAAATGTGGTCTTTCCCGACATATTGGATCCAGTCAGCAGGATGGTCTTCTGGTCGCTTGACACCTCAAAATCATTCCCCACACATACCGATTGGGACAAAAGCGGATGCTTAAGATCGGTTACATTTAGCTCCATTTCATCTGTCCACGTCACCGGACACTCCAAACCTTCATCATGTGTAAAGGCCGCCAGTGACACCAAAACCTGCCATTCCTGAAAGACGTCTTCCCATCTTTGGACCTTGCTGCCGTGTTTCTTTTTCCATTGCTCCAATGAAAAAAGCACTCCAAAATCCACCAAAAACAGCAAATTAAAGATCAAGTACATCATATTGGCACGACTCTGCACCATAAAACTACGCTGCTCTAGGGATTTGAGTGCATCAGAAGCACGGTAATCATCTCCCAAAATAGGCGATTGAAGCTCTTGAAGATAATCGTCTTTAAAATCCAGCTGCTCTAGTTCTCTCGCCCAAATGCTGTAGGTTTTTAAATCTCCCTCATCGGGCATATTCTTAAAGGCCAACAGCAACGGCCGAAAAATCAGTCCCAACAATCCTGTGCCTCCCAACACCCAGATCAATAGGTAAGCCAACGGCCAGCCCAAATAAAGCCATCCACCCAAAAAAGCAAGTCCAGCAAGAGGCCCACCGATAAGGGGAAGCCAATAAAAGGACTTCCAGGCACTCGGCGTCTTTAGCCAAGTATAAAATGGTTTCTTTGATTTTTCTTCTTTGATGAATGCCTTTCCCGTGGCCTCAAAATTCTTGATAAAGTCCGTATGGCCAGCCAATTCCTTTATCGCGGAATATCGCTTCTTCGCTTTGCCAGGATCGACCGGAGCCTTCATCCAATTTGCCAACAACTGCTTTCCTCCCTCGCCAATGGTATGGTTCAGCAACTGAAACAGAGAATGCTCCCCAAATAAGTCCAGATCATTGGAAAAAGGATGCTTTTTGTCTTTAAATGCTTCTCCTGCATCAAAGCCAGCCAATTTTCGCTCCTTTCTCAGCTGCCTTTCATGCTCCATATTGGCCACAGCCTTCAAAAATGCCTGGCGGTCTTTCTGGAGGTTAAAAAGCAGGATCAGGTAAATAAAAAGTCCCGCCAAGGGAAAAAAGAAAAGCAATAACCACCTGATTTCCGTGAGCCCTAGGATGGTCAGTGCCACCATGCCCAAAAACACGAACATTCTCGATAATGCCAAACTGGCAATTTTTCGCTTGCAGGTACGTAGTTCTTGAGTAGTATTGATGGTGCGAAGATCTAGTTTCATGCCCAAATATAATATAAAGTCCAAAACAGGTTTCTTCATAGGTAATTTTTATCTTCATAGCATGAAAAAGTACTTATCCTTCTGGTTACTGATGTTTGTGCCCCAATTGATATGGGCCCAAAAGGCATACGCTCCTTTGGATCTCGACGACCCGATTACTTTTGGCAGTGACCATATCATTTATCAGGATAATCACATTGTACTTGGGCCAAAAGCCTTCTTTGTGGATGGTCAGCTCAGTGATATGGAAGCAGACAAATGGCCATTCGTATTCAATTCCGTCCAAGAAGCAACAGCGCAAGTGATAGATGGCACCGAAAATTCACCCATGGTACTTTATATCGCTCCATATGTGTACTGGATAGATGATCCTGATGACCCTAAAGTCAGGCTGCCGCAAGATGGGCGATCCGTTCCGTATGGGATGGAAATCAAATGTGACTGGCTTCGGTTTTTTGGGCTGAACAAGCATCCGGAAAATGTCATTCTGGCCTGCAATCGTGGCCAAACACTGGGCGCTAAGGGCAATTTCACCATGTTCCGCTTTGACGGCGACGGGACTTCAGCCGAAAACATCACTTTTGGCAATTATTGTAATGTGGATTTAAAATTCCCCTTAAAACCGGCTCTCAGCAGAAAACGTCGGGCCGACGCCATTGTCCAAGCCCAGCTGATCCATTGTAATGGGGACAAGATCGTAGCCCGAAACACCCATTTTATCAGTCGGCTAAACCTCTGCCCTTTTGTAGGAGGAAAGCGGGTATTCTTTGATCAATGTCATTTCGAATCCACTGATGATGCCCTCTGCGGTACTGCTGTTTACAAAAACAGTACTTTGGATTTTTACAGCTCCAAGCCATTTTACCATACCACCGGAACAGGAGCGGTATTTCTGAACTGTGACATCCGGTCCCACACTGGTGGAGAGCAATATTTCACCAAAGCCAATGGCCAAGTAGCGGTTATTGATACACGGTTTAGCGCTTCCCACATGACAGCATTGGCCTGGCGTGATGAACCACCCGCTTCCATGAAAAATTACCAATACAACGTCCAAGTAAATGGAAAACCAATAACGATCAGCAACAACCATCCTCAAAACACTGTCACGCTCGACCATAAGCCATTGCTAAACGCATATCGATTGGAAATTGGGGACAGCATACTTTACAACACGTATAACCTACTCAGCGGTGAGGACGATTGGGATCCTGAAGGAATAAAGGAAAGAGTCGAATCATTAGCCTCCCAAAAGGAGGACTTCACCGACATTCCCGTTCAGCTTAAGGTAAGTTCCTCCACCCATCGCCTGGAAACCAAAAAAGACACCGCTTGGCTCAACACCTCATTTTTTCGCTTTGGAAATTATCCCGCCAAAAAGCAACCCATCCACTGGCAAATAGCGGAAAATGACAAGGACTTGGTGGCCATTAAACCCTCTGAGGATGGAAACCAGCTGGAAGTAATCCCCACCAATACCTCCAATTTTCCAAAAAAAGTGGTGCTCACAGCCCTTACCAAAGCAGGGCTGGAAGCGGCCTGCGAACTGGAAATACATCCGACCCAACTGCCTCCTCCTGGGTTTTCCAAACTCCCCAAAATCAACCTCAGGGCTGATGGCAAACTTTCGGTTGACTATTCTTTGGGGAAATTGAAATTTACTGATCAATCCGAAATTTCCTGGTACCGCAGCCCTGATTCTGAAGCAAAACAAGCCATTAAAATAGCCGTCAGCAGGGGAGGCGCGCCGTTACAGGAATACCCTCTTACAGCAGGAGACGTTGGAAAGTATATCTCGGTGGGTATCGCTCCAAAACACCTCCGCAGTGAGGCAGGACAAGAAAAACGATACACGATGGCCGTGCCTATCCAAAAAAAGGATTTGAAGGTGGATCCAAGATCACTGAAAACAGACTTCAGTATATTATCAGTCGCTAACCAACCCAAGGTAATCCCAGGCTATTGGACGTTCGACACTTTACAGTCTTCCGCTTACCGCCCGTCCTCACTGCCCGAAGATGCCTGGATATATGAAAAAGGCTCAGGCGGATCAGAAGGAATGGTAGGACTACTGCAATCTGCCAGAACTGGCTCTATGAGCTATACGCCGATCATAGAAAAAGTAGGGGATATGAACGTCTCCTTGGTGGTTTCACCGCACAAAACTGCCGGACAGGGCTTTAGCGTCGCACCGCTGTACATGGACGTGCTGATCAAATACGATGCTCATACCAAAACAGGCTATGGACTCCGGATCATGCGTACCACAAAATTTGCCAATTCAGTGGATTGCCTTTTGGTACGATATGAAAATAACCACGTCCGCCCCATCAGCCAACCGGTATCGACGAGTTGTTTCCGAGCTCCTTGCATGATATCCCTCAGCATCAATAACAATCAGCTCATTGCCCATGTCCATTCCACTACTGACTTCGATGCTTCCCATTACCCCGCGCAGGTCAAAAAAGAAGTGCATCTTAGCGAAACCGTAAACCCCAACGACCACGGGGGCTTTGCCATCGAATACAACGGTGGTTCCACCACCATGATCAATGAGGTAAAATTGCAATGGCCTTAATTACAGCCCCTTGGTGAATTTATCCCTATATTGGTAACCAAATCGAAACCCCGACTTTTCATGAAAAAACCACTTCAGCTTTTCCCCATTCTATTTTTGTGGCTCCTCTTTGCTCCGGGCCTATTATCTGCCCAACAGGATACTACTCAAGGATCCACTAAAACCGACAGTACCAAAAAGGTAGATTTCAGTTTAATGCCCTTTCTTAGCTATAACCGGAATTTGGAGTTGATGTTTGGGGCGATCCCCATGATGATGTACAAGCTTGATCAGGCTGATACCATCTCGCCAAAGTCCCTTTCTGGACTATCGGCCATCTACACTACGAATGGTTCTTTCTTTGTGGCCGGGTTTAACAGGTGGTATTTCAAGGAAGACCAATGGAGGGCCAGTCTTTTTGCATTGACAGGAGATAACAACTCCCAATTTTTCATGGATGACATCGACACGCCGGGCTTTTACGATTATGGCACCAAGACCACGATAGTCAGTGTGGGCATCCAACGGAAAATCATTGATAATCTCTATGGTGGGATCACCTATACCTATTCCCATTACGACACCCAATACGAAGATGATGTCCAGCCTCCTTCTACTACCAAAACCAATGGTTTGGAATTTAACCTCTTGCTGGACACCAGAGATGCCGTGTATTATCCTACATCAGGTAGGCGATCAAGGCTTCGGTGGATTACCTATCCCCAAGGATTAGGAAATGAAGTGGAAGCCAATAAGATTCTCTCGGAGTACAACCATTACTTTTCAGTACATGACGACAGGGATGTCATTGCCGCTCGCTTTGCTGGGAAATTTGGTCTCGGAGATATCGCCTTCGAGCAACAAGTAACCGTAGGCGGCAAAGATATCCGGGGTTATTCCCAAGGGAAATACCGTGGTGATGGCCTGATGTCCCTGCAAGGTGAGTACAGGTATAATTTTAATGAAAAAATGGGCTTGGTAGGCTTTGCCGGAATGGCTACCATTTATGGATCAGATACCGATAGCTTCAACTGGAAGCTCTACCCCGGAGCAGGCGTAGGCTACCGCTACCGCGCCTTCAAGACTGTCAAGTTCAATATCGGCTTGGATGCAGCCGTAGGCAAGGACGACTGGGGTGTCTATTTCCGAATTGGCGAGTCTTTTTAACCCCACCTGTTGTTCCGACAGCTATGCTGCGGGAACACCTAAAATTGAGTTTTTAACTCAATACCACTTATAAAAATTATACTTTGGAGTATGATTTATGCGTAACTACATAGGAACATAGCGCACAATAGGATGAATCAGCCGCTGCCTTATGCGGGAACAGTAAGAAGCCACTAAGGCACCAAGACACTAAGTGTTTTGCAAAGTAATAGGCCAAGTACGCAAATATCCCAATTCATCCCCCTTGGTGACTTCGAGACTTCGTGGCAAAAAAAATGCCGCTAAGTATTCTTTGGGGAAACTAAGGTGCCGACTTCCCGCCTGTTGTGACTTCGAGACTTTGGGGCCTCGACTCATTCAGAGAGCGTATTATTTTCTACCTCCACCCAGAAAGGAAAGATCCGTTTGCCATTATGGGTATAAAATGGGATAAAGTCACCTTCCATTTCCTCCAACGTTACATTATCCATGACGATCCATTCTCCTTTGGATGGGTTTTCCATCCGAAATACGCGTGATCCTACCTCAAGGGTCATTTGACCTCCTTCTGGTACCGGGTTTAGAAATCGAAACTTCATGGTATAAGTACCGGGTTTTGCATTGACATACCACTTTCCATAAATATCTTCTTGGCTCCAAATACCACGATCACCACCCGCATCATTTCTGTTGAGTATAGAAGGGTTTTCCGCTGCACTGCCGATTACGATCGGGGGCTGGTGAAGAAGATGGGGCGATTGAATAAGCTCCTGATAAATACTGTCCATGGCTCCTTTCAGCATTTTTGCCTTTGTGGAGTTTTTAAGGTTAATGTTGGTATGTTCACCGGGGTCGGTGCCCATCTCGAAAAGTTCAAAATCCTTATGAGTAGCATCATAGTCTGCATGGCCCACAAGTTTAAATTCACCTTGCTGCACGGCCATATTTTGGTAAAGCTCTGGATATCTTCTGGTCCAATAAAAGAACAATGGCCGATCGGCCCAATCCACCTGCTCTCCATCGATTAGTGGCACCAAGCTATTACCGTCTATTGTCCTATCCGATGGCAATGTAACCTGGCAAAGTTCGGCCAGCGTAGGCATCACATCCATATGGACCCCGGGAGTGCTGATGGTAATACCACCAGAATGTTTGGCCGGGTACCTCAACAAGAAAGGTGTCCTGACTCCCCCCCGGTAAACGGTAGCCTTTTTCCCACGCATCCCTGACAGGTAGCGATAATGCTGGGGACCATTGTCCGTCATAAAGATCACGATGGTATTCTCTTCAATCCCCCAATCACGCAGCTTGTCAAAAACCTTCCCAAGGTTATCGTCAATGTTTTCGACCATGGCATAGACTTTTCTGGCAGCCTCTTTGTCCTCTTCGGTCATCTCCGGAAAATCGCCCCTGCCCGAATCAAAGCCAGCTGTCGGGTCGATATCTTTGTATTTTTGGTAGTATTTATCGGGCACCTGCAAAGGCGTATGTGGAGCATTAAATGACAGATAACAAAAGAAGGGTTCTTGCCCTGATTTGAGGGAATTCTCCATAAAATCAATGGCTTCACTTGCAAAAATATCTGTGCAATACCCTTGGTAAGCTTCCTTACGGCCATTATGCCATAGCACAGGATCAAAATAGCTCCTGTCTCCTTTAAAATAGGTAGTGACATCTCCCACCTGTCCCATCCCACCAGAAAGGTGGATGACCGATTCATCAAACCCCTGATCCATGGGGCGTGATGGATAGTTGTCTCCAAGGTGCCACTTACCAAAAATACCCGTTTGGTACCCTCCTTGTTTCAGCATTTCTGGAAGGGTGATTTCTTCAGTCGCCATGATCGCTCCACCATTATAGGTGTCACGGATACCCGTCCGCAGCGAATACCTGCCCGTCATAAGACTCGCTCGGGTAGGAGCACAGACCGGCGAAACATAAAACTGATCAAAATAGGTGCTCTCTTCCTTCAACTGATCCAAATGCGGCGTATGGACAAGGTGGTTGCCCGTAAAGCCAAAATCGCCAAAACCTTGATCATCGGTCATGATCAATATCACATTTGGCCTTTCTGCACCTTGGGCCATCACTTTTCCCATCAGAAAACTAAAAAAAACGCCGCTTACAATGGTAAATAATATTGCCTTCATTTAATGATTTTTTCCCCAAGATAGTTATATAATCTGTTTTCATAAAACCGTTAATTATATCGACAGGGAAAACGCTTTAACCCGCTTTATCAATGTCGTTTAGTTAGTGTGAATTTGGAAATATTGGTTCTATTATTTTTCTGCTAAATTCCAAGATGGTCTTCACCTCTTTACCTTTGTTAATCTTTTGCTTCAGGTCAAAGTCGAGTAGGCCTGGGCACTATGCCCAAGCCTCTCTCAGAACCGTACGTGACAGTCTCCCGTCATACGGCTCTTGGCAATCAAATCTGATGTTCCAGATTTTGTTTCAAACAACTCCATCTTCCCTAATTTTAGGTTGTGTAACCATTTAAAACTGATTGCCTCAGTCCCTTCGCTCTTTCTCCGTTTCCAGAGCTTTCAACACTACTACGGACTGATCCGCCCCATCCCTATTAAAGGGGATGGTTCTCCTGTTCCATCCAACCGCCTGCTTCGAACTCCTGCCGCCTTAATGCCGCCTGCCAATAGGCCAACTCTCAGTCTGCGCTGCCTATTTTGTCCCGGAAGTTACTCTAGCCCCCGGTTTTGACAGGAAGTATTTTTCACGACACTTCATCGAACGGTTCACTTTCGTTCAGCTTTTCGAAACGCATTCCTTCTGATCGCTCAGTACCACAGCCTTGAAAGCGCAGCACCATCAGGGGAATTTGACTGGTCTGCCTGATCCAGTCCCAGCCGTCGTGCCAAGGGTTGTAACGCCCTATTCGACATCAGTTGGATAGCATGTCCGGTTTCCCGAACTTCAGGACACACAAAGTAACCAAAAAAAACCGCCGCTACGCCACGGCGCACAGGTGTGCAGCTATTGGGAAGAGCTGAAACTACAAGGAATCAGGCTGTTTGGAGATTGAATCATCCGCCGCGGCGGATGGTGAAATCGAAAACAGCAGCAAAGCAACTGATTTTGTCCGCCGCGGCGGATCAGGTCGCAATAGATAGGCTAGTGCATAATGCGGGTTTAAACTATTAGTAAAGAGATGCCAGCCTGAGCGGAGTCGAAGGCTAGGCGTTGGACCTCGACTCCGCTCGGTCTGACGCTTTTTGCCTGAATTAAATAACTTCATGGGGTTAAAAGCAATTACCCTGATCATATCGACCATCAATACACCCAACAAAACAACGATTCGCCCCTTTTGATACCTTCAATGTCTTTAAACACGAAATCAAGTGATTTATAATTATTAAAGTATGATTTATGTCATAATTACTAATTTAAGTTAAGATTTAAAGGAAAATTACTAATAACTTTTACTATTTGCAGTAGAGATTTACTATCTTGATAAAGCTATTACGTCAAACGCCCAGTCAGATGGGTAAAATATTTTTTTTTTACATAAAGCAGAAACCATGGGTTTTTGGCAAACCACAAAACGAACACTGTTTCGGTGGAAACTCATTCCACCGCATCGTTGGCGAAGACCGGCTATTGTGCTGGTGGCGGCCATCGTGGGGTTGGGGATCTATGTCCTTAAGCTTAGCAATGCAGCTTCCTACCTTTCGGATGATCCGCAAGCCTGTGTCAACTGCCACCTGATGACTCCCCAGTACATCACATGGACGCACAGCTCCCATAGGGAAGTGGCGCATTGCAATGATTGCCACGTGCCACATGACAATGTCTTCAACAAGTACTTCTTCAAGGCAAAAGACGGGCTTTACCACGCATCCATCTTTACACTAAGAAAAGAGCCAGAGGTGATCAGGGCCTTGGCACCTTCCCAAGCAGTGATCCAAAGCAACTGCATTCGCTGCCACCAAGATCAGGTCACCGACGCCAGAATGACGGCCACCATCGCCAATCACCAAGAAATGCGCACTGACCGTACCTGCTGGGAATGCCACCGGGATGTTCCCCACGGCAAGATAAAAAGCCTCTCTTCCGTGGGCTACCAAATCGAACCCATCAAAGAATATGCTCCCAAAGACCTGGAGGTAATCCCTGCTTGGCTAAAATCCTCCATGCAAAAACAAAACAATCAACACGAATCAAACGACTAGGGCTATGAAAAACTGGATTCTCTTTTTAATCACGGCAGTAGTGGTCTTCTTATTGGCCATGTTGGCCTACTCCATTATGGACAGAAAAAACGAAGCCAAATATGCCTATCAGCCAAAAGTAGAAATAGGAAATATCGAACCCCGGGATTCCATTTGGGGGCTGAACTACCCCAGGCAATACCAGTCGTACATGAAAACCAAGGACACCAGTTTTCATAGCATGTACAATACTTCTGGGCATGTCGCCGTGCTGGAAGAAGATCCCGAGCTCGTAATCCTTTGGGCAGGATATGCCTTCAGCAAGGAATACAACCAGCCCAAGGGACACGCCCATGCGGTAGAAGACATCCGTCAGATACTCCGGACAGGTGGCCCTATGGAACCGGGAGAAGGCCCTATGCCCAGCACGTGCTGGACCTGCAAAAGCCCTGATGTACCCCGACTGATGAAAGAAATTGGTGTGACGGAATTTTACAGTAAAAAATGGTCTGACCTAGGCGCGGAAGTGATCAACCCGATCGGCTGTGCAGACTGCCATAACCCCGAAACCATGAACCTCACGATCACGCGACCTGCCCTAGTGGAAGCCTTCGAAGCCATGGGAAAAGACATCAATGCAGCCAGTCACCAACAAATGCGAAGCCTCGTATGCGCCCAATGCCATGTGGAATATTACTTCGATAAAAATGCACCGGATAAAAAAGGAGCCCAATACCTTACGTTTCCCTGGAAAGACGGCATGGATGTCGAATCCGTCGAATCCTACTACGACAAGTTGGACTTCGCCGACTGGGTACACCCGATCAGCAAAACCCGCATGCTGAAAGCCCAGCACCCGGATTATGAGCTCTTTTCTCTGGGTGTACATGCTAAAAGGGGCGTATCCTGTGCCGATTGTCATATGCCTTATAAGACAGAAGGTGGGCAAAAATTCACCGATCACCATATCGGCTCACCACTGAGCAACGTCGAAAATTCCTGTTTTGTCTGCCACCGAGAGAAGAAAGAAGACCTCATTACCGATGTCTATGACCGGCAACGTACCATCAAAAAGGGATCCCAAAAACTTATGCAGCTTATCGCCAAAGCCCATATCGAAGCAGGCAAAGCTTGGGAACTCGGTGCTACAGAAGAACAGATGGCGCCTATCCAAGAAGGTATCCGCCATGCCCAGTGGCGATGGGATTATGCCGTGGCCTCTCACGGAGCGGCCTTCCATGCCCCACTGCCGACGAGCAGCATCGTCACCTCGGGAACCTCCATCATCGAAGAATCCCGGCTCCAATTGGCCAGGCTCTTGGCTGATCTAGGACATAACAAACCTGTGGAAATGCCGGATTTTAACGACACCGAAGCCCTCCAAGCGTACATCGGCATGGACATGGAGAAGGAGCGGGCAGATAAGGCACAATTTCTCGAAGAGGTCGTTCCTAAATGGCTGGAAGAAGGCAAAAAAAGAGAGGCCGGCTACTCGATAGAGATGATCTCCAATGAATAAACTCAAACTCCCTAAAAATCCGTTATTGATTGCCAATATCCAATTTACCATTGCTAAAGTAATTACTTCTCTATGCGATTTTTAAAGTTGCTGGTATCAAGCAAGTTCATGCTTCTTTTACTGCTTACCTTTGCCACCGCCATGGCAGTGGCCACGTTTATGGAAAATGACTTCGGTACGGCAGTGGCATGGGCGGTCATCTACGAATCCTGGTGGTTTGAAATGGTCATGGTCCTGCTCGCCGTCAACTTCGTCGCCAACATCAAACGATATCATTTGTTTAGCCGTCAAAAATGGCCCATCGGACTTTTTCATGTCGCCTTTATCGTGGTGATCATTGGCGCGGGCATTACCCGGTATTTTAGCCATACGGGTACCATTCACATCCGGGAAGGGCAAGCCCAAAACATCTACTTTACCCAAGAAAAATACTTACAGGTACAACAAAACGATCCGGACAATTCCCAACACTTCCAAAAACCCATCAAGCTCACCAGTCAAACATTCCGGCCACAGGAAGTGGCTGTGCCCAATAGTAATGGGCTGAAAATCCGCATTAGCGATTATATTCCTCACGGCCGTCCGACATTTGAAAAAGGGGAAGAAGATTACCTGGACATCGCGCTTACCCTAGGAGAAGGGCGGGAAGACATCATCTTGCCTATCGGCAAAAGCCTCCCCATGAAGGAGCTTCACCTGGCCACACAACCACAAGCAGCCCACCCCATCAAAATCTATAAAGGTGACAGCAGCTGGATGATCAGCACTGATGTGCACCTACAAGTCATGCAGATGAGCAACCAAAACCTGGGCGTCCTCCATGCTGGGGAAACAAAGCCCCTAAAGCTTCGGAGTCTCTACCAATGGGAAAATGGGGCTTTCCTCATCAAGGCCACCTACGAAGGCAGCCAACTGGCCTATGTGGAAGAAAAAGATCCGAAACTGGCCGAGCAGCTCCCCGATGTGGTGGCCTTAGAAGTACTGGACAAAACCGGAAATATCCTCCAAAAAAACCATGTACAGTCAGTAAAGCTTAACCCCTCTTGGAACCACTTCACTTATCAAGGTAAAAACTACCAATTTACCTATGGCCCCAAGGCCCGGCAGCTGCCTTTTTCCTTGTACTTGAAGGACTTTGAAATGCAGCGCTATCCCGGCAGCCAGAGCCCCTCCAGCTATGCCAGTAAGGTAATGGTCGAAGATAAGGAGCAATCCTTTGATTTTAGAATCTACATGAACAATGTACTTGATCACGGTGGCTACCGCTTCTACCAAGCCTCTTACGATACAGATGAGCAGGGAACAGTACTCTCCATCAATCAGGACAAACTGGGCAGTACATTGACCTATATCGGCTATTTCCTGCTTGGCTTGGGGATGTTCTTCACCCTTTTTACACTCAACAGCCGCTTCCAGTACCTCAACAAGCACCTCCAAAAAATCAAAAAAGTAGCGCCCCTGCTGTTGATTTTCCTGAGTGGTACCAATATCGCTCAAGAAATGCCCAAAACGGCCGCGTGGGTGGTGCCTGAAAAGCAGGCCAACATGTATGGGCAATTGGTCGTTCAGGATTTGGACGGCAGAATGAAACCCCTGGGCACCCTGGCCAATGAAATCGTCCGTAAACTGAACGGAAAATCCACCATCACTTTGGAAGATGAGCAGTTGGAGCTGAGCCCCGAGCAATTTTTGCTGGCCATACAGATGTACCCAGAAATGATGGGCAGCCTTCCGATCATCAAAATAGATAAGCAAAAAGGTCTTCATATCTATGAGGCCTTGGAACTGCCCGCATCGGGCAAAGTGAGCTTTTTGGATTTTGTAGATGATGAAGTTCAATATAAGTTGCAGGCAAAGGTAGAAAAAGCCAACCTGCTCAAACCCTCTGAGCGAAATGAAGGCGACAATGAACTTCTCAAAGTAGATGAACGGTTTAACATTTTCTTCGGACTGCTCACAGGTGATTTCCTCAAACTCTTCCCCAACCGCTTGGATGAAAACCACACTTGGTTTACCCGGGACAATTCCACCCAAAATTTCCCTGAGGAGGATGTGAAATTCGTGCGGCATATTACAGGCATTTATCTACAGGGGCTACAGCAAGGACTGGAAACTGACAATTGGCAAAAAGCAAATGAATCCCTAGAATACATCGACTTGTACCAGCGCAAAGCTGGCGAAGCGGTCTATCCCGATGACCGACGGCTACAGGCCGAACGGTTTTATAACCAGCTCAACCTTGGCAATCGGCTTTTCGGCATCTTCTGGTTGCTAGGAATTGTTATGCTAGGAATAGCCATCTGGCAGACATTTACCGAAAATAAGTGGACCAAAAGGCTCTGGAGAGCAGGAATGGTATTGAGTGGGTTGGGTATGCTTGCCTTCACCTTTCATCTGGGTCTTCGCTGGTACATCGCACAGCATCCTCCTTGGAGTGACGGGTTCGAAATGCTCGTATTCGTGGGCTGGGGAGTTTTGCTTTTCGGGTTGCTTTTTTCACGAAAGTCCAGGTTTACAGTACCACTAGGGTTGCTATTTTCGGGTACTTTGCTATTCGTAGCCTTTTTGGAATGGCTCAATCCGGAGATCACCAACCTCATGCCTGTGCTGCATTCCTACTGGCTTAAGATCCATGTGGCGATCATCGTAAGCAGCTACGCACCCTTGGCACTCGCCGCTGTCATGGCCTTGCTCAGCATGATTTTGCTGATTTTCTCCCCCAAAAGCCCCCTTGCCAACTGGTGGAGAAGCTTGCTGGAGCTGACCATTGTCAATGAAATGGCCATTACCATTGGGCTGTTTTTGCTCACCATCGGTACTTTCTTGGGCGGCGTCTGGGCCAATGAAAGCTGGGGACGCTACTGGGCTTGGGACCCAAAGGAAACTTGGGCGCTGATTTCCATTCTCGTATATGCCAGTGTACTGCACCTGCGGTTGATTCCGGGCCTAAAAAACTTTATGGTCTATCAGCTGGCCAGTCTCTGGGCATTTGCCTCCATCATCATGACATCCTTCGGGGTCAACTATTACCTTTCTGGCTTGCACTCCTACGCAAAAGGCGACCCTGTGCCCATTCCATCGTGGGTGTATTGGTGCGTGGCCATTTTATTGGTCATTTCCATCGGGGCTATTTTGCGGTACAGAAATTTCCCTGCCACCATAAAAACCTACCTCAGAGTATGAATGAAAACCTATTCGTTATCCTCGAACTGTTTTGAAATTAACTTTTTCTCTAATCATTCAAGCCTAGACCATCAAAGATCCTCGGAATGGCTTTCTCAATCCGGGACACTTTGGTCTTGGACTGTTTGGGTTGGGAAAAATGGAGCAAATACCCCCGCTGCCTCCCCGGGGTCAGCTTTTCAAAAGCCGCTTTCAGCTCAGGGCGGTCTTCCAAATATTCCTTAAATTCATCAGGCATACTAAACTCTTTTGTCTTCTTGAGCTTCACTTCCAAGCCAGCCTTCTCCACCTCAATGGCCTCGAAAATATAGGTTTTCAGTGCCGAACGATGGCTCAAAATTTCCTGAACATCAGTAAACCGAATCTGTCTGGCAGCCTGTACATTCTCCGTTTGTTGGATCAGCAGGCCTTCCGTATCCTTAAGCAAAGCGCCCTTATGAAACAGCAGCGCACAGTACTCCTTAAATCCATGGATCAATACCACGTTGGCTTGCTTTCCTGTCTTGCCGGATGGACTAGTGTAGCATGGCACACCCCACTTCAGCTCTTCCGTAAGTCCACATTCAAGCGCTATCTTCCTCAATTGGCCGTACGCTTCCTTCCATTGGGTGTCTTTATCAAAGAAAAAATCAACTTTTGGGTTCATCGGTTCTTGATATTTAGTTCATTAACTTCAGCTTGAGCAAGTACTAGGCGTTTTATTATTACTGCAGGCACCTCTTGGTCAAACTTAATCTGTATCGTTTTTTTACCGGTTTTATAACCTAATTCTTTAAGAATCTTTCGATCCTCTTCCTGTAGCGAATCCACCCCGAAGCTTACATGGTGCTTGGCTACAGAAAACCCGACCAATATCCCATGGTATTTGTATATGGGCACATTCCAACTGATACCTTCTTCTGCTTCGGGCATGGCAGATTTAATGATGCTTCTCAGCTCATCCATGACCGATCGAGCCTCCTCGGTGGCGTTGGCTATATATGAATCTACATCTTTGGGCTTGTCCATATGCATCTTGTTTATTTGTTCGTTGCTTTGCGAGCTACAGCAATAGTTTTTCTCTCTTCAGGTCTAAAATACCAAGAAATAAGGGTTAATACTACCAAGAGCAGGGGGCCAAAAAGTGTAATTGGTTCATCACCAACGGCCAGGTGCGAACACACCGCTCCTGACATCGCAAAGAAAAAACCTGCATATGCCCATTCTTTCACCAATGGAAATTTAGGGATCAAAATGGCCACCGTACCCAACACTTTCCACACTCCCAATATCGTAAGTAAGTACACAGGATAGCCCAAGTGTTCCATCATCTGCACTTCCTCCTCCATCTGTATCAACTGGACAATGCCCGTGGACACCATCCCCAATGCCAGCCAAACGGTGGCAATCCAATAGATAATCCTGTTCCGTTTCTTCATGATTTTTAGTTTAATCAGTACGTTCTCTAAGTTCACCCATTTTCTCCACGTATCCTGATAGACCTATCTAAACAGCGTGGGAGGAAAGGAAAATGGTTTGGTATTTTTTTCAGTTAATAACCGGTTTTATCTGTGTGCCAACATACCCCCACCTAACCTCCCAATTTTATCTCAAGACTCACATCTCACTACCAGTCATTAACTACTCTTCTGAACTTCCTCCAATCGGTCGTGTGCCAGATTGATGCCTTGGACGAAGGGGAGCTGGAGGATTTTATCCCTGATGGCTACCGAGCGGTAGATGACATGCATGCTGAGTTTGCTGGTGCCCTCATGGAGTGACTCAAACTCCAAAAACTCCAACTGGGCGCCAAAATCTGCATTCTCCATTTCGAAGGTTCGCGTGATCTTCTCATTGAGGACAAAATCATGGATCGTTCCATGAAAGCCGTGCTTATTACCCATTGGATCTGTGGTCTCAAACCGATAACTTCCGTGTTGTCGATTTTCGAGCTTTAGCACTTTGGTACTCATCCATTGCTCCACGATTTCGGGTTCCATATATGCCTTGAAAAGCAAGTCCAACGGAAGGTCAAATTCCCGCGTAATAAGAATTTCCTGCTTGCCATCTTCTGCATGAACGTTTGTCTTGAGTGCCATGGTAAGTTTAGTGGTTAAGTTTGATGGTTAGTTTTTATCGTCCAACAGAGAATATCAATCACCTTCTTTTTTAGGTTGATAGTTTTTCATCACTGCCTCCAGTTTATTAAACCGCTCATCCCAAAACTGCCTGAAAGGTTCGATAAAATCCGCAATAGACTTTAACTTTTCTGGATTCAGCTGGTAGTAGATTTCCCTACCGGACTGTTCCTGCTCCAGCAATTCACACTCGGTAAGGATCTGGATATGCTTGGAAATGGTCTGTCTGGAGGAGTCAAAGTTTCCCGCGATGGCACTAGGCGTCATGGCCTGAATCGCCACCAACATAATGATTGCCCTCCGCGTGGGATCGGCAATGGCCTGAAATACATCTCTTCGTAGTTCCATAAACGCAGCTATTTGACTGCTAATATAAACGCAATCACTTAACTGCGCAAATTTTTATATCAATTAATAGTTTCGGCTTGAAGCATTTAGGTATTAACCTTAGTTCGATTATAAAACCGTCACTGCGAGGCTTAGAGGTAGGCCTGAGCGGGTGGAAGCTGTGGCAGCTCGCCGCGGCGAGTTGCCACACCCTTTTCCAACCCACATCCTCCTGAAAAGGGTTCGCTTTTTATACTAAAATTAAGTCGAGCTCAGGTTATTAAGAAGTTAGGGTATGTGGACGAACTAGTTCGATTTACCTAGCGGCCAAGGCAATCGCCTTTAGTGTTTTGAAAGGAATCATTTTTTGTACAGGCTAGGTATCATCCGTGCCGCTGGCACTCCTTCTGGAGGCTGAGGAAACCTTAGCCTCCTGCGGATGAATCCGCAGGTTACAAAATTCATCCGTGCCGCTGGCACTATACCCCAGTTGGTACATTAGGAATCGAAGTAGCCTATCCTGGCAAATATGTAGAAGAGCTAAATATGTGGACTGCACTACCACACCCGCTGCTTCAGTCCCTTCACCATTGGCTTTTGTAAATTGATCAGGTAGCCGTTGACTATGGCATGGGTCCGTTGGCCGTTGCTTTCTAGGAAAAAATTGGCAGCGCTACCTGTCGTGGTACCGCTGGGAATGCTGTCCTGCCCCGCAAAAACCAGGATGGGCAACTCATGCAGTGCCTCTTCAGGTGCATACTTTACCCTAACCGCCAAGTTTCCGGCACTCAGCAGCTCAAGGGCCTTTTCAGGAGTAATACTGCTAAGTGAATCCAAGGTCTCCTCGGCCACTTTGCCTTCTTTCAGCACCATTCCACTGGCATCAAATTCCTTATATCCGTAGTACACAGACAGGTCGCCCACATCATCCAAGCTGCCCCGCACATGATAATCTCCCTTGCCCGTCTCCACGTTGCGCCGTTTGATTCCTAAATCCAGCTGATATTGGCCCTTGGCATCAGCGATCGTTACATTTTTCAGGAGCAGGTCCATCAGCTTGTTGTCATTATCCGGAATGCGGAAATAGTCCTCCACTGCATAGCGGTTATAATCACCTTGGGCAATTTCGTAGAGGGCATTTAGGATAATCATAAAATTCAGCTGGCGAATGTATTGCTTATCAAGGTCGTCGGGATAGCCCCCAGACTCGATCAGGATGGTGCTCGTGCCCCACTTCTGGAAATTATCACCAAAGGCCCTGGGCTCAAAGGCATCGTTGTACTTGCCTACCTGGCCGGGAGTTACTTTTTGGAGGATCCTGTTCATGCCCACGATCACCTGCATGGCCTTGGCACGGACGTCATTCACTTCCGTTTTGTAATTATAGGCAGGTGCCAATACCGAAATCGTTGCGGGCTTTGGAGTTTGTTCCACATTATAATAAATCTGCTGGTCATGCAGGTTAAAGCCAAAGTCCGCTCCAAAGTCCGCCCGCGCTGCCTTTAAGATTTTGGCCTCTGGAGAGACTTCCTTGATGGCATCCCGGTTCAGGTCGATACCATAAGCATTGCGGCGGGTAAACCGCTCCGCACCATCAGGATTTACCATCGGGATAAAATGTAACGTCAATTGATCACGAATGGCATTTCGTATTTGGTCAAAATCATCACCACTGCCTTCCAGGAAGTTAAACAAGTCAAAAAGCGCCATGGTGGCCGTACTTTCATCCCCGTGCATCTGAGACCACAGCAGCACCTTGGTCTCTCCGCTTCCATAAGCGAGCTGTCTGATAGCCCGCCCCTCCACGGACTGGCCCAGATCTGTCACGTCAAACGTCCCGGCATGCTTCTCGATCAGCGGCTGCAAGTCCACATGCTTAAACCTCCTATGGGTGATCGCAGCCTCTTTGTAATGCTCAAATGCCTTTTCCAATACTTCGGGCTGGAGACTTTTTTTGCGCTCTTGGGACGATTCGCATGAAAACAAGCACATGGACAAGCCTATACTAGCCAATGCCAGAATGCCGAAATGGTTCTTATAAATTTGCTTCATATCTTCCGATTATTATCCTTTTCCAAAATTGCCCTTCAATTCTCACCCTGGCTCACTGATTTCAGGGATTTTTTCTTTCTATCCCCCCAAAACATTGCGTAGAAATCATTATTCACTTTTTAATGTCAATCAAAATAATAAACTTCAAGCATATTTTGATTTAAATACAAAGATAACTACCATGGTCACCACGTGCATTGTGCTCCTGTGTGGAAGTAACCGCCACTAAATCTTTTGAAAGCGGTGATTTTCTGACGGCATTATAGACAGACACTATCGTCAACAGAACACACGTAAATCACGTTAATGGAAGCAGGTAAAAAACCCATAGCCCAATGAAATTAGAGATATTGATCAAGCAGTTGCCACTGAAACATACCTTTACCATCGCCCATCAAAGTCGTGATGTGCAGGAAACGCTAATAGTGCGTCTTACGGACGGGGAGCATTATGGTCTTGGTGAATCCACCACCAATCCCTTTTATGGGATGACGGTCGAAAATATGACTGCCGCCCTCGAAAAAGCCCGGCCGATCGTGGAAGCGGGCAACTGGGAAACACCGGAGAAGCTTTGGGAACAATGCAAGGAAATCTTTGCCCAGAATCCATTTGCCCAATGCGCGCTGGACTTGGCTGCTTGGGATTTATTTACCAAAAAACTGGACGTAAAGCTCTATGAATACCTTAAGCTGGATCCTTTGGACATCCCAACGACCAACTTCACCATTGGTATCGCCGAAACCGACAAAATGGTGGAAAAAATGAAGGAACTGGACTGGCCACTGTATAAAATCAAGCTGGGAACGGATCATGACTTGGAAATCGTACGTGAGCTCCGCAAACACACCAAAGCTATTTTTCGCATCGATGCGAATTGTGCTTGGACGGCAGAACAGGCCATCGAATACTCCCAGGAACTGAAAAAACTCCAAGTGGAATTTATGGAGCAGCCACTGGCCAAAGACGACCTGGAGGGCATGAAGAAAGTATATGAGCACAGCAAGTTGCCTGTCATCGCAGATGAAAGCTGCATTGTGGAATCTGATGTCAAAAAATGCCACGGCCTCTTCCACGGCATCAATGTCAAGCTGGTCAAGGCAGGAGGCATCACACCGGGATTGAGGATGCTCTATCAGGCCAAGGAGCTGGGCATGCAGACCATGGTAGGTTGTATGACGGAATCTTCTGTGGGCGTCACGGCCATTGCCCATATCGCACCACTACTGGATTATGTAGATATGGACGGGGCCATGCTGCTTGCCAAGGACATTGCCACGGGCGTCCATATCGAGCCCGGAAAAGTCACTTTCCCAGAAGGACCAGGCATTGGTGCTGAACTGATCTGATTTTACCAGCCTAAAACCCGGAATATGCATTATAGCGGCATGACGCTCTACCATAACCATAAAATCTCCTCCCCAAACCACATGCAGCACCACCCTACAGATCATAAAATCGGCCGACTTATTCCTTGGCAGGGAAAGGACTACCGTTATTTCAGCGGCACTGCCTATTTGGGGATGGGCAGTGTGCCGCCATTCGAACAGGAAATCCTACAAGGCATCCAACAATACGGTCCCAATCACGGAGCCAGCAGGTTTAGCAATGTCCAACTGGAAGTGTACGAGGATTTGGAGCAGCAGTTTGCTTCTGGAGCTAGAGCTCCATATGCTGCTTTGCTCAGTAGTGGTTTTATGGCTGGCTACCTTACGCAGACCTTGCTCTGCGAAATGGCCCACACGGTATGGGCTGCCCCTGATGCCCATCCGGCTATCCTTCCTGCCAACTATCAGCCAGATCCAGACCAATCCTTTCACGAATTTGCTAACGAGTGCATCCAGAAGAGCCATCAGGTAAAAGGCCAGACCATCGCCATTCTCTCCAATGCGGTGGATACCATCCTGCCGGCCATTCATGATTTTAACTGGGTAAAGGACCTGTCACCAGCAAACACCTATTATTTGCTGGTGGATGACAGCCATGCCTTTGGACTGCTTGGAAAAGGCATATACGGCACTTATCATCAGTGGAAAAATCTTCCTGCCCATTTGATCGTGGCGGGCTCACTCGGCAAAGCTTTGGCCATTCCTGCGGGAATAATCTTGGGGGATGCGTATTTTATTGAAAAAGTAAAAAGCAGTGCAACCTTCAGAGGTGCCTCTCCTCCTGCGCCTGGTTACTGTCAAGCATTCTTGCAGGCCGAGAAGCTCTATGAACAACAGCAAACGCTACTTCAAGAAAACATGGAGTATTTTTTTAAACGAATCGACAATACCTCGGACCAACTAAGATATGACCCTCGTTTCCCGGTCGTAACCTTCAAAAATAGCGGTTGGGCTCCAAAATTGCTGGAAGCAGGAATGATGATTTCTTCTTTCTCCTATCCAAGACCCGAAGATGCACCTGTGGACAGAATTATTTTATCTGCCTACCACACTAAAGAGGATCTCGCACACTTGGCTAGCGCCATTGTTTCAGGCTAACATCAATACGGAATAGTGGATCAAATGCAAAAGGCCTGTGGAGAAATTACCACCACAGCCATATGAAAACCTATTTTCTTTATATGGGCTCCTTGCAGCTTGCGACAAAGGTCTTCAGTTCCTCTGCCGTAATTTTCCCAGAATAATATGCCTTCCCAAAAACCACACCTCTCATACCCAAATCCTTCAACCGCTTGAAGTCCCCTACATTTCGCACACCGCCACTGGCCACGACATGGAGATTTGGAAATCGCTCTACAATTTCTCCATACAGCTCAAAGTTTGGCCCTTCCATGACGCCTTCCCTGCTGATGTCGGAACACTTTAGGTATTTCAATCCTCTGTCGTAAAAATAGGAAATCTGATCAAAAAGATGGATATCGGTATTTTTCTGCCAACCTTTGATCTTAATCAGATGGTCTTTAGGGTCAGTATCTGCCGCCATATTGATTTTCTCCCTTCCATAAGAAATCAACCACTGGGCAAACTTTTCGGGTGAATTGGCCGCCACACTAGCAGCAGTAATGGTCTTGGCACCATGTTCAAAGACCTTGATGAGGTCTCCGTCAGTCCCTACTCCACCGGTAAAATCGACGCTTAGTGAAGTGTAAGCAGCAATGGTATGTAAAATATGAAAGTTTTTTGGGCTTCCCCTTCTAGCCCCATCCAAATCTACCAAATGAATACGCTCAATACCGCAGTTTTCAAACTCTTGGGCAATTTCCAAGGGGTTATCGGATATCACCTGCTCAGTGGTAAAATCCCCTTTTTCGAGACGGACGCATTTTCCGTTCATGATCCATATAGATGGAATAATTTCAAACATATTGGGTCAAGGTTATAGGGTTAAATGGCTGTCCTAGCGTCATTCTTCTCCAAGTAAGAAACGCTACTGTTTCTGGTCAAACCTTTCCTAATATAATATTAAACCACCTGATTTAATAATTAATCCCTACAATTATTTTTTATCGATTACTTCTGGTAAGATTCGCAATTTACCGGCCAAATGGTCTCCTCTAATAATCCAGCCTGGCAATTTTACCATCAGCACCAGATGCCCAAATGGTCTCTCCATTTTTGGATAATTTTACGGCATGAAGGCCATAATCAGTAAATTTCACCCAATTTTTCCCTCCATCACTGGAATAATCACTACCATTGGTTCCCACTGCTATCAGCCAACTTTTTTTGGGGAAATAAGCCACTCCTGACCGATAGCCAGCGGGCTGTGCACCTTCAGGGCCCTGCCAAGTCTTGCCGTGATCAAGCGAAAACGCGCTGATATTGGAGGTATGATCAGGCTCGAGGTAATCCCCGCCGACAGCCACAATATGCCTATCGTTCATAAAAGTAAGAGAGAAAATGCCCTGGGAAGGTTCTCCCTGTATAAAGGGTGCCGGGACCGTGTCCCAATCGACACCGCCATTTTCCGAATAATAGATATTGCTTTTCAGACCACCACTGGCAATCCATATTTCATGGCCTCTGGCCAAAATCCCCGATCCACTGGCTGCAAAGCTGGCTTCTCCTTCAGGGACTTTGGGAGTTCGGCTAAGCGGCTCCCACGAATCTCCGCCGTTTAGGGTGAGCAGTACCATCCATTTTCCATCCACCGGGTCTCCATAAGCGTATCCTCTTTTTTCATCCACAAAGGCCAATCCATCCAAAAAAGCTTCCTCGGGCCCTTGGTATTTCTTCTCCCAAGACTTGCCCCCATCAGTGGTCTTATAAATAACCGCTGGCTGTCCGGCAGAAACCGCAACCGCTGTCTTAGCATCAAAGGCCTCAATATCCCTAAAATCTACGGTGTCCAGTCCAGCAATCACCCCTTTTTCCCAATGCTCCCCGCCATCCACGGTAAGCATCCAGAGCCCATTACTGCCCGTCGCCCAGACAATGTCCGCCGTCAGGGGCGACAGCCCCCTTAAGGAAGCTTCTGTGGGCGTGGAGACTTCATTCCAGCCCAAAGGCGCATCACCTTCTGTGGCCTGGGGAGTATTGCATGAAAAAAGAACCGTTAAAAATGCCAATACAATGACTTGATGATAAGTGTGATGTTTCATTTTTGCTCAATAAAAATCTTGTCAACTTGATGATAAATTGATTTTGCATAATGCTGCGCCCTCCATTTCCGGGAATAATGGCCCACAGCCAGTTAGCCCGACACCGGCATCTAGTGTCAAGCAACCCTAAACCTACGTGTAATCCGGTGCCTCTTTTGGCCTATGGCTGTGTTACAAAACGATTTCCTTAGCTACGCTAGGGGCGTTTTTTTGCGCCTTGCTCTAGCCCAAAATCCACTACTGCCTTAACCGACATTTAAGCACTGAATTGACACTAGCGGCTATACGCTTTCCAACCCAAAAGTCATCGCAAAAGTTTCTTTCACATAGAATGATAACTATCTGCTAATATTCCATTAAGAAAACGACTCTCTCAGGTACTTGGCGGTATAATTATCCTCTACTTCCCTCAGCGCTTCGGGTGTTCCTTCAAAGGTCACGTTTCCTCCACGCTCACCGCCTTCTGGTCCCAAATCAATCACCCAATCGGCCGATTTGATGACCTCGGTGTTGTGCTCAATAATGATCACAGAGTGTCCCTCCTCTATCAAAGCGTTGATGGAATACAGCAGCTTCTTGATGTCATGGAAATGTAGCCCGGTCGTGGGCTCGTCAAAGATAAAGAGCACATGGTCTTTTGCCTTGTTTCCACCCTTGCCGAGAAAAGAGGCCAGTTTTACCCGTTGGGCCTCCCCACCACTGAGGGTGTTTGAGCTTTGCCCCAAGCCAATGTATCCCAAGCCCACTTCTTGCAGGGGCTGCAGACGTGATATGATTGCATTCTTGCCCTCAAAAAACTCCATGGCCTCGTCAATGGTCATTTCGAGGACGTCGGCGATATTCTTGTCCTTATAAGTTACATCTAGGATTTCATTCTTGAATCGCTTTCCCTTACAGGATTCACACGTAAGGAAGATGTCCGCCATGAACTGCATCTCTATCTTCTGTGTACCCTCACCTTGGCAGGCTTCACAGCGCCCTCCATCCACATTGAAACTGAAATAAGCTGGCTTGTAACCGCGCTGCTTTGAGGTGGGGCGTTCAGCAAACAAGCTCCTAATGGCATCATAGGCCTTCACATAGGTGACGGGATTGGACCGGGAGGACTTTCCGATGGGGTTTTGATCCACAAATTCCACTTGACTAATGGACTTATAGTCTCCGCCCAGATGATCAAATTTCCCCGTTTCATCAATGACCGTACCCAGCATTTTACCCAATGCCGGATAAAGGACTTTCTTGATCAAAGTGGATTTGCCAGAGCCACTGACTCCGGTGATCACCGTGAGCGTATGCAGCGGAATCTGCACATTGATGTTTTTCAGGTTGTTTTCCCGGGCACCATTGATCAGGATTTTATCTTTCCACTTTCTGTTTCCCTGCTTAATATCTATTTTTTCTACCCCTTTTAGGTATTTTGCGGTATAGGTCTCTCCATGGGAAATCAAGTCTTCCAAATTACCTTGAAACACCAGTTGCCCACCATTAACGCCCGCATCCGGCCCGATGTCCACAATCTCATCGGCGGCTTTCATGATCTTTTCCTCGTGCTCCACCACAATCACCGTATTGCCCATGTCCCGAAGGGAATTGAGCACTGATATCAGCCGATCGGTATCCCGGGGGTGCAGCCCAATGCTTGGCTCATCCAGAATATACATCGAGCCTACCAAGGCACTTCCCAAGGATGTGGCCAGCTTGATCCGCTGGTATTCTCCACCCGAGAGGCTTGAGGTAAGGCGATTTAGCGTCAAATAGCCCAGACCAACTTTATCGATATACTCCAACCGGTTCAATATTTCCTTGAGCAGTCGGTTGGCTGTTTTTGTTTCTGCTTCAGTAAGCTGGATCGTTTGGAAAAATTCCAGTGCACGATCGATCGGCATGAGCACAATGTCCGTGATGGAATGCCCGTTGACTTTGACATAGGCAGCATCTTTTCGAAGCCTGGTGCCCTTACAGTCCGGACATGTGGTCCTCCCGCGGAAGCGCGAAAGCATCACCCTATATTGGATTTTATGCGTTTTACTTTGCAAGTGCTCAAAAAAAGCATTGAGGCCTTTAAAATGGCTATTGCCCTTCCAGATCAATTCCTTATGCTCCTCATCCAGCTCTTCATATGGCCTGTGGATGGGAAAGTCAAAGTGAATGCCGTTTTTGATCAGTGGAGCGGCCCATTTTTTGGTGGTCTCTCCCCGCCACGGCGCAATGGCGCCTTCGTAAATGGAGAGCGACTTGTCAGGAATCACCAAATCAGGATCTATGCCCAGCACCGAACCAAAACCCTCGCAGGTCTTACAGGCTCCGTAGGGATTGTTAAAGCTGAAGAAATTTACCGATGGAAGCTCGAAGGACATTCCATCCAGCTCAAAACGGTCACTGAATTTCTTCGATTCCTTACCGGGAATTACCACATAACAGTCCCCATGTCCCTCATAAAATGCCGTCTGCACACTATCTGCAATACGAAAATGGTTATCCTCGTCCTCCTTTCTGACCACCGCCCTATCGATCAGGATTTCAATGTCTCCTTTTGGAATCTCCTGCTCCTCCAGCAGGTCCTCTACATAAAATACCTCTCCTTCGATGATAACCCGTGTAAATCCCTTTTGAAGCAGGATTTCCAGCTCCTTCTCCATGCTCCGGGACGCATTTGCCTGTAAAGGGCAACTGATCATTACTTTTTCGTCCTCATCAAAACGATGGATAAAATCCACCACATCTGTGACCGTATGGTGCTTTACTTCCTCCCCGCTGACCGGTGATATGGTACGACCGATACGGCTAAAAAGAAGTTTAAGATAATCATAGATCTCCGTGGTGGTCCCTACCGTAGATCTGGGATTTTTGGTGGTCACTTTTTGCTGAATGGCAATGGCGGGAGAAACCCCCTTGATGTATTCCACATCCGGTTTTTCCATTCTTCCCAAAAATTGACGGGCATACGAACTCAGGCTCTCCACATACATCCGCTGTCCCTCCGCAAATAACGTATCAAAGGCCAAACTGGACTTGCCAGAACCTGAAAGTCCTGTTACGACCACCAGCTTGTTTCGGGGGATGGCCACACTCAGGTTCTTCAGGTTGTTTACCCGAGCGTTTTTGATGATGATATTTGATTTGGGGTCTAAATTCTCTATCGATGATGGATTCAAGGCTGTTGTCTCATTCATAGCTTACAAAGATACCAAGTCAACCTGTGAATTGGTAATTTGTTTAAAGCTGAATTTACCGGAAAAGTTCCCTCTTGGCTCAATCCTTCATCAAACGGGCCTTAACTTTCACCTTTTTGGACAACTCTTTGTTGTAAACAATGCCATCAACAGGATAGAGCTGGTAATCATCAATTTCTTCTACCCCCATAATCTCAAAATCCAAGTCCAATGAATCCGCATAAGCTGCTATTCGGTCTTGGGCATTGGCCAAAGACCGTTGGAAGCTCAAGTCTTGAAGGCTTTTGTTGGTCGCTGGTGCCAAGTAATAGCCGTTGCTATTGATATTGGCGGGGATATCCTTTTTTGAAAGCAGGTCACTGATCAGGGATTTGTCCGACTCACCTTTGAGCACTACGATATAATTCTGACCGTAGGTAAACTCACCCGAGCTTGACTTATTATCATACATTCCATCTTTATAGAAGCTTTCACTAGTTTTCTCCACTTTGTACTTTTGCATTTCCTCACCTTCCATCAACTCCTCCAGCGCTTTTTTCTGTTCCAGGCTACCGTTAAAGCTTACATTGATGCAGGGCTGTACTTCCTCCAGGGTGATTTTGCTGTGCCCAATAAGCTCAATGGATTTTGAGGATTCAGGATGGCTAAAATTACACGAGATCACAGCCGTAGAGAGGAGTGAAAAAACCAAAAACTTCAGGATAAATCGATACATGTAGAATTAATTTTTAGGTTGTTGAAAATTTCCACATAAACACAAGCAACTCCACAATAAGCGAGCCACGGTTATTACGAAAATTGTCAAATTTTATTACTATAAAAAGATTTTTTATCATGCGTCCATGTAGAGCTCATGATTCGTATATTTTGGTACAAAAATTGACTTGCATTAAGATTATTTTTGCCAAAAATCAAATCAATCGATAATTTTGTTAAAACAACCTAATCGAATTTATATTTTGATAACAGGTCAATGTCACCTATAAATTAAACAAAAAAATCAGTTGTTTCATTGCATTGTGTATTTCAAATATATACATTTGGCTTTAACAGAATTTGTTTCAACCCTAAATCCCGCAATATGAAATAGACTTCTACGTTATTTAAACGTCAGAATTTATGAGTAAAAGGTTAAGACCGAAAGACAGTGAATTGATCGCTCAGTATAGAAATGGGAGTGAAGCTGCTTTCGAAGTGTTGGTAGATAAATATAAATCCCGTGTGTTCACGACGATTTATATGATAGTAAAAGATCAGGGTTTAGCAGAGGACTTACTGCAAGACGTGTTTGTGAAAGTAATACAGACCCTTAACTCTGACCGATATAACGAAGAAGGGAAATTTCAGCCTTGGTTGATGCGGATTGCGCACAACCTAGCGGTAGATTATTTCAGAAAAATGAAGCGCTATCCATTTATCATGATGGAAGACGGTTCGAATCTGTTCAATACACTTAAATTCGCTGATTCCAATGTCGAGGACCAGAAGGTCAAAGACGAAACGCATGCCCTGGTAAGGGATCTCATCGATGAACTACCTGAAAGCCAAAAACAGGTATTGATCATGCGTCATTATATGGATTTGAGTTTTCAGGAAATTGCTGACCAGACGGGTGTAAGCATCAATACGGCACTTGGAAGAATGCGGTACGCACTTATCAACATGCGGAAAAAGTTGAAACAAATAAATGTTGCCTATGACAAAATATTTTACCCCAAATGAACAACTGATACGATATGTCTATCAGGAAATGAGCGAATTGGAAAGCATTGCCTTCGAGCAGCTTTTGCAGCAGAATGAATGCTTAATGCAGGAGTATCTGGATACGCTGGACATGCTTGGTCGGCTCAATGAGATGGTCATGGAACCCTCGGAAAAGACCGTAAAAGCGATAAAAAAGAAAGCCAGGTCTTCTGGCCTTGAAAGAGTTTAATTTCGAGATGCTTTACATATGCCCTTTCTGGTCAACACTGGGAAGGGCTTTTTTCTTTTATGTACCAGCCAAGCGTAAACGTTAGGGATCAAGCGGTAAAGTTGGGGACTACCGGTTTTCTAAAAAATTGCCACAAAGGCTCCAAGAGCGTGTTGTAACCTACACAGAGAGAGATTATTAATTGGTTTTTGCCTCAGAACCTTATCTCAATAAATAAAGGACTTTATCGCCCCCAGAAACATTGTCTGATCCATTTGTGCGATCAAGGCAAAAAGTTGTGTGCAGGCACATTTCGATCGCTATATATTTATATTACCATCCTTAATTCCGCCGATAGATAGACATGATCAACACCGATAGGAATCATGGTCATAGCATCCTACCGGTGTTGATCTTTATTATCTGTAGCCCGCACTAGCTCTACATTTTACATGCAGGCTGTTGAGAAAGGCATTTGAGAATTCCTTGTGGTGAAGTCATTCCACAAAAAAGGGCTTTGATCCTTTATTTAACGTGCTCTAGTTGACTAAAGAAAAAGCTTCCTTCGATTTGAGCATTTTCGTCCGAATCAGATCCATGCACTGCATTGGCCTCGATGGACTTGGCAAACAGCTTACGGATAGTGCCTTCAGCCGCTTCAGCGGGATTGGTAGCTCCGATCAGAGCTCTAAAGTCTGCTACGGCATTATCTTTTTCGAGTATGGCAGCGATGATCGGTCCAGAGGACATGTAATTGCAGAGGTCATTATAAAAAGGGCGCTCCTTGTGCACGGCATAGAATTTACCTGCAAGCTCAGCGGTAAGTTGTGTAGCTTTGATGGCTACAATCTTAAATCCTGCTGCTTCGATCATTTTTAGGATAGCACCTGAATTGCCTTCTGCAAAAGCATCTGGCTTGATCATGGTGAACGTTCTGTTACTTGCCATTTTGTTTAGTTTTGAAAATGAAGGTTTATATTTGGCAGCAAAATTAGCGTTTTTACTGGAAACTCAGAATGTTTGGAGTTATTTGTAGGTTATCTTGTTCATTATAAGACGCTTATATAAATTTGGGAATTTTCAAAAATTATATAGACCTTTGCGTCTTGTGTACTGTAAAAAGTGCTACTAAAATATTGTAGATGCTAGATTTTGAGTCATTTAAAAAACTACTGTCTTCGCCAAAGAAAATCGTCATTACCACACACCACAAGCCTGATGCCGATGCTTTGGGGTCTTCCTTGGGAATGTCAAACTACCTAAAGAAGAAAGGACATGAGGTAACGGTGATCACCCCATCGGATTATCCTTCTTTCCTTTACTGGATGAAAGGTAACGATGATGTGGTGAACTTTGAGAAAGAAGACTGTCAGCAACAAGCCATAGGGCTGATCAATGCTGCTGATATGATTATATGCCTGGACTTTTCCTGCCTCAGCAGGATAAACGAACTGGGAGCACTTGTCAAAAAAGCCGATGCCACCAAGGTCAACATAGACCATCACCAAGATCCGGAGGATTTTGCCGATTTCAGGTATTGGAGTACCGATGCGGCCGCTACCTGTGAGTTGGTATATGACCTGATCGTGAAGATGGACGAAAAGGACCTTATCGACAGTGATATTGCCGACTGCCTCTATTCTGGGATCATGACGGACACGGGAGGCTTCAAGCATCCCAATACCACGAAGCACGTCCACATGGTCACGGCAGAGCTGATAGGCCTGGGCGCAGACAATTCCAAAATCTCCCGGTTGATATACGACACCAATTCGGTCAATCGGTTGAAGTTTATTGGCTTTGCGCTGACAAGGCGGCTTGTCATCCACACCGATCTCCATACGGCCTACTTTTGGATCAGCAAGCGCGACCTAAAAAAATACGATTCGCAGACGGGTGATACAGAAGGCCTCGTGAATTATGCACTTTCCTTGGACGGCATCAAAATCGCTGCTATGTTTACCGAGCGAAAAGACGGGGTGAAAATCTCATTCCGATCCATCGAAAACGTCGCGGTGAATAAGTTTGCTGCCAAATACTTTGATGGTGGCGGACACCGAAATGCCGCAGGGGGCAAGTCCATGGACTCCCTGAAAGACACCATCGAACGATTCGAAAAATTAATTAAAGAAAATCAAGATCGATTATTAAATCAACTAGAATTAGTCAATGAAAAACATTAAAAGTTTGATGTTGTCAGCCGGTATGGTGGCAACATGCTTGGGAGTAGTCTCTTGTCAAAAGACCAAAACTACCGAAGATGGCACGGAATATACCTACATCGAAGAAGGTAGTGAAAAACCCGAAAACGGCCAGTTCGTCATTTATGAATTTACAGCCAAAAACAGCAAGGACTCCATCTTTATCTCCAGTATCGAAAACGGTGCTCCTGCTTATATGATGCACAATGACAGCGTCAAAAACTACGACACCACTAAGGTAAGACCGGGAATTGATGAGATTTTCAACGGCCTTCGCAAAGGAGACAGCATCCAATTCAGTGCTGCCGCCAAGGACATCTTTGGCGAGATGAACACCCCTCCATTTTTGACTGCTGAAGAGAAGGTGACCCTAAACATCGGTGTTACGGACATCCTGGATGAGTCGGAGATGCAGGAGTTCATGACCAAGGTACAGGAGAAGCAGCGTGCCAAAATGGAAAAAGAAGCCGAAGCCCAGCTGGCAGAAGACATTAAGAAAATCCAGGATTATATGGCCGAGAACAATATCAACGCCACCAAAACTGAATCCGGATTGTTTTATGTCATCGAGGAAGAAGGTAATGGTGAAGTGGTAGAAGAAGGCAATACCGCTGTGGTAAACTACACCGGCTATGTACTGGAAGGTGGGACGATCTTCGACACCAGTTTGGAAGACGTGGCCAAGGAGAATGACATCTTTAACGAAGGAAGACCTTATGAGCCTTTTGAGGTGATGGTAGGAAAAGGCCGTGTGATCCCTGGATGGGATGAAGGGCTGCAGCTGCTTAAAGGCGGAAGTAAAGCCAAGTTCCTAATCCCTTCTACCCTAGCATACGGCCCAAGACAAGCAGGCGAGGTAATCAAGCCAAACTCTATCTTGGTATTTGACGTAGAAGTAATGGACGTGCAGAAATAATAGCATGAAATTTCTAAATCATATTTTACTGACAGCCCTCCTAGCAGGGCTGTTTGTGTCCTGCATCGAGGATCAGGAAAGCCCGCAGGAAATTTTCCAAAACGATCTCAAGAAGATCGAAGAGTACCTGACCACTACGGACTACCAGTACATTAAGCAGGAGCAGGATTCAAGTTCAGGTATCGTGATGCTTTGGGATTCGCTCTCCTATTCTGGAGTAAAAACTACTGGTGCAGATACCTTAAAAGTAAATTATGTGGGGAGATTGCTGGATGAATCGGTATTCGATACCAATATCGAGGCAGTAGCGCGGGAAAATGGCATGTTCTCCTCCGAAAGAAATTACGCCCCATTGGAAGTTTATAACCAAGAATATTTGAAGGGGTTTATTTATGCGCTATTAGAAATGGAAAAAGGCGACCGAGCGCGAGTCATCATGCCGTCTGCATGGGGGTTTGGCAACCGGGCAGTTTCGGGCAGGATTCCAGCAAATTCCGTGTTGATGTTTGACCTGGAAATCAAGGACGTCATCAAAAACGAAGAAGAAATAACGACCGAAGAGTGATATGAAAAAGTTAATGATAGGCCTGATGGCTGCGATAGTAGGGATAGTTGCCTTTTCATGTGAACCGAACAATCCATATGATTTTGGCCCACAGTATGATTTTGAAGGCAATATGGAAACCGATAGCCTCAAGATCGCCGCCTACTTGGACACTGCCCAGATCGACAGCCTTTACCGCATCCATGACCCAAGTGGCACTGTGATCATTGTGCAGGAAGAAGGAGATGCATCTAAGCCAAATTACGGTGACGTCATTTATACCAATTATGTCGGTAAGTTTATGGATGGAGAAGTATTTGATACGAATATTGAATCAATAGCTGTTGAAAATGATCTACATGAAGATGGGGATACCTATAGGCCTCTAAGTTTTGAACTTTTTCAATTGAATCCAGCTAATCCTAATCCAAATGTATCTCCAAAAGCAGGATTTCATTTTGGATTTAAGCCAATAAGAAGTGGATCCAAAGCCATTTTTGTCATTCCATCTCCTTTAATGTATAGAGATCAGGAAGTTGGAGTTATTCCCGCCAATTCTATTTTGGTCTTTGAAGTGGACTTCTTGGGAATGGATTAAACCACGCTAAAAAAATTAATATCACAAAAAACACCTCAACTTTTGCTGAGGTGTTTTTTGTTTTCATAGAGAATAGGATAGCAAATCTTTCATCTAACGCTTTTAGAAACCTCAGTTCGATTATAAAATCGTCACTGCGAGGCTTAAAGGGAGATTTGAGGGGTGGAAGCCGTGGCAGCTCGCCGCGGCGAGTTGCCACACCCTTTTCCAACCCACATCTTCCTAAAAAGGGTTCGCTTTTTATACTAAAATTAAGTCGAGCTCAGGTTAGAAGATAATATTCATTTTCCGAAAAACACTATTTCTCATCCAAAACCCAGGGCAAACGCATTTAAAGAGATCATTCCCATTTTGCTTTCTAAGCCTGATGGTGCTTTCAAGATTGGACTTTTTGTCCCTAACCACCACCAGAAGCCAAAGGCTGAAGGCCTAGCGCAAAACTCCCACCAGGTATTTTTAACGGACATTATTCTGAATTGATCTTACAGGACGTAAGGAGTGTTGGTCCCCACCATTATAGCCCAATGGGCTCCATTGGGCTGAATTAAGTCGAGGCTGTCTTATAAATAAATATACGTCATCACGAGCGGAGTGAAGTGATCTCGATGTGCTTTCATTGCACGTATGACGAGATCGCTTCTTCCGATATCCATCGCAATCGCAATGATGAGGACTTATGAGACAACCTCACAATTTCCCATATGCTGCCATTAGTGCATACTTGGACACGGCAGATTTGTGGCCTGCCGTAAACTGGATTTTCTAAATGCGTTTGCCCTGATCCAAAACCCGCCTTGTCCGCTCCTTCAGTGTAGGCAGCACTTCCTCCCCAAACCACGGGTTTTTGGCCTGCCAGATATTGTTTCGGGGCGAGGGATGGGGCAGCGGCAAATATTCAGGCAGGTAATCGTGGAAATTTTTCACCGTCTCGGTCAGGGTATTCCTTGCCCGGCTTCCCAAATAATATGCCTGCGCATAATTACCCACCAATAAGGTCAGCTGCACTTCCTTCATCATGTCCAAGAGTCTTCCATGCCAAAGCGGTGCGCATTCGTGTCTTGGCGGAAGGTCTCCCGATTTTCCCCTGCCCGGATAGCAAAACCCCATGGGTACCAACGCGATTTTATGAGGATCGTAAAAGGTAGTCTTGTCCACGCCCAGCCATTTGCGCAGGTTGTCTCCGCTTTTGTCGTTCCAGGGAATGCCGGTTTCATGGACGATTTTGCCCGGTGCCTGGCCGATGATGATGATCTTGCTGTGCGGACTGCCCGCCACGATGGGCTTGGGACCTAATGGCAAAAATTCCTTACAGGCCTTACAAGATGCTATTTCCTCTAACAATTGCTGCATGGGCTTGTTCCAATTTTCTTACAAGGTAACAAGCTTACTCAATATTTTAAAACCAGCATCAATGCCGTTTAGTTAAGGCTATTTATCTGTTTTTACCTGCTAGGAGTTTCTTTCTATTTGACTTAAACTGTATGGCTTTGGTCATTTTGGTGGATTTTATCCTTTTCCCTTTTTCCCTCGAAAGCCTTCGGGCAGGCTATTGATGAAAAAAGAAAGAAAACCATGCCTTACGGCAAGCAGGAAATCTAGGCCGGTGGTCTGCCCTTTAAAATGGGACATGGATTTCCCCTGCGACGTGGATCCGTCACCTATATTAATTTCCACCCGATGACTGCGGCCTAAAAGCGATACATTTTTGGGACTTATTAACTGAATCCGCCTTGCAGGTATTGGGCGTTAAGAAATTAAAAAGCGGGCGGGCAGTAAGGCAGGCTTGTTTGACGAAATGCTGACCAAAAAGAATGTTGGCCACTAGAAAAGGAGGAGTTTGCCTGCATGGGGGTAGGCTTTAATTTTAGCCCAATAGATGCCCAGCGGCGGGGTTTTTGGGTTACTTTTTTGACCTGAAGCAAAAAAGTAACAAAGGTAAAGGGATGAAAACCACCTAGGAATTTAGCTAGAAACCTCAGTTCGATTATAAAACCGTCACTGCGAGGCTTAGAGGAGGCCTGAGCGGGTGGAAGCCGTGGCAGTTTCGGGATTGCCACACCCTTTTCCAACCCACATCCTCCTTAAAAGGGTTCGCTTTTAATACTAAAATTAAGTCGAGCTCAGGTTGGAGAAATAACTGCCCAAGGAAAAAAGATAGAACCCGTATTTATCAGATACGCACTAACTAATGGGTTCAATGATAAAAAGTCTTTCGAACAATTTAGTACAATACACCATGCGGCTTCTCGATCAGGCAAAAATACTAATGCTCTCTTGCTCAAAGAAAGTTTCTACCTTTTGTTCTTGGCTGGGTATGGATGAATTGCCAAGTAGGTTTCTGAATTGCATCTTAAGGCTTTTAGCCGGTGTCCTATCTGTGGCGCGGTAGTTCTTTCCTTTGTGTTGCTGTGTCACTCCCCGAATCGGTTGTCGTGCTTGGGAAATTTCTTCGAGGTATTGGTATAGGGTATCGGCAAGCAGCTGTGACGTCTTGATATCGATGGAAGTCTCGTCGTCACCTGGTACAAGTGCAGGATAAACTTTTGCCAAGATATTTCCAGTATCCACCCCTTGGCTGATATGATGGATGGTACCTCCTACCTTTTCGTAATTCTTTTCATAAAGCGCCCAAAATAGCGTGTCGTTCCCGCGGTATTCTGGTGCTATTCCATAGTGAACATTTACCGTTGCCAATTTTGGGATTTGAGTGACTTCTTGACTGAGCAGCGGTGCCCTGCAGGTGATCAGCAGGTCTGGAGACAATCTCTTTAAAAATTCGATACCCTCTGGTGAATTCAGCATTTTACTATCGAAAGTTACTTTGTTTAATATCCCACTGCTCCCGTCATCCACCACGGCCAGATTTCGCTTCAGTGCGCGATAGCGCAGTTTTGCCAAGAGGCGGGTTGCCAAATCCCCAAAACTTCTTTTCTTGCGCTTTTTAGCAAAACTCGGCTGCACCACCACCGCTCGAGGCTGAAATTGGAGAATCCTGTTCACCACAATCATCTCTCTAGCCTTACACTCACTTATCACTACTATTTTCATATCTGATAGACTCTCAATTAATTACAGCAATCCATGGCACTATATTGGTGGAAAAGAAATGGCTTCATTGCCACTAAAACAGCAGCCACCTACAATATAAATGAATTACAGTATATTAAAAATGTATTTCACATATATTAAATTCCTTTATATAAACCTCTTATGATTCTTAAAAGTTTCAATTTTTAAGTGTTTTTCACCAACCCACTCCAGTACTGTCATTTTGGCACAAAACGAGAATTGGAACACCGCTTGATAATTAGCAGATGGTTAAATTCAGCAAAAAATCTAAAAACATAAATAGCTATGCAGGAAAAAGGTACAATCTCGATCCATACCGAGAATATTTTCCCGATCATCAAGAAGTTTCTTTATTCGGACAATGAGATTTTTCTCAGAGAGTTGGTATCCAATGCGGTGGATGCTACCCAGAAGGTAAAGCGGCTGGCAACCTTAGGCCAGTACAGCGGTGAATTGGGTGATTTGACCGTAGAAGTGAGTTTTGACAAGGAGAAAAAGACCATTACCATTGCCGATAAAGGCCTTGGTATGACGGCAGAGGAAATCAAAAAATACATCAACCAGATTGCTTTTTCTGGTGCCACCGAATTCGTAGAGAAGTTTAAGGACGCCAAAGATGCCAATGAGATCATCGGTAAATTCGGATTGGGTTTTTACTCTGCCTTTATGGTGGCCCATCGGGTGGACATACACTCCCTTTCTTATCAAGAAGGCGCTACGCCTGCCAAATGGACATGTGATGGCAGTACTTCATTTGAGATTTCTGAAGGAGACCGTACCGAGCGCGGTACCGAGATCGTGCTGCACATCAATGAAGAGTCCGAGGAATTTTTGGACAAGTGGAAACTTCAGGAAATCCTGGACAAATACTGTAAATTCCTCCCCATCCCGATCAAGTTTGAGACCAAAACCGAAAATGTAGAGGATGGCAAAGATGAAGAAGGGAAACCTAAATACAAGTCAGTAGAAGTTGATAACATCATCAACACCACCCAGCCCATCTGGACCAAAGCGCCGAGTGAGCTAAAAGACGAGGATTATCTCGCTTTTTACAAAGAACTGTACCCCATGAGCGAAGATCCGCTATTCTGGATCCACCTGAATGTGGACTATCCATTTAACCTTACAGGGGTCCTATATTTCCCTAAAGTAAAAAATGAATTCGAGCTACAGCGCAATAAAATCAAGCTCTTCTCAAGACAGGTATTCATTACCGATGAGGTGAAAGACATCGTTCCGGAATTCCTGATGTTGCTGCACGGTGTGATCGACTCTCCGGATATCCCACTAAATGTATCACGAAGCTTCTTACAGGCGGACGGGAATGTGAAAAAGATCAACAGCTACATCACCAAAAAGGTGGCCGACAAGCTGGGTGAACTGTTCAAAAAAGACAGAAAATCCTACGAGTCCAAATGGAATGATATTGGGCTCTTTGTGAAATATGGCATGGTCAGCGAAGACAAGTTCTATGACAAAGCAAAAGATTTTGCCCTGCTCAAAAACACCAAGGATGAATACTTCACCATACCTGAATACCAGGAAAAAGTAAAAGCTGCACAGACGGACAAAGACGAGCAGACCATTTTCCTCTACAGCACTGATCCCGATAAGCAAAATACCTTTATCGAATCCGCCAACAAGAAGGATTATGACGTGCTTTCGCTCGACTCTCCGATAGACAGCCATTTTATCAATAACTTGGAGCAGAAGCTGGAAAAAACCTCCCTCAAGCGTGTGGATGCCGATGTCGTGGATAAGCTGATCAAAAAAGAGGATAGTACCGCTAATGTCCTGACAGAGGAACAAAGCAAGCAAGTGAAGGAGATCTTTGAAAAAGCCATAGCCAACCAGAGCTATACGGTGGAAGTGGAAGGTCTCAGCCCAGAGGAACTTCCTGTGACCATCACCATGGAGGAGTTTATGCGCAGGATGAAAGACATGGCACAGACCGGAGGAGGTATGGGCTTCTATGGTGCTATGCCTGACAATTACAAAGTAGCCATCAATGGCAACCACAAGATCATCGACAAAATCCTCAAGGCAGAAGGTGAGGACGAAAAAGGGCGACTGGCCAAGCAGGCATTTGATCTGGCGAAGCTTTCCCAAGGAATGCTTTCAGGAAAGGACCTGACCGAGTTTGTGAAGAGAAGTGTGGAGATGATCTAATTCACCTCCTCTTGCCCATTTGAAAGCTCCCCATAGCATAAGATACTATGGGGAGTTTTTGTATAAAAGGCATTGGTCATTTTCACTATTTTTGATTTATTTAAACTAATATTTTGCTTTTTTAACTTATTACGACATATTATTATTTTTAAATATAAAAAACCTCTTAAATATTTTTGAAACCATTTATCAATTTATTTACTTTTAGCAGGTCTTGCACCTTGTGACCATACAGGTCTATAAAGGAATTTAGCAGACTATTGATCTATTTATTTTCATTAACCCATTTAGTATGACCAAGTTTTACAATCAATGGTCCTTGATAACGCTATTGTTATTGAGTACCGGATTATCAGCGTTTGCCCAGCGAACGATTTCAGGTAAGATCACGGATGACACGGAAGAAGGACTGCCCGGAGCCACTGTCTTGGTGAAGGGAACTTCAAACGGTACCGTGACTGATCTGGACGGCATGTACTCCATAGAGGTCCCCAGCAATGAAAGTATTCTCGTATTTTCTTTTGTAGGATATGAATCCAAAGAGGAAAAGGTAGGCACAAGAAGTGCTATCGATGTGACGCTTGGGGCATCGATGAGCAGTCTGGAAGAGGTCGTAGTAACAGGCTACACTTCCCAGTCAAAAAAGGACATCACAGGCGCCGTATCGTCGGTGGATTCAGAAGAACTTCAAAAAGTCCCGGCGACTACTTTTGCACAACAACTTCAGGGCCGCGCATCAGGTGTAAACATCGTAAACGATGCCACTCCAGGCGGCAATGCTACCGTAAGGATTCGAGGTTTTGGTACGATCGGAAACAATGATCCACTCTATGTCATCGATGGAGTGCCAACCCAAAACCAAGGCAATTTAAACCCCAATGATATCGAGTCAATCCAAATCCTAAAAGATGCTTCCGCAGCTTCCATCTACGGATCCAGAGCGGCCAATGGGGTAGTGATCATCACGACTAAGCGTGGCAAAGTAGGAAAACCCACTATAGCTGTCAGCGCCTATTACGGTACTCAATCAGCCGCCAACAGCCCCGAAGTGCTCAATGGAGAGGAGCTCGGCCGATACCTGTACTTAGCCAATACCTACGCCGGCAGAACCACAGATCATGGCCAATATACCTATGGCTCCAATGGCGAAGTAATGATACCGGATTATGTTTTTCCAAGTGGCGCCATGGAAGGTGACCCGGCGACCAATCCAGACTTATATGCGCTGGAGCCTGGTAATATTTACCCCATCACCCGTGCAGGCGATACAGACTGGTGGAAAGAATCTACAGGAAAGGCTCCCATCCAGAATTATCAGGTAAGTGCTGCAGGGGGGACCGAAAATGGGCGGTATGCATTATCCCTAAATTATTTTAACCAAGAAGGGATCGTCAATAATGTAGGCTATGAAAGGTACAGCCTTCGAGCAAATACCGAATTCAAGGCCCTGAACAACAAACTGACCATTGGCGAAAACCTTTCTACCTCATTTGACATCCGCAAGGGAGGATTTTCCAATGACGACGAACAAAACGCAGTTTCCAGTTCATATAAAAACCACCCGCTTCTCCCGGTATATGATATTATGGGGCAATTTGCAGGAAGCCGTGGACGGAATTTGGGCAACAACTACAATCCTGTTGCCATCCTTGAACGGCAGAAAGATAACCGTCATTTCAGAATCCGTGGATTTGGCAATGTATATGCCTCCTATGACATTACGGATGACCTGATTTTCAAGACCAGTTATGGATTTGATGGCAATATGAGAAGAAGCAGGCTCCTCGGAAGGCCGCAACCTGAATATGTAGAAGGAAACTTCATCAATAGCTCAGAGGCCCAAAATCAATATTCTCTCCAGACCGTCTGGACGAATACCTTAAGTTGGTCTCATGCCATTGGCGATATACACAAAGTGGACGCTTATATAGGCACCGAGGCCATCCGGGAATTTGGTGAGACATTCACTGCCAGAAGGGAGAAGTTTCCCTTTCTGTCCACCCAAGTGCTTAGCTACCTTGACCTGGGAGATGCCTCCACGGCAAAAAACTCGGGCGAGGTAAATGTGGACTATAGCCTATTTTCCACTTTTGGCCAGTTTAACTATTCTTATGAAGGCAAATACCTCGTACAGTTTATCCTTAGGAATGATGCATCGTCTAGGTTCTTACAGGCCTCCAGATCAGCAGTGTTCCCTGCGTTTAGCTTAGGATGGAGATTATCGGATGAATTATTTGTCAGAAATGCCTTGCCTTTTATATCGGATATGAAATTGCGCTATGGCTGGGGCAAGACTGGTAACCAGCTGATTGGAGACTACAATGCCTACACCACTTATAAAACCAATATCTTTAATGCGGGTTACCCGATTGATGGCTCCACTTCTACCCCCACTGTGGGGTTTGATGTACTGCAGTTTGGCAATAGAAATGCCAAATGGGAGTCCACCACTTCCAATAACCTCGGGCTTGACGTAGAAATGCTCGCTGGAAAGATCTTTTTCGAATTGGACCTTTGGAACAGAAAAACCACGGACATGTTGTTTCAGGTTCCGGTGAGCTATGGCCACGGCGATGCAGTAGCGCCATATTTCAATGTCGGGCAGATGACCAACAAAGGAATGGATATTAGTTTGGGATATAACAATACTGCCCATGGCCGGGATTTTAGTTACAGCATATCAGGTAACTACTCCATGTATCGCAATAATGTGGACCAACTAGATGAAGGCGAAAATGCAGTGCTGTTTGGCAGGGCCACCCGGGTACCATCGCTCACGATCAGCCGTGCGGGCATTCCACTTTCTTCATTTTTTGGGTATAAGGTAGTAGGCATTTTCCAAACACAGGAAGAGGCAGACTCTTGGCCTGCTTATGGAGAATACAATGCTCCTGGTAAGTTTAAAGTCCAAGATATAAATGAAGATGGCGTCATCACAGATGCTGACCGTACCATTATCGGCAATCCCCATCCCGACTTCAATTTTGGCATCAATATCAGCCTGGGATATAAAAACTGGGACTTGGATATCTTCGGAAATGGATCTGTTGGAAATGATATTTACAATTACGTCCGGTACTTTACGGACTTTAACACTTTCCAAGGAAACCGTTCAAAAAGGGCATTATACGAGGCTTGGCAGCCAAGCAATCCTCAAGCACCACGCAGCCAATGGATCGCCGCCGATCCAAGTGCCCAAACACCCATCATGGACGCCAATGACCAAGTAAGTAGCCGGCCTTCCAGTTACTTTATTGAGGATGGTTCCTATTTCAGGCTCAGGAATATACAGTTGACTTACCACTTGCCAGCCCAAGGACTAAAAGCCCTTGGGCTGGGCAGTGCTTCGGTGTACTTACAGGGACAAAACCTCCTGACCTTCACCAATTATTCCGGCTTAAATCCCGAGATCCAAGTGGGAACTGAAAATGACGCCACCTTGGGTTTTGATGGCGGATATATGCCGGTTTCCAAAAGCCTGATTTTAGGTTTGAACATATCATTTTAATTGAAGCACCATGAAAAGAACAATAATAAATATAAAGCAAACACTGATGATATTGGCAGCAGGCATTATCTGTCTGTCCTGCAGCGATGAATTTTTGGAGCGGCCACCTCAGGGGAGTATAAGCGAGGAGGAGTTGGCTTCACCTGACGGTGTAGAAGGTCTTTTGATCGGCGCCTACAAGATGACGACAGGCTACGGACTGGAAGGCCAAAGCTCCTGGAACGGGGCGGTGGACAACTGGGTCTATGGTGGAGTTACTTCTGATGACGCCTACAAAGGTACAGATGCTGGTGATCAACCGGAACAGTCCTTCCTGGAAAGGTATGACTTTCAACCCACCAATAATCACTTGAAAAATAAATGGCGAGCCCTTTATAAAGGTATCGCCCGGACCAATGACGTGCTGAATACCCTGAAAAATGTGGAAGCAGGCATCTCCGATGCCCGTCGCCAACAAATTGTGGCTGAGGCTAGGTTTCTGCGTGGTTTCTTTCATTTTGAAGCTAGGAAGATGTGGCGAAAAGTACCCTATATCTCCGATGAGGTATTTGACATCAATGACCTCGAAAGCTCCAAGGTTCCTAATGACAAGGAGATCTGGCCTGATATCGAAGGAGATCTAAAAGCAGCCATGGATATGCTTCCTGACCAACAAACACAAGTAGGAAGACCCACTAAGTGGGCGGCCATGGCATTCTTAGCAAAAGCCTGTATGTACCAAGGCTGGGATGAAGCTACCGGGACAGCCAATACCGCTAAACTACAACAAGCCAAGGCACTATTGGAAGAAATCGTGGCTTCTGGAAAGTTTGAGCTCACCGAGAAATTTGAGGAGAATTTTTTGGTAGGGACCAGAAATAACGTGGAATCAATTTTTGAAATCCAATATAATATCTCCGGTGCTAACCAACAGGCCTCTAATGAAACCACCACGCTGAATTATCCCTATACAGACCCTTGGGGATGTTGTGGCTTTTACCAACCTTCGCAGAATTTAGTGAATGCCTACAAAACGGATGAAAATGGCCTTCCGCTTTTGGAGACCTTTAATGAAGAAGACGTAACCAACGACCAAGGAATTGCGTGGAATGCTGACTTTACACCTTATCAGGGTCCATTGGATCCGCGACTCGACCATACGGTCGGCAGGAGAGGAATTCTACACAAAGGCTTCAAAATCCACGGCAGCGACTTTATACGAGATCAAAACTACGCAGGTCCCTATTCGCCCAAGAAGCATTTGGCCGAACCGCAGTTTTTTGGGATAGGGGCCAATCCTAGATTATCGGCCAATAATTACAGGATCATGCGGTACAGCATGGTTTTGCTCTGGCTGGCAGAATGTGAAGTGGAAATTGGCAGCTTGGAAAGGGCCAGAGAGCTGGTCAATATGATCCGTGAAAGGGCTGCAAACCCAAATGGCTTCGTCCCAAAAGCCATCCAAGGTGCAGAAAGGAATGACTTTTCCATTGTAGAAGGGGAAGCAGCAGCCAATTATGTCATCGCTACTTATAATGAACCTTGGGTGGACAAAGAAATGGCGAGAAAAGCTGTAAGGATGGAAACCCGCCTTGAATTTGCGATGGAAGGGCACCGCTTCTTTGACCTGCAGCGTTGGGGAATTGCCGCTGAGGTACTGAACGAATACTTGGAAGTGGAAAAAACGAAACGTTCCTATCTGAAAGATGCCTCTTTCACCAAAGGTAAAAATGAGTACTATCCGATTCCATTGGAAGCAATCGAAAGATCCTATTTGAATGGTACTCCTACCCTTACCCAAGATCCTGCTTATTAAAACCACCACCTAAATCAGGAAAGCCAACGGAAATCACATCACTTACCATAGTAGCCTGGCATCCTGACAAATCCTATGATGCTTAAAAATCCTCGATTATTTCGGGGATTTTTTTTTCTCATTTCTGTCAAAAACCCTTCTATTGCGCCCATTCATGCCCTATTTAAGGAAAACCTTAGCCCTATCGGCCGTTACCTCTAGGAAAAAAACCCTACAACCTGAGTGATTTCAGGAATTATTTTATTTTTGTAAGATGTTATCCAAGAAAACCAAATATGCCTTTCATGCGTTGACCTACCTGGGAAAGCATAAGGAAGAAGGCTCAGTATTGATACAAGACATTGCCGCAGAGCACGGTATCTCACACAAATTTCTGGAAAATATCTTGCTGGAATTGAAGAAGGCAGGTTTTTTGGGAAGTAAAAAAGGAAAAGGCGGTGGCTATTACCTGATAAAAGAACCAAAGGACATCCCCTTGTCCAGGATAATCCGACTTTTGGATGGCCCGATAGCCCTCTTACCGTGTGTGAGTTTAAACTATTATGAAGCCTGTGAAGAGTGCAGGGACCAAGAGAAATGTGGATTAAACCAAGTCATGATCCAAGTGAGAGATGAGACACTTAACATACTGGAAAACAAAACCTTATCTGACATCTTAGACAAAGAGTGAAAAAATTTTCCTATAAACCCTACTTTTTTTATAGGTTTTATATACTTTTGTCTTTCAACAAATTATAAAACCTATGATTTTTGATCAGTCTATCAAAAAATGGTTTGTAGATGAGGAGGGGAAAGACACCAATATAAAGAGTGTCTTAAAATCCATTTCCTGGAGGATGGTGGGCACTATAGATACCATGGTGATCTCCTACCTGATCACAGGAGAGATAAAGACAGCATTGTCCATCGGCTCCATCGAAGTGGTAAGCAAAATGGTGCTTTACTATTTTCACGAGCGGGCTTGGGCGAGAGTATCCGATAACAAATAATTGCCATGAAAAAGAACCTTTTGAAAGATTTGTCCACCCGGCTAGACAACCTCTCCATCGCAGAGGCAATGGCCCAGCTGTGTGAGTTGTTTCCTGGAAAGGTTGTGTTTTCCACCTCCTTGGGCCAGGAAGACCAGGTGATTACAGAAATCATCGCCAAGCATAATCTTCCGGTAAAAATTTTTACCTTGGATACTGGAAGGTTATTTTATGAGACTTATGACCTTTTGGCCAGAACCGAAAGCAGATATAAAGTAAAAATAAAGCCCTATTATCCCACTACCAACTCGGTGGAAAAACTGGTCGGCGATATAGGGATCAATGGATTCTATGAATCCCCAGAAAACAGAAAAAGCTGTTGCTACGTCCGTAAGGTAGAGCCCCTCAAGCGGGCACTTGCGGGGAACAGTATCTGGATTACCGGATTACGTTCCGAACAAAACAACAACCGGAGTTCCATGCAAAAGCTTGAATGGGACGAAGGCAACCAGATCATGAAATTCAACCCCCTGCTGGATTGGACCTCTGAAGACATGCTCCAATACATCAGTGAACACAAAATCCCATATAACCCACTTCACGACAAAGGATTCGTCAGCATTGGCTGTGCTCCATGTACGCGTGCGATCGAACCTGGTGAAGACCCACGCGCCGGCAGATGGTGGTGGGAAGTTTCGCATAAAGAATGTGGATTACACATAAAATAGAAGTTTCGCTTGGAGCTTTGTATGGAAAAACCATTGCCCAGAGCTTCCGATAAAAACAATAATAGCACATGAAAAACACGTTTGTTCCTAATCCGAAAGAAGCCGAATCCATTCACATCATCCGTGAAGTGGCTGCCCAATTCGAAAAACCGGTGTTGATGTTTTCCGGTGGAAAAGACTCCATCACCCTGGTAAGATTAGCTCAAAAGGCCTTTTATCCTGCAAAGATCCCATTTCCTCTATTGCACGTGGACACGGGGCATAATTTTCCCGAAACGATCGAATTCCGCGACAAGTTGGTGGAAGAGCTCGGACTGGAACTGATCGTGGCCAATGTCCAAGACTCCATCGACCAAGGAAAAGTACAGGAAGAAAGGGGCCGTTATTCAAGTAGAAACTCCCTGCAGACCACTACGCTGCTGGACGCCATCGAAGAGCATAAGTTTGACGCGTGTATTGGTGGAGCCCGTAGAGACGAAGAAAAAGCCAGGGCAAAAGAACGGGTCTTTTCCGTCCGGGACGACTTCGGCCAATGGGATGAAAAGAACCAACGCCCAGAGCTCTTTGATATGCTGAACGGAAAGATCCACCACGGACAGAACGTGAGGGCTTTCCCGATTTCCAACTGGACAGAGCTGGACGTATGGGAATACATCAAAACCGAAAACATCAAGATACCATCTATCTATTTTGCCCATAAGCGGGAAACTTTTGTGCGGGACGGTATGATCTGGACCGCATCAGAGCATGTTTACAGGGAAGAGCACGAGCAAGTTGAAGAGCGAATGGTCCGATTCAGGACAGTTGGTGACATGACCTGTACGGCAGCTGTACTTTCTGAAGCAGAAACACTCGAAGAAGTAGTGGATGAAATCCGGGCAAGTACGATTTCCGAGCGTGGTGCCAGAATCGATGACAAACGCTCCGAGGCCGCCATGGAAAACCGTAAAAAAGTAGGCTACTTTTAGCAGTAAGTAAGCCATAGAAAGTATCGAGAGAGAATAGAACAAAGAGACAAGATTTTATGAGCACTGAAAATAGAAAACTGATCAATATAGCGACGGCAGGTAGTGTAGATGACGGAAAAAGCACGCTAATCGGACGACTGCTTTACGACACAAAGTCCCTGACCACCGACAAGCTGGAAGCCATTGAGCGCAATAGCAAGCAAAAAGGCTTTGATTACCTTGACTTCTCATTGGCCACGGATGGTTTGGTAGCAGAAAGGGAGCAAGGGATTACCATTGATGTAGCTCACATCTATTTCAATACCGAAAAAACCAATTACATCATCGCGGACACTCCTGGACACGTGGAATACACCCGAAACATGGTGACTGGCGCTTCCACATCAGCAGCAGCCATCATCCTGATCGATGCCAGAAAAGGAGTGATCGAGCAGACTTACCGCCACTTCTTCATCAATGACCTGCTGCGCGTAGGCCATGTGATTGTGGCAGTAAACAAGATGGACCTGGTGGACTATGACCAGCAGGTGTACGAAGATATCAAGAAGGATTTTGAAGGGCTGATCGAGAAAAGCAACTACTCAGAAGACCAGGTAAGGTTCATTCCAGTTAGTGCCCTGCACGGTGACAACATAGCCGGTGGATCCGAGAATATGGACTGGTATCAAGGACCATCCCTTTTGGATTACTTGGAAGGACTTGAGATTGACGAATCAGAAGACAACAGTGCAGCGAGGTTTCCCGTGCAATATGTGGTCAGACCAAAAACAGATGCACACCATGACTTCCGTGGTTTTGCGGGCAAACTTTACGGAGGCAAACTAGCCGTGGGCGATGAAGTGACGGTACTGCCATCTTTCACTAGCAGCAAGGTAGAATCCATTAATTTCTTCGATCAGGAATTTGACGAGGCGATCCCAGGCAGCTCGGTGACCATCACCCTAGAGGATGAAGTGAACGTTAGCCGTGGTGATATGTTGGTAAAGTCCAATGAACTGCCAAAATCCGAAAAGCAATTGTCAGCCACCATTTGTCAGGTAAACAGCAAACCGCTAAGGACTGGGGCCAAATACATCCTTCAACATGGCGTAAACCAAGTGTTGGCCAAAGTAGATAGCATAGAGGGCTTGGTACATACTGATTTCTCCGGTACAGAGGGAACGGACCAGTTGAAGTTAAATGATATCGGTAAAGTGAACTTCAGGCTCAGCAAGCCTATTCACTTTGACCCCTACCAAGAGAGCAAGTCCAACGGAAGCTTTATCCTTATCGATGAGGGTTCCTTTGATACGACCAGCGTAGGGTTCATCCAATAGCACCCTTTCCGCTTTGGCGGACTGGGCTTTTCACCCAAAAATCAAAACAACCACTATGCAAAGCTTTAGAACAGAGATAGAGAATCCCATCGTGGAAAAAGACATTATCGAACTTGAAAAGAAAATTTCGCTTTTCAAGGACGGTAAGATAGACGAAGAGAAATTCAGAAGCCTTCGGTTGGCCAGAGGCGTTTACGGCCAGCGTCAGCCGGGTGTGCAGATGATCAGGATCAAATTGCCCTATGGCAAGGTGACCGGCAAACAGCTGCACAGAATCTGTAAGGTTTCTGATGAATATTCTACGGGAAGGTTACATATTACCACTCGACAAGATATCCAGATCCACTATGTAAGCTTGGACAGGACACCTGAGCTATGGGCAGAACTGGAAAAAGATGATGTGACACTGCGTGAAGCCTGCGGAAATACCGTCAGAAATGTCACTGCTTCAGAAACTGCCGGGGTAGATCCCAAGGAGCCATTTGATGTGACTCCTTACGCGGATGCGACCTTTAAATACATGCTGAGAAATCCGATCTGCCAAGAAATGGGGAGGAAGTTCAAAATGGCTTTTTCGGCCACTGAAGATGACACTGCCCTCACTTACCTGCATGACTTGGGCTTTATCCCTCAGGTAAAAACGGTAAATGGTGAAGAAGTCCGTGGCTTTAAGGTGCTCCTTGGCGGAGGCTTGGGTTCGCAGCCCAGACATGCTGATGTGATCGAGGAGTTTTTAGCGACCGATAAGTTGATTCCTTTCATTGAAGGGGTGGTCAGAATTTTTGACCGCCACGGCGAGCGTGCCAAAAGGATGAAGGCCAGGATGAAGTTCTTGATCAAGGACATAGGAGTAGAGGAGTTTATGAAACTGGTAGCGGAAGAGCAGAAAGCCCTTCAATTCCAGTCATATCCCATCGATTATAAATCATATGAAGCCGCTCAGAAGCTTCCAAATCCTGAAATTCCAGCAGTGGAAACACCCACAGGCGAAGCATATGAAAGGTGGCTAAACACCAATGTTCTGCCTCAAAAGCAAGAAGGATACGTTTCCATAGGCATCAAGGTGCACTTGGGCGACTTCTACACCGACAAGGCTCGTCAGCTAGCGGACTTGGTAAGCAAATACGCCAATGACGAAATCCGCCTCAGCTTACGACAAAATATCCTGATAAGGGATGTAAAGAAAGAAGCAATACCATTCTTTTATCGGGAATTGGAAAAACTGGATTTTGTGGCCTATGGCTATGATACACTTGGGGACCTGACGGCATGTCCCGGTACAGATACCTGTAACCTGGGTATTGCGAGCAGCACAGGTGCCGCACATGTACTGGAAGAAGTAATCTTCAAAGAATATCCCCAGTACCTGTCCAATAGAAACCTGAGTATTAAAATTTCGGGCTGCATGAATGCCTGTGGCCAACACAACATGGCCTCTATCGGGTTTCAGGGCATGTCCATCAAAGTGGGCAAATCCGTCATTCCTGCCCTGCAAGTCTTGCTTGGTGGGGCCACTTTGGGTCATGGGCAAGGGCGATTTGCAGATAAAGTCATCAAAATCCCAAGTAAACGAGCTCCTCAAGCGCTCCGTTTGATCCTTGACGATTATGAAAAAAATGCTGAAAAAGATGAGGTATTCGTAGAATATTATGACCGTCAAGGGCAAATGTATTTCTATGAATTCTTAAAGCCACTGACCAGCACGGACGATATCGTGGACAGCGATTATATCGACTGGGGCAATGAGCAGGAATATGTCAAAGCTGTCGGTGTAGGGGAATGTGCCGGTGTGGTCATCGACTTGGTAGCCACCCTGCTCTTGGAAGCCAGGGAAAAGCTGGCCAACGCCGAGGACAGCTTCAATGACAAGAAATGGTCAGACAGCGTGTACCATACTTATGCCACCTTGGTAAATACGGCTAAAGCCATCTTGGTTTCTGAAGGTAAGAAAACCAATTCTTATGCAGATATCGTGAAGCAATTTGACGAAACATTCGTAGATTCAGGAAAAATCAAGTTGGATGGCAGCTTTGCAGATATCGTGTATGAAATTCAGCAAAACGCTCCTACGGAAGCCTTTGCGAAAGCATATTACGAAAAAGCCGAGAAAGTTTATCATACCATTAGCGATTACAGAGCGAAGGAGGTAGAAGCATGATATCAGCCATCACACCGAAATTGACTTTGGTCGGTGCCGGCCCTGGTGATCCGGAATTGATCACCCTCAAAGGCATTTTGGCACTGGGAAAGGCGGATGTGATACTTTATGATGCATTAGTGGATAAAGCGCTCCTAAAACATGCCACCAAAAATGCCCTTAAGGTATTTGTAGGAAAGCGGCATGGGTGCAAATGGAATCCCCAGCAGGACACCAACAAGTTGATCGTGGAATATGCCCTCAAGCACGGCCATGTGGTACGGCTAAAGGGTGGAGATCCTTTTGTGTTTGGCCGGGGAGCTGAAGAAATAGACTATGTTCAGCAATTTGGTATAGAGACTGAAGTGGTTCCAGGGATTACCTCTAGCATTTCTGTACCCGCTTACCAGGGTATTCCTGTGACAAAGCGTGGTATCTCAGAGAGCTTTTGGGTAATTACAGGCACTACCTCATCAGGCCAGCTGTCCCGTGATATACAGCTGGCGACCCAATCCACAGCAACGGTAGTCATCTTGATGGGCACCAGAAAACTTCCGGAGATCGTAGCGGCCTTTACTCAGGCAGGGAGGGAAAACACACCCATTGCCCTGATTCAAAGCGGTACTACATCGGATGAAAAAGTGGTTGCCGGTCACATACATGACATCGAACATAAAGTACAGGCATCTGGCATTGGAGCACCCGCTGTTATTGTCATCGGCGAGGTGGTACGAGAGAGTCCTAAATTAATGGAAGTATATCGAGAAGCTATCAGTGCATAGCGTCATAAACATCAACAGCATCGGGAAAATCACCCATTCCCGATGCTACTTTAACACATAAACCATAACCACCATGAATGAACTTTACCCCGTGTTTCTAAAAGTAGCACAACTGGACACTTTGATCGTAGGAGGAGGAAACGTGGGGCTGGAAAAATTAAGCTTTTTACTCAAATCCAGTCCAAAAGCCAACGTAACCGTTCTTGCCAAGGAAATCTCAGATGAGATCAAGGCGATTGCAGCCAAAACGGAAAATCTACAGCTCATCGAAGCTGCCTATGATAAAACCTATCTCGAAAACCGTCACATCGTTATTGGTGCCACTGACGATAAGGAAGTAAACAAGCAGATCCAACAGGACGCAAAAGCCAAGCATCTATTGGTAAATATTGCCGATACGCCAGAGCTGTGCGATTTTTATCTGGGCGGCATTGTCACCAAAGGGAATGTGAAGATCGCCATTAGTACCAATGGCAAATCACCGACTACTGCCAAACGACTGCGCCAGTTTCTGGAAGAAGTCATCCCTGATGACATCAACGAAATGGTCGAAAACATCCATCAATATCGGGATACGCTAAAAGGCGACTTCGAATATAAAGTAGAGGCCCTAAACAAACTGACGAAAGAACTCCTAGTGAAGTAAAATATTCCTGCCCACTTTACCACTGGAAAAGGCTAAAAAGAACAGTTTGATGGTTTGCCAATCTCAACTGTTCGACAAAAAACATATATGCGGTTGATTTAATTTTATAAAGAACAGATAGTTTCTATCTGTTTTTTTATTTACGAATCATTTCTCTTTTACATACTTACTTTCATTAACTTTTTATTAATAGTCCTATTTCTATTAAAATTGGCTATTCGTCATTTTAATCCTAACAGGGTTATACTTTTTTGATACCCGATAGACTTATGCTGCTATAGTTGATTTGGGCCATTAATGAATGTTAATTTTTACTTAAGACTGCCTATCCTGAATTAAAACATAGATAATCGAAACTTTTGAATTGGTACGGATTGAAGCGATAGTTTTGCGACGAATTAAGGCAATAACAGACCTTACAGCTATGCAATTCATTGAATTTCAATCATCTACCACCTATAACTTACATTTCTTTATGAAACAGGCTTTTACTATTTTACTATTGCTGTTTTTGTTTCCTTTTTTGGCTATCGGCCAAGATCAGGTCACTGGACAGGTAACCGACGCCTCTGGAATGGGGCTGCCGGGAGTTACGGTTATGATCAAAGGTACCACCAAGGGTACCGTTGCCGATTTTGAAGGTAATTATACCATTGAAGCGGCCACTGATGCAGTTTTGCAATTTAGTTTTATTGGCTTTACCACTCAGGAAATCCCTGTAAACGGCCAATCCAACATTGATATCACCCTTACTGAGGATGAAAAGAGCCTCGATGAAGTGGTCGTAACGGCCATCGGTATCAAGCAGCAAAAGAAAAAGCTCGGCTATGCTACCCAAGAAGTAAATACTGACGGGCTGGAACAGGCCAATACCATGAATGTCGGCAATGCGCTTTCAGGTCAAGTGGCCGGCCTGACGGTCACCAACCCCACCGGGATGTTCCAATCTCCTAATTTCACCTTAAGGGGTAAAACTCCCCTGATCGTATTGGATGGGGTACCTGTGGAGACGGATTTTTATGACATTTCTCCTGACGACATCGAAAGTATCAACGTCCTGAAGGGGGGAGCTGCATCAGCACTGTATGGCGCCCGAGGAAAAAATGGTGCCATCCTGATCACCAGAAAAAATGCCTCCAAAGAAGGCCTTACGATCACGGCATCTACCAGCAATATGGTAACAGCAGGATTTACGGTATTTCCCGAAACCCAAACGGAGTATGGTAACGGCTCTAATGGAAAATACGAATTCTGGGATGGTGCTGATGGCGGGATCTCAGATGGTGATATGATCTGGGGGCCGAAGTTTGAACCCGGCGTGATGGTGCCGCAATGGAACAGTCCCATCAGAGATAAGGAAACTGGCGAAACCATCGAATGGTATGGAAATGTAGCCGGAACCGTATATGATGACAAATCCCGTTATGAGCGTGTACCTACCCCGTGGGTGAGACATGATAACTTGAAGGACTTTTTGCGCACTGGCATCGTTACCAAGAATGATTTTTCTGTAGCCTACCAAGGTGATCGGGCACAGTTTTACTTCTCGGGCAACTTCTCCAACCAGAAGGGACAGGTGCCAAACACCTCCCTTACCACAGGCGGGTTAACCTTTAATTCTTCCTTTAAGTTACTGGAGAACTTGCAGCTTGATGCGACGGCAAGTTATAACAAAGTTTATTCTCCCAATTACCCGCGATACGGTTATGGCCCCAAAAATCACATGTACACCATCCTGATCTGGATGGGTGATGACGTGAACGGCCAAGACCTGAAAGACCACATGTACGTGCCAGGACTGGAAGGATACCGCCAGGCCAACTACAATTACGCATGGTATAACAATGTGTATTTTGCAGCCCATGAATTGAACCAGCAATTTGACCAAAACACACTGGATGGAAAGCTTAAACTGAAATATCAGATCACACCAGACCTGTATATTCAGGGTAGGATATCGGCCAGACAAAGGGCGGACTTCAGCGATATGCAAAGTCCTAAATCTTACATGAACTACGGTGATTCCAGAAACGGCGATTATAAAATGTGGAATGATGACCAGCTCAACTTGGACACCGATTTCTTGGCAAGCTATTACAAGACCCTTACGGATAACTTTTCCTTCGGTGTAAATGCCGGTGCGTCAAGTTTCCGGAGGACCTACCAGCAGGAATATGCCTCTTCTGATGGATTGATCGTTCCGGGCGTTTATAGCCTTAGCAATACACAAGGACCGGTACAAGCATCCAACGTTTTCCGCGAAAAAGCCATTCGGAGTGTGTATGGTACTGTAAACTTGGAAATGTGGAATTCGGTATTCCTAAACCTTACCGGAAGAAACGACTGGTCCTCTACCCTTCCTGCTTCGACTAACTCCTACTTCTATCCTTCAGCATCCTTAAGTGCGATGGTGTCCGAATTCATCACTTTGCCGAAGGCCATGGATTACCTGAAAGTATATACTTCTTGGTCAGAAGTATCCAGTGACCTGGATCCATATAGCTTGCAGGCCACCTATAACAAAGGCGTCACCTACGGCTCCACCCCATCGGTGTATTATCCATCAGGATTGGTCAATCCGGCTATCCAGCCAGAAAAATCCACTACTTTTGAAGCAGGCTTGAGTACTTCGTTTGCTCAGAAAAGATTGACACTGGAAGGTACTTATTACCGCATCTTGGACGAAAACCAGATCATCAACCTCAGCATTTCCGAAGCTTCCGGATTCACTTCCAGAAAGGTAAATGGCAATGAATATACAACCAACGGCGTGGAGATCATGATGAATTATTTGGCCATTGACCACGACAAATTTGACTGGAATATTGGACTGAACTGGACGCGCTTTGTGAGGCGAATCACGGACATCTACGGTGGTGAAGATCGTTATGGAAACCTAAGAAAGAATGACCGCGCAGATGCATATTATGCCACTGTTTGGCAGAAAAGTGCCGATGGACAGGTTATCCTGGACGCCAACACTGGCCTACCGACCAAGGACCCCTACCCGACCAAAATCGGCCACTTGGATCCAAGTTGGAGATTAGGCATTCAGAACCGCTTCCGCATCGGGGACTTCAGAGTCGATATGGACGTGGACGGTGCATGGGGTGGTTTGATCCGATCTTTGACCATCGAAAAAATGTGGTGGGGCGGCAAGCATCCAAACTCCGTGCTCTACAGAGACCAAGAATATGCAGCAGGAGAACCTGTTTACGTACCGGAAGGCGTAGTAGTCACTGGTGGCGAGCTTACCAGGGACGTAGATGGCAATGTCATCTCTGATACCCGTGAGTACGCGCAAAACACCACAGCCGTAAGCTGGCAGACCTGGTCACAAATTTACCCGTACCAAGCGCAGGTAACCGAAGAAGAAAGCGAGACCTTTGCCAATGTCTTTGACCGCTCTTATTTCAAGTTGAGAAGGCTGGCGGTAACCTATGACCTGATGAACATCATGCAGTCCGAAAAGATCAAAAAGCTGGACCTTTCGCTTTACGGCTATAACCTTGCCATGTGGAAAAAAATGCCGCTTTTGGATCCGGACTATGGTGATGACAATAACCTCCAAGATCCTTCATCCAGGTATGTAGGGTTTACCTTGAAGGCTACATTTTAAGGGATTTTGCAATTACGAAATTATAAGAAAATGAAAAATATACTTATCCTATTTGCGGCATTGATTGGTTTGGCATCCTGTGACAACCTTCAGGAGATGAATGTCAATCCTAACCTGCCTACAGAGACCCATCCGCAGCTTTTGCTGACCAATATCGAATGGGAAGCGTTTAGGTCCTATCAAGGAACTTCCCCACTTTACGCCCTCAAAATGCTCGTGCAAACTGATGGTGAAAACACCAACCAATATTACAAATGGGCCAGGGGAAGCTACGGAGCCTACAGCGATTTGCGCGACGTGACCAAGATGATCGAAGAAGGTGAACGGATCAACGACATGACTTATGTGGCATTGGGCAAGTTTTTCCGGGCCTACCACTTCTATAACCTGACAATGACCTTCGGAGACGTACCTTATACTGCATCCTTAAAAGGAGAAAACGAAGAAAACTATGCTCCAGCATATGACAGCCAAGAAGCGGTATTTGAAGGCATCCTTGCCGAGCTAAAGGAAGCCAATGACATCTTGGCCGAGTCCAATAACATCATCGCCGGTGATATCATCTATGACGGTGACCTGACCAGCTGGAGAAAATTGATCAACGCCTTTAGACTTAAGGTGATATTGACCCTTTCCGAAAAAAGTGGCAGTATCGATGTGAGTGAATTCGCCACAATCTATCAAAATCAACCCCTGATGGAAAATGTGGAAGAAAACGGTCAAGTGGTATTCCTTGACCAGCAAAACAACCGGTATCCTACATTTAACAGCAGTAGCTTTAGCTCCGGTATGTATATGGACTCCACATTTATCCAGCGGCTTCAAGAGCGGGAAGATCCCAGGTTGTTCATCTATTGCACCCAGACCAAATCAGCCAAGGAAGCTGGAAAGGCCATTGATGATTTTACTGCTTATGAGGGTGGTGATCCAGCCGCTCCCTATGCTGAAGTGAACGAAAAAGCTACGCAAGGAAATGTCTCCAAAGTAAACGAACGCTATCACCAAGACCCCGTTAACGAACCTTATATGCTGCTTGGATTTGCAGAACAGCAGCTAATCCTGGCCGAGGCTGCCGTTAGGGGCTGGATCACTGCTGATGCTGGCGCACTGTATGAATCCGCGGTAAAAGCATCTTTTAGATTCTATGAGCTGTATTCCGAAGAATATGCCACTTACGTGACCGAAGAAGCCGCCAATATTTACTTGACCAAGTCCATCAATAATTTCTCCGCAGCCACTTCTGAGGAAGAGGAAATCCAGCTTATTATCATGCAAAAATACCTGCAGTCCTTTTTCCAGCTGGGATGGACTTCGTTTTATGAATACCACAGAGTAGGAGGATATCCTTCTTTCAGGAGACCTGCAGGTGTGGCGATCCCCTATCGATGGATCTATCCGCAGTCAGAGTACAATTATAACGCCACCAATGTAACCGAAGCCATTACCCGCCAGTTTGGGGAAGGCAACGATCAGATTAACCAAATGCCTTGGTGGTTGGAATAGAATAATTATGCCTCAAAGGCGCTAAGACATGAAGGTATTATCAGGTAAATACTCTAAAACAGAATATCCCGACCTTCTTCTTGGTGACTTTGAGGCTTTATAGCAAAATAAATATAGGACATCGAGGCAGAAAGAACTTAAAGGTTTCTCCGCTAAGGAATTAAAAAAAGCCCATTAAATTCCTGAGTGACTTCCAGCCTTGGTAGCTTCTTTTTACTTTAAATGATTAGTTTTAAAGTATCAACCTGATTTGCATAAGAGACATGAACGATTCTAGAAGAGATTTTTTAAAGAAGGCCGCCTTACTTTCTGGCAGTGCCGGGATGTGGAGTGTATTGCCCACTTCCATCGAGAAAGCACTGGCCATTTCGCCAGATCCAGGGACCACTTTTTACGATGCGGAGCATGTCGTCATGCTCATGCAAGAAAACCGCTCCTTTGACCATTGCTTTGGCACGCTAAAGGGTGTCCGGGGCTTTAATGATCCACGGGCGATCAGCCTGCCGGACAAGAATCCCGTTTGGTTACAGCCGGACAAGAACGGCAATCGTTTTGCCCCATTTCGGTTTGACATCAAAGACACCAAAGCCACTTGGATGCGTGATATTCCCCATAGTTGGGAAAACCAAGTGGATGCCCGCAATGAAGGCAAATACAATGGCTGGATAGAGGCCAAAAGATCTGGCCGTGCGGAATTTCGCGATGTGCCGATGACCATGGGCTATTACAGCCGTGAGGATATTCCTTTTTACTATGCGCTGGCCGATGCATTTACCGTCTGTGACCAGCACTTCTGTGCCTCCCTGACAGGAACCACGACGAACAGAAATTATTTCTGGGCAGGAATGACCCACGGTGAGGGCGAAAAAGCCAGGGTCCGCAATGGAGAACTAAACTACAGCCATGAGGTGGATTGGGCTACTTTCCCGGACAGATTAGAAGACGAGGGAATTTCCTGGAAGGTCTATCAAAACGAAATCAGTCTTCCTACCGGCGTAGAAGACAGTTCATTGCTGGCCAATTTTACCGATAATAACCTCGAGTGGTTCAAGCAGTTTGGGGTAAGGTACAGTCAAGGCCATTACCAGTACCTGAAAAAAAGACAGCAAGAATTACCGGCTGAGCTAGAGGCCTTGGAAGCAAATCTGCCCAAGCCTGATGTGGATAAAGATGCGCTCTCCGAGCAAATCGCAGAAAAGAAAGCCGAACAGGCCAAACTGAAGGAATACCTTGCCACTTGGAACCCCGAGAAATTCAACCAACTGTCCCAAAGAGAGCAGCGTCTTCATAAAAAGGCTTTTGCCACCAACAGTGGCGACAAAAATTACCATAAAGTGGAGACCTTAACTTACGCTGACGGTCCTGAGCAGCGCGAAACAAACATTCCTAAGGGCGACGTGCTGTATCAATTTCGCAAGGATGTCAAGGAAGGGAAGTTGCCGGCTGTTTCGTGGGTGGTAGCCCCACAGAAATTTTCCGATCATCCAAGTGCCCCTTGGTACGGAGCCTGGTATGTATCTGAGGTAATGGATATCCTCACCCAAAATCCTGAGGTTTGGAAAAAGACCATCTTTATCCTAAACTATGACGAGAATGATGGTTATTTTGATCATGTTCCACCTTTTGTAGCCCCAAATCCAAATGATCCCGACAATGGAAAAGCCTCGGATGGACTGGATACCACAGGGGAATTTGTGACCAAAGAAGAAGAGCAGGCTGCTGGATTTAGTGCAGAAGATTCCAGGACCAGCCCTGTAGGCCTGGGCTACCGGGTGCCACTCGTGATCGCCTCTCCATGGACCCGTGGTGGCTGGGTCAATTCGCAAGTCTGTGACATCACCTCCACCATTCAGTTAATGGAGAAGTGGCTTTCCAAAAAAACCGGAAAAACCATCAAGGAAACCAATATCAGTGAATGGCGAAGAGCGGTCAGCGGTGACTTGACATCAGCTTTCCGACCGTATAAAGGTGAAGATATAGATTTGCCAGCATGGGTGGACAGAACCAAGCACGTCCAGCAGATTTACAATGCAAAATTCAAGGACCTACCCAAAAACTTCAAGACACTAACAGAGGACGAAGCCCGTAAAGTAGCAGCTGATCCCCAAAATGATGCTTTACCCCAGCAGGAGCCCGGTACCAAACCCTCCAATAGCCTTCCTTACGAACTTTATGTAGATGGCAAAGTCAGCGAAGATGGAAAACACTTCATGGTGACGTTTGAAGCGGCCACGGATATCTTCGGAGACGAGTCCCTTGGAGCACCATTTAATGTATATGCTCCCGGTAACTACTGGAACCAATCTTCCGAAACATATGAGCCTGTCAAGACCTGGGCTTTTGCCGTAAAATCCGGCGATACTGTACAGTACCAGTGGCCTTTGGAGGCCTTTGAAAATGGCCGCTACCACCTCAGGGTCTATGGACCAAATGGGTACTTCAGGGAGTTTTTGGGTGATGCGCAAGGACCACGTGTGGAGCTTTACTGCAAGCCTATCAAAAAACGGAGAAACTATACGGATAAGCTGAAAATTACCGTCAAAAACGTTAGCTCCTTACAGGCCCTCAACTTAAAACTAGCGGACGAGACCTACCAAAATCTTGAGAAGGCATTCAAGGTAAATGCTGAGGACGAAGCAAGCTTTACATTGGATACATCATCTTCCAAGGGCTGGTATGATTTCAAACTCCAATCTCCCGGTATTAGCACATTTGAGGTGCGCTATGCGGGCAGACTGGAAACCGGCAAGGACAGTATTTCGGATCCTTTTATGGGCCGAGAAGTGAGTGGTAGTTAGACAAAAGAGCCAAGAAGAAAGAGAAAAGATCAATGTATAACCTCCCCGCTGAGCGGGGAGGTTATACATTTTTTTAAACCTTCTAATCTCCAGCCTCTATCCGCTTTCGCCAGTAACCTGTCTTGAAATAGATGAAAGCTACGATGGCCGAAACCCAGTTGGAGATGGGGAAAGCCCAATAAATCCCCTCGTGACCCAATGAGGTATGGTAAGCCAAATAATAGCCCACGGGAAATCGGATAATCCAAAGGTTCAGGAAAGAAACAAACATGGAAGCTTTGGTAAATCCTGCTCCATTAAAAGTACCATTGACCACCTGCTGCACGCCAAGAAAGCCAAAACTAGGCCCCATGATCTTTATGAAAAGTGCCCCATCTGCAATGACATTCGGCTCATTGGGAACGAAAAACCTCACCAGGTTCTCTGCAAACAGAAACAACAACACACCGATGCCTGTCAGCCCAAAAAAGGCAACTTTCACACTGAGCAAGCCTGTTTCTTCTGCTCTTTTGAGTTTTTGCGCCCCTACATTCTGTCCTACTAGGGTAGTCGTCGCGATGGCCAATCCCAATGCCGGAACGATGACAAAGCTCAGCATTCTGGCTCCTACACCATAGGCAGCGACCGTCTCACTACCAAAGCTTGTTACCAGCATGACCATCATGATCATTCCCAAAGCCCTGGCCGATTGCTCCATACTCGAAGGGAACCCAAGCTGGAAGAGCTTTTTGGCCCAAGAAGGATCCCATTTCATTTCAGAAAAATGGATTTGAATGCCATGCCTTCCTCTCCACATGATATAGATGCCTGCGATGGCCGACAGTCCTTGCGTAATGACACTGGCCACGGCCGCACCCGCTACACCGAAGCCTGGGATGGGACCAAAGCCGTATATAAAAAGCGGGTCAAGCACCAAATTGAGCAATACGGTAACCAATACCACATACACCGGTAGCTTGACATTGCCGATACCACGCATAAGGGACTGGAACACGAAGAACATGAAGAGAAAGACAAATCCCAGTGAGGATACTTTAAAATAGTCCACCGAATCGGAATAGATTTCTGGGCCTGCACCGATCAGCCTCATCAAGGGACCAGCAGAAAAATACCCCACAATAGCGAGTAAGACCGAAACAGAAAACACCACAAATACCGTCTGAGAAGAGGCCGAATCAACCATTGGCTGATTATTGGCTCCCTTATGCTGAGAGACGAGCACCGTACCGGCAAGCGTAAGCCCAGCTCCAACCGACAAGATCAGAAAGAGAATAGGAAAACTCACACTCACCGCTGCCACCGCATTGGCCCCCAATCTACCGAGCCAAAAAGTATCAATCAGCTGATAGGCAGTTTGAAGGACATTGGCTAATATGATCGGAAAGGCAAGGCTGACAAGGGCAGAAATTAACTTTCCTTCTGTATATTTTTTCTCTTTCGGTGCTTGCATAAAAACAGTTGGTCAAAGATAATTAATCATAAAGAAATAGCATCTGGAAAGGGGAGTTTTGTCAGGGCAAAAGCCTTTAGTGTTTTGAAAGGAAACAATTTTCGTGTAGGCATAGCTATCATCATTGCCGCTGGCACTCCTTCGGGAGCTTGAGGAGCGCTTAAGGTTCTGCGGATGAATCCGTAGGTTACAAAATTTATCTTGCCGCTGGCACTTTGCGCCGATTTGTACATGGGAAAGCGCAGTAGCCTATCTTACCGAATGGCTGGAAAACAGGCATACCAAGGGCCGTCAAAAGGAAGCGATACCTTTACGGGACTTATTAACTGAATCCGCCTTGCAGGTATTGGGCGTTAAGAAATTAAATAGCGGGTGGGCAAAAAGGCAGGCTTGTTTGACGAAATACTTCCCAAAAAGAATGTTGGCAGCTAGAAAAGGAGGAGTTTGCATGCATGAGGGGAGGTTTTAATTTTAGGCCAATAGCTGCACACCTGTGCGCCGTGGCGTAGCGGCGGGGTTTTTTGGTTACTTTTTTGACCTGCAGCAAAAAAGTGACAAAGGTAAAGGGATGAAAACCACCTAGGGATTTAGCTAGAAAAATAACTGCCCAAGGAAAAAATATAGAACCCGTATTTTCCAGATACGCACTAACTAAACGGCATTGCCCGTTTTAAGCATTAGGAATCGTAATAGATAGGCTAATGCATAATGCGGGTTTAAATGCTTTTGTCCCTGGAATTTTGTCATTTTAAACACAACTGACCTTTTGTACTAGGAGCAGTCATCCTTGATACTATTGGCATGCATAAACCGGGTTAATTCATTTATCCCCAAGGGCATTCAGCCAAGGCGTCCAAAAAACTTTGAGAAATTAGAGAGGGTCTTTTTTAATAAAAGGGGTGAATGAGTACCTTCGTGGTTTGGGAAAGCAATAAAAACAAATAACAATATGGAAATAAACGGTAAAATCATTCAAATTATGCCGGAGCAATCCGGCAATGGTAGAAACGGGACATGGAGAAAGCAAGATTACATTCTTGAGACCCAAGGCCAATACCCCAAAAAAGTTTGTCTGACCGTCTGGGGGGACAAAATCGACCAATTTGGCATGCAGCAAGGAGACACCATCAAAGCGGGAATAGAAATTGAAAGCCGTGAGTATAACAGCAGATGGTACACCGATGTGAAGGTTTGGCGAGTGGACAAGGAAGGCGGTGCTCCCGCTGGTGGCCAAGCAGCATCTGGCAGCCCAGAAGTAAGCACCTTCAATGATGAAAGTGGTGAAGATATTTTACCGTTCTAATTGAGGCAGGTTTAGCAAAAAGACTATATTTAGGGACTGTATCACACCTGTTGGTACAGTCCTTTTTTATTGTTAGCTTAAAAAGTAAATCTGAAGTGTATGTGGAATGATTTTGATGACGATGACAATCAGTGGGATGATGGAGATGAAGAGGATTTCAGAAAAGAACAAGACCGCATCAACAAACATCCGTTAATGCAGAAAGCCAATGACATTCTGCACCTTACTGAAGCCTTGGTAGGGGTTTTGGACGAAAGTGCCAAAGAGATGTACGGTACCTTCATGCTGGAAGATGCCACGGTGATCTGCGGCAAATTTGGTGGCGCAGAGGGCGTGGACGACTATATCCTGAAAATGGAAAATGCCGTTTTTATGAAAGTACACGCCAGACACCTCAACTCGATGACCTACTCCGTGGCCATGGTGGACAATCATGCTGAAGAACACCTACAGCTGCTCAGGGATGCGATCAACGATTTCAAATCACTATTTGTGGATTGGGTAAAAGGTTTTGACCCTTCCTGTAAATATGATGATGGATGGGGGCTATTTTGACGGGTTTCTCCGTCCTAATCAATCTTAGCAGGCATGGACAGTAAAAACCGAAAAAACCATTGGGAAAATATTTACGAAACAAAACCGCTGAACACCGTAAGCTGGTACCAGCCCGTGCCCAAGACTTCCCTAGCATTTATCGATGACATGCAGCTGCCATTATCGGCGAAGATAATCGATATCGGTGGAGGGGATAGCCTCTTGGCGGACCATCTACTGCAGCGGGACTTCCAGAACATCACCGTGCTGGATATTTCATCCCGTGCGATCAAAAGAGCCCAAAAAAGACTAGGCCATAAGGCCGATAAAATAAAATGGGTAGTGACGGATATCACAGACTTTCATGCCAATGACACCTATGACCTTTGGCACGACAGGGCCACCTTTCATTTCCTCACCAGCGATGAGGACATTGCCGCTTATCATGCATCAGTAAACAATCACATGGCAAAAAATGGAAAAATGATCATTGGCACTTTTTCTGAACGAGGACCCAAAAGGTGTAGCGGTATCCCCATCAAGCAATATTCTGTTGAAAAATTATCTGGTATTTTTGACAAAGGTTTCCAAAAGGGGAAATGTTTTTATGAACAGCACCCCACACCAGCAGGCGGAATTCAAGATTTTGTGTTTTGCAGCTTCGAAAAAACAAATTGACCAGCCCCTGCTTGCCATGGTCACGCACCAGTCTCTATCAATGGGCTTTCCCAAAATAATATCCCAAATAAGCCCCTCCTATTACCATCACAAGGGTAATCCCCAACAAGAGTAAAAGCACGCCCATAGGCATTTCCCAATCTTCTGATCCGATGCGAAAACGAATATTTTTTTTCAGGTCAAACATGTCTGTAAAGTTATGGTTTACATTACGATTTCAAAGCAGTCGTGCTTACCTTAGTTACATTTAATGCGTAAAAACCTTATGCCATCCAACGATTCGATATTGACACCCGAACTGATCAAGATCATGAAGATCTTCGGTCTTGTATCGGTGGGAATTGTGTTGATCCTGTCATTTTTTAACGACTACCGAGCCGATAATTCCTCTTCCAAAGGCCCTGATCATGTCACAGATTCCAACCTACTGTATTTTAAAAATGTAAGACAGGCCTATTACGATATTGATAAAAACAGGGAGGCAAAACTGGAAATATATCGTTTAAAGAGCCGTTTCAAGGACAAAAATTTGATATTTTTCAACCTTTCTCTTATCATAAGCCGTATAAGAAATAAAGCCTATATCTTTATTGAGCCTTCGCAAAGGCTTCAAAATGAAGCACAAGTGTACGTGAGGTGGCTTAAGGATAAGCAGGTTCAAGACACCCTTGGTTTTCAGCAAGGAGATCGAAGGAGTCATCATCATTTTGTCAAGAAAATCTGGCCATTGATAGACGGACAAACCAAGTTTCAAGTAAAGATTGCCAATGAATGGCATCCTATTCTGGAAACTGAAGAAGAACAAGCGGCCTTTTCAACAACTGCTGAAGATTACTTTCAGCTGGTAGAATAAACCCAAAACACCATGAAAATGGACGTAAAAAAAATCGATAACCTTTGGAGGTTTTTATCCATTAAAAACAACTTGCCCGTAAAATTGGAGCTGGACCATCATGTAAGTTATAAGTTTCTAAAGGGAAATATCCAAGTCACCCATCAGTTGAACCCGAAGCTGTGGCAAGAATCAGCCCTTCACATATCCGAAAAATTGTTTCAGGAAAAATCTGTTCAGCATCGGTTTCACCACAAGAAGAAGCGATTTGGCATTCATTCTGAAATCACCTCCACCCATGTGCAGATTTTTTTTCCAAGAGAATTGCTACAACTAAAAACCCAATATGAAATGGACATCCAAAAGGATCGACATGGCAACTACCAAATCAGTCTGAGCCCCTTCCTGCCCAAAAACATCTACCAAATTTTAGATTGTGTCAATTTTGTCTGTAGAGAAATGTGGAAGAAGAATTTTTTCTCAGAGGGAATTAGAAATTAAGGTTCTATATGATTTACTATGGACCTCAGTTCGATTATAAAATCGTCACTGCGAGGCTTAGAGGGAGATATGAGGGGTGGAATCCGTGGCAGTCTCAGTATTTCGGGATTGCCACACCCTTTTCCAGCCCACTTCTTTGATTTCTTAACGTCAAATACCTCAAGGCAGAATAGAAAATTGCCCACTGAATAGGAACATGAATCAACATTAATTTGACCGGACTAATATCTTTACCCACTATAGTCCATATAGAGCCGAAATTAAACCCGAAATCGGTGCCGTTTAGTCAAGGGTAGCTGCTTTACGTCACTTTTTGCCGATGTCTTGGAATGCAGGTTAAAATTATCTTCCCAAGTAATGCACGAGACGAAGAATCAGTGAGATGATAATGCTGGCCAAGATCATGGTGGTAATGGGAAAGTAAAAGCTGAAATTTTCCCTTTCCACGTGAATATCACCAGGCAATCTTCCAAGCCAGTGCAATTTATCCCCTACGGAATATACGATCAGGCCAATTGCTACTATGGCCAAGCCGATGCCTATAATCCATTTTCCTGTCTCACTGTTCATATGACTAAATTACTTGCTACGCATGTTTTTTACAATAAACTTACGGACAAACCTTTCCGGTGTAAGTTGAGTTAGGGGTGATGATCCTGGAAAGTCAGATGCTCCTTGACTCCTGTGGACAATCGACAGCGGACCGACAACACAAGTCACCTCTATCCCACAGGTAAAATCCTGATATCCTTCCGGAGCTTACGCTTCTTTCTTCTTGAAAAAGACCTGTCGGATCCACCTTGGAAGGAAGATCGCACCCAAGAGCAAATAGGGATAATAAGAGAACATTCTCCACAGGATACTTCCCACGAAGGTGTAGTTGGTCAGGAATTCGTAAAAGAACTGGGCAAAGAAAAACTCTGCCGTACCACTACTACCCGGAGTAGGAGAAATCATCATGACGATCCACATGATGATCTGTCTCGCAAAGACCAAAATATGTTCTGTAAAACTAAGATCCACATAAGCCGTCATCAGGGCATTTAGCATCAGGTATCGGGATGACCAGATAAAAATCGTCGCTATGGCTATGGTAATCCAATATTTGGCTTTTTTTCCTTGCAGTTCCTTACTGGATTCGATGATTTGATCCCCATACTCACTGGCATTGTACTTCCACTTACGGATCCAACGGATACTAAAGATCTTCAATAAAACCCATTTAAAGACCCTCGGTCGATAAAATAACGCTGCCGCCATGATCAGCGAATAAAGCGCATATAAGGAATAGCTCACCCAAAAGATATAATTCAGGCTTTTTCCCAATCTAAGTTCCAAGACGTGACTATCCGGGAAAATGCTTCCTTGGGCAAAAAACAATACTAGAGGGGCACCGATGACGAAAAACAAATTGTCTAATATCGCAGTCACCATTACAAATGCAATGGCCTTTCCCAACTTGATACCTTCTTTATGAAGGATAAACACGGCCACTGCGGTCCCTCCCACGATCGAAGGCGTCACTGCTGAAGCAAACTCCCAAAGGATGATCACATAAATGGCTCTTGTCCAGCTGAGGTGCTTATCGGTAATCTCCCTGATCCGATAGACATACCCCGCATCACGCATAAAGATCACCAATAAGGCCAATAAAATAGAGGGCCAGGAAGCATCGAATACACCCCGAAGGTTTTCTCGTGTGATGGAGGGATCAGAGTAGAACATCACAAAGACAATCCCCAGTCCCAACAGCACAGGAATCCAGACTTTGTTCGGATTAAGCGTCTTGAAAATCTCTTTGTTGTCTAACTTCATAAAATTTACGCTGCTGGGATTTCCTCTAATTTTTCTACCCAAAAGTTATTGAAGCCTTCTCCCAGCTTAATGGTGACCAAGGAAAGTTGAAGAAGCTCCAAAATGGCCAAAAATGTATAAATCACAAAGATCTTGTCGGGCTTATATTCAATAAACTCCGTGAAAGGTATCCGCTTTTTAAAACTGATCTTGTCCAGCACAAAGTTTTTTTGCTGATCAATGGTGTAGGGATATTGCACCACAGTGTGTTTGGTTTCATCAGTTCGGGCAGCATACCGGGCCATTACGCGCTGGAAAACCTTGAGGATTTTGTACAGATCCAGATCCTGGATTTCACTTTCGACATCTTCTGCTTTGCTGAGCTCTTTGAGTTCTGAAGCAATATTTCCCCTTTTTTCTTTGGTCATTCGGGCAGCCTCCATCTCGGTGAGCTCACCGATGACGGATTTGTACTTCTTGTACTCCAGCAGGTGTCTGATGAGCTCCTCTCTGGGGTCAATCTCCTCTCCATTTTCATCCAGCTCTGGCCTGGGGATCAGCAGCTTGGACTTGATCTTCATCAATGTGGCCGCCACAAGGATGAATTCACTGGCCACTTCGATTTCCATTTGTTCCAGATGCTTGAGGTAATCAAGGAAATCATGGGTGATTTTGGAAATAGGAATATCATATATATCCAGCTCATCCCGCTCAATAAAGAACAGAAGCAAATCGAACGGCCCCTCAAAAAGCGGTAATTTGATCTCGAAACTCACTGGATACTATTAAATTTCTCTTAATTTTGCGATCAGATTGAATATCAAAGATATTACATAAATACAAAATTCAATATGAGACGGTTCAAAATCAGCAAGAAAACTTGCAGATAAAAAGTTTGGCTAAATTTTAGCTATATTGAAACATTCATTTGCCGTCATAGTTATTTGTATAGAAGCGATATACGCCACGATGTTAATAGAACCAGGAAAATTACTTGCCCAGATCAACTCTCCTGCTGACCTCAAGCAGTTTAGAAAAGATCAGCTTGTCCAGATTTGTGAAGAGTTGCGTCAATACATCATTGACAGTGTCTCTGTGTATGGAGGTCACTTTGGGGCAAGTCTTGGCGTCGTGGAATTGACGGTAGCTTTGCACTACGTGCTCAATACCCCTTCAGATCAGCTCATATGGGATGTGGGCCACCAAGCCTATGGCCACAAAATCCTGACTGGAAGAAGGGAAAAATTCTATACCAATAGGCTTTACAAAGGAATTTCAGGTTTTCCAAAGAGAAAGGAAAGCGAATACGATGCTTTCGGAGTGGGCCATTCAAGCACCTCCATCTCTGCAGCCTTGGGAATGGCCATGGCCTCAAAATACAAAGGCGATGGGCTCAAGCAGCATGTAGCAGTCATCGGCGATGGATCCATGACCGGTGGAATGGCTTTTGAAGCCATGAACCATGCCGGCGTCTCGGATACCAATATGATCATTGTTCTCAATGACAATTGCATGTCCATCGACCCCAATGTGGGTGCCCTCCGGGATTACCTGACAGACATCACTACCTCCCAAACTTATAATAGGTTCAAAGATGATCTCTGGCGGATATTGGGCAAGTTCAGCAAATTCGGATCCAGTGCCCAAGAGGTCATATCCAAAGTAGAGGGAGCTGTTAAATCTGCCCTTTTGAACCAAAGTAACTTGTTCGAATCCCTTAACCTGCGCTATTTTGGCCCAGTGGATGGCCATGATGTCAATCACTTGGTAGAAGTGATGCATGACCTCAAGAAAATTCCTGGTCCCAAGATTTTGCATTGCCTCACCGTAAAAGGTAAAGGCTATGACTTGGCTGAAAAAGATCAAACCAAATGGCATGCTCCAGGGAAATTCGATAAAATCACCGGAGAGATTGCCAAGAAAGTATATGATACCCCACAGCCACCCAAATACCAAGATGTCTTTGGACATACCATCGTAGAACTGGCAGAAGAAAACGAAAACATCATGGGTGTCACGCCTGCTATGCCTTCAGGGTCATCCATGAACATCATGATGAAAGCCATGCCAGACAGGGCTTTTGATGTGGGCATCGCCGAGCAACACGCCGTGACTTTCTCGGCAGGTCTCGCGACGCAGGGCATGAAACCTTTCTGCAATATCTACAGCACCTTTATGCAGCGCGCCTATGACCAAGTGGTGCATGATGTCTGCTTGCAGAACTTACCAGTTGTTTTTTGCCTGGACAGGGCAGGTTTTGCCGGTGCTGATGGTCCTACGCATCATGGCGCCTATGATTTGGCCTATTTCAGGTGTATTCCGAACTTGGTCGTTGCAGCTCCTATGAACGAAGAGGAACTCAGAAACATGATGTATTCGGCCTCTGTTTATGAAGGGCCCTATTCGATCCGTTACCCACGTGGCCAAGGGGTCATGCCTGACTGGAGGAAGCCGATGAGAGAGGTGGCTACCGGGCAGGGACGAATCGTCAAAGAAGGTGAAGATGTGGCCATCCTTTCTATAGGCCATATTGGAAATTACGCAGTGGAAGCATGTGATAAACTGACCAAGGAAGGGCTCAATCCTGCTCACTATGACATGAGGTTTGTCAAGCCTTTGGATGAAGAACTGCTTCATGAAGTATTTGGCAAATTCAAGAAAGTGGTTACCATCGAAGACGGCTGTCTGATGGGAGGCTTTGGAAGTGCTATACTGGAATGGATGATGGACCATGATTACCAAGCACAAATCAAGCGACTGGGAATCCCTGATGAGGTAATCGAACATGGCACCCAGCTGGAACTGCACAAGGAATGTGGTATGGATCCAGATGGCATCGTAGCAGCTGTAAAAAAAATGGCGGCAGCCGTTTCTGCGAATTATTGATAGCATTTTCATGTGACTAAAATGGTGGGGGCTTAGCAGATATCAGCAGCCCTATGACATGTTATCTACGCCGGGCCTGTAGCACTGCACCTTTCCATTGGCAATTACCCACTTTATTCTTAACTTCATTTTTATGACCGCTACTATCGAATATACCGACCAAGGACATGGAAAGCCCGTGATTTTTGTCCATGGGTTTTGTGAGACGAAGGAGATGTGGGGAAAATTCATTGAGGCATTTTCCGGTGAATACCGGGTATTATGTCCTGATCTACCCGGTTTTGGTGATTCCCGCTGGTATGATGAAACGATCTCCTTGGAGCAAGCGGCAGAAATGCTGCAAGACTGGATCCATGACCTGGCATTGGAAAAACCAGTGGTTATAGGACATTCCCTTGGCGGCTATGCAGCCTTGGCCTTGGCGGAATTAATGGGCGATGAACTTGGAGGATTGGGGCTTTTTCACTCCACGGCCTTTGCAGATGATGAGGAAAAAATCGGTGTCCGAAACCGCACCCTTACTTTCGTAAAAAAACATGGTGTCAACGTTTTCGTGGACTCCTTTGTCCCTCCACTGTTTACACAAGCGCACCGTGAATCCATGAAAGCTACCATCCAGAAAGTCGTTCAAATCGCCCGCAAAACCACCTATGAAGGATTGGTGTCCTTTACCAAAGCTATGCGGGACAGGAAAGACAGGATGGATGTGCTCCGTGATTTTAGTGGCAAAAAGCTAATGATTGCCGGAGTTCTTGACGGCGCAGTAAAAATAGACGACAGCAGAAAACATCAGGTGTATGTGGATATCTACCATGAACTTCCCGATGCTGGTCATATGGGGATGTTTGAACAAGAGGCGACTACAATGCAAATGGTAAGGGATTTTTTGGAATGGTGATCTTGCTTGCCAGCCATTGTGCCGGAGCGTAAAGTGTACTTAGCAAAAGAGAAACGACATCGCACAACAATCAGCATGTTGCCTGTATCCATCACAATGCACTGCACGTTGCCTTTTCGAGGATCAACAGTTCATCTTGGAAGTGAGTATAAAAATGCACTCATTTTCCGATAAACCAATGGCACGCAGAGAACTAAGATTAGATGACATTCACAGATATTATTAGTGTTTATCTCTTCTAATCAACATTCACCTACGTGCCATCGATATGGGCTATGCCCCAGAATATACAATTAGACCAGCGAAGCCTTAGAGCACAGGTATGGCGATTCCTCATGCATAAAATGGGCAATGTCGTTTAGTTAGTGTGAATTTGGAAATATTGGTTCTATTGTTTTTCTGCTAAATTCCAAGATGGTCTTCACCTCTTTACCTTTGTCACTTTTTTGCTTCAGGTCAAAGTCGAGTAGGCCTGGGCACTATGCCCAAGCCTCTCTCAGAACCGTACGTGACAGTCTCCCGTCATACGGCTCTTGGCAATCAAATCTGATGTTCCAGATTTTGTTTCAAACAACTCCATCTTCCCTAATTTTTAGGTTGTGGAACCATTCAAAACCGATTGCCTCAGTCCCTTCGCTCTTTCTCCGTTTCCAGAGCTTTCAACACTACTACGGACTGATCCGCCCCATCCCTATCAAAGGGGATGGTTCTCCTGTTCCATCCAACCGCCTGTTTCGAACTCCTGCAGCCTTAATGCCGCCTGCCAATAGGCCAACTCTCAGTCTGCGCTGCCTATTTTGTCCCGGAAGTTACTCTAGCCCCCGGTTTTGACAGGAAGTATTTTTCACGACACTTCATCGAACGGTTCACTTTCGTTCAGCTTTTCGAAACGTATTCCTTCTGATCGCTCAGTACCACAGCCTTGAAAGCGCAGCACCATCAGGGGAATTTGACTGGTCTGCCTGATCCAGTCCCAGCCGTCGTGCCAAGGGTTGTAACGCCCTATTCGACATCAGTTGGATAGCATGTCCGGTTTCCCGAACTTCAGGACACACAAAGTAACCAAAAAAAACCGCCGCTACGCCACGGCGCACAGGTGTGCAGCTATTGGCCTAAAATTAAAACCTTCCCTCATGCAGGCAAACTCCTCCTGTCTAAAGCCAGGTAAACCTTTTCTAGCAGCCAACATTCTTTTTGGCGAGTATTTCGTCAAACAAGCCTGCCTTCTTGCCCGCCCGCTTTTTAATTTCTTAACGCCCAATAGCTGCAAGGCGGATCCATTTTATACAGGTTTAAATAGGCCAAGAATTAAAACCATAATTTTCTTAATGAACGATTCGTATTGGGAAATCCCCTTAACTAAACGACATTGATAAAACGGGTTAAAATTTTACATTTACCCCTGCCATAAAATTGGTTCCGGCCATAGGGTAATAATAATTTTCGGTCACCACCTCCCTATTTGCTTCTCCCTGAACAAAATAGCTAAAGGTATATCCATTTGGCTCGTACATGACATCAAATACATTGTTCACTTTCACATTAAACTCCAGGGCCTTTAAAAACCTTGGACGAAGTGTATAGGCAAAACGGATGTCATTGGTAAAGAAGGCATCCAACTTCCGTCCATCATTCTGGGTGTTGTCCAAGTACTGGTCATCCACGAATTTGGCCATCCAGCTAACCTCCATGTCCTTGATCGGCTGAAAATCCACCATGGCTGACCCTACGATATTGGGTGAAAAGGCGATATCTGTATTTTCATAGGTAAATTCCTCCTGTTGGAATACCTCGCTGGAATAGTCATCCACATATTCTGTAAAGGCATCGATCTTATTGCTGCTAAAGGCAATGTTTCCGCCAAGGGTCCACTTGGGGGATAGCTTCACGGCTCCATCCAGTTCGATCCCTGCGCGGTAGGAATTATCCACATTTTCCCGAATGTAAGCACCGACATCATTGATCTGTCCGGTCAGGATCAGTTGGTCCTTATAGCCCATGTAGTAGAAATTGGCATTGTAGCTAAAGTTGCCTTTTTGTGCGCGGATTCCTGCTTCTACGTTATGAAGCCGCTCAGGGCGTGGGATTTCAGTAATCGGATTGTCTGTAAAATCACTTCTGACAGGTTCCCGATTGGCCACTGCATAGGAGGCATACCAGGTTTCACCTTTTCCACTTTCATAGCTGATGCCGAATTTTGGATTGAAGAAATTGTAATGCTGCGCTCCGTCTACCACTCGCTGGTCGTCATTGACGCCCTCAAAGCGGTAATCAATCTGCCTAAACTGCAGGTCACCAAATAAGTATAACCGGTCTGCGACTTCGTAAGTGCCCTTTGCATAGATATTACGATCATCTTTTACAGCATTATTATCATAATAACGATCTCGGATATCGGTATCCCCAGCGACCCGTGCCCAGATGATCTCGCCAAAGTGATCACCATCATAGCGGTTGGCACCACCACCAAGGATAAGGTCCCAGCGACCGTCATCGGAGACATAATTTACGGAAAATACCCCTCCAAAGAAGTCATTGTCCAGCCATCTCCTTCGGATAATGTCCGTACGCTCGATCGTTTCATCACCGATCACCACTGGATCCAGGCCATAACTTGCAAAGTCGTCCTCCGCGCGGTATTGTTCATAATATCCTCGGCCATACGTATAATGCAAGGCTGCATGAGTCTTCCAGTTTTGGCCGTATTTCCCAGTATAGATAAATTGGTAATGGTCTTGCTGGTAATTATCGGTCTCATTGTCATAGGTGTAATAATTAAATGTCCTGTCGGTCTCCAATTTATCTTCTGGAAGTCCATACCATGCCTGATAGGTTTTTTCTTTGCCAGAGAAGACATTGACTTTGAAGACGTGGTCATCACCGTAATAGCCGCCAGATAGGAAATAGGATTTCAGGTCAGATGTAGCCCTGTCCACATAGCCGTCAGATTTGATCTGGGAAAGGCGGGCATCCACAGCCCAGCGATCATTCAGAAGTCCTGAACCAACTTGGACGGTATATTTTTGGGAATTAAAAGACCCAAACGAGGAAGCCACCTCACCATACGCTTCTTCCTTTTTGGTATCCGTCTGGATGTTCATGCTGGCGCCAAAAGTAGCCGCACCATTGGTGGACGTGCCCACACCACGTTGGATCTGGATATTGTCCACTGAGCTGGCAAAATCAGGCATATTTACCCAGAAAACGCCATGGGATTCGGCATCATTCATCGGGATTCCATTTACCGTAACATTGATCCTTGTCTGGTCGGATCCCCTGATCCGCAGGCCTGTGTAGCCGATACCTGCTCCGGCATCTGAATTGGTCACCACAGATGGCGTGTAATTCAGCAACATGGGCATGTCCTGACCGAGGTTGTTTTTGGCAAGGTCCTCCTTGCTTACGGTAGAGAAGGTCGTGGGCGTGGTTTCAGAAGCCCTGGTAGCAGAAACGATAAATTCTTCTGTCAGCAGAGAATTACGCTCCAACAGGACCTCTAATTTTGTGCTTGGAGCATCTACAGGCTGAATACTTGCCTCATATCCAACAAAAGACACCTTAAGCTGGTATTGCCCGCTAGGGACATTTTTGATCATGAAAGCACCATCCATGTCCGCGGTACTTCCCCGACCAGTGCCCTCTAAGATTACATTGGCACCGATAAGTGCTTCACCGGTTTCGGCATCCTTTACAGTACCGGTGATGTGATGTTGTGCCATGGCACACATCCCTGTCAGCAGCAATGCTGCAGTCAGCAATAAACGTTTCATATTGAAAATTAATTAAGCTGGTTAAACATCGGAGCAATCCAGGGGTGACAGCTCCATTCATTGTTTACCCAAAGTTCCATGTGTTATGGAAATCGCATTTCCCTTCGCCGGCACTACCCGGATCAGGTAATATGGGTATGATCTCAGCCCGTAAATTTTGGGCACCCCTAACTCGATCTATTCTTGCTGCAAAGGTAGAAGGATTATCGAAGAAAGAAAAAATGTTTGCAATCGTTCGTTCGCTCAGGAGAATCATATTTACAATTTCGAAGCATGAACATTCTTGGTACAGGATAGCTGTTATCAGTCCCTGGCTAATGCATACTCCTCCACTTAGAGGCCACGTCCAACTGATTGACAGCAGGCCTGTACCATCCATTTTCAAAATTTCCATCGCAGGATTCAAGTAACAATGCCTTCATCTCTTTACGTTTTTGCGGATACTTGGCCGAAAGATCTTCTGCTTCTCTATAGTCATCAGGAAGGTAATACAGCTCGAAGACATCTTTTTGGATAAAATACCGCAATTTCCAGCCATCTTTGGCAATCAAAGTAGGCCCTTCAAATGAGGAATGAACAATAAAATCGTGCTCTTGGGTTTGTCCTTTATCAATCATTTCAGGTAAGAAGCTGACCCCGTCAGTAGCCAAATCCCCCTGAAAGCCTACGATCTCCGCTACAGTTGGCAGCCAGTCGTAATTGGTCACCAAAAGGTCAGAAGTGCTGCCCGCTGTAATTTTGCCGGGCCATCTCACCACAAGGGGTACTTCGAGGCCACCTTGTAGATTACTCCGCTTCATGCCCGCACGGCCATTATTTCCATTAAAGATATCTCCTGCAAGATCACTGTAATATTTGTCTTCCAAATTGTCAAATCGCTCACCCGTTTGCATATTGGTGTAAGGTTTCAGGACCCTGCCCTCTTGGGTATAATAAATTTCATGGCCATTATCCGCAGTGAAGATGACCAACGTGTTTTCGGCGATCTGCAGCCGGTCCAGTTCCTCCAAAATTTGGCCAATATTATCGTCCAGCATTTTCACCATAGAAGCATATTCTTTTTCTATTTGGGTGAGTGCTGTGGATGCGGCTACTTCAGGATGAACGGACGGAACGGCCACTGGTCCATGGGGTAGCTGGGTAGGAAAATAGAGAAAGAAAGGCTGATTTTTATGGTCCCGGATAAACGTGAGCACCATATCCATAAACAAATCCTGTGAATAAACGGCTTTGCCCGTCATATCCCATCGGTCTTCAAAGGCTTTTTGCGTCTCACGCTCGATGGTCTTCCCGCAATCTTCACGCGTATTTCCCGGAATGTTCACTAGCTGGCCATTCTCGAAAAGATATGGTGGATAAAAACCGTGCGCCCGATTATGGTCGAGATAACCAAAATACTGGTTCCATCCATGACGCTTCATTTGATAGTCAGATGCTGAAAATCCCCACTCCAATTTACCAAATTGCCCTGTGACGTATCCTGCTTCCTGTGCCACTTGTCCCAAAAACACCTGAGCATCCGGAATAGGATCTAGCACGGTATTGATCATCTCTTCTACTTGCTGGAGGGTATGGGCACTATCCCCGATATGCTTGTACATTTGTCCATTGGTAATCGGAAATCCAGGTGCATGGCAATCGTGCAGGCCCGTGATCAAGGACGCCCGGGCTGGGGCACACAACATGCTCCCTGTCGCATGGGTAAACCGCATTCCTTCTGCAGCCAAGCGATCGATGTTTGGCGTGGTGAGGTGCTTTTGACCTTCATGGCTGAGCATCCCCTTGCCCAGATCGTCAGCGTAAATTAAAATTATATTGGGACCTTCTACGCTGGTGGCAGCATTTTCACAGCTATGTAAGAGTAAACTGAAGAAGGATAAAATCAGAACAAGGGCATATTTTTGTGCATCCATCCCAAAATTTAGGGCATCTGTATAAAATAAAAAATACTTATGTGGATAAATGGCATAAAAACTTACTTCATCGCTTGCTCATGGGGAAGAAGCCGAAGAACCACCGTAAAAGGTGATTCAAAAAGATCTTTTCCTTCATAAACCTTTTGATAATGCAGCCCCATTTCGTCCAATTCCTCCAGGTGTTGCTTTCTGGTAATCAGATAGCCCCTTACCTGATGGGGAACCGCCACTTTCTGGATATCTTTCAAGGGTTGTTGCAGGTAAAATGAAAATGCTGGATTGTAGATTTTAAAGTAATATAAATCCGCTGAAGCAAGCTGTGAAGTCTTGGCTTGTAAAACAGGGTTTTGCTGATCAATGAGCGGAAATGCAAACCAAAAGAAAACCAGTGCCACCAACATGAATCCCCCCCCAAACCAAACAAGAAACTGCTCAGTTTGTCTTTTAAAAAATGTCCTTACCATTGGAAAAAGGGCTAAAACAGGCACCATAAACCACCAAAGGAGACTTTTGGGCACCTGCAATGTCGGGTCTGCTGACAACCCATAGTACACCCCAAATGGCAATAATACCAGCACCACCCCGTACCCGATTCCGGGAAGCAGCAGGCTTTTCCTTTTCCTGCCTTTGGTCAGCGCAGCCAAATAATTCCCAATGATGATGGCCAAAAATGGATAAGCTGGCACAGTATAGTTAGGAAGCTTTGTGCCTGATAGCATGAAAAAGAAGATGATCACCGCTGCGCAGATCAAAGCGAAAGTTGTGACGCGATTGGTTCGATATTTCAGGGTGTGAAACACCCCCTGAAACAAGAAAAAAGTAAAGGGGAGCATGCCCGCGAGTATAAAAATCCAAGTCATCCAAAACCCTCCGCCATGTCCTTCCATAGGAGCCGAAAACCGGTTGAGGTTATGCTTAAAGATAAACTCTTCTATCCACACCCCGTCTGTTTTGGTGGCTACCAGAACATACCAAGGCAGGGCGATCAGAAAAAATACAGCCAAGCCCATGGGATGGAAAATCCGGCGCAGTCTCTTGCCGTTCAGCAGCTGCATCGCCAGCCCATACACCAACAGCGCAATGACAGGCAACACCACACCTACCGGACCTTTGGATAATACCGCCAGCCCTAATGATCCATAAGTGACCAGCATCAGCATGGTAGATCGAAAACCAGAAAGCGACCATTCATAAAATGCCATCAGCCCCATACTCATAAAAAATATCAAGAATGGATCCGGCACGGCCATGTGAAACTGGATGTACCAATGAAGACTGGAGGCAAGCACCAACAGCGTCAGGATTCCAGCCCGGTATCCAAGGTTCTTTCTGGCAAACCGATAGGTAAAATACACGGTCAAAAAGCCAAACAAAGCAGGAAAGAACCTTGCAGCAAATTCATTGATTCCAAAAAGCTGGTAGGAAAGCATAAAAAAATAATAGTGCAAAGGGGGTTTGTCAAAGCGGTATTCACCGTTAAAGGTCGGCACGATCCATTCTCCCCGCTGGAGCATTTCGATTGCGGCAGTTGCATTTTTGGCCTCATCCAAGGCATAGACACTTAGCCCATTGATATTAGAAAAATGCAGAAAAAACGCAATGAGTAGCAACACTCCTCCTACGACTCCCTTTTTATCCAGGATATTTTCCATAGGTCAAAATTACGTGCTTTCGTTCTCCCTGATGTCAAGAAAGCATTATCAAAAAGTTAGGTTTTGATAATCGGACTTGGTGCCCGTTCAAAAAAGCTGTAATTTTGACCAAATTTTATACGGTATGTCCAAGTTACAGCTTTCTCTCGTTGTCACGGTTTATAATGAGGAAGAAAATATTAAACCACTCCTAGCTGCTGTTTTTGAAGCCTTAGAAGGGATTTCCTACGAACTCATTTTGGTCGATGATGGCTCTACCGACAAGACGGTGGCCATGGCCAAACAACACGCCAACGGAAATACCAAAGTGCTTATTTTTAACAAAAACTATGGACAGACCACTGCCTTGGCAGCTGGTATTGACAAGGCCACCGGAGAGTACATCGTCACGATGGACGGGGACTTGCAAAATGACCCTTCCGACATTCCGATGATGCTCCAGAAAGCCATCGATGAGGATTGGGATGTCGTGGCCGGTGTGCGCGCCAATCGACAGGATGGTTTTGTCTTGAGAAAATTACCCAGCAAGTTTGCCAATTGGATGATTCGAAATACCACTAAAGTCTATCTAAAGGATTATGGCTGTAGTTTGCGGGTATATAAGGCAAATATCGCCCAGAACATGGGGCTTTATGGGGAATTGCACCGATTTATCCCAGTACTTGCCAAGCAGGAAGGTGCCCGGATGACAGAAGTGAATGTCAAGCATCACCCACGGATCCATGGTACTTCCAAGTATGGCTTGAACAGGACCTTTAAGGTTTTGGCTGACCTTATCCTGATGCTTTTTTTCCAAAAGTACCTCCAGCGGCCCATCCATATTTTCGGTGGACTGGGGCTTTTGGCGTTGATTTCAGGTGCCCTGATCAATTTTTACCTTTTAGTACTCAAAATCCTTGGTGAAGACATATGGGGCAGGCCTATTCTGCTGGTTGGACTGATCTTGATTTTGGGGGGACTGCAGCTGATCACGACAGGTATCGTGGCGGAGATCATCGTCAGGACGTACTTTGAGTCACAAGATAAGAAGACCTATACCATCAAAGAAGTTTTCGAAGGTGAGTAAGAAAACGCTAAAGCTGCTCCTGAAGCTGCTGCTCACAGGAGTGGCCATTTACTTGGTGTTTCGAAAAATTGACCTGGAAGCGACCTGGCAGGTAATCAAGAAGGCCAATTTCGGATACCTCGTCATCGCAGCACTGTGTTTTGTGCTCTCCAAAGCCCTCTCTTCCCTCCGGCTCAATTGCCTTTTCCGTATCCTGGCAGCACGCCTCAGTGAGCGCCAAAACCTTAAGCTGTACTGGATTGGGATGTTCTATAATCTCTTCCTTCCCGGAGGAATAGGCGGCGACGGTTACAAGGTCTATTGGCTTCGTAAACGCTTTGACACCAAGGTGAAAAAACTCCTCGCAGCTGTATTGCTTGACCGTGTGAGCGGGCTTGTCGCCTTGGTATGGCTACTGCTGGTCATTTGGTTTTCTGTAGAGGTCGAGTGGAAAGCTCCATGGGGGATTAACTTGGATATCGTAGCGGCAATTGGTCTGGCCATCGTACCTTTGGTTTTTGTCGGCGTGGTGAGGTGGTGGTTTCCTACCTTTCGGCGTGCTACGGCTATTACCAGTGGCTATTCACTTTTGGTACAGTCTGCCCAGCTTATTTGTGCCTATTTTATCCTTCTTGCCCTGGGAATACATGAACAACTCCTCGCCTACCAATTCGTTTTTCTATTGTCTTCGATCGTGGCGGTATTGCCACTTACCATCGGCGGTGTGGGCGCGCGTGAATTGGTGTTTATCTTTAGCCATGAATACATGGGCATCGATAAGAATATTGCTGTAGCCTTTAGCCTACTTTTCTTTTTGATCACTGCGGTGGTTTCCCTGGCTGGTGCTACGGTGAAGATGGGGGAAGCCGAAGTACCTGCCGGCAATAAGTAATGAAAAAGCGTTGGATTAATTATTACAATATTTCAATCTTCTAATTTTCCAATCAATTCAAATCCCCTTTCTTGGCCATATCACACTTACCACAGCCACAGTCCAGCCCACTTGATTTCTTGGGCTTGAAATATTGGTACACTTTCCAGCCAATAATCCCCACAAACAACGTCCATACAATTAGTTCTTGCCACATAAATTCTAAGTTCTTGCGTTTTTGTATTAATTACGAAAACAGCTGATAGGCGATGAAGGCTGATACATAAGCCAAGACCGTCATATAGATGGTTTGAATCAGGGGCCACTTCCATCCTTTGGTCTCACGGTAAACTACCGCTAAAGTGCTCATGCACTGCATCGCAAAAGCATAGAAGACCATCAGTGAAATCGCAGTGGCCAGGTTAAATACCGCTTCACCAGTATTAGGATTCACCTCGCTTTTCAGTTTTTCCTGAATGGTCAGCTCATCCTCCACTTCACTGCCCACGCTGTAGAGCGTGGCCATTGTGGAGACAAAAACCTCACGGGCTGCAAAAGAAGTAATCAGCGCAATGCCGATTTTCCAATCATAACCCAAAGGCCTAATGGCCGGCTCTATAAACTGTCCGGCTATTCCTATATACGAAGATTCCAGTTCTGCTGATTCAAGGTTATGCTGATAATCTAGCATCACTTCTTCAGAAGCACCGTCAGCCGGAACTTCTACCGCAGCAATAGCTTCTTCCCTCGCACCGGAGGGCCCGTAGCTCGCCAGCACCCAAAGCACGATCGAAATGGCCAAGATCACTTTTCCAGCTTCAAACACAAAGGTTTTTGACTTGGAATACATCGTGATCAGGACGTCTTTCCATCGCGGCACTCTAAACAATGGCATCTCTACCATCAGGTAACTTCTTTCTTTAAAATTCAGGACAAGCTTCAATACCCAGGCGGTCACCAATACAGCTATTACGCCCAAGAGGTACATGCCCAGCATGACCAGCGCCTGCAGGTTAAACGGACCAATATTCGTAGCCGGAACAGCAATGCCAATAAGGATCACATAAACGGGAAGCCTGGCCGAGCAGCTCATCAAAGGCGTAACCATAATAGTGATCAAACGATCCTTCCAATTACCAATATTACGAGTGGCCATTATCCCCGGAATGGCACAGGCAATTCCTGAAATCAACGGCACTACACTCTTGCCATTCAATCCAAAAGGACGCATGACCCTGTCCATCAAGAAGACCACGCGTGACATGTATCCGGTATCTTCCAAAATCCCTAAAAAAGCAAACAACAGTGCAATCTGCGGAATGAAAATCACCACACCACCGATCCCCGGAATAATCCCCTCTGTAATCAGGTCAGTAAGGACTCCTTCCGGTAATAGTCCTGCCACGGATGCACTCAAGCTGGCAAAAAAACCATCAATCAGGTCCATAGGCATTGCTGACCAAGCAAAAACTGCTTGGAAAATCATTAATAAAATGCCCAAGAATATGGCATAGCCGCCTACCTTATGTAAAAAAATCCGATCCAGCTTGTCGGTTAACCGCTTTTTCTTCATATCCGTCTTCTCGACCACTGTTTCCAACACCTGCTGAATGGCAGCGTAGCGGTCTTGGGTCTCTTGGAGCTGCTTGGACTTGATGTCAAAATCTGCCCCCTTTATTTCTTGTCTTAGCCATTCACTTTCTTCGTGGCTTAGAATAGGTTCTTTGTCATGAAAACGGATCAGCTGATAGGCTTGGTAAGAATTGGTCAGTGAAAAACGCTCTTGGATAGCAGTGGACAGTTGCTCAGGCAAAAGTCGGTCGCTTTCCAAAAACGATGCTGGCTGTTCAAACATCTGGTCGCCGATCAGGTCAGTAATGCCGCTGATGCCTTTGTTGCTGCGGGCATTGGTTTGGATGACCGGTACGCCGAGTGCCTTGTATAGTTGGTGGGTCTTGACTTTGATCCCTTGCTCTTCTGCTGTATCGGACATGTTGAGCACTACCGCCATGGGTAGCCCCAAGTCCATGATCTGCGTGACCAAAAACAGGCCTCGCTCCATGCTGGACATGTCCACTACTGCCAACACAAAATCGGGCTTGGAGGTCTTGTCCAGTCCATTGAGCACGCGGTGGACGATCACTTCGTCTTCGGAGTTGGGGTAAATGCTGTACGTACCAGGTAGATCAATGATGGTAGCACTTTGGTTGCCTATTTTCAGGGAGGCATAGCGCTTATCCACCGTCACACCAGGATAATTCCCTACCTTTTGGCGTAATCCGGTCAGACGGTTAAATATCGTTGTTTTTCCCACATTCGGATTTCCAATGAGGGCAACAGTAAAGGTCGATAACTTCTCAGGGGTGAGTACTTCTGGCATACAGCAATTAGTTTTCTAGGATCACTTCAATGAGTTGGGCTTCAGTTTTACGGAGCGCAATGACGGTATTCCCCAGCCTAAAGGCCATCGGGTCTTTCAGCGGTGCCCGCTGCAACAAGGATATCCGTTTACCGGGCAAAAACCCCATCTCCATTAGGTTTAGGGTCAATTCGCTGGGCAAAATTTTATCAATAATAGCCACTTCTCCTTGTTGTATGGTATCTGCCGTCCTCATATCTGGTGCGTTATAGCATTAGGTGTATCCTTCAACGAGATGAATTCCAAGAAAACGCATTCCTTAAACCTCCTGAAAGCTAAAGGCACGAAACCCTCACGTTCAGCATCGCTTACAAAAGCCGAATCCTTGGATATCAAATCGATATTTGTCATTAATTGAATTAGATTGAATCTAAATTGCTGCAAAATTAACGGAAAATGCCTAGAAATCGTTCTGATTTTTGCGAAATCTTAGCTTTGGATGATAAATGGCCGTTAAACCTTATAAGAAGGGCGTCCACTTATAGCTTCATTAGCCAGAGCCAATGCATTCTAGGCCATAACCATCAAATGGAAACTACAAGCTGAATCAGTGCATAGCCGAAAGGCTAACTTCCGCAAGTTCCTGAAAATTTATATTCTTATTGGTGTCTGTGCTATCCACAAATGGACTAGTTTTTTACAAATATCAGTGCCTTGACGATAGAGTGGTCCCTATTTTATTAACACATAAGGAGACTCTCCTTTTAACCAAACCACCTTTAGTCCAGATTATACATAGAGCTCCTTATATATTATCCACAGCATTAGTATTCAATGGTGACCCTCAAGGTCTAAAGCTCGTAAAATAGCGATGTGCGTTAATTTTCTCATGTAATTAAAACGGGATTTTTAAGCTTAAAACCTTCTAAAATAAACCGATGATATTCTCAATAAACTATTGAAAATCCACCTACAGTCAGGTGATTGCCCTACCTTGATCATGAATTTCAATGGATGGTTCCCTGAGCCTGATTTATTCACATTGTAAGCCCAAAAAGTAAAACCAACCCTTACCAAATGAAAAGAATAGTACTTTCTTTATTATCGATTGGGATGTTGGCCGCCTGTTCTCCTGAGACCAAAAAGGAGGATAACAGACCTTCTGCCCCAGCAGTCTCCGAGCGTAGGTTTAAGACGTACTGCAACCCCATAGATATCGACTACACCTATATGTCCCATTACCGGGCAAGGAACAATGTATCCTATCGCTCCGGTGCCGATCCGGCCATTGTGAATTTTAAGGGCAAATACTACCTCTTTGTCACCCGTTCGCATGGCTATTGGGTATCGGACGACATGAGCAACTGGGAATTTATCCGCCCCCAAAGCTGGTACTTCAATGGTTCAAATGCTCCCGCAGCGGCGGTGAAAGACGGAAAGATCATCCTGTTGGGAGATCCATCCGGACGCGGAGCGGTGATCGAAACGGATAATCCTGATTTAGGTGATTGGAAAACGAATTTTGCAGTGATCAATGTACCTGGTGGTGTGCAGGATCCCAATCTCTTTGTAGATGATGACGGCAAAGTCTATCTCTACGAAGAATCCTCCAATAAATGGCCCATTCATGGCATAGAACTGGATGCTGAGAATTATTTCATCCCAATGGGCGAGCAGGTGGACCTCTTTAATCTTGAACCAGACAAACACGGCTGGGAGCGATTCGGCCAAGATCATAAAAGTGACCTAAAGCCCTTTATCGAAGGGCCTTGGATGGTGAAGCACAATAACACCTACTACCTGGAGTACGGTGCTCCCGGTACACAATGGAATGTCTATGCAGATGGGGTTTATACCAGTGATAGTCCCCTTGGACCTTTCACGTATGCACCCTACAATCCTATTTCCTATAAACCTGGCGGATTTCTTAAAGGCTCCGGCCATGGCAGCACGGTGGAAGATAATAACGGTAACCATTGGCATTTTGCAACGATGGCCATTTCGGTGAACTTTAAATTTGAACGCAGGATCGGGATGTATCCAGCAGGATTTGAGGAAGATGGACAGATGTTTGTGAACACGGCATACGGGGATTATCCACATTATCTCCCGGACACCGATGTGGAGGAGCACAAGCACCGCTTTACAGGCTGGATGCTGCTATCTTTTAACAAACCCGTAAAAACCAATTCCGCTGAAGTCAATATGGATATCAATGTGGTGGACGAAAGTGAAGGAGGCTATATGCAAGAACAGATCAGGGAATTTGACATTAGCCAGATCAATGACGAAGAAATACGGTCCTACTGGGTATCTGAGGCCAATAACGATTCCATCTATGTGGAGGTGGATTTGGAAAAACCAATGGATGTAAAAGCAGTGCAGATCAACTTCCAGGATTTTAACAGTGAGATTTTCGGACGTCCTGACACCCTTCGGCAACAGTTTGTGATCAAAACCTCCCTGGACGGTGCCAATTGGGAAATCGTCGCGGACTACTCCAATAACCAACGCGACATGCCTCATGGCTATATCGAATTGGACAAAGCGGTGGAAGCACGATATGTTCGCTATGAGCACGTTTATTGCACCAATAAGTTTTTGGCCATTTCTGAGCTGAGGGTATTTGGCAACGGACAAGAAGCCCTTCCTGAAACTCCTTCAAATTTTGCCGTGAAGCGGCAAAGCGACCGACGGAATACCCTCCTCAGCTGGGATCCGGTGGACGGAGCCACGGGCTATGTGATCTATTGGGGAATCAGTAAGGAAAAACTCAACCTCTCCGCACTGATGTACGACCAAAGTGAATACGAACTGCGCGCGCTCAATACCGATCAAAGCTACTATTACCAAGTAGAGGCATTTGATGAAAATGGTATTTCGAAGAAAAGCGAAATATTATATACTGAATGATACAAAAGCTAATAACCTCAGTTAGATTATAAAACCGTCACTGCGAGGCTTAGAGGTAGGCCTGAGCGGGTGGAAGCTGTGGCAGTCTCAGTATTTCGGGATTGCCACACCCTTTTCCAACCCACATCTTCCTAAAAAGGATTCGTATGACGCTTTTTATACTAAAATTAAGTCGAGCTCAGGTTAATAAAAACCGGAATATGCATTACCAATCTGTAATGGTTCCCTATGCATAAACTGAGTTAAAGAGAACCCTTTTTGGGTTGTTATGGTTAATTGTAAGTGTGTTTGTAACAGCCTGTCCTTTTGGGCGGGCTGTTCAACCTTAGGAAACATTCCATGAAAATACCCAAAAAATCGCCAAGGCTACTGCTTTAAATAGCTATAAAAGATTGGCACACATCATGCACTATATTATTCAAAATCAAATCAACCGCAACAGCCAGGGCTGCTACACGTTTAGCTCCCTGGCTTTTTTTAACGGATCAAGCGGAAAAGTTGGGGGCTGCCAGTTTACTTATATGGAAAAACCACCGATACATAAAAATGCCGCAACGTCCTAAAGGCACCAAATGCATGTTGGGCCTGCATTGAAAGATTACACTCGAAAGCTAGCCCCAGAGGAGCGACATGTTCATAGCCATGGGTGAAGCCAGTGGTAAATTGCCCATCCAACGTTTTCGGTTTTAGCCGCATTTCCCTGCTAAAACCCAATCAAACGGTTGCAGGAGGCCAGGGAAATCGCTTTTAAACCCGCTTTCAATGCCGTTTAGTTAAGGCCATTTCCCTGTTTTCACCTGCTAGGAGTTTCTTTTCTATTTGACTTTAACTGTATGGCTTTGGCCATTTTGGTGGATTTTATCCTTTTCCTTTTTTCCCCCGAACGCCTTCGGGGCAGGCCATTGATGAAAAAAGAAAGAAAAAAATCTAGGCCGGTGGTCTGCCCTTTAAAATGGAACATAGATTTCCCCTGCGACGTGGATCCGTCACCCATTTTAATTTCCACCCGATGGCTGCGGCCTAAAAGCGGTACATTTTTGGGACTTATTAGCTGAATTCGCCTTGCAGGTATTGGACGTTAAGAAATTAAAAAGCGGGCGGGCAAAAAGGCAGGCTTGTTTGACGAAAGGCTGACCAAAAAGAATGTTGGCCGCTAGAAAAGGAGGAGTTTGCCTGCATGGGGGTAGGCTTTAATTTTAGCCCAATAGCTGCACACCTGTGCGCCGTGGCGTAGCGGCGGGGTTTTTGGGTTACTTTTTTGATCTGAAGCAAAAAAGTAACAAAGGTAAAGGGATGAAAACCACCTAGGAATTTAGCTAGAAAAATAACTGCCCAAGGAAAAAAAATAGAACCTGTATTTTCCAGATACACACTAACTAAATGGCATTGCCCGCTTTATGCATTAGGAATCGTTATGAGAGCTGAAACTACAAGAAAATCAGGCTGTTTGGAGGTTGAGGCATAGTCTTGCTATGGTGAACCTTCTGGTGACCCATAGCCGCCAGGTTAGGGAGCATGGATCCGTGATTTCTATTTACCCCATTTGGGCACCAATTTGGGCTGATAGGCAGCCATTTTGTCCAACATCTCGGCAGGATTATCACTGATGATCAACAGGTCCATTTGGGCTTGTTTGAGGAACCCCTCTTGTGCGGAAAAATTCAGAAACTCGATCAATTTATCGTAATACCCCTCCACGTTATAGAGCGCCAAAGGCTTTTGGATATAGGCAAGTTGATTGAGGGTCATGATCTCAAAAAGCTCCTCAAGTGTTCCTATCCCCCCAGGCATGGCGATAAAGCCATCACCGGTCTCAGCCATCAGCCACTTGCGGTCCCGCATGGTCTCCACCACCGTCAGCTCTGTACAGCCATGATGGGCGACTTCCACATCTACTAATTTCTGGGGAATGAAGCCATAGACATTTCTTCCCACACTCAGCATGTGATCCGCGATAATCCCCATCAAACCTACTTTCCCTGCTCCATACACCAAATCCATCTTCCTCAATATCATTTCTTCTGCCAAGGCAATCGCACCTTTTTTATAGGCAGGATTATTACCGGTATTGGAGCCGCAGTAGATGGTTATTTTTTTCATGTTAATCGCAGTAGTAATGGGGGTAAAACAATTTTACTAATAACTGGAATTTTGTGCCCTTTCCCAAGCCCAACCCATTAAATAAAAGAGAATCAAATGGGCTGAAATGGAGATCTTCTGCATAAATACTTTCAGGAAGGAAAGGGTGTTTTTTGCGAATAGGTAGGGGAAAGTGAGTTTTTCAGCTTTCTCCATACATAAACCCTACTTTTCTATTAACTTTGTGCCTGCTTTTGAAACAATTAGCCAGGTACTGCTTTTCCTTCCGAAAGGGCATACCCGGCTGGCAAGCATTTGATCAAGAAGAAATAAGGAAGATATCGTGAAAAAATATCAGGAGTTCAAACAAGTAGATTATCCCGGAATAGGAGAAAGTGTCCTGCAGTACTGGCAAGAGAACAAGGTATTTGAAAAGTCCGTGCAAAACCGCGAGGGAGCCGAGACATTTACCTTTTTTGAAGGCCCCCCGTCAGCAAACGGTACCCCGGGCATTCACCACGTGATGGCCAGAACACTGAAGGATATTTTTTGTCGGTACAAGACCCTGAAGGGATACCAAGTGAAGCGTAAGGGCGGCTGGGATACCCATGGTCTGCCGGTGGAGCTGCAAGTAGAGAAAGAGCTTGGCATCACCAAAGAGGATATTGGAAAGAAAATTTCTGTAGAAGAATACAATAAAAAATGCCGTGAAACGGTCATGCGGTTTAAGGACGAATGGGATGACCTGACCGAAAAGATCGGCTATTGGGTTGATCTTGATGATCCCTATATCACCTTTGACCCAAAATATATCGAGACGCTTTGGAGCCTGCTGAAGCGGTTATACGATAAAGACCTCCTTTATAAAGGTTACACCATCCAGCCCTATTCCCCAGCGGCAGGTACAGGTCTGAGTTCTCACGAGCTCAACCAACCGGGCTGCTACCGTGATGTGAAGGACACCTCCATCACAGCGCAGTTTAAGGTAAAAGGCCGCGAAAATGAATACATCATCGCTTGGACCACCACCCCATGGACACTTCCTTCAAATTCTGCATTGGCAGTCGGCGAGAAGCTGGACTATGTCAAAGTCAATACCTTTAACCCTTACACCTTCCAGCCACAAACGGTAATTTTGGCAAAAGCCAGGATGAGCGCTTTCTTCAACAAAAAAGCTGCTGAGCTGAAATTAGAGGAGTACAAGCCCGGGGACAAATTGATCCCGTACGAAGTGGTGGAAGAATTCAAGGGGAGCGACATGCTGGGCATGGAGTACGAACCGCTTTTCCCCATTGAGGGCATCAAGCTTCCACATCCCGCTTATACTGTTATTCCAGCGGACTATGTGACCACCGAAGACGGTACGGGAATCGTGCACCTCGCCAAAGCTTTCGGTGCGGATGACTTTAGGACCTTGGTACAAGCAGGTGTTCCCGGTGTATTTGTCAAGGACGAACAGGACAATGAAATCCCTGTAGTGGACAAAAAAGGTAAGTTCTTGCCCGTTGTAGGCGAATACCTTTTGGCCAAGATGAAGGAGCACGAAATCACTGCCCACAAGGAATATACGGTGGATGATTTCTATGTGAAGAATTACCTGAAGGAGGATGAAAATGCCGCGGAATACAAAAACACCGATGTGATCATTTCCATTATCCTCAAAAATGAAAATAGAGCGTTCAAAGTAGAAAAATACGAGCACAGTTATCCCCACTGCTGGAGGACAGACATGCCCGTGCTATATTATCCACTCGAAAGCTGGTTTGTAAAAACCACCGCTTGCAAGGATCGCTTGGTGGAGCTAAACAAGACCATCAACTGGAAACCGGAAGCCACTGGAACCGGCCGCTTTGGCAACTGGCTGGAAAATCTGGTGGACTGGAACCTGAGCCGTTCCCGATTCTGGGGCACGCCGTTGCCGGTTTGGAGAAACGAAGATGCTACCGAAACCAAATGTATCGGCTCCATCGCTGAACTGAACGAAGAGATCGAAAAATCCATTGCCAAGGGCATTATGAAAGCGTCTCCATTTAAAGGAGAAGAGATCGACCTCCACCGACCATACGTGGATGACGTGATCTTGGTGGACAGCCAAGGCAATAAAATGTTCCGTGAACCGGACCTGATCGATGTTTGGTTTGACTCAGGGGCGATGCCCTATGCCCAGTGGCATTACCCTTTCGAAAATGAAGACATCTTCAAAGCCAATTATCCGGCAGACTATATTGCAGAAGGCGTGGACCAGACCAGAGGGTGGTTCTTTACCCTTCATGCCATTGCGGTGATGCTTTTTGACAGTGTGGCCTTCAAAAATGTGATTGCCAATGGCTTGGTGCTGGACAAAAATGGCAATAAAATGTCCAAACGCCTTGGCAATGCCGTCGATCCGTTCAAAACCCTCAAAGAATATGGCCCGGATGCTCTCCGCTGGTACATGCTCGCCAATGCCAATCCATGGGACAACTTGAAGTTTAACTTGGAAGGGGTGGCTGAAGTGCAGCGCAGGTTCTTCGGGACATTGCAAAATACCTATAACTTCTTTGCGTTATATGCTAATCTGGATGCATTTACCTATGATCCTACCAAAACCGAGGCCGTAAGTGAAAGGCCGGAACTGGATAGATGGATCGTTTCGAAGCTCCAGTCACTGATCAAGGAAGTGGAAAGCTCCATGGACAATTATGACGCCACCAGAGCAACCCGTGCCATTATGAACTTTACAGTGGACCAATTGTCCAACTGGTATGTGAGGCTGGCCAGGAAACGCTTCTGGAGAGGCGAAATGAACCAAGATAAAAAGGCTGCTTATGAGACATTGTACGAATGTCTGATGGCACTGAGCCAATTGATGTCTTCCTTTGCGCCATTTTATGCGGACTGGATGTTTACCAACCTTACTGAAGGTGCAAAAGAAGCAGGACAGGATTTACCGGAATCGATACACCTGACCGACTGGAAGACAGCGGACGATGCGCTGATCAATGAAGACCTGGAAGCCAGCATGCAATTGGCGCAGGACATTTCATCTTTGGTGCACAGCCTGAGGAAAAAGGACAAACTGAAGGTGCGTCAACCTCTACAAAAGATCCTAATTCCTATCCTGAACGAAAAGACCAGGCAGCAAATCCAGCACGTGGAAGAACTGATCAAATCTGAAGTTAATATCAAAGGTGTCGAGTACATCGATGATGCTTCAGGGATATTGGTGAAAAATGCCAAACCTAACTTCCCGCTGCTCGGCAAGCGCTTTGGTCCCAAAATGAAGCTGGTGGCCGCTGCGATCGGGAAATGGGGCCAGGAGGAGATCAACACACTGGAACGGAATGGCTCCATCGAGATCGACATAGATGGCGAAAAAGCCAGCTTGGCCCTGGATGAGGTGCTCATTACCTCTCAGGATATTCCCGGCTGGTCTGTAGCCAGCGCCAATGGCATCACCGTTGCGCTGGACGTCACGCTGACCGAGAAACTCAAACAAGAAGGAATCGCCAGGGATTTGGTCAATAGAATCCAAAACCTGAGAAAGGACATGGGACTGGAAGTGCAGGACAAAATCACCATCAAAGTGGCCCAGCTAAGCGAGCAAGTGGACAGTGCACTGGAAAACTTCTCGGCCTACATCCAGGCCGAAACACAAGCCCTATCACTTTCCGTAAATGGAGATGTGGAAGAAGGAACGGTGCTGGACATGGATGACTTCGAACTGAAAGTAAAGGTAGATAAAGTATAAACTAAACAAGTGCGGTCATTGTATTATGATTCGCTGAACTTATAGCAAATGAAATATTTAAAATACTTTGGCATTACCTTACTGGTCATCTTGATCGACCAAATCGTAAAATTGGCCGTGGATACAAATATGGCTATGGGAACTGCCGGCCAGATCAAGATTTTCGGTGACTGGTTTAAGCTCCATTATACTACCAATCCGGGAATGGCCTTCGGCATGCAGCTCGGTTCGGAATATGGGAAGCTGATCTTGACCACTTTCAGGCTTGTCGCCATGGTGGGCATCGGTTATTACCTCTATTACCTGATCAAGAAAAAGGTCCACCCAGGCTATATCGTGTGTATCGCCATGATTTTGGGCGGAGCCATCGGTAATTTGGTGGACAGCGTCTTCTACGGCGTATTGATGGGAAATGCCCCTTTTGATGCCAGCACGCCTTGGTTTCACGGTCAGGTAGTAGATATGTTTTATATCGATATTTGGGAGGGTTTTATCCCCGACTGGGTACCCTTGTGGGGAGGAAGTTATACGGCGTTATGGCCCATATTTAATGTTGCCGACGCTTCGATCTTTATGGGGGTAGTATTTATCCTATTATTCCAAAAGAAATTCTTTACAGAAGATACCAAACCTCACCAGGAAGAGGAAGAAGACGAAATACAACGTCAATTTATAGAAGAAAAATAAGGTTCTATATGATTTACTGTGGGTAACTTTTATTTTGTTTGCCAAGTAATAGCGTGACGATCACTTTGTTACCTTGTTACTTTTTTACGTTAGGTCAAAAAAGTAACCCAAACCTATCCGCCCGTGGTGGAAAACCCGCTGCGGTGAGCGATTTCGGCTAAAATCAAAGCCAGCACTCGCGCAGGTGAACTCCTACATGTGAGCAGCAGACCAGCTTTGTGTGCCGACTCACGTCAATCAATCCTGCGCCTTTTCCAGCCCACTTCTTTGATTTCTTAACGTCAAATACCTCAGGCAGAACAAAAGATTATGAATCAACGATGCAATAGCTGGCATTTTATCTTTACCCACTATAATCCAAAAGACCCGGAAAAAAACCGGGTTGTTTTTTAGTCAAACTTGATTTACTGTGGGTAATTCTGGACAAAACAAAAATTGGAAACTGCTCCTTGATGCTGGTAGCAGTAGATAATAAAGATCTCCCCATGTCTTTATAAATATTAAGCCTCGCAGTGACGGTTTTATAATCAAAGTGAAATTTATAAGTAATTGATTCTTATTTGGTTTATAAAATAAACTTATTTATATTAGTGATATATTTGAAACTTTAACCAAACAATCATGGAAAGCACAAAACAATGGAATGAAAAGGAAAGCCTTCACCTCATCCGATCAATGGTAGAATCCACCAAATATCAAATCTACCAAGACCGATTTCTCTATTTTCTATGGGGCTACCTGACGCTTGGATGTGCGGTGGCACATTATGTTTCTGGCTATGTCTTGTCCTATGCTCATCCATATCGCGTGTGGATGTTGATGGCACTTGGTGGTGTAGCACATTTCGTTTACTTAGGAAGACGAAAAAAGCACAGCAAGGTAAAAAGCTATATGGGCCGCGTGATGGCAGGAATCTGGGGAGGTATGGGAATTGCAATTATCTTGGTACTTTTCAAGGCCTTTACCATTGGATGGGAGATTGCGTATCCTATCTTTATGATTTTATACGGAACAGCTTCTTATGCCACGGCCATGGCCTTGAAGTACCGGATACTAATGATTGGCGGGATTGCCAGTTCTATCTGCGGCTTTATCGCTTTTAGCCAACCCTTCCAATACCAACTTATCCTGCTAATGGTGGCTGTTTTGACCAGTTATATCATCCCCGCCCATTTAATGAAAGCAAAAATTCCCAACAACTGATGTTCAAAGCACTAAACCCCATACTGCACAGCCAACTCCGATTGGCCATTGTTTCCTTACTGATGTCTGTGGAAAATGCGGAGTTTACGTTTATCAAGGAAAAGACAGGTGCTACCTCAGGTAATTTATCCATCCAGATCGGAAAGCTAAAAACTGCCGGGTATATCGAGGTGGAAAAATCCTTCCGTGATAATTTCCCCCTTACCACCTGCAAAATTACCAAAAAGGGAATCCAGGCCTTCGAAGAGTATGTCCAAGCTCTAGAAGCCTATCTGCAGGTGGGTAAAAAGTAATCCACATAAACCAAAATCCATTATATTCTACCAAAAGGTCGCTTTTTGTACTTTCTGCTCCACTTCACGATCAAAGGAGTAATGGTCACTGTAGGCAGTAACCAAATAAGCAATGGAGGAAGAAAATAGATATTCACCACCAAAAAAGCCGTCAAACTGGCAATATATGCCCCACACATCCGGGCAATATGTCCCCGCAACCAAAATGTCTGGCTCTTTATGACCCCTTGGTAAAACTTAATGTCACCATAAACCATTAATGTTCCGATTGCTCCAAACACCAGCATGACCACCCCAAAGAAATTCCCTTGGGAAAGGCTTCTGGCTCCTTGCACAAAAAAAACCAATGCAAAAAGTATCATCATTACCGTTAACCCCCAATCAATCCATTTTGCCTTGTTACGGTGTGGTAACCCTTTTAACTTCAAGTACCGATAACCCGATCCGACCATATACAAGGTAAACGCTCCAATAACAAACAAAAACGTATTGGGATGCATCACCGACAACACCAATCCTGATAAACTGGCCAATAGCATCCCCCCATAAAACCCTTTTCCAAACTTTCGATGTGGGCCATCACCTTTGGGGCGAATCATGGTGATCGTCCCAAAAAGTAAACCGACTCCTCCACCAACGATATGGAGACCTAAAATAAAATCAAATGCGAAATCATCCATCAGACACCTGTTAAAACCAAAAACATAACACGTTAACAGGCACCAATATATCAAAAACTAGCAATGGATTTTATCCCTAAAAAAAATTCAACCCGTTTTATGCATTAGGAATCGTAATAACCTCAGTTCGATTATAAAATCGTCACTGCGAGGCTTAGAGGGAGGCCTGAGCGGGTGGAAGCCGTGGCAGCTCGCCGCGGCGAGTTGCCACACCCTTTTCCAACCCACATCCTCCTTAAAAGGGTTCGCTATGACGCTTTTTATACTAAAATTAAGTCGAGCTCAGGTTAATAGATAGACTAATGCATAATGCGGGTTCAATGCCGTTTAGTTAAGGGGATTTCCTTCTTTTCAAATACCTAAAAGTCCTTTTTTTGATTGACTTTGGCTGGGGAAACCTGATCATCCTGGTGGACTTTATCCTTTTCCTTTTTTCCATTGATGAAAAAAGAAAGAAAAAAATCTAGGCCGGTGGTCTGCCCTTTAAAATGGAACATGGATTTCCCCTGCGACGTGGATCCGTCACCCATTTTAATTTCCACCCGATGGCTACGGCCTAAAAGCGAGTGGGTCTCGCTGTTCCACGACGCGAGCCAACTCCCTTTCTTAACGGCCTCCACCATCGGCTGGAAAACAGGCATACCAAGGGTCGTCATAAGGAAGCGATACCTTTTTTGGCTCAGGGGGGCTTATAGTTCCGGCTCAACTTGGTTACTTAAGAAAATATACCACTACATGGAATAATGATGATAATGTATTCATAAGAAACTTATTAATCGGATCCCCCTTGCAGGTATTGGGCGTTAAGAAATTAAAAAGCGGGTAGGCAAAAAGGCAGGCTTGTTTGACGAAATACTAGCCAAAAAGAATATTGGCTGCTAGAAAAGAAGGAGTTTGCCTGCTTTAGGGAAGGTTTTAATTTTAGGCCAATAGATGCACAGCGGGATTTTTGGGGAATAATTATTCGGTATCATTCCTGACTTATGGCAGTCACCTCCAAATAATAAGCAGCGCTTCCAGCTGGCAGACTTGGTGGAACATTGGTATATTTCCAGTAATATCCGCTAAAAATCACCTCCATAGGCTCCTCCCCACCTTCTGGTAGGGAAAAATCAGCCAGTATAGAGCATACCACACCAACCTCTATCACATCATATGTCCCGGGAAAATGATAGCTGATCGCATATTTATCCGAATCTTCCATGCGGGACAAAAGTCCCTTTCTATTTTCCACTTCTTGGACAAACTCAGTGGCTTCAGCACAGTTGGATTCGGGATAATCAGGGCTCGCCGGCTGACAGGCCCCTAAAAGAATCATGATAACACACACTACATTCATCCTACCCATAACAACATATTGTTTTCTTAATGTTATAACAGTAGATGGAGTAGCGAACAAATGTGCTATAAATTTAATTAATTTCCCTCCTAAAAGGCAAAGCCTCTTACAATTTTAGGGAAAAGTACTTGGCTCCTACCTATCAAAACACCAATTCATATTCTCCGGAACTCAACCTTACCTCCATTTCTCCTGAACGGAGTACTTCCCCGTTCAGTAAAATCTCTCCCGTTGCAGCAATGGGCATTTTTACAATCGCCGTAGTATTTACAGGCACTTTAATTTTCCAAGTGATCTGTTCGCCCATCCGTTCCCAATGACTTCCAATTGTCCCATATGGGGAATCGAAACTTGCTTTTACGCTGTCCAAGCCTTCTACAAACACGGGCTGCAATTCAAAAACTTTAAAGCCAGGGCTGTCTGCACCCGCTTTGATCCCCGCCAAATACTCGTAAAACCAAACTGTCAAATCCCCTAAGAGCATGGTGTGGTTTTGGGAGTTCATAGTGGGCTTGGCCACATTGCCGTGCCAAAGCTCCCAGATGGTAGTAGCACCGTTTTCGATCATATAGCCCCAACTGGGAAAAGTCGTATTGGTGGCTATTTTCAATGCCAGATCAGCCCTGCCAAAATCAGAAAGCGTCCGCATCAACCACTGTGTGCCGATAAGGCCAGTGCTCAGGTGACCGTTGTTTTTGACTTGGATGGTCTCTACCACTTGATCAAAAACCTGCTGTCGATCATCTTCGGGTACCATTCCAAATGCCAATGGCAGCAAATTATCGGTCATTTTATTTTCGCCATAAAAACCGTCCTGATAAAACGCCTGCTGAAAACCTTCATGCACTCTTTCCTTTAGGGCTTGATATTCCGGGATATCTCTTTGCTTACCGAGAACACGCGCAAAATCGCTCATCATTTCCATAAAATGGTAATAGTAAGCGGTGGAGATCAGTGCACTTGGCCGCTTTACATCTGCATTTTGGCCTGTTCCCGCTTCGATACTGGGAGGTGGCACCACCCAGTCGCCATAGCTGTCCTTGGTGACGATAAATTCATCGTTCATATAACGGTCAGCCATATAGACAAGCCACTTTTTCATGGCAGCATAATTTTCACGGATCACGCTGGTATCTCCTGTCTGCTGATACAGCATATCAGCGATCATTAGGTAAGTACCCGGCCAAGTCATATTGTCACTGTAATAGCGCCAGTAAGCAGGGGCTACATCAGGCAAGGCTCCATCTGCTTTCTGAGCCAGTCGTATATCCTCCAGCCACTTCTTATACAACCGTACATTATCAAACATGTAAAACTCACCATGCGCTCCTACCGCGCGGTCTCCCAGCCAAGGCTGCCGTTCATTCCGCTGCGGACAGTCCACCGGCATACCTTTGTAATTACCGGCAATGCCCCACCAGGCGTTTTGATAGATTTGGTTTAGCACAGGATCTGAAGTTTCGAATTGCCCCAAAGTCCTGATATCATCGTACACCATTTTGCCTAAAAAGTCTTCTATCTTCGGCTCTCTTGGGTAACCTGAAATCTCCACAAATCGAAATCCATGATAGGTAAAACGCGGCTCCCAAGTGACTTCTTGGTCATCCTTAAGAATGTAGGTATCGGTGACTTTAGCGTCACGGAGGTTGGTCATAAAAAGCTCACCATCTTCTTGCAGGGACTCGGCGAATTTTAACTTTACGGTATCTCCTTTTTCTCCTTGCGCCGTCATCTGCAGCCATCCCACCATATTTTGGCCCATGTCCAGGATGTATCGGTCTCCGCCAATCGCTTCCAGCGATATAGGCACAACTTCCCTCATCACTTTCATATTTTCGTTCATCTGCGCCTCGTAATCCCCTCGTGGTTCCTGCACATATTCGGCTTGAAGCCAGGATGAATCATCAAAACCTACGCTGTCCCATCCGGGAAATTCCTTGTTGGCATCGTAGTATTCTCCATCGTATTCATTGTTATTCCTGATCGGGCCATCGGCGGTACCCTTCCATTCGTCACTGGTCGAAACCACCTCTTTACTGCCATCTGCATAGTGGATGATAAGGTTAAAAAGCACCTTTGGAAAACCGAAATTCTTGATTTTATAGGGTTTATAATTTTGGCGCATGGTAAAATACCGGCCATTCCCTAACATAATCCCCACGGCATTTTCGGCCTCTCCACGGAGCATTTCAGTGACATCATAGGTATTGTATTTTACATTTTGGGTATAGTCTGTCGGAGAGGGTGCCAGCACCGCATCACCCACTTTTTGGCCATTTAGGTGCAGCTCATAAAGCCCCAAACCCATGAGGTAAACAGTGGCTCGCTTGATCTGCTTTTTTACTTCAAATTCATTCCGGAAATACCGCGCTCCCAAAGTCGGAAAAGTCGAAATATCTTCCCAAGGAAAAGCCCTGTCGAAACCTATCCAGCGCCCCCGCCAATCCTTGTAGTACGGCAATCCAAAACTCCAATGTGCCGTAGCACTCCAAGCACTCGACCCATGATTCGTCCAGACTTTTACCCTCCAATAGACTTTGGTATCCTTTTCCAGCTCCTCACCTGCATATCGCACGTTTAAGCACTCATCCGAAGCGACCTTCCCGGAATTCCACAAATCCGCCTCCTCAGTATTCAACAGCTCCGGTGATGATGCTACTAACACTTGATATGCCTCTTGGTAGGTGGCCTTTTGATCTGTCGAAATTTGCCAGCTTAATTTCGGAAATCGCACATCAATGCCTGACGGATTGGTGAGCATCTCCACCTTAAGCCCTTCCACAGCCACATCACCTTCAGGATGGCCCATGACCATGGATATCAACATAAAAATTAAAAGTCCCGAAGCAGTTAATCGTTTCATCATGTAATATTATTTAAACTTCCTGTTCCTCGTTTGAAACGAGGAACAGGAACGAGGAACAAGTTTGTAACAAGCGACAAACGAACATGGCAATTATAATGCGAATGACCCAGCACTAGCCCATTCACTAGACTAAGCATCACTAAACTAAGGCTCGTTTGTAACGAGCCTTAGTTTAGTGATGCATTTGCAATGCCATTCGCTCCAATCCTTCTGCGTGCCCCACTTCCACTCCATTTACCAGCACATGCAACCCTTTTCCCTTATTGTATTTTTCACCAGTTTTATCCCAGAATATGGTTACGATATTTCCCTGATAGGCAACATTATCCAGACAGAACCAATCCCATTTTGCTGCTGGCACCAATGGGTTTACCTCAAACCGACCTCCCGGACCTGGCCGGAATCCCACGAGTCCAGTGATGATCATGTCATTAAAAGTAGAATGGTTATAGTAGCGGCTTCGCTCTTGGTCGCCTTTCAGCCAAAAGCCGGTTTTTTCATCCAGGTATTCTCCGATATACGGGCGCCCGCGGTAATATTGAGACTCCACATATTTTTCCATTTGGGTAAAATAATCGGATTTATCCACCATGTCCTGATGGTAGTTGTTCAATAAATTCGCCATGCCCGTCATGGTCTGACTAGTAGCAAATGGCCAAATGGCTCCGTCCCATTCGCAATTACAGCACCCATGGGTCCTAAAATCAGGATGGCGACACTCGGCAGTGGTCAAGCCAAAAGGAGCCATAAAGCCACCTTCGTCTGTCACTTGGTCCCAAGCGGCATGGTAGGGATTTTTGTCCTCCGGAAGGTTAAAATACCAAGGGATAAAACCGATGGCCTCCCGAACTTGCGCAAAGCCGCCCTCTTCTTTCACTGTCTCAAAGAACAAATCCTCTTGGTTCCACAGGTGCTCCTGCACCAATTCCTTGATACGGGCGGCCCTTTCCTCGTACTCTTTTGCCATGGCATCATCCCCTTTGAGTGCTGCGATTTTGGCTATGGCCTTCGCATTGCCGTACATGTAGCTGTTGATGGTAGGACGCACATTTTTGACATGTCGTCCGCCACTGATGGATTCTTCCATGCCATCTTTTACGTCGATTTGCCAAAACAGACCATCCTCCCGCTGCCGATTGTCCACCCACCATTGGTATTCTTTCAGAAGGTCTGGAAGCATATCCAGCAGGTATTGTTTGTCCCCGGTCACCAAATAGCGTTGGTACAAGGCATCCGCTGTCCAGCTGCTAAAACTATGCAGCTTTTCCATGGGCTCACCCTCATTGCCGCGGTACCACGTGTGGACGATCTGGTCCAGGTATTTGGGATCGTGCAGCCATCGGGACTCATAAATGTGATGCCCCAGCGCACAGCTGATCAAATTGTACTTATCAGAATAAGACCGTTCCACCAAAAATTCGGTCATGGCATAGCCCACGGGAGTTTCCTTGATATGCTTTCGCAGTGACCACCATCGGTAGTAAAACATCTCTTCGAAATTCTCCTGAGGAGCTTCAAATAGTGGGATATTTTCCTCCATCCATTCCCAAGATTCTGAATTTGGAATGGCTTGGGCAATATTTTCGTCTTCCATGCGGTTAAAGTATTCCGCATAGTGTTTAAAGTCTTGCTTATTTAGAATAGCTGGCCCCTGAGCATCGGCCGTCGTGGCACAGCTGCCCAACAAAACCGCAATCAGAAGACCGAGAAAAAGTATTCGCAAAGGCGCAAAAGCGCTAAGTTTTTTTGAGTAATGCATGTCCTATATTATTGATTTTCGGCCAAAGATCTTTCATGTTCTATGCTGGCCATCACAGCTGGAGCGGTGCCTTTGGGGTCATTCTCTTTGATCGGTTCGGAAATGTAATATTCAAAACTCCCATCACGATTACCATCACCGCCCAGTCCCGCTACAGAGCAGACATCGGTCACGGTAACGGTACCATCTGCTTCCACTTTAAAAAACTGATTGACCAGGCCTTCATAGCCTTTGTTGGCCGTAGCTAAATAGGTTTCGGGCAAATATCCTTTACGAACGCCCTTATACAGAAAATACACAAACATCCCTGTTCCGGAAGCTTCGAGGTAATTTCCCTCACGATCTCCCTGATCGGTCACTTGGTACCAAGCACCGGTCTTTGGGTCCTGATGGTCCTTTATGCCGACGGCAATGCTATTGGCCATCTCTATCAGCTTGGCCCTGTCTGGATGATCCTGAGGCATATAATCCAGGACATCCACGATCGCCATCACAAACCAGCCCATGCCACGGCTCCAGAAATTGGACGATAGTCCGGTCTCCTTATCTGCCCAGTCTTGCTCCCTGCTTTCATCCCAACCGTGATAGAGCAAGTGCTTCTCAGGATCAAAAAGCACCTCATAGGCAGCAATCAATTGCGCCGCGGCGTCATCCACCTGTGCGGACTGATCAAAAGTAGCTCCATAAGCTGCCAAAAAAGGCCCTGCCATATACAGGCCATCCAGCCACACCTGATGGGGATATTTTTTCTTATGCCAGAATCCACCATCCGAAACCCGTGGATGCTTCTCCAATTGTTGCATCAAGGTATCCAAAGCCTTGCGAAATTTTTCTTCCCCAGTTTCCTGATAGAGCGGAATCAGTACTTTTCCGGAATTGATGTTATCGATATTATAGATTTCCATCTTGTAGGTTTTGATGGTGCCATCTTCCTCGATGATGTTATCACCAAAACCTTTCACAAATTCAAAATACTTGTCATCGCCCGTGTACTGCCACATGTCCAACATGGCCTTGCATACCAAGCCTTCATGGTAACCCCAATAGGGATCGCCCACGATCCAGTCCTCCAAACGAGAAATATCAGAATCTGCCAACCGCACAGACCATTTTTCCTCTGAAGGTGGCGCGGTTTCTTCTTGCGCCTGGTTGGTTTCTTTTTTGCCACCACAGGAAATCAGCATGATGACTGCTCCCCAGATCAACGTATAATTGATAATGTTCTTTTTCATCTCATTTTTATTTTATTGAGTCCGAGACTCAAGTTTCAAGGTGCTGGGGAAGAGACCCGGCCGCTAATGGCTCTCGTTTGTAACGAGTGGCCAACGAGCCTGAGCATTTGAAATGCTCTTTAGCATTTTTTGAAGCCTAAGCCATCCTAAGCAGTCCGGATTCAAACCCAAAATGGCCCTAAATGGCGCTCGTTTGCAACGAGCCGCCTCACGAACACCGGCATTTGAAATGCCTTTTGCAATATGAAATTTTCAAACCTTCCAACATTCAAAACTTAAGCCTTACCTACCTGAAATCTCATATACTTCGCCCGCCTCTGTATCCAAGTCATATTCATAGTACTCCTGCAATGTTACCGGATTCAATGTCGCTTGTTCGGAAACCAACGGCTGCTTCACTTCCGGCAGATCAAAGAAATGATTAGGATTATTTCCAGAAGCTTCTTCCAGCCCTTTTGCTTTAAGTTTATTGCCAGCGCGCAATCGTAAATTCCCGCCGAGGGTGGATTTGATCACGACTTTATCCACTTTATTGTCTTTCCAGGTCAGCCCCACAATTTCGAACCCTCCCCTGGCCCGCAATCCTTCGATGCTACCCTTATCCCAGACGTTGGGAAGTGCTGGCAGGAGATGAATGGCGCCTTCCTGGCTTTGCATGAGCATCTCTGCAATCCCTGCTGCACAGCCAAAATTCCCATCTATCTGAAACGGTGGGTGAGCGTCAAACATATTGGCATAAGTCCCACCACCGCGTGTGGAAGGAGTAACAAGGCTCAGTTGATTTTGAAGGAGTTTGTAGGCATGGTCGCCATCCAAAAAACGTGCCCAGAGATTCACTTTCCACCCCATAGACCAGCCAGTGGATGGATCGCCCCTAAACATCAGGGAAGTTCTGGCAGCATCAAATAACTCCGGTGTCCGAAATGGGGAAATTTGGTTGCTTGGGAATACACCATAAAGGTGTGACACATGGCGGTGCTTGTCTGCTGGATCGTCCCAGTCGTGCATCCACTCTTGCAGCTGTCCGTATTGTCCCACCTGCATCGGTGCCAATCGCTTACGGGTGGCTTTTAACGTATCTGCAAACGCCTCATCTTGTCCCAGAATTTCACTGGAACGGATCAGGTTGGAAAATAAATCAAACATCAACTGATTATCCATCGTTACCCCTGCCGCAATGGTCGCGCCATGCACATGGCTATTTTCTGGAGAACTCGAAGGAGACACGACCAACCAGCCATGCTCTGGCTCCTCGATCAGCACATCCAGAAAAAACTGAGCGGCTCCCTTCATGATCGGATATGCTTCTTTCAGAAAATCCTCGTCACCGCTGTAAAGGTACCGCTCCCAAAGGTGCTGGGTCAGCCAAGCTCCTCCACTTGGCCACATGCCTGATGCGGCATAATCGATCGGGCCAGTGATACGCCAAATGTCCGTATTATGATGAAGCACCCAGCCGCGGGCACCGTACATCATTTTGGCCGTTTCTCGGCCTGTTTCGCTCACTTCCCGTACCATCTGCAAAAACGGCTCGTGCATCTCACTCAGATTGGTGAGCTCTGCTGGCCAATAGTTCATCTCCGCATTGATGTTCACGGTATATTTACTTTCCCAAGGTGGAAATAGCATATCATTCCAAATACCCTGCAGGTTAGACGGCTGGCCGCCCGGCTGGGAGCAGGATATCAGCAGGTAGCGTGCAAACTGAAAATAAAGCGCTGCCAGTTGGGGATCATTGACTTCAGCAAACTGCTGGATCCGCTGGTCGGTTGGTTTTTCTGCAGCCTCGGTGCTGCCAAGGTCAATGGCCACACGGTCATAAAACTGCTGATAATAGGCAATATGTGCACTTTTAATGGCATCAAAATCCTTTTGGAAGGAAGCATTTAGAATCTCGGCCGCCTTCTTTTCATATTCAACTGATAGGTCTTTATAATTCTTAAAGTTGGTGGCAATGGAAATATACAAGGTCACCTCATCGGCACCTGCGACACTGATGAGTCCATCTTTGGTCACCATTTCGCCACCTTTGTTTTTAGCTTTGATTCTTCCTTGGAACTTCACTCCTCCACGTTGGTGGTCGTGTGTTTGGGAAACTCCCGAAAGGGTAAGTTGGTCTTCCCTGATCCGTACATCGGCATTGTCATGTGGACTGGTCATTTGGACATTACACGTAATGCTGCCGGGTCGGTCTGCTGTCAACCTCACCATAATGACATCATCCTCAAAAGCGCTGAGGACTTCTCTTTTGTACTGGACACCGTCCACAGAATAACTTACGGTACTGGTGGCCTCCTCCAAGTTCAGGTCACGGTAATAATCTTCATAACCTTGATGTCCCGGAAAAGAAATGTAAACATTCCCAAACGTTTCATAAGGCATCCCGTCATTGGTTTGTGACATGATCCTTTCATCGGCCAATTCCTGTGCGGCCTGATAGTCTCCTTCAAAAATCAATTGCTGCACATAAGGAATGGCCTCTTTGGCCTTGGTATGAGCATTGCTGTTGGGTGATCCTGCCCAGATGGTCTCTTCATTCAATTGCAATCGCTCCATTGCCGGTGCCCCGAAGACCATCGCGCCCAAGCGGCCATTGCCCAGTGGCAACGCTTCGTTCCAGTTTGAGGCGGGTTTATCATACCACAATTTCCAGGAAGTATCCTGCGCGTGAAGGGTAAGTATCGTTACTAAAAAAACGAAAATTAAGCTTGTTGTCCTACGCATTTGATTTTATGGTTATTAGGTTATTGAGTAATAATGTGCTAACCGCACTAATCCAGATTTGCAATCTGGACTCCGAATAATTGGGGATTTAAAATCCCCTGCCCGGATTATTTGGGTTTGGGATTTAAAATCCCAAACAGCTATAATTTGAAATACTGCCTATTTCAAAACATTGAATAAGGCTGCTCTACCCTTAATCGCATTTCCGACGCTGGCCCTCGTTTGTAACGAGTGGCCCAACGAGCTCGGCATTTGCAATGCCAACTACTCCATGACATTAAATAAGGCATCCTTCCCTTTAATAGCATTTTCCGGAAGTCCATCCCCATTCTCCCCGAACACTTTCAGGGCATTCTCATCTTCGATGGTCACGCCACTTTCATCTATATAACCCTCATCATCTTTTAACTTGTCGATATCCAAATCCAAATACTTGGCCATAAACGGATACATCGCTTGCCGTTTTGAATACTTATAATCATGCCCTTCGGAGGGAAAATGAGCATTAGTTACTTTATCTTTTTCTCCATAGAACCCATAGGTCCGTTGGATAAATGGAAACTCTAATTCAGGAACAGTGTGCGTCCAGTCGCCGCCATCAGAGATGACCAGCATGGGCCGAGGTGCTGCCATCGCAGCAATCTCCGCATTATTAGTGCCTCCAGCACAAAGATGGATCGGCTTCCCACTTTCGCATGGACAACCTCCCGAAAAATGGGAAGAAACCATCACGGTGGGCACGGCTACTTTGATGCGATCATCAATGGCTGTCAGCAGCATGGTTTGTGACCCACCGCCTGACCCACCCGTAATGCCCACACGCTGAGGATCCGTTTCCTTGAGCGCTGAAAGGTAATCGATCCATTGCAGCCCATTCCAGGTTTGGATGGTGTGGGCAGCGCTAAGCCGATGGTCTTCAGAGGCAAACTGCAATTGGGATTCTCCCCAAGCAAACAAATCATAGGTGACGACCACCGCTCCCATTTTGGCCAAGGTGGCTGCTCTGATTTGTTCGCTTTCGCGATAACGTCCCTGGCCAAAGTGCCCGTTTGGCATGATGATAATGGGATGGTTGTCCTTCAGCGGACGAGGCTTATATACTGAACCGGTGGTGTAAACCCCCGACAACACTTCCAAGGCCACATTTTCTACTGTATAGCCTTTGTATTTTCTTTTTTTGGTAATGATGGGAGCAGAAGAAGGCTTTTCGGGAAGTGCCAACAACCCCAAGGCCTCGATCATGCACTGACGCAACTGGGATTTTCTGTCTTCCCAAGCCATTTTGGTAGCATATAGCGTTTCAAAAAAGGCCAGTTCTTCCTTGGCAATTGAGATGGATTTTTTGTGGTACTGAAATGGCTTAATGGAATAAGTATCTTCATCTTCCTGATAATAGGTAAGGTCAAAAGGAGCCAGCACGGCCGTAAGGGAATTATCCAGGTCACCTTGCCGGATTCGCCAAAAGGCATAATCCAGTTCCTTGCCGTCCACTAATTTCCCATCATAGTGGAGTGTAACGTGAAAAGTCGTTTCAATCCTTTCAAGGGTCTCTTTTAATGTAGCGTTATAATGATTGTCAGCATCTTGAGCAGATAGATCTGTAACTTTGGACAGCAAAAACAGGGTAGTCATGATCAAAAGGAAAGCAGTCCATTGATGCTTCCCATAGCGGACCCCTCGGTTCCCTATAGGGGAGGCCAGCACACCAACCCACTGTCGACAGTGGACAGTGGACAGTGGACGGCCTTTCATAGCCAAATCAACTGAACCCCATCTCCTTCTACCCATCACACCATTGGCTTTTCGAGTTCAAAGTACTTGTACACAGCCTCGGGCCAAGCGTAGCTTCCTGGCTTGATGGTCAACACCATATCAAGGTCCACAGCTTTTAACCGTACGACACCAGGGCTAAGCTCCTGCATGGGAATCAACGCACCGAGGGAAAGTTCTTCGATCACCGCACAGGTGGTCGCTCCACCTTCCAGTAATAATTCCCGCACGGGCACTTCTTCGATCACCCTTGAGACCGCCTGGGCAGTGCGCTTTTTAAGGATTGCCGGGTAATTGTCAAAGCTCACTTTCTTTTTACCGTACCCCATGATGACCCGGTCACTATCTTTTAGTCCTTGGCTTACATCCTGCACCCAAGCTTCGGTACCGGCGGGATTATACGTTTCTTCGGTTAGCAAATCTGGCATTTCGCTAAGGTGAACGCCTTTTTCCACTGCTTTTTCGACAAAGTCCTTGCTGTTTTGATGGCTACTGCCGGCGATCATCAGGCTATTGCCCAAAAAGGAAAGCGGATCCGGTTCTTGCCCAAGCATCCATTCCGGGAAATTACGCTTCAGGCACATCTCAAAAAATGCGGCACTTCCTGCAGGCAGCACTGAATCATCCATTAAGCTGGCCCAGGTGTACAAGTCCTGCATAGTCTGGGAGTCAGGGATGTTAAACCCGGCTTGAAGGTCCTCTTCTTCAGAAAACTTTCCATAAGCTACAGGCAGTTCATCCTCTCGCAAAAGGTCCTTTACATTGGCAGAAAAAGCCGGAAATGTAGGATCGTCCTTAAAACTAGTTTCGTTCAACGGTCTTCCTTTCACATAATAAATTCCCTCACTGATGCTTCGGCCGGTGTAGGGATTGGCCGGTACCAAGAGCATTTTTTCCTTGTGGAGATTTTTGGCCAGTACCTTTAGCTCTTTGGCCACATGGCCACGCATCACGGAATCGGATTTTTTGAAGATCCAGGTGATGCCCATGTTCATCAGCTCGGAGGCGATCCTGTCCGTTTCTTTTAGGGCGGCCGCCTCGGTCATGGATCGGGTGTCCGTGGCGATCACCATCACGTCAGCACCACTTGCGGGACTGGCATCCAAGGAAAAGGATACGGGAATTCCCCATCTCAGGCATACACCGGCTATTTCGGCAGCCCCGGTAATATCATCGGCTATAACTGCTATCATGTTTCTTTCTGTTTTTTGCCATTGGAATGGCATAATCAATCGCTAAGTTCAACGCATCTTCTGAGGCGATTCCCTGCCCTGCAATCTCGAAGGCAGTACCATGGTCCACAGAAGTACGAATGATCGGTAAACCAAGGGTAATGTTAACGCCCTTTACACTCTCCATGGTCTTGGATTCATTGTTCCATTTGAACCCGACCATTTTAAAAGGAATATGCCCTTGGTCGTGGTACATGGCCACACAGCCATCGTAATATCCCTGCACGGCTTTGGCAAAAAGGGTGTCCGGTGGAACAGGACCTTCGGCTTCATATCCTTCTGCTTGGGCAGTCTGTACAGCAGGCAAAATCTCCTTATCATCCTCGGTGCCAAAGAGCCCGCCATCACCGGCATGGGGGTTTAGCCCCGCCACGCCAATGCGTGGTTTTTCGATGCCAAACTGCACACAGGCTTGGTGCAGCAAACGGATGACGTCCAGCACCCGGTCTTTTTTTACCAGATCACAGGCCGCTCGCAAGGGCACATGCGTAGTCACATGGATTACCCGAAGGTTTTGCTCCACGAGCAACATCGCAAATTTCTCCGTACCGGTAAATTCTGCGTATATCTCTGTATGGCCGGCATAGTGATGACCAGCCAAATTAATCGATTCTTTGTTAATGGGGCTGGTGACAGTCGCATCAACTTCTTCACTTAACGCCAGTTCAATGGTTTTTTTTACCGATTGAAAAGCCGCTGCTCCAGACATGGCACTGACCTTGCCCATCTCCAGCTGATCGACATCCACATTGTCCAAGTCCACCACCTCGATTACTTGCGGGTCAAAGCTGGCCTCCCGAACCTCCTGGATCGCCCTCACGGTCAATGGAGCATTTAACTGTTTGGCCATACGCGCAATGGTCGCCGCATCGCCCACCACCAATGGCTGACATTTGGCATGTAATCCTCCATTCCGAAAGCTCTTTACGATGATCTCGGGACCGATCCCTGCAGGATCGCCCATGGTGATGGCTATAATTGGTCTTTCCATATTTTTCTAATTATCTAGACATAAGATGTGAGATAGGAGACATGAGATTTTTGGTCTCAATCTCCATCTTGACCTAACTTTCTTTTTCCTAAGTACTTTCCTCTTTTTATCGGCTATGCGGAGGGCTCAGCCCCAGCATTCCTATTTCTCATATCTCAATACTCACGTCTCACTACCCTTTAAAACAAGCGGCCATAAATCTCCTCGGCATCTGAGAAAGTCACCTCTCTCGGGTTATTTTTAAGCAGCCGGGTAACTTTCATGGCCAAGCCTGTCAATTCGGCCACATCCTCGCGCTGAACACCCAGCGTGGTGAGGGTCTGGGGAATTTCACAAAGCTTCACCAACTCCTTTACTTTCTCCACGCCATTCTTGGCCGTTTCCTCTGGTGTGCTACCTCTTTCTGCTCCCAAGGCCAACGCGATTTGCTCATGCTTCTGCACATTGGAAGAAAGGTTATAGGCCATCACTTCTGGAAGTAGCACGGCATTGGCCAATCCGTGAGGCACATGGTACTTTCCTCCTAACGGATAAGAAAGGGCATGTACCGCTGCGGTATTCACCGGCCCGAGGCATAATCCTCCGTACATGCTTCCCAGTGCCACTGCAGATCGGGCATCCATGTCATCGGGAGCTTCATATGCGCGGAGTAAATTTTGCCCGATGAGGGCTATCCCCCTCAACGCATAATCATCCACGAGCGGATGGCTAAACTTGTTCGTATAAGCCTCAATGCAATGCGACAAGGCGTCAATTCCCGTCTCCGCTGTGATCTTTGGCGGTAGCCCAATGGTCAGTGCCGGGTCGATATAGGTGGCATCAGGCACCAGAAATGGACTGATGATACCTTTTTTCTCCAATGTCGCTTCATCCAGCAAGATGGCATTTGGAGAAACCTCACTGCCCGTACCGGCGGTCGTCGGTATACACACCATCTGTGTGTTCCTGCTTCTTAACAAATTTATACCAACAAAATCGGATAACTGCCCAGTACTGTCCTGCATGGCCGCCAAAAGTTTGGCCAAGTCCAATACACTGCCCCCACCGATACCCACGATCGTATCGGCTCCAAAATCCTTCACTTGCTTTAAAAAGTCCTCATAATGACTAAAAGTAGGCTCTCCGACATCATAAACGGCCACTTCTACGACTATTCCGGCTCCTCTCATTTCTTGCAAGCCACCGTCCAATGTATCCACTAGCGGCTGCGCCACCAATATCCAAATCCGCTTGTGGCTGGCGGCTATGGTGTCCTCCACAAAGCGGGAAAAGGCCCCCGCCCCAAATACCAGTTTTTGGGGTTGTAATAATGTTATCGCCCTCATCTTATTTCGTTATTTGTTATTCGTTAATTGGTTTTCGTTTAGGATCACTCGTAGGAAGTAGTCTTTACTGTCATTTTCGGCATGTTCGGTGACAAACAAGGCTATTGCTTCGACTCCGCTCAGCCAGCGGAGCAAAACCACTGTGGCCAGGGAGTAGCGCGGATGGAGCAATACCCGATGATTTACCTCACAGCTGCGCCTATTCAACCAAGAATATCAGACTACCTCCTTTGCCCTTTCCATCTTCTGCTTTTGCTTGAAATAGCCGTAAATGGTCAGGTTTTCATCGGCTGGTGGGCGTTTGAAGAACAAACTGGCTATATAGCCCACAATAAGCACGATCAAATGGCTGTACACCCCTAACATATATTTGTGTTGGTTAAAGTTGAATTTGCCTAAGTCCAGTAGCAAGGTTTTTTCTCCGCCGCCAAAGCTCATCGGCGTGGAGGTCAACAGGGCATAAGCGGTAAAGAGGATACAGGCTACAATTCCGACATAAAGCCCTTCCTTATTAGCCCTACGGCTAAAAAGCCCAAGTAAGAATATCCCCACAATACCGGCAGAGAAAATCGCATACAGGCCAAATACCGCTCCCAAGACCCCTTCTCCCTGCCAAAGCACATATAGGACTGCCACCCCTGCTGCTGCCAGGCCCGATATCAACACCAGGATACGACCAACCTTAAGTTTTTGGTGGGTATTGCAGTTGGGATTAAAGCGCTTATAGTAGTCCTCCACGCCCACGGCCGCCAGGCAATTCATGTCAGAATCCAAGCTGGAAATCGCCGCAGCAGCCAAAGCTGCCAAGACCAAGCCCGTTACGCCCGGTGGAAGTTCGGTCATGATAAAGTATGGAAATACGGCATCCACACTGGTACCTTCCGGCAGCACGGAACCGGAAATCTGGTAAAACACAAACAGCAGGGAACCGATCAGCATAAACAGGGCCCACACTGGCACACTTAGGAACACTCCCATATAAGCTGCCTTTTTGGCCTCGCGGTCGTTTCTGGCCGTCAAATACCGCTGGACGATTGTCTGGTCGGTACCGTATTTTTGAACGGCATAGAAAATTCCATTGACCACCATGACGATAAAGGTGAGCTGGGTAAAGTCGATGTCATATGGGCCAAAGCCTATCTTATCCATATTGATGGCTTCTTCCATCACCCGCTCGGGGCCTCCTTCGGGCACAAAAAGCAGCAATCCCAAACAGAACAAGCCCCCGCCAATGAGCAAAAACCCTTGGATCACATCCATCCAGATCACCGCTTCAATGCCCCCCAGCAAGGTCAATACAATAATGACAAAGGTCAGCACACCGATGACCATAAAGATATTGACGTCCATCATGCTGCTTAAGGCCAAGCTCACCAGGTATAGCACCGTTCCCATTTTGGAAAAATGGGTCAGCACAAAGGCCAGCGAACTGTATAGCCTGGCAAAGAAACCAAAGCGCTTTTCGAAATATTCATAGGTACTCAGCCCAATCACCCTTCTGAAAAGCGGTACGATCACCCAGATCATACACACCAGGACAATGGGCACCATTAGCCCTTGCACCAGCAGGATCCAATTGGACTTATAGGCCGCACTGGGATAGGCCAAAAACGTTACGCTGCTGATCAGCGTGGCAAAAATGGACATCCCGATGGCCCAAGAGGGAATCCCACCACCTCCGGCAAAGTAATCCTCACTGCTTTTTTGACGCTTGGAAAAATAGATTCCCATATATATCGTCCCAAAAATCGAGGCAACAATCAACAAGTAATCTATCCAGTGTAATGATGCATTCATGTGGTTATTGGGTTAAATTGTTTCTTGGTTGTCAAGGTTGTTACGTTTTGATGTTATAAAGTTGAACGGTTACCACTAAGGCACTAGGTCGCCAAGGTAAATTTAGCTGTTGTTCTTTCGTTCCCCTGTTGTCCCGCCTTCTCTGACGCGGGACTGTGAAAATTTGAGTCTCCTGACTCATTTACCATCATCCGCAGAACAGCTGACAGAACTACAAGATAACTTTTGGTATTACGGTCCGTTCATTCCTCATTATTAATTTCACATTCCTCACTTCATCCGAACAACTTTGCTGTTCCAGATTTGAAATCTGGAACTACGGATAATGGGGACTTGCAATCCCCTCACTCCATCAGCTGATTCCACTCACTTACCACCTTTTTCATCTCACCTTTGCTCAGTTCGGTCAAAGGCGGCTTCATATAAGGCTGACACCATCCTTTTTGATGCATCAGGGTCTTCAAAGCTGCTAAGGAAGCACCAAGGCTTCTTCCTCCTTGGTAAACTTTGGCCACTTCATCGGTCAATTCCTGATAATGCACCGCTTTTTCTTCGTCCCCTTCCAGAGCCGCAGCATAGAGGGCTTTGTAAAGCTCCGGTACAATATTGCCCGTACTTGGCACAATACCATCCGCCCCTGTCCTGAGACTGTTGGCAGACTGGGCTCCCCAACCGCAGAAAAAGGAAAAATCAGGTCTTCCCCGGTATTGGTCAATGGCAGCATGCATCCTGGAAATGTCCCTTTCCGAATCCTTCAAGCCCCAAATATGCGGATGATGGCTCATTTCCTCTACTACCGAAAGAGGAATGGACATTTGGGTCGTGGCTTTGATATTGTACATCAGAAGCGGCCCCTTCAAGTGATCGGCAAGGCCTTCAAAATGACGTTTCATTTGATCATCCGAAAGGATATAATATGCGGGTAAGGTCGCCACAATAGCATCTACGCCGTGATCCAAATATTGGCTGCCACGACGGTACTGCTCTTCTACCAGATTACTGACAACTCCTGCGTACACCTGCTGATTAGCCTCCTTGGCGGCCACGGTGGCCTCGATCATTTCAAAACTTTCTTGGTCGGAAAATGACGCTGATTCACCTGTGGTTCCCAAGACCAAAGGGGAGATGTTGTTTTGGGCAAATTGGCCCATGATCCTGGCCACCCCCTCTCGGTCTATGGCTCCTTTTGTCGTCAGCGGTGTCACCATCGGTACCACCACGCCTTGATATTGTTTTTTCATTTTCTTTAGATTGCTGTATTTAGATTTCAGACCAAAGACCAACTTTTCATCCGTCATTACAAGGAAGAATAATGAACTCACCTCTCATGTCTCAATACCATTATTTCACCTCGATACTATATCTTCCCGAACCCAAGGTATATGCAGGGTGAGAGGGATGTTCCGATTTGGTAACTGTATTGGTATGTTCAGCCTTGCTTCCATTAATAAAAACCTGCGCCGTTTTGGCCATGGGAAGTACCACGGTAGCACTTGTATTGGCGGGAATGTCAAAAAGGAATTGAACGCTGCCCTCTTTCTTTTTCCATTCCGAACCAATGGTTCCGTAAATACTTTCATAAGTAGCCTTCACAAAGGTCATTTCGCCCACCAGCTGTGGCTTCAGAAAGAAATGCTTAAAGCCTGGCTGGGCTGGATCAGGCTGAATGCCTGCCAAATCACGGTAAAACCACTCTTCGATTTGTCCCATCATAAAGTGATTCCAGCTATTGCCCTTGCGGGGATCCCACTGCTCGGTCAGGGTCGTCAGGCCAAATTTGATCTGAAAACCATAACCTGGTGTGTCGTAGTGATTGTGCATTTTGTACATCACCTCATTCAGTCCGTTTCTGGCCAAGGTCTGGTACAGGTACCGATTGCCCACATCGCCAGTGGTCAGCCGATAGCCGTGATTTTGAATATCCTGCACCAGATTATCCAATACCGCCTCACGATCGGTCGAGTCCACCATGTCCAAAAACAGCGGTACGGCATTGGAAAACTGGCTGCCCGTACCATATTGGCTCGTAACCGGATCAAAGAATTTATCATTGAAAGCCCTTTTCACTTCCTCTTCCAACCTACCATATTCACGGTAATCTTCCCCTCGCTGAAGCATCAGCGCTGCCTTTTTCAATAATTTCACGCCAAAATAGTAATGGCTAGTGGCCGAAAGGGCAATCGGACTGTTTTTGGAGTATCCTGCCGCATGCTCTCCGTAGTCGTACCAGTCTCCCAATCCATGGGATACAATGTGGTTTTCGGCCGTGGTGCCCAGGTAATCGATGTATTTTTTCATCATGGGATAGTACTCCCGTATCAGGGTACTGTCGCCATAATAATCGTAATACATCCAAGGCAGCACCACCGCCGCCACGCCCCATTCGGGAGAATCCGTAAAGTCACCGCCAAAGACCACATATTCCGGCGCGATATTCGGCACCAGCCCATTTTCACGCTGGGCATCGGCCATGTCCTGCATGATCTTAGGCACCAATTGTGTGAGGTCATAGTTAAAGAACAGTCCGGGGCCGTTCAAGTGTGTCTCTTCCAGCCAGCCGAGCTTTTCCCGATGTGGACAATCGGTAAACACACTCTGCATATTACTTTTGACGGCGTTATTGATCAGCCAATGGGTCTGGTTAAAAATCTCATTGGAGCTCTCAAAGGTGCCTTTTTCCTGGGCATCGTTATAGATAAAATTGGATTTGATCTCCGTAATGGTGGGCCGGCCTTCTTGCTGTTCTTTGCCCGGCACGTTGGCATCGCTCACCTGGATGTACTGGTAGCCGTAAAAGCTGAACCTTGGCTGCCAAGATTCTTCACCATCGCCTTTGAGCGTATATTCATAGTAATGTGGCCCCCCAGTTCTTCCTTGGCCCACAAGGCCGTTGTCTTTGATATGCTCACCGACGATCAATTTAACTTTTTGGCCTCTTTCACCCTCCACTTTGATGGAAGGAAATCCGGCCAAATTTTGACCCATGTCCAGAACATAGGTGTTTGCTTCAGGTTCAGTGATTTCCTTGATGTCGTATTGCTGTTGGATGAGCACGGGAGCTGCCTGCTGGGGTCGGAGTTTGCCTTGAGGCGCTTGTTGCAACACGACGGACTTCCAGTGTTGGTCGTCAAAGCCTGCCTTGTCCCAGCCTGTCTGTTCTAAATTGGCATCATAATCCTCCCCGCCAAAAACACAATTAAACGTAATGGGACTTGCTGACCACTTCCAGGAATCGTCAGATGAAATCACTTGCTCCTGACCATCAGCATAAGTTACTTTCATGTGGAAAAATAGTGTCGGCGGCCCAAAGCTGATCAAAAATTTGGCGTAACGGTCCCCTGACACATTGTACATGCCATTGCCCAACAATACGCCAATGGCATTTTCACCATTTTCAACCCGCTCAGTGACATCATAAGTATTATAATAAACCGTTTTGTCATAATCTGACCATAACGGCGCAAATTCACTGTTACCTACTTTTTCACCATTAAGTGTCAGTTCATAATGGCCAAGTCCACTGATAAATACGGTGGCTTTGGTAATTTCTTTTCCCGTTTCGAACGCCTTGCGTAGTTGGATACTTTGCTTGGCCAATGGCTTTACCTTTGCCCATTTTGCTTTATTTTCCTTACGGCGCATATCCGGCTGATGGTAATTTCTCCCAGTCGGCAAGCCACTTTCCGCACGGGTGATGGCCCCGATCCACTGGGCTTCCTTTTCCAGCTCATAAGGTGCCATCTCAAAGAAGGCCAAGTCGCTCCAATCCGAGGAAATTCCCTCTTCGTTCCAAACCTTAACCTTCCAATAGTACCGCTCCCCATTGATCAAGGAGCCACCTTGATAGGGGATAAGTTGGCTTTGGCTGCTGCTTACTTTGCCGCTGTCCCAGACGATCGCCGCTTCTTCATTACTGGAAGAATGGGACACCACCACTTGATAGGCGGATTGTTGTGCACCATTTTCACTTCCCAAAAGCTGCCAACCAAATCGCGGCGATGTCTTTTCGATGTTCAAGGGATTATTGGCCAATTCTGTGGTGGTTTTGACCACCTGGAGAACCGTGCCCTTAGGCCCAGGGTCACATGCAAAAAGCAATACTGCTGCAATTTGAAAAAGCAGCAGTCCCTTTCTTAGGCCCCACATTTCTTTTTTATGTTGTATGTTTTTTTTCAAATTTTCAATTGTTTAAACAATAATCGTGTCTATGATCGGCTGTCGCGCTGTCTCTGATGCGGGACGGTGAAAGTTGAGTCTCCCGACTCAGCTTTTCTTTACCACCGACATCGTGCTTTTGAGTCAGGAACTCATTGCTAAGAAGTACCAAGTCACGGACTTGGCACCACCACAACCTATTATCTTATTCAATCTGCGCCAATCCATTATATCAGCGTCCTCTACGTTCTATCCAACCCACTAATAACCTCAGTTCGATTATAAAATCGTCACTGCGAGGCTTAGAGGGAGATATGAGGGGTGGAAGCCGTGGCAGCTCGCCGCGGCGAGTTGCCACACCCTTTTCCAACCCACATCCTCCTTGAAAGGGTTCGCAATGACGCTTTTAATACTAAAATTAAGTTGAGCTCAGGTTAATACGTCACCAGCGACTCCAAATAAAACACGGCTTCCGGGTCTTCCTCGCCGGCATTGTCCAAGTCATAGTCTTGGTCGGTCGGTGTTTCCGCATTTGGAAAATACCGCTGGGTACCCGTCCTGAAGACCACACGCTCCATCGCATCCAAAGGCGCAAAGAAGAGCTTTGGCCCTTTCTCTTTGCCATTTACCTTGATCTGGTAAAAGCGAGTTTCAGCATTTAAATCCAATTCCACATGATAGCTTTCTCCTTCTTCAAATTCGGTAAGGGTATTCATGCGGTAACCTGCCCGGGTCTTGAACAAGCCATCCTCGTCAAATATCAGTTGTACGCCAGGACGGCCTTTGCCATCTTGGATTTCGATCTGGAATTTTCCATGGTCGCTTTGCCCTGGCGTGACCGTAAACTCCACATGCAGCTGCTTGCTGCTGGGTACGATACGTTGGGCCTTTCCATAGTCAAAAGGATCTTTGTCATGGAATGTCAGGTACTTTTTACCATCTTTTTCAGTGATTTGGGTTTTGGCCCATTGAGGACTATAGGTGTTCCATAATTCCAGCTCCCGTCCTTCGGGCAATTGGTCAAAGATCTCATGGGCGTGGCCGGCAGCTTCGGCCGTAATGGGCGTAGGCACTGAAGCCACCCAAATATCCTCTTTATTGACACTATAGGTCAACCACATCTTTCCATCCGGCGGAGTCCCATTACCCTCCAAAATTCCTCGAACATACTGTGGCCCGTATGATTTGTAGTTTCCACCATAGCGCATGGAGGTAATTTCGCCATGTACCAAAAGCAAATCAGTATAGTCAATTCCATCCTGGCTGGTAGAAACTGCAAGTGGCCAGCGGTATTCCGAAGGATTATACACGGTGGCATAGGCTCCGTCAGCAGTGCGCTGTCCCCAGATTTTGGCATTGCCATTGACGATGCCAGGAGCACGCAGGGGATTATATTCCCAAGACTTGCCCCCATCATGGCTGACACTGGTAAGGGCATGTTTCCACAAGCCGACCACGCGGCCATCAGGAAGGTGGTAATAACTAAATGCTTTATATTGTTTCTTCAAGGGAATCAAAGGGTCATCGCGATCGGCCTCTTCGACCCACTGCTGCATCATCAATGGTTTACCGAGCAATTCGTCACAAGCCTCCACAAAACCCTTGTCCTTGCTGGATTTATAAAATGGATAATCGGTATTCTCTTCATTCCAACCGTGGTTATACCGGATAAAATGGATAGGGCCAAAACTGCCGTCAGCTTTGATTTCCCTTACCACTCGGCCGATGCCGTTGCCATCATTTGGGCCATCGTGCGCATCCAAGGCAATCCCATAATAGGCCAGCGCCAAAAACTTACCGTTTTCCGCTACATAAAAGCCCATTCGTTGGTGCATGACAGCGTCCAGGTCTTTGGCTGCCCCATCGTGGTTTTCCTTGCTCGTGCCATCAGGAATGCGATATGGAGGAAAGAGGACTTCGGGCTTGGTCCAGCCATAGCCATCATCCGATACTTGAAGAAGCGTCTGGCTAGGAGCAATGTGCTCTCCAACGGGATCGCTGAGATATTCCACATAAAATTTATCATTCCAATAAGCGATCATCGGCGCATGATTATAGGTCCAGCCAAAGCCATCTCCCTTTTCCGGTTGTTCCCTATTCGCCCGCATGGTCTGTACAGCATGCACCCCAATGGCCGGTTTCAGCTGCCCATGGTGATAATCTACTCTGGACAAGGTACTGCCGCTATAGTGCAAGGTGTCCTGGGCCAATAGCGGGGATGAGGTAATGACCATCATACACAGCATCAAAAAACAACTCCTGTATTGGGGATTACAAATCCCCCTTATGGCAAATTCCGGATTGCAAAACCGGAACAGCTCAAAAATCCGGAACAGCTCAAACTTGGAACCGCTGTCCACTGTCCCGCACATTACTCTTTCCTCTTTATTCTTATCTCTATAAAGCATTTTCATTTTGTTTTCGCGTTGGCTTTTAGCTTGTCCAGCACAGCCCTTGAAACCGTGCTGATAGTACCGTGTTTATGGCCCTCGGGTAAGCTGATTTGGTCATCGATATTGGTAAAGGTTTTGAAATCTGTAGTGCTGACCGCTTGGTAGGTTTTGGCACCATAGCTATCAAAATAAATCAACCATTTGTCTCCATCTTTCAGGACGGTGGGCCCCTCGGTAAGGAAATCCGAAAACGGCTCCGAATAATTTTTCCAGGGACCTAATGGAGATTCGCCAAAAGCCACTTGGATATGTCTGTTTGGCCGGGTATTGTCTTTCAATACCAGCACGTAATCGTCTTTTTTGCGCTTTACGATCACCGCATCAATCACACTAAATCCGGGTTCCAAAAATAGCTTGGTCGGTGTAAATTTCTCAAAATCCTTAGTGGTGGTATAATACATCCGGTGATTATTACGCTCTTCTTCCTCTCCTTTTTCATACCGGAAAGGAATGGTGGAAGCCCAAATGATGATGTAGCGTTCTTCTTCATCATCGTAAAAAATCTCCGGTGCCCAAACATTCACCACCTCGGGTTCATGGGACATGGCCGGGATAAACTGCTGGTCGGACCACTCTATAAAATCCTTGGTGCTGGCATATCCGAAACCATTGCCGCCCTTCCAGTCGGTGGTCCAGACCATGTGATAAGTCCCGTCTGGCCCTTTTACCACAGAGGGATCGCGCATGATCTTGCTTTTGCCCGCTTCTGGAGGAAGGAAGGGGCCGCCTAGGCTTTCCCAGTGATAGCCATCCTCGCTGTACGCCAAGTAAAGTCCCTCGTCAGCTGGCTCTCGAAAAGAAGTAAAAATGTAATATTCCTTTTCTGATTGGCATCCGAGTGCCAAGATACCAAAAAGTAAAATGGCTAAATTGGTCAGGCTATTTTTTACTGTTCTATTCATCACTATAAGTTGTTCAAGAAATCCATATTTCATTGCGATGACCGAAGGGAAGAAGCAATCTTGTGTTCCGAAGAAGGGATTGCTTCGTCATACTTCCTACCGAGATGAAATAAAGGACGTCATCGGTAGCGGTACAATAGTGGAGCGAAGCAGTCTCGCCTCCTGTACACTAATTTATCTCTCCTACCTCATCGCCCTTTACCACCGGCTCTGTCACATTGTGCCACTCATTGTTTTGAATGAAAATATCCATGCTCTTTTCACCCGTAATTTTCAGGAAATTCGGGGTGCTGACCATTGGAAAATTATTGGTGACCAATGCATTGCTGACATTGGTCATTTCGATTACTGGTCGATCGGCATGGGGTCGGCGGCTTTTGATATTGTCCAAGATGACCCCTTCGGTGTCCTCCACACTTATAGATGGTCCCATCCCTGTGGTGATTTGCACATCATGCAGTTCCACATTGGTAGCGGTATGGATCGAAATTCCCTCTTTGGCTTCCATGTTGACATTGGAGAAGCTGATCTGGTCGATGGGCATTTCAGGAATACCAAGGATTTTTCCGGCCACATTGATTTCACTTCCCGTGACATTGGAAATATGGATATTGCGGAAAGTGGGTGTCTCTTCCGTTACGGGGCCTTCTTTGGTGTTTTTATCATAAAAGAGGTTCATCACGATCGCTTCCAATTGGATGTCTTTCATGACCACATTGTCCACCCGGATTTCTTCGACCACCCCACCGCGGCCTCGGGCAGCTTTCAACCGGATTCCCCTGTCGGTGCCATCAAAGACACAATTGGAGATCGTTACTTTACGGATGCTTCCCGAAACCTCACTTCCGATGACCACACCACCATGTCCACTCAGCATGGTGCAGTTGGTGATGGTGACATTTTCGGTCGGAGTATCCCACTTGCGGCCATCAATGTCCCGACCGGATTTGATGGTGATACAGTCATCACCCACACTAATATGGCTGTCAGAGATGTGCACATTTCGGCATGAAGTGGGGTTAATGCCGTCTGTATTGGGTGAAGGTGGGTTTTCGATGGTCACCCCGGTTATGGTGACATTGTCACAAAAAGCCGGATTTACCGTCCAAAAAGGGGAATTGACAATGGTCACACCCTCGATGCGTACATTTTTGCAGCGGAAAGGTTGGATCAATGGTGGCCTGAAAAACTTCAGCCGCATGGTTTTTTGGTAATTGGGAGAAGTCTCCAGCCCTTCATTGGCTGCTGTCCACATTTTTTGGTACTTACTCTCTTGGAGGGTTTCGGGATCTGCTTCATGGATACGGTACATTTCCATCCACCAGTCCTTGCCTTGGCCGTCTATTTTTCCGCGCCCAGTAATGGTGATGTTTTCTGCCTCATAGGCATAGATCAATGGGGAGAAATTGTTCATCACCGTTCCTTCCCAACGCATCTGCACAAACGGCAAATAGTGATCAAAATTGGTAGAGAACCGCAACACCGCTCCTGCATCCAAGTGAAGGGTGGTATTGCTTTTCATGTGAATGGCACCGCTAAGGTAATCGCCAGCAGGAAAATAAAGTGTACCCCCTCCTTTCTCAGCGGCTTTGTCAATGGCACTTTGGATGGCTTCCGTACAAAGCTGTCCTTCGTTGTTGCCACCAACATCCAAAATATTCGTCCAGCCCGAATTCGCCGCAGTCAACGATTGACTGAAGGCAAAAAGGCCTATTACAAACAGTAATTTTGTTATTCTTTTCATAGGTTATTTTGATAGGTAGTTGGGGATTTCAAATCCCCATTATTGTTGGTTCGGGATTACAAATCCCAAACATCGGGATTACAAATCCAGAACAGGTGAGCCTCATGAATTGGCTCGGATATCCAAATCCCGTACAGCTTAAGAGTCTCAAATCTCAAGACTCACATCTCAGTACTCATGACTCACTACTCTCACTTGTAATTTAACACCAAGACCCAGTCGTTGCCATCCTGCACTTTCCCGTCCGGCTTAAACTCCTGAACGCCCTTGGCATCCACTTCTCCAATTTTGGTCATTTCACCATTTCTTGGGTTAAACCAGCTTGCCGTGGCTTTTTCACCTTTGACTACTTCCATGTTTACTTGGATAGGTCTGCCGGTATAGGTGTAGATAAGGGCATAATTTTCTCCCCGTGTGGCGGCCAGGTGATCGTGGCGTTCACCTTGGTTGGCGATCAAAGATTGATCTGGAACGCGTTCCAGGTAGGGAAATTGGAGGATAAGGTCTTTCAGGTAGTGCATCTGCTTGGCTCCTGGGTCATTGAGGGCATCGGTCCAGAGCTTGGTATTGCCATAGGCACCCACTTCGCCATCTTGGGGACGGTGCATTTGCATCACTGCACTATGGCCGTAAGTGTGGCCTGCTGCTCCCGAGAAAACCGCCCAGTAGGCATATCTTCTTACCGCATCCGCATCCCAAAACCCTTCTTCAGGATCATGGAGCCCCTCTGGAATCCCTTCGTAGGAAGGCTCTCCATCCACCGTCGGCATCTTACGTTCCAGTTTGTAATCCGCTTGGACATATTTCCAATTGTCCTCGCCATAGGCCCTTTCAGTATCATCTTGATCATACCGGCGGTGGCCTGACTGGAACATGTGAAAGTCCATCCAAGGCGCATCGGCAAACCAGTCTGAAGACTGCATTCTCCCTCTCGGGTGAAAAGTAATCAAGTGGTTTTTGTCATTCTTGTCCAAGGTCTCACCAATGGCATTCCAAACATCTGTATGTTCGTTGCCAAAGGTATCACCACCATTAAGCCAGATCACATTGGGACGATCTTTATAGCGTAGGGTCAGGAATTTGGCATATTTGCTTGCCTCCTCCACGGTCACAGCGCCATCTTTGACATTGGAGCCCCAAACGGGTACCATGGCCATATAGATGCCTTTTTTCTCCGCCTCTCGCACCAAATAATCTATGTGATCCCAAAAATCATAGGCCACGGAATCCGAGAAATCACTTCCCGGATGGGTCAGTGGCGTAGCCACATTTTGGTTGACCAAGGCACTGTCTCCATACGCATTGACCGCACCGAGGGTATGTAGTACCATCACTTGAATGACATTGTAGCCTTTTTCTTTGCGGTCCTCAAAATATTGTACAGCTTCTTCCCGCTTTAGTTTGTTAAACAACAGCCATCCGGTATCGCCCAGCCAAAAAAACGGTTCTCCGCTCGTCGTTACAAAATAGCGGTCGTTTTCTGACACTTTTAAAAAAGGTAAGCCCTTCGGCCCTTCAGCCGGCTTTGCGGCCGTCTGGGTTTCGGTTTTGTTGCTTTGACAGCTTAGTAGCGTGCCTAGCACAAGGGCTGCTATGCCTAGTGTGATGTTGCGTTTCATTGTATAATTGTTGAAAGGTTTTTTATATTTCAATGCGTTAAGGTTATGATGTCAGTTGTGCAGGGTCTTTGCCCCTACACCATGAAAATTGAATTTTAGACTCCACTTTAGCTAGTCCCCTCGCACAGCCGACGGGACAACAAATGCCTCCTTTATTTCCCCTTAATCCACAGGACAACGGGACCTTCGACTTCTAACGACAGACCAGTATTCATTTCTTTAGGGCTTACCCCTCTTTTGATTATTTCCCCACTTCCGGAGTGGATGACCAGCAATTCTCCATCTTCCGGAATTTGATCAGAAAAATCCGTATTTCCGGCCTTATCCATTAATGACCAATAGATCAACACATCTCCTTTTTCATTCTTCATCGACCAATTCCCACTGCCCTCTTCCACTGGTTTCATGGTGGCCAAACTTTCTTTCCAAGCCGGCTCATCCACTTCGGGTAAATTGGGCAAGGAACCTCCCGCAAATAGCACTGCCCAGCCCATCCGGCTACCGGCTGGCGTAGAATAAATGACGGCTTTCTCGGGGAATTTTTTACGGTACCTTCTGATACCTTCGTAAATGGCCTCTGGAGACTCTTTGCCTTGCTTCATTTTTCTTGCGTGCTGGCGAGGTGCCATGTGTTTTCCTCCCTGCGGTGTATAATCGCCCTCCTCGGCAGGATGCCAATAGCGAATGTCGATTACATCCACCAACTTGCTCCTTACCGGATCGGCCAAAATGGAATCCTGCACATCTTTCGTGGCACTCAGTGCGATCAGGGCATCGTTTGCGGTCTCCGCTTCCCATTCCCCGATCACATCAAACCAGAATTGCGTAAAGTGCAGTGGCCCCGTGTATTCGGCACTGGTAAACTGCAACACATTGCTATTATCTGCAAAATTCCCTAAACACTGCCGGATAAATTTCCGATGCAGATTCCTTCGTTGCGGATGATCGACATCATAGAAATATTCATCCATAAAGATCCGTTTGTCACCTGCATAAGGTGGTGGCTCCGGGAAGCCAGTATCATTGATGTTGTTGGCAGCTCGCCAAGGAGAATCCGCCCAATGGGCCCCTGCTTCTAGGATGTTGTGCTGGAAGTAATTTTGGTGCATCAGCAGGATACCTTCCTGTTCCGCCAGATCGGCAAATTGATCCAGCCTGCTCCAGTAGAAATGGTTGAATTTGGTCAGATCGTATTTGCTTAGCCTGTCCCAAGCTTCTCCTTGTCCACTACGGGCAAAAGGTTGCTCATAAAACGGCGGCCATACATCGGGATCAAGTCTCCTGACCCGCTCATGGTCATCTCTTCTTCGCTCATACCACAGCCCATAATTGTGATCCAGGGCTACACTGCCTTCCGCTTTCATGGTGGCCACTACTTCAGGGATCAAGTCTGTATAACCCGTTCCGTACCTTCCCGGTACAAACCGTGTTACATGCGGGCGTGCCCGCTCTACATCCCGTGGACGCAGGCTTCCCCTCCACCATTGGACAGTTTGGGTCTGGCCGGTGAGGAGCTGACCATTCCAGGTGAGCCTCCCACTCTCGATCACCACAGGGGGAGCGGTAGTTTTTTCGGCTTTTTCTATATCAATTTTTAAATCGGAAAAGGCCTTAGCCTGCGAAGCCTTGGTATCTATGGGGTTTCTCTCCGCTGCTTGTCGAATCCACTCCTCCATGGTCAATAAAGGTTCCCTAGCCAAAATGGTCATTTCTTCAGCTTGTTCCACCGTTGGACTGCTGCTTGGTTCGGAGCCCACTGGCATAAGAAAAGGATCCATGGGCAAATCCCCCAAGCGGTCTTCCAACTGGGCATAGTAAAGGCTGCGGGGATTGACATGATTATTGGTCTCGACCCACTGCCCATTACCCTCAAATTGCGCCCAAGCACCAAAGGCCCAGTTTTGGGCGGTAGGAGGACTGTAGTTTCTGATTTCCGCCGCATCACATTGCCAGAAGACACTGTTGGCCGCAGTCCATCCAGCACCACGGCCTTCTTGCATACGGTTCGCAAAAACCAATGCATGACCATCGATTCGCACGATGTCAAACAGCACTCCAGAGGCCCATCCCTGCTGGGCACCGCTGAAACTGTGGGGCAAGTACGCTTTGCATTGCACAAATGCATTGGGGCCTGCAGTAGCCAGACCGGTGCTGAAATCATGGTAGCCAAATTCGGAATAGCAGCGTTGGAAAAGGGTCTGCTGTCCTTCGGTAAAAAAGGTGTTGCGGCGCTCACCGCCTATTTCTGACACAGGAGCCAACGAGCGGCAATCCTCCACGGTGATCCTCCTTCCGGTTTGGTTTATGGCCACGGCAGATCCCGCAAAATGGCGGAAATCTACTTGACGCACCCAAGCATCCTGAACATTCTCCATCGAGATTGCCGACCACCGGTGATCCTCATCCTTTGGGTTTGCCTGATCATAGGTAGATCGCATGGTCAGGTTTTCTATCCCCACATTTTCTATTCTCCCTGGCCACTGATAGGTCACCACATATCCTCCACCATATTTTTGGTCAATGGCAGTTGTCAAAGGAACTTCGAAGGACAATATTCCTTCTGAGGTTTTCGCTATTGTCCTGTCCCAATATTGGTTATGTCCGCCGGGTTTCCAGCCGATCCAGCCGGTTTCACCGCCAAAATCCACCATTTGAAGCGTATCGATCCACGCTTGGGTCGATGGGCGCACCACCAAGACCGTTTGGCCAGTGGCGATCTCACCATCTAACCTAACTTCCTGTGCATTGACAGGAACATAGTCATTGGTGATGTTTAGGGTATCACCAAATCTGCGATCATCCTTTCCCAGTACCCTGATGAGTGTTTCTCGGGTCTTGCCCGCGCCGACCACTGTGGTCTTTCCCTGTCCGCTTCCCCTTAGGATCACGCCTGAATGGCGAAACACCAACTGCCCGCCCACCTGATATGTCCCCGGCTCCAGCAACACGGCTCCCCGAAAGCCATTCTTATCAGCAGGCAACTGCCCAGTATAGTCCAGTGCGGATTGGATACGTTGCGTCATGTCCCCCTCTGATGGGCTTAACACCACCTTTGCAGGAATACTGGGAATACCTTCCTCACTGGCCCGAAAGCCACAGTAAGAAAAATCAACTATCCTGTTTCCTCTTTCATCTTTTTTATAATGAAGACGGTCATCTTGGCGGCTAATGGGGTTCTGATCCTGCCGTGCCATGACCAAACACGGCCAAAGGACCAACAGGCCAAGTACCACAAAATTCTGGAAGAACCTTCTTCCAGAATTTTGAATTCCTATCAACCTTTTATTTTTACTATTAAACTGCTTCACTGTAATTTTCACCTATTGATTGCTGGCTGCTTTTTTGCGCTCAAACATCTCCTTTTCGGCTTGTTTCAAATCATAGCCTAAGTCAGACAGGTAATTGTTGATTTTACCTTTGTACTTTCCAAACCAAGCATGCTTGGCGTGGGAAGATCCTGCGTCCATGGCATGCTCCCGGGCCTCCACCAGCCAATCCCAGATTTTGTCCTGCTGTGCTTCGTTAAGGTCGGGGATCATCTCCTGATAGACCTTGAACGTGTTGGGAGCCACATTATAGGTCATGCCATCCTTTACCTGTTCCACCTGCTTATCGGTCAGTTCAGAGGAAAGCTGCCCCAAGTATTTTTTGTGCAATTTGCCCATGGCCTTATTGGCCTTCTTTTCGGCTTTTTTGATTTTCTTTTCCTGCTTCTTGCCTTCATACATTTCCTTGGCCGCATCGATCTGCGTGTCGCGCTCATCATGGATCAGGCTGAGATTTCGGTACTGCTTCGCAATATAATCGGTCACCCTATCGGCTTTTCCGGCATCGGTAATATCCATATTGTCCACGATCTTACGGGCCCTTTCATTGGTTACTTTTACGTATTCAGGATCAAAGTCCTGGGCCTGTACTGCCGATGACATTGCCATGATCATCATGGCGGCAAAAAGAAATGATGTTATGTTCGTTTTCATGTTAATTTGATTTTTTGTTTGAAGGGGATTTTAAATCCTCAGTAGTGTTTGTTCGGGATTACAAATCCCGAACAGTGTAAGATAAAACCCCTCCTAACCTCCCCTAAAAGGAGAGGAATCTCTTTCTGTACTTCTCTGATTAGTGTTGACCGGATGAATTAGTTTTCATTATTAAATATGGTAATAACTGGTAAGGTTACAAATCTGGAACAGCTTAATTGAGTCAGAGACTCAAAACTTGCCCGTGCTGGGGCAGAGACCCAGCACAACCCAACTCTTTCTTCTTGGTTCTTTCCTCTTTCATCTAAACTACTATTGTAAAAGTCCACCGTTCTTGGCCTTTTCCAATAATGTGTCATGATTGTTCTCCCAGATGGTCCAATCTACCGTTTTGGTAGGATCGATGCCGTTCAGGTATTTTTCGAGGTTGGTATAGCCATCACCATTGAGGTCGGCATTGGCGTCAGAAGGATCATTGGGATCGAGGCCGTATTTCTCCTCCCAAGCATCTGGGATACCATCACCATCGGATTCCTGATAAGGAGTCCCCTTGTATTCTGGATAACCTCCAACTTGGTCGGGATGAACAATGATGCCTTTTTTATAGGAATCTATGGGTAGTCTCCTATTGATAAATTCAGCACCGATTTCCATTTCCATTCCTTCCGGCGCATTGATTTTACCCGTTTTCACGGTTTTGACGATCCGCTGGTCCACCGCATCCCTTTTGGGCAAAATGGCTCCTGCATTTTCCAACACAAAGCCATAGGCTTCCTTGGCGGCCATGATGTGGAGCGGTGCCATTTCGAATGGCTTGGATTGGCGCATATAGGCAAAGTGCTCTTCCCTCTCTGAAGGGCTGAGATCACCGGGCTGCACACCACCGTCCCAGTTGTCTGCGGTCACCTGTGGATTGCCTTCTACGAAATTTCCCTCCACATATGCTCTACCAAAAGTCTTGGGATCCAAGTAACCGGATTCCGGTTTGATGATCCGGTAGCTGATGGGTTTGCCTTCAGGTGTCATCGGCCCCGGTTTGTAATAATTGTTGATGATATTGAACAGGGAACGGTAATCGCCGCCATCCACGGACCGGTTCCACCAGTTGAACAGTACATTATTGACGAAGGTAAAGTCTCCGTACATGCCCACGGAAGGGTTTCGGGAGATGTTATTGGCCCAGAGGTTTCTGATAAAAGTGCTGTTCAGCCCGCCAATGGTGCTGCCAAAAGCGTGGTTATAGGTATCCAATCCTTCGGACGAAATGGTATTCTGAATGGTAATATTGGCAGCTGGCAACTTTTCACGATCGGAATTTTCATTTGCCTTGAACATGTTACGGTACAGGGAGATATTTTCGTCCAATCCCCAGCTCACCGAGCAATGGTCGATGATGACATTACCCATAGGATCACCGCTCAGGGCGTCGTCCCTGCGCGTGACATCCGTAGCGCCTCTTCGGAATCGCATGTGCCGGATGATCACGTCGTGCGTATCCACAGCAAAGGTTTCACCTGCCACACAAATCCCATCTCCCGGGGCAGTCTGACCTGCAATGGTGACATAAGGTGCCCGTAGGCTGATGGGCTTTTCCAATTGGATAATGCCGGCCACATTGAAGACGATGGTCCTGGCACCGCCTGCTTCGCAAGCTTCCCGTAGGGTGCCGGGGCCGCTATCGGCCAAACTCGTCACGACAAAGACTTTTCCTCCTCGTCCTCCCGGCGTGAAAGCTCCACCACCTTCTGCCCCTGGAAACGCAGGAATATCGGCCTTGACAAAATCTTTGGGATAAGAAGCCCAGCGCATATAAGGCCTACCTTCTGTGGCTTCCTGCTGGATGGTCGGATAAATTTCATCCCATACCTTGTCCAATCTCGCCTCTTCCAAAGCCATGATAGAATCTGTTTTGGCCTGCAAGGCCGGAGGGATTTCCGGATATTGGGCAAAGGCCTCTGCACTCATTAGGGCAGCAGCGCCCATCATAAATATGCTCTTCTGCCAAAAAGACTTCTTTTTTATCGATATCATTTTCAGTTAATTTTAGGTTTTTGGTATTTGCCATAAGCACTCCACCACGGTTAATCTAACAAGAAGGAAAAAACCTATTCAAAGCCTCGGTTTTCCCCAATTTGCTGATGTAAAGTTACTTAATAAGGTAACCAAACCTTCCTGAACTATCCTGCTGAAAAGCTTACATTGCACCTGAATAGGGATATTATCTACTTGGAAAGGGATATTGGGAGCATGAAATTGGGGCGGTAAAATGGGAGCACGCTCAGCACAGGAATTAGGAACTGCTTATTGGAGTGAGCAACTCCATGCTTACCAGTCCTAGGTCCAAGACTCAATGTACTTCCCTGATTGGTGTTGACCGGATTAATATTAGTTTTCATTATCAATTATTGTAATCGCTAGTCATTTACTAAAATCCTATTGTGTTTCTCTTTGCTCCAAAATAACCCCACCTAACCTCCCCGCCGCAGCGGGGAAGATTGTCTCAATACAATGTACATTTTGTCCAATCTCAAATCTCAAGACTCACTACTCAAGACTTCCCCATCATAACCATTTTTTACTTATCTTCGAACCAAAACCAGCTTTTGGGTTGTTACACACCAAACGAAAAGAAACTATGGCTTGGAAAGCAATTGATCACCTAGAGCAAATCCAAAAAATCAAAGCAGAAAGCAAAATCCAACCGGTACTGATCTTCAAGCACTCCACCAGTTGCAGCATCAGCGGCATGGCTTGGAATCGGCTACAGCGTAACTGGCAGGAAGGAGACTTCGAAAAAGTCAGTCCATACGTACTGGACCTGCTGAGCTATCGTGAGATTTCCAATGCCATCGCCCAGGAGTTTGCTGTGGACCATGAGTCCCCCCAAGTGATCCTTCTCAAAGACGGCATGGCTTTTTATGATACCAGCCACATGGGCATCAATTATCAGGACATTATTGACAAGGTGTAATTAAACCCGGAATCAATGCCGTTTAGTTAAGGATATATCCTCCTTTTCATATACCTAAAAGTCCTTTTTTTGATTGATTTTGGCTGGGGAAACCTGATCATCTTGGTGGATTTTATCCTTTTCCTTTTTTCCCCCGAAAGCCTTCGGGGCAGGCTATTGATGAAAAAAGAAAGAAAAAAATCTAGGCCTGTGGTATGCCTTTTAAAATAGGACATGGATTTACCCTGTGACGGGGATCCGTCGCCCATTTTAATTTTCATACGGTGGCTACGGCCTAAAAGAGAGTGGGTCTCGCTGTTCCACGACGCGAGCCAACTCCCTTTCCTAACGGCCTCCACCACCTACTGAAAAACAGGCATACCAAGGGCCGTCAAAAGGAAGCGACACCTTTTGTGGACTCAACAGAGCCCATAATTCTGGCTCAACCTTTTATGCCACTGCATGGAATAATGGTATTAATTTATCCAAAGAAACTTATTAATTGGATCCGCCTTGCAGGTATTGGGCATTAAGAAATTAAACCCGAAATATGCATTAGCCAATCTATTGCGACCTGAAATTGCTTTAAAATCAACCGCTTTGCTTTAGTTTTCGGTGTAACCGTAGCGGTGCTACGCTCACACCGCCAAACCAACTGCTTTTCTTGCACTTTCAGTCCTCACTACGGTTCCTAATGCATAAATCGGGTTAAAAAGCGGGTGGGCAAAAAGGCAGGCTTGTCTATCTCGTTGCTAGACAGGTTTGACGAAATGCAGCCCAAGGAAAAAATATAGGATCCGTATTTTCCAGATACACACTAACTAAACGGCATTGATTCTAGGTAAAACCCCAAGAGCTTGGGATCCAACCTCGATATATACCATTTATGGCCATTATTTGCCTTATGCAATAAATGGCCATTTATTTTTTAAGCCCCTTAAACATCTTCCCATTTCTGCGGTCTAACAAGCGTTAAAAACTAAACGCATGAAGGACACCGTTACCAAAATCATTTTTAGCCTCTTATTGGCCACGTGGATTTATCCATCATTTGCACAACGACCTACGGAAAGACCAGCAGGACAAGGTCCCGCAGGTAGAAGGTCGCTTACCATCACAGGGACAGTCATCGACGCCGGTACAGAAGAGCCACTTATCGGTGCGAATATTCTCCTAAAGAGCCAAGCAGACTCCCTACTGTCGTCAGCGGTGACGGACCAAAAGGGTGCTTTTTCACTCAACAGGCCAAGGGTATTTCCATTGGTCTTGGAGATTACGTACATCGGCTATACCAAACTTACCCAAACCCTTGACCAGCGCGGCCCCATCTCGCTGGGGACACTTCGCCTGATGGAGGACCAAAATGAACTCAATGAGGTCCTGGTAAAGGGGCAGATCCCTGTGGGCGAGATGAAAGGAGATACCGCCGTATTCAATGCTGGAGCATTCAAGACCAAAGAAAATGGCTATGCGGAAGATTTGGTAAAGAAAATCCCTGGTGTCGTCATCGAAAATGGCACCATCCAAGCACAAGGGGAAGAGGTGCAGAAAGTGCTGGTGGATGGCAGGGAGTTTTTTGGCAGTGATCCCAATATTGCCCTAAAAAACCTCCCGGCAAACATGATCGATCAAGTAGAAATCCTCGATCAAAAGTCCGACCAGGCAAGGCTGACGGGATTAGACGATGGCAATTATGCCAAAACCATCAATATCATCACCAAAGGGGATATGCGCAATGGATATTTTGGTAGGGTATATGGAGGCTATGGTACCGACGACCGATATACAGGTGGCGGCAATATCAACCTTTTTAAAGGAGACAAACGGATCTCGATCATCGGGCTGTCCAATAATATCAATCAACAAAACTTCTCCTCGGAAGACCTCTTAGGGGTGTCCGGAGGAGTGGGCCGTGGACGCAGAAGGGGGCCTGGAGGCGGCGAAGATTCAAACTTCATGACAGGCAATAATAACGGCATCGCCAAAACCAACTCCATTGGGCTGAACTACAGTGACCGCTGGGGGAAAAAGATCAATTTTACAGGGAGCTATTTTTTCAATAACGCCAATACAAACCTCAACCAACTTACCAATACCCAAACTGTCGTTTCGGAAGATACTGACCAATATTACCAAGAGCAGCTGCTCCAAAACACCAAAAACCAAAATCATCGGTTTAGGGCCCGAATGGAATACGATATAGATGACAAAAACAGTATTGTCCTTGCGCCCAGCTTTAGCTTTCAAGACAATTTGAGCATAAGCAACCAGGACGGGCTCAACTTGGACAATAACTTGGATTCCCTTAGTGCCGCCAGAACGTTGAATGACCGGGATGTCAATGGATTCAATTTCTCCAACAACTTCACTTACCGCTTCAAATTTGACAAACAAGGGCGAACCTTGTCCACCAATATCTTCACCAGCATAAATGACAGGGACCAGCTCACAGAGCTGTTGACGGCCAATACAGATTTTGTAAACAGCGCTATCGATACGACATTACAGGAGACCACGGCACTTTCCGACGGGTTTAATTACCGGGCAAACATCACCTATACCGAGCCCCTGAGCGAAAAATCAATTGTGTCATTGGATTATTCCATTGGCAATAATAAAAGCAGTGCGGACCAAAAAACCTATGTATTGGCACGAGAGCAAAATATCATGGTGCTGGACACTGCGCTCAGCAATGAGTTTGACAACAAGTTCACTACCCAGAAAGTGGGCCTTGGGTACCGCTTTAGTGACAACGGATGGAGTGTCAACATGAACCTGGACTATCAGCATGCCAAACTGAACAATGAGGCTGTCTTTCCGGTTATGGCAAATTATTCCCGTAGCTTCAACAACCTGCTTCCCAATGCCAGCATCAGTTTTCGCTCCCGAGAAACGGGCAAAAACTTGCGCTTCCGCTACCGCACCAGCACGGATGAACCCAGTGTAAACCAGCTTCAGAATGTCATCGACAATAGTAACCCCCTACAGCTCAGCATCGGTAATCCTTCTTTGGGCCAGAGCTATAATCATAACCTCTTTGCCAACTTTGGCAAATTCGATATGGAAAACTCCAAGACCCTTTTTGTCTTTGCCACTGGGTCACTTACCAATAATTACATTGGAACACACACTTATGTGACCAGTCAAGACACCTTGATCAATGGGGAAGTACTTCTCCGCAAAGGGGGCCAGATCACTCAGCCCGTCAACCTCCACGGCAGATGGAATGCCCGGGTCTTTCTGAATTATGGAAGCCCTTGGGAAAAACTAAAGTCCAACTTCAACACCAACACCAGTGTCAGCTTTAGCCGAACGCCTGGGATGATCAATAACCAACTAAACCATAACGATAATATTGGCCTGACCCAGAGGCTTTCCCTGACGAGTAATATCAGCAAAAACGTTGATTTTACACTGTCCGCATCCGGCACCTACAATATCGTCAACAGCAGTCTGCAAACAGCCAACGAAAACAACTACTACACCCAGAATTCCTCGTTCCAGTTTTATTACTCTCCCAATGATGGAAAACTATTCGTCAATTCAAACTTGACCAATACCTGGTACACGGGACTTTCGGAAGGCTTTGACCAGTCCTTTTGGCTCTGGAATGTCGAAGCTGGCTATCGTTTTCTTAAAGAAAATAAAGGCGAACTTAAACTCAGCATCTTCGATCTTCTGGGTCAAAACAACAGCATAAGCCGGACCGTTTCTGATGTGACAGTATCCGACGTCCACACCAATGTTCTCACCCGGTACGGGTTGATCACATTTACCTATATAATCGGCAAATTTAAAAAGCCAGAAGAAGGTGATCGTCCAAGGGGATTCCGTCCACCAAGAGGGGGAGCAAGAAGTTGGTAGTAACTTTTGATTGATTCAGGTAAGAGAATCTCCCTCTTTCCTGATATCCCCATCCTCAATATGGAAGTAGGCGATATCGGCGTCGATATCCTGCATGATTTTTTTGGTGCGCTCTGGTCGGGCGTCTGTGATAAATAACTGCCCAAATTCATGATGGGCCACCAATTCCATCATTTTCCCTATTCGAAAATCATCCAGCTTATCAAAGATGTCGTCCAACAGCAGCAGGGGCTTTGTGCCGGTATCTTCCTTAAAGACCTGAAACTGGGCAAGCTTTAACGCGATCAGAAAGGATTTCTGTTGACCTTGGGATCCAAATTTTTTTAGGGGATAACCATTGATCTCAAAGACAAAGTCATCTTTGTGAATTCCTGCGTTGGTGCGCTTCAGGATAAGGTCCCGCTGGAGACAGCTATGATAGTAAGCCTCAAAATCCGGTTTCTGGCATTGGCTTTCGTAGCGGATTTCTACGACCTCCCGACTTCCTGAAATCTCCGCATAATGCTGGAGAAGGTAGGGCTTAAAGCGATCAATAAAAGCTTCTCGCTCCCGGTAGAGCCATTTGGAAAGCTGGATCAGCTCCAAGTCATAAGGCTCCAGAAGACTTTTGTCCAGCTTGTCCTGCTCCACAAACTGCTTGATAAGGGCATTTCGCTGTTTAAGAAAATGCTGATAGCGAACCAACTTGCCAAGGTAATTTTTGTCAAGTTGTGACAATAGGCTGTCAAAGAATTTCCGCCGCTCCTCGCTGCCTTCCTTGATGAGTGAGGTATCATCCGGAGCAATCAGCACCACCGGCAACAGCCCAATGTGCTCACTTAATTTATCGTAAGCCTTCCCGTTGTTGATCAGCTGCTTTTTCTTTTTGGCTTCTAAAATACACTGGATTTCCACAGACTTTCCCGCCTTGTCAAAGTTCCCTTTCATCGAAAAGAACCCTTGGCCGTGCCGCACATTTTGGAGATCCACAGGGTTAAAAGCACTTTTGGTCAGAGATAGATAATGAATGGCGTCCAACATATTGGTCTTTCCACTTCCATTGATGCCCAAAAAACAATTTATCTCAGCGCTAAAACCGACCAGGGCCTTTTCGTAATTTTTGAATTGGATCAACTGGAGGCTTTTTAAGTGCATAGGAGACTTTTAAATTTTGCTTAACAGTACAAATGTAAGGAGAAGCGTGCTTATTGAAAGTATTTCTTTTCAGGAGTGTGAAGGCTAAGCTGGTAAGAATTTTATTACGGCAAATCTATTTGTATAAAAGTACCCAAGGCTTTTGACCATTACAATGGTTTCTGGATGACTAAATCCTATTGAATTACAAGTATTTACGATCCAAAATAAAGTAACAGCATATGCCCGTGAAGGAAAAATCCCGTGACGCAAACGGGTTTTGAGTACCTCAATTAATGGCTTATTCTTTCTATTTTAAGCAAAAATTACCTTTTTTTGTTTACTTATAAACATGTTCACCTACAATCACACACTTTGGCTTAGAATTTGAGCCTTTCACTCAAGTAATGAAACAACTAATATCAAAAACCTTCTTTCTACTTGTAGTTGGGATGATCTTTATGGGTTCATCCGTATGGGCACAGCAGGACGATCCCGAAGAGATTGCCATGTCCATAAAAGCAGGCTCGAGTAAAGACTTGGCGGCTTTTTTTGATAGAAATGTGGAATTAAGTATCAATGGAAACGAGGGAGATTACTCCAAGAATCAAGCGGAAATGGTCATGCGGGATTTCTTCAAAAAGTTCTCACCAAGCGACTTTGATATAGTGCATCGGGGAACTTCCGGAAATCAAATAGAATATTTTATCGGTACTTATGATAGTTCAGGCACTATATTCCGTATCCTGATCAAATGCAAAAAGGATGACAAAGGCTGCTCGATCTACTCTCTGGACATTACCAAAGAATAAACTCACCACAACACCACATTTCTACAAAATAGCAGGGAAGTTGTTCCCTTAAAGGGTCTCCCTTTCTCGATTTTTCTTATTTTTACGGAGTGAAAGAAAACTACTTAACACAGGAAAATCTGGAAGCATTTATCCAGTCTGCTTTTAAGGAAGATGTTGGGGAGGGGGATCATTCCACCCTAGCCGCTATTCCCAAAGACAAGGAAGGCAGTGCTCAACTATTAATCAAGGAAAACGGAATCATTGCCGGCCTTAAACTGGCAGAAATGATTTTTCATTCTTACGATAAGGAATTGGAAGTGCAGCTGCTGCTGGAAGATGGGCAAGCGGTAAAAAAAGGGGACATCGGCCTCAAAGTAACGGGCAAGGCGGCTTCTATTCTCACCACAGAACGACTGGTGCTGAACTGCATGCAGCGGATGAGCGGTATCGCCACCAAAACACACCGACTGACCCAGCTCATTTCCCATACCAGCGCCAAGCTCTTGGACACTCGGAAGACGACACCAAACTTCCGAATGCTAGAAAAATGGGCAGTAGCCATTGGAGGCGGAGAAAACCACCGTTTTGCCCTCTATGATATGGTCATGCTCAAGGACAATCACATTGATTTTGCTGGTGGCATCGAAGCCGCCATCGAAGCGACCAATGCCTATCTCAAAGAAAACCTGCTGGACCTTAAGATCGAAGTGGAAACAAGAAACCTTGAGGAAGTAAAAGAGGTTTTGAGAGTAGGAGGTGTAGATGTCATCATGCTGGACAATATGGGTTATGACATGATGCGGGAGGCCGTCGCTCTTATCGATGGCCAAATGCTAACAGAAGCTTCCGGCGGGATCACGGAAGAAACGCTCAAGAATGTCGCAGAATGTGGCGTGGACTATATTTCTGTAGGTGCCCTGACCCACCATGTAAAAAGCATGGATATCAGCCTAAAAGCAGATTGATATTTTTCTGGAAACTACTAAAACACCATGAAAGTGGAAAAGCAATTTATTCAGTGTCTAGTCATACATAAGCCTGATGAAGGTTACCGGCTTAGCCATCAAATCCACCAAGCATGTGAAGAAGCCAAGACCGTCGCGGTATTGCCTTCATGGGACGATGCTATCCAGTACCTCAGGAATGGAAACAAAGCAGATGTGATTTTGGGAAGCTATGAACTTACTGACCTTCATCCTTCTGTCTTTGATAAAATGGACAAGTTTATTCCTGTGGTATTTACGTCTCCCAAACCATTTGTAACAGAAAAAGCCTTTGCCCTCAATTGCCTTGATTTTATCAACGAAAATTGCTCGGATGAGCGCTTGACCAAAACATTCGATAAATTCAAATTACTCTATCCCAAGAGGAATGTTGACGATGCAAAAAATAAAGCCAAACCAACGGAAACCGGCTCCCCCCAAAAAACGCGTTTCTTGGTAAAATCAGGTGAACAACTCTTCCAAAAAAACCAGGAGGATGTTGCATTTTTCCTTGCAGAAGGGGGACAAACCTATCTAGTGGAGATGGTCAGCGGAGCACAATACCTAATGAGCAATAAACTGATGGAACTGGAAGAGCAGCTTGATCCCAACCAGTTTTTCAGGATCAATCGTAGCATCATCTTAAATGTAAAAGCTATCGGGGCGATAAAAAAATACGTGAATAGCCGGCTTAAAATTCTTCCAAAAGTCGCTTACAACGATGATATCATCGTGAGCCGCGAAAAGGTAAGTAAGTTTAAAAAATGGGTAAATCAGTAATGAGGAGATAACCAAAAGGTATCCCTTTCTGACCTGGTCGCCTATGCGGACCAAAACAACATCCTCCATAACTTTCTCAATTAACCTGTCCTTGGCCCAAAAAGGAAAAGCCCACCTCCTATACTGAAGATGGGCTTATAAAATGAAGTTATTTGGAAATCACTCCAATCTCTGCAAAGGAAGCATCCTTGCCATCCAACGTTTTGATAGCCTTAAGCCGGATAAATCTTGCATTTTCAGCTTCGAAAGTAATCTTTTGTTCTATCGGGCTAGCGGCAATATTGCCAAATTCCCCTTTGCTGACCGTTTTCCAATTACGCCCATTGGTACTTACAGCAAACTCATATTGCTGGATCACACCGGACATGTACCTGTTTTGCATGGGCATGTAAGTAAAGCCTTTCAGCTCTATGGCACCTCCCAAGTCTATCACAACTTCATCACTTTTACTGGTGTAGTTGGTATGGACATTTTCATCCATTACGTGATCCGCCTTATCACCTCCATTTAGCACTTTCCAGCTTGCCTTGACCATATCAAAATCCACACGACTCACTTCACTGGTTTTGCCGGAGTTTTGGTCAATGACGATAGCCTGAACGGTCTTGGGCGTCTTCACCTCAAAAGGCGCGGTATATTCCTGGCTTTCTTTACTTGGTGCACTGCCATCCGTGGTATAATAAATGTCCACTCCCTGATCCGGCACTTCCAGGCTTACCATTCCCGAAACAGACCTCGAAATGTTAGGAGCCAAAACTACCTTTGGCGCATTAAAAACTCCTATTTCGCTGATCGTCGGGCAGGCCTTGGCATCGGTCACCGTAAACCGCAATGCAGTAGCCGTCACATCCGGAAACCTCAATATTCGCTTATAGCCAATCGTGGTCTCACTGGCGATTTCTTCCCATCCAGCTGCTGTCTCCACCTCCACGGTGAAGGCCTTCACACGTTGCCCCAGGGCAATATACTCCTGTGCCAAAAACCGATTAAAGGTGATAGCTTCACCGAAGGTCACTGTCAGCGATCCAGAGACAGTACCATCTGAAGTGGCCCAATAGGTGGCTTCATCACCATCCAAGGCCATAGCTGCTTCGTATCCGTTTCCTCGTGTCTCTGAGGCTGCTATTTCACCTTCCTCTCTGGCCAAATTATGCGCAAAATCCTCTTTGATCTTATTGGCCAATTTCTGGACTTGTTCTGCATCCCTCTCGTGGATCAAGCCTCTGCGATCCACTGGAAAGTTGAGCAAAAGTGATCCGTTTCGACCTAAACTTTCATAATAAATGTCCAAGAGCTTGGGGAGTGACTTTACCTTATGGTCTTCATAAGGATGATAATACCAGCCTGGACGAATGGACACATCTACTTCCGCAGGCACCCAGTGTGTACCATCTTCCTGGCCTGCCGCGTATTCAGAAGCGTATTCCGGCATGCCACCGTACACTTCGTCCCGCTTGAGGTTGGACCAAGTGGTTTTATAGGCATGTCCCTCTTCGTTTCCTACCCAGCGAATGTCAGGTCCTCCGTCCGAAAAGATCACCGCATTGGGCTGGAGCTCACGGATGATGCTATAGGTATTTTCCCAATCATAATAATTCTTTTTGTCCACGCGGCGCTCTTCATTGGCACCGCCGTAGTAGCCGGTTCCACCATTGGCTCCGTCAAACCACACTTCGAATACTTCCCCATAATTGGTCAGTAGCTCCCGTAGCTGCGTACGGAAGATGTCAATATATTCGGGTGTGCCGTAATTGGTGTTGTTTCTGTCCCAAGGCGACAGGTAAACCCCAAATTTAAGCCCATATTCCTTGCAGGCTGCTGATAGTTCTTTGATCACATCGCCCTTTCCGTCTTTCCATGAGGAGTTTTTTACGGAGTGCTCGGTCGTTTCGGTGGGCCAAAGGCAAAATCCATCATGGTGCTTGGCCGTGATGATGATGCCTTTCATCCCGGCATCTTTGGCCACTTTGGCCCATTGGCGACAGTCCAAGGCGGTGGGGTTAAAAGTGTCCGGATCTTCATCGCCCATCCCCCATTCCATATTGGAAAAGGTGTTCATGTTGAAATGTACAAAAGCGTAAAATTCCAAGTCTTGCCAAGCCAGCTGCCTTTCGGATGGCACGGGCTCCACAGGTGCAGGAGGCGCCACTTCCTTTTGCTGGCAGGAAAAGGCTACCAGCAATAATACTAAATACTTCTTCATCGTGGGTTTTATAAAGGTTCAATCTTTAATATAACCAATTGTACAGGATGGATCACAAATTTTACCAGACAATGAAAATTTCAGGCAAAAACATGCTAAAATGGTATCAGAAAACCTCTCCGTATTGGGTTACGTCGATGGAGCTTAATGTAAAGGCAACCTAGCTCCCCACATAGGCAGCGAATAACTCGATTTGTTTTTTACTCTTGCCACCAGGCTACTCCTAAGCTCGCCTACAATGAAATTAAATGAGGTAAGGCCGGGCGGACCTGTCTTTCCTCCACAGGTAGAGCGGATCCTACACTACCCTTCGACTCCGCTCAGGGTGACAAACGTGTTTTACTTCCCCTATTAGTATTGTCCAGATTAATATTAGTTTTGATTATTAAATATTGTAATAACTGTGAGGGTTACAAATCCGGAATTGCTTAATTGAGTCAAAGACTCAAAACTTGCCAGTGCTGGGGAAGAGCCCCTGCACAACCCGGAGCCCGGCACAACCCAGCACTAGTAAACCCCAAGACAGATTGACTCACGTCTTACTACTAGCTACTTTCATCTACCTACTTTTATGTTGCTACTTCGTCCTCTAAATTCCCTATCTTTGTGGTTTAACACAATCAAAAACTCATGAGGCTTTATTCCAATACGGTCAGAGGCGTGGTCAGTGCCATTGAACAAATCTTTTATGACCAGCAATATGCGGACAAGGTGATCGAAAAGACCTTGAAATCCAACAAAAAATGGGGTGCCAGAGACCGCGGGTTTATTGCCGAGTCAGTTTATGAAATGGTTCGATGGTGGCGGTTGATCAATGAAGTAAGCCCTTCGGAGGACCTTTATCACCTATTTGGCACTTACTGGTTGCTGCAAGGGCATCACTTACCGCCATGGGAGGAATTTGAAGGTGTGAGCGTCAATGCGGTCAAAAGGAAATACGAAGCCCTTACTTCGCGTGCTGCCCTCCAATCCATTCCAGATTGGCTCGATGAAATGGGAGCTGAACTCCTCGGTGAAAAATGGGACGATGAGATCAATGCCCTCAACGAACAAGCGCAAGTAGTCCTCCGAGTAAACACCCTCAAAACTACCCGTGAAGCCCTAATGAACCAACTCCAAGAAGATGGCGTGGAGACCTACGCGCCAAAAGGCTATCCGGATGCGCTGATATTGGCCAAACGCCAGAACATCTTCCGCAACCCTGCATTCAAGGAGGGCTTGTACGAAATCCAAGACGCCTCTTCCCAATTGGTCGCCAATGCGCTCGGGGTGGAGCCAGGTATGCGTGTAATCGACGCCTGTGCAGGAGCCGGTGGCAAATCCCTTCACCTCGCCACCTTGATGGGGGACAAAGGCCGTGTCCTCTCCATGGATATCGAAAGCTGGAAGCTTAAAAATACCAAGTTACGGGCCAGAAGAAATGGCATTAGCATCATCGAAACCCGCACGATCGAAGATAATAAAACCATCAAGCGCCTTAAGGAATCTGCCGACCGGCTATTGCTGGATGTGCCTTGCTCGGGTCTGGGCGTGCTCAGAAGAAACCCGGACACCAAATGGAAGCTTAGCCCTGAATCCATCTCCAATGTACAAGCCATTCAGCAGGATATCCTCCAAAATTACTGCTCCATGGTCAAGCCGGGGGGCATCATGGTTTACGCTACCTGCAGTATCTTACCCACTGAAAACCAGCAACAAGTAGAGAAATTCCTGCAGTCTGAAAAAGGACAGCATTTCAAACTTCTTGAGGATCAGAAGGTACTCGCCCATGAGAGTGGGTTTGATGGGTTTTACATTGCCCGATTGGAACGTAAATAAATCCGTTAAATTAACCCAATGTAGCAGTTCATCATTAAAGGATGAAGTAGGACATCTGATCACCAATAAAATAGGAAATTGCCAGGATTCTTTGATACAAAAATTGAGTTTCTTAAAGGCGTCGGCCCCCAAAAAGCAGCTTTGCTTAATAAGGAGTTGGACATTTTCACTTTTGGTGAGCTGCTACAGCATTACCCTTTCCGCTACGAAGACCGCACCAAGTTTTACAAGATCAACCAGCTCGCCGACCATTTGGAGCATGTACAGGTCATCGGCAAAATCCGTCGGCTGGAAACCATCGGAATGGCTCGCAAAAAGCGGTTGGTGGCCTATATCGAAGATGAAACGGGTGAAATGGAGCTCACTTGGTTTAAGGGCATCCAGTGGGTAGCCAAAAAATTGGTACCAGGTGCCACGTATGTTTTTTTTGGTAAACCCAACCGCTATGGCAGGAAATTCAGTATCGCCCATCCGGAGATGGAGCCGCTGACAGCCGCACAGGAGGAAAAGAGCTTTTTTCAACCTGTCTATCCCACCACTGAAAAACTGCGGGCAAAATACCTGGACAGTAAAGGGATTTCCCGCATCATGGACCTGCTGGTTCAGAATGCGTATCCCCACATTCAGGAAACCCTCCCAGAGGCTGTCATTGGGCAGTTTAACCTCATGGCCAAAAAGGATGCGATCCGACAGATACACTTTCCCGATGATCCTGAAAAGCTCAAGCGGGCAAGGTTCAGGCTCAAGTTTGAAGAATTTTTCTTCGTCCAGCTGCGGCTGCTAAAACTAAAGCTCACCCGGACAGAGAAATACCGGGGTCAATTACTTGGCCAAACGGAACTTGTCGGCAAATTCTACACCGATCACTTGCCCTTCGACCTGACCAATGCCCAAAAGCGCGTAATCAAAGAGGCCTTTGCGGACATGCGGTCCGGTAAGCAAATGAACCGACTCATCCAAGGGGATGTGGGCAGTGGTAAGACCATTGTGGCCTTTATTTGTGCCCTGATCGCCATAAGTTCCGGCACGCAAGCTTGCCTGATGGCTCCCACCGAGATCTTGGCGACACAGCATTATGAAGGATTATTGGAGTTTGCCGATATGATGGGGCTGCGCATCGACCTGCTCACTGGCTCCACCAAAAAATCGGCCCGAACCCGTATCCACGGAGAATTGCTCAATGGCCAACTACATATCCTCATCGGTACGCATGCTTTGTTGGAAGATGTGGTTCAGTTCCAAAACCTCGGCTTGGCCATCGTGGATGAGCAGCACCGATTTGGCGTCGCCCAGCGGGCAAAATTATGGGCAAAAAACCCAGATTATTATCCCCATGTACTGGTCATGACGGCCACCCCAATTCCCAGGACATTGGCCATGACACTGTACGGTGACCTGGACATCTCGGTCATTGACGAGCTCCCTGCCGGGAGAAAACCCATCCAGACGGTACACCGCTATGACAGGGACCGGCTGAAAGTCTTTGGCTTTATGAAAAAGGAAATCGAACTGGGCAGGCAGATCTACGTGGTCTATCCGCTGATCGAAGAATCCGAAAAAATGGACCTTAAGAGCCTTATAGACGGCTATGAAAGCATCCAGCGTGCCTTTCCACAGTATCCCACCAGCATCGTCCATGGCAATATGAAACCTGCCGATAAAGATTTCGAAATGCAGCGCTTTGTCAAAGGCGAAACCAAAATCATGGTAGCCACCACGGTAATCGAAGTGGGCGTAAATGTCCCCAACGCCTCTGTGATGGTGATCGAAAATGCCGAGCGATTTGGACTCTCCCAGCTCCATCAGCTGCGTGGACGAGTAGGTAGAGGTGCAGAGCAATCCTACTGCATCCTGATGAGCAAATACGAGCTTTCCAAAGACAGCCGTGTACGATTGGATACCATGGTACGCACCAATAACGGCTTTGAGATCGCCGATGTGGACCTCAAACTCCGCGGCCCCGGTGACCTGATGGGCACCCAACAAAGCGGCGTCGCTGACCTGATCATCGCTGATCTCAGCAAAGATGCCCCAATCCTGACGATGGCACGTGATGCTGCCCAGCAACTGATCGCTGAAGACCCCGAAATCACTCTTCCACAGCATGCCATGATCCTCCGCCAAATCCAAAACCAAAAGAAACATGCTGTCAACTGGAGCCGGATCAGTTAGATGAGATTGGGGAGGTCTGAAGGTTATATACTTGACATTCATTGGCATTTTATGCCTGATTAAACAAACATCACCCCTTCCCTTAACATTTGACCACCCCAAGATGGAGCGTTTTTCCATAGCTTTGAACTGTTTCCAATAGGTTAAACCCGTGCACAAAACTAACCGATTTTCCATGTTGCTATCCCTAATTGTCTTGTGGACAATGGGCTGGGCATGTAAATCAGCGGAGGAAGAACCTGCCAAATTGCACATCTCCTCTATGGAGATCGTTTGGGATGAGGAAGGGGGAGAACGGGAAGTTTCCATCACTTCAAACGGTCCCTGGACAATTGCGGTGTCGGATGATTGGCTCAGTGTTACCCCCCTATCAGGCCAAGGCAGTCAATGCCTTTCCATTACGGTCTTAGCCAATACTTCCAGCGAAGGTCGCGAGGCCGCGATTACGCTTCGAGCAGGTAGTTTACACCGAACAATTAAGGCCAAACAGTTGGCCGGGGAATCATTTCCGGCCTATTATATCCCCGCAGATCAAACGGATATGCGGCAGATCAGCAGCTTGGAGCTGGCAGGCGAAATGGGCGTTGGCTGGAATCTTGGAAATTCACTGGAGGCCATAGGTGGCGAGACGGCCTGGGGAAACCCTGTGGTCACCAAGCAACTTATCGATGCAGTCAAAACCGCGGGTTTTACAGCGGTAAGGATTCCCGTGGCCTGGAGCAAATTTACAGATGAAAGCAACTTCACCATTGACCCATTATGGAAAGAACGTGTCGAGGAAGTGGTCAATTATGTGCTGGACAGTGACATGTATGCCATTATCAATATCCATTGGGATGGAGGTTGGATGCAGCCCACTTATGCAGCAGAAGCTGCGGTAAATGCCCGATTGGAGGCGATGTGGATACAAATAGCCTTGCATTTCAGGGATTACGATGACCATTTGCTCTTCGCCGGCACGAATGAAGTAATGGTGGAAGGAGATTACGGTACTCCAAAGCCGGAATATACTGAAGTACAAAATGGCTATAACCAAACGTTTGTGGATGCTATTCGAAGTACTGGAGGCCGAAATGCCCATCGCCACTTGATCGTCCAAAGCTTCAACACCAATATCGACCACGCAGTGGAATTTATGGAAATGCCGGAGGACATGATAGCTGATCGATTAATGATGGAAGTCCACTACTACGACCCCTTCGAGTTTGCATTGGATGCTGATAGCCCGGTAAGCCAATGGGGAAACATCGCCGATGACCCCACCAAAACAGCCGGATGGGGAGGTGAAGCGCACGCTGTCGGCCAATTTCAAAAAATGAAAACCCATTTTGTGGATAAAGGCATTCCGGTCATCGTGGGTGAATACGGCGCCATCTCTAAAACCAACTTGGAAGATCACTCGATCTATAGGGCGTACTATTTGGAAAAGATCACCCAAACTATGCTGGATCAGTCGCTAGTCCCTTTCTATTGGGACAATGGCCACACAGGGAATCATGGCTTTGGGCTTTTTAACAGAAAAAACGGGCATCAGGCATATCCCAACCTGATCGAAAATCTATTACCTAACATTTATTAATAACCCCTAATTGTATAAGGCTGCCTCTCACTGAAGCAGCTTTTTTTGTTATCCAAGATTAAGAAAGCAAAGAGGGATGGATATGGCCTTGGCGTGTTATTGGTTCATTGCCTTCCCAAATACTTTGCGGCTTGGTGACTTAGTGGCTCCTTTTTTATGCCACTAAGACTCGAAGTCTCTAAGAGGGGATAGATATGGGCTTGGCGTATTATTGGTTCATTATATTCCCAAATACTTTGCGGCCTGCTGACTTAGTGGCTTCTTTTTTTCTGCCACTTAGGCTCGAAGTCTCTAAGAGGGGATGAATATGGGCTTGGCGTGTTATTGGTTCATTAAATTCCCAAATACTTTGCGGCTTGGTGTCTTAGTGGCTCCTTTTTTTCTGCCACTTAGGCTCGAAGTCTCTAAGAGGGGATGGATATGGGCTTGGCGTTTTATTGGTTCATTACCTTCCCAAATACTTTGTGGCCTGGTGCCTTAGTGGCTTCTTTTTTTCTGCCACTAAGGCTCGAAGTCTCTAAGAGGGGATAGATATGGGCTTGGCGTGTTATTGGTTCATTACCTTCCCAAATACTTTGCGGCTTGGTGTCTTAGTGGCTCCTTTTTTTCTGCCACTAAGGCTCGAAGTCTCTAAGAGGGGATGGATATGGGCTTGGCGTGTTATTGGTTCATTACCTTCCCAAATACTTTGCGGCTTGGTGACTTAGTGGCTCCTTTTTTTCTGCCACTTAGGCTCGAAGTCTCTAAGAGGGGATGGATATGGCCTTGGCGTGTTATTGGTTCATTAAATTCCCAAATACTTTGCGGCTTGGTGTCTTAGTGGCTCCTTTTTTTCTGCCACTTAGGCTCGAAGTCTCTAAGAGGGGATGGATATGGCCTTGGCGTGTTATTGGTTCATTAAATTCCCAAATACTTTGCGGCTTGGTGTCTTAGTGGCTCCTTTTTTTCTGCCACTTAGGCTCGAAGTCTCTAAGAGGGGATGAATATGGGCTTGGCGTGTTCTTGGTTCATTATATTCCCAAATACTTTGTGGCTTGGTGACTTAGTGGCTCCTTTTTTTCTGCCACTTAGGCTCGAAGTCTCTAAGAGGGGATAGATATGGGCTTGGCGTATTCTTGGTTCATTATATTCCCAAATACTTTGCGGCTTGGTGTCTTAGTGGCTTCTTTCTTTCAGAAAAAAAGTGGAGGTTCTTGACAGATAACTAACCTCCGGCTGTGCCCTATGTTCTTTAGTTCCGCATTAGAAATGCAACCTGCTGAGAAAGGCAACTGTAATGCCACACTGACAGTAAAGCCAGCTACATAGAAATACAGCTTGATCCCAAAAATGAAGCGGGAGTATTGGCCCAAACATTTTACATGAGAATGGAGATCATGCTCATGGCTGATTTATATCAGGGCAATTCGAAGAAAGAATTGGTAGCTTGATAGTACCAAGAAAACAAGTATTTGCCCGTATAATATTATGGAATCTACCACACGTTAGCTTGCTGAAATACGAATAAATTTTTAAATTAATAGTCATCTATTTTTTTTGTAGAATCACTATTTCAATAAATAAAGTCAGAAAAAATATTACAAACCATATAAATAACGAAGATGGAAAATAATAATGGATCTCGAAGTTTTGATGTAAATGAAAGTAATGCGGGTGGAAAATGTCCTTTTTCAGGTGCTCCCCCCAAAAAGAGTGCCGGTGGAGGAACCAGTAACCTGGACTGGTGGCCAAACCGGCTAAAGGTAAATATCCTTCGCCAGCATTCTCCCAAGTCCAATCCCCTTGGAGAAAATTTTAATTATGCAGAAGCATTCAAGACCTTGGATTTTGAAGGATTGAAAAAGGATCTTCATGCCCTGATGACCGATTCCCAGGACTGGTGGCCAGCAGATTTTGGCCATTATGGGGGCTTGTTTATCCGAATGGCTTGGCACAGTGCAGGCACCTACCGTATTGGCGATGGTCGTGGAGGAGCAGGAGGAGGACAGCAGCGCTTTGCCCCGCTAAACAGCTGGCCTGACAATGCCAGTTTGGACAAGGCACGGAGGCTACTGTGGCCTTTAAAGCAAAAATATGGAAACAAAATCTCTTGGGCAGACTTGATGGTACTTGCCGGCAATGTGGCTTTGGAGTCCATGGGATTTAAGACCTTCGGCTTTGCAGGAGGACGGGAGGATACTTGGGAGCCGGAGGAGGATGTATATTGGGGCTCTGAGGATGAATGGCTGGCGGACAAACGATATTCAGGAAAGCGCGACCTTGAGGATCCTTTAGCCGCCGTGGTCATGGGATTGATCTATGTGGATCCAGAGGGCCCCGAGGGTAATTGGGATCCTGTTTCTGCTGCTGTTGACATCAGGGAAACCTTCAAGCGCATGGCCATGAATGACGAGGAGACCGTCGCACTCATTGCCGGAGGCCATTCCTTTGGGAAAACCCACGGTGCTGCGGATCCCGGTAAGCATGTAGGACCAGAGCCAGAAGCTGCTCCTATTGAAGAGCAGGGCTTTGGCTGGAAAAACTCCTATGGTACCGGTGCCGGCCCAGACGCCATTACGGGTGGGCCGGAAGTCACTTGGACCCAAACCCCTACCCAATGGAGCAACCATTTCTTTGACAACCTGTTTAAATATGAATGGGATCCACACCGAAGTCCCGCAGGTGCAAAACAATGGATTGCGAGGGATGCAGCAGAAGATATTCCGGATGCCTTTGATACATCCAAAAAACATAGGCCTACGATGCTCACGACTGACCTGGCCTTACGTTTTGATCCCGAATATGAAAAGATATCCAGAAGGTTTTATGAAAACCCCGATGATTTTGCCGATGCCTTTGCAAGGGCTTGGTACAAGCTTACGCACCGGGACATGGGACCTAAAGATCGTTATTTGGGACCAGAGGTACCTGAGGAAGAACTGCTTTGGCAAGATCCCATTCCTGCGGTGGATCATGAACTTGTCGATGAAAAAGACATTGCTGGCCTAAAAGACAAGATCCTGGCATCAGGACTATCGGTATCGCAGCTGGTATCCACCGCTTGGGCATCGGCCTCGACATTTAGGATTTCTGACAAACGTGGCGGTGCCAATGGTTCTAGAATCCGTCTTGCTCCACAAAAAGACTGGGAAGTCAATAATCCCAAGCAACTCACCAAAGTACTGGATACTTTGGCAGGATTACAAAAGGAATTTAATGGTGCCCAATCTGGCAACAAGAAAATCTCTTTGGCTGATATGATTGTCCTGGCAGGATGTGCCGGTGTAGAAAAAGCCGCCAAGGATGCTGGACATACTGTTACGGTGCCATTTTCTCCGGGCAGAATGGATGCTTCACCTGAGCAGACTGATGAAGAAGCGTTTAGCTACCTGGAACCTTATGCGGATGGATTCCGGAATTACAGACGGACAAAATTCAATGTATCTACCGAGGACCTGTTGGTGGATAAAGCCAACTTGCTCGATCTTACGCCACCTGAATTAACAGTACTGATAGGGGGCATGCGCGTTCTGGACACCAATTGGGACGGGTCAAAACACGGTGTCTTCACTGACAAGCCCGGAACGCTGACCAATGATTTCTTTGTCAACTTATTGGACATGAGAACAGCTTGGAATCCCACCTCTGAGAACCAAGAGATCTTTGAAGGTAAAGACCGAAAATCCGGTACCAAAAAGTGGACCGCTACCCGTGCAGACCTCATCTTCGGCTCCAACGCCGAACTGAGGGCACAGGCGGAAGTCTATGGCAGCGCAGATTCGCTGGACAAGTTTGTCAAGGACTTTGTTGCCACTTGGAACAAGGTGATGAACCTCGACCGATATGACCTGAAGTGAGGTAATACCTTCTTATTCTGATGAAAGGAGAAATCCCTGCTGCTTAGTTTTTTAAATGGCTGTGGAGGATTTCTCCTTTTTTTTATTATCCCTCTTACCTCGTACTGGGTGCTTTTGTGGCTTCTTTTTTTTGCCACGAAGGCTCGAAGTCACCAAGAGGATGAACATGGGCTTGGCGTGTTCCTGGTTCATTACATTCCAAAATACTTTGCGGATTGATGCCTTAGTGGCTTATTTTTTTCTGCCACGAAGACTCGAAGTCGCTAAGAGGATGAACATGGGCTTGGCATGTTCTTGGTTCATTACATTCCCAAATACTTTGCGGCTTGGTGTCTTAGTGGCTTATTTTTTCTGCCACGAAGACTCGAAGTCGCTAAGAGGATGAACATGGGCTTGGCATGTTCTTGGTTCATTACATTCCAAAATACTTTGCGGCTTGGTGTCTTAGCGGCTTATTTTTTTCTGCCACGAAGGCTCGAAGTCACCAAGAGGATGAACATAGGCTTGGCGTGTTCTTGGTTCATTACATTCCAAAATACTTTGCGGCTTGGTGTCTTAGTGGCTTATTTTTTTTGCCACAAAGGCTCGAAGTCACTAAGAGGATGAACATGGGCTTGGCATGTTTTTGGTTCATTACATTCCCGAATACTTTGCGACTTGGTGTCTTAGTGGCTTATTTTTTCTGCCACGAAGACTCGAAGTCACCAAGAGGATGAACATGGGCTTGGCGTGTTCCTGGTTTATTACATTCCAAAATACTTTGCGGCTTGGTGTCTTAGTGGCTTATTTTTTTTGCCACGAAGGCTCGAAGTCGCTAAGAGGGAATGAATATAGACTTGGTGTTATGGGTTCTTTATATTCCAAAATACTTACCGACTTGGTGTCTTAGTGGCTTCTTTTTTCTGCCACGAAGGCTCGAAGTCACCAAGAGGATGAACATAGGCTTGGCGTGTTCTTGGTTCATTACATTCCAAAATACTTTGCGGCTTGGTGTCTTAGCGGCTTATTTTTTTCTGCCACGAAGGCTCGAAGTCACCAAGAGGATGAACATGGGCTTGGCGTGTTCTTGGTTCATTACATTCCAAAATACTTTGCGGCTTGGTGTCTTAGTGGCTTATTTTTTTTGCCACAAAGGCTCGAAGTCACCAAGAGGATGAACATGGGCTTGGCGTGTTCCTGGTTTATTACATTCCAAAATACTTTGCGGCTTGGTGTCTTAGTGGCTTATTTTTTACATTAAAAAAAATAGAGGCTCCTGACGGGTTGGAGAGATGCCTAACCTCCTACGGTGGGCATCTCCTCTAGGTCCGTAAAATGTGTACTGCTGGGAAAGGCATTTAAAATGCCTCTTTTGAGTGAAGCAATCCCCACAGAAATATGACTTGATTCATCTTTTTGCGGTTTTGCGACATCCATTTATCCCATTCCATTCCCACTTTTTATGAATAACACTTACATTAGGGTATCAAAATAGAATAGAAACCCAACCTTTCTTGATATGAATTGGATGAAAACACTTTTGATAGTGGCCACATGTTGTTTGAGTTTTAGTGCTAAGGCCCAGCTCTTCCCCCATGGGGAGGGATTTACGCGCCAAGACACCTTACGCGGCACCATTGGCCCGGAAAGGGCGTGGTGGGATGTAGAACATTACACCTTGGAGGTAAAGGTAATGCCCGAAAGGCAGTTCCTCTCCGGCACCAACACCATGACCTATAAAGTCACGGGGCAAGCAAAGCGGATGCAGATCGACCTCCAAACGCCCATGGAACTTACCAAAGTCGTTCAAAATGGCGAAGAACTTTCCGTCGAGCACGAGGGGAATGCCCATTTTATCACCCTGAAAGCCATGCAAGAGCAAGGGAAAAGCTACGAAATCACCTTTCACTTTTCCGGCAAGCCAGTAGTGGCACAGCGCCCTCCATGGGACGGAGGCCTCACTTGGCAAAAAGACAGCAACGGCCTTCCATTTATCGCCAATGCCAACCAAGGTATCGGTTCCAGTGTCTGGTGGCCAAACAAGGACCATCCCAGCGATGAACCTGACAATGGCGTAACCCTGAAAGTGGAAGTACCCGAAAACCTTATGGACGTCTCCAACGGCCGCCTGATGGACACCAAACACAACCCCAAGGAAAACACCAAAACGTACACCTGGGAAGTAAAAAACCCCATCAACAACTACGGCATCAACATCAACATAGGAGACTATGTGCATTTCTCCGAAACATACAAAGGTGAAAAAGGTGAGCTGGATATGGATTACTATGTGCTCCGCGAGAATTTAGATAAAGCCAAAGAACAATTTAAGGATGCCAGAAGGATGATGGAAGCATTTGAGCATTGGTTTGGGCCGTATCCATTTTATGAGGATGGCTACAAGTTGGTAGAAGTCCCTTACCTAGGCATGGAGCACCAGAGCTCCGTCACTTATGGCAATGGATTCGGCAATGGCTACTTGGGAAGGGACCTCAGCGGCACAGGCTGGGGACTGAAGTTTGACTTTATCATCATCCATGAATCCGGCCATGAATGGTTTGCCAATAACATCACCAACAAAGATGTGGCTGACATGTGGATCCATGAGGGATTTACGGCCTATTCCGAAAATCTGTTTTTAGATTATTTCTATGGCAAAGAAGCGGCCAGTGATTATGTATTGGGCACGCGCATGGCCATCGAAAACAACCGCCCAGTCATCGGCACTTATGGCGTAAACCACGAGGGGTCCGGAGACATGTACTACAAAGGAGCCAATTTGCTCCACACCATTCGCCAGCTGATCAATGATGATGAAAAATGGCGTAAAATCCTACGCGGACTCAACCGGGAATTTTATCACCAGACCGTCACGACCAAGCAGGTCGAAAACTTCATCAGCGACCATGCAGGAATCGACCTGGAGCCAGTGTTTGATCAATACCTGCGGGATGTCCGAATACCGATCTTCAGCTATACCATCAAAGAGGGCACACTGTCCTACAGGTGGGAAAATACCATTGAGAGCTTTAAGATGCCCCTGAAGGTTTGGATCGAAGGAGAACCGGTTTGGCTCAAACCAACCACCCAATGGCAAACCAAAAAACTGGCGCCAGCATCACCAACACTCATGGTGGACCGTAACTTTTATGTGGCCAAAATGAATGTCATGGGAGAATAAAAAATAAGCCGCGGTTTCACGAATCAATACCTTCGTGAAACTGCGGCTTAAACCCTAAATTTTATAAACTTGATTAAAAATCAATACGCCATTTCCACGATTTTTTCCACGTCTGCTGGGCTTAGATCTTTGTGCTCACCTAAGGCTGTCCAGCCTCTGCTGGTAAATCTATCCGCAATTTCCTTTGCCGTATCTTTGTAGCTATCGGTGTAGGCGGATAGATGGGTGTCAATTCCCAAGGATTGGATAAAGGCTTCTGTTTTCTTAATCGCGGCCAGTGCTTTTTCCTCTGCTGTGCCTTCCATAATTCCCCATACTCGTTCAGCATATTGGGCCAGTTTGGCCTTTTTCCTCTCCAAATTGTAGCGATAGTGGCTGCCAGCAACTATCGCCAGGGTACGCGCATGGTCGATTCCGTAGAGTGCCGTCAGCTCATGGCCCATGGCATGGATGGCCCAGTCAGTAGGCACGCCTTTTTGGATAAGACCATTGAGGGCCATGGTGCAGCACCACATAAAGTCCCCCGCTGCATCGTAGTCGGTAGGATCCTTCATCACTTGCGGTCCCACTTCTATCAAGGTCTGCATGATGCTTTCAGCAAAACGGTCCTGCAAGCCAGCTTTTACGGGATAGGTCATGTACTGCTCCAAGGCATGGGAAAAGGCATCCATGATGCCATTGGCCAGCTGTCTCTCTGGAAGCGAGCGGATCACGGTGGGATCCAGAAGCGAAAACTGCGGGAACAAGCCCGGTCCGCCCATGGAAAACTTTTCTCCTGTTTGATGATTGGAGATCACCGCTCCGGAATTGGACTCCGAGCCGGTGGCCGGAATGGTCAATACCGTACCGAAGGGCAAGCCTTTTTCCGTACGGATCTTTTTGGCCAAAATATCCCAAGGCTCTTCACCATCGTACAGCGCGGCTGAAGACAAAAACTTTGTGGCATCTATGACAGACCCTCCTCCTACGGCCAACATAAAGGAGACCTCCTCTTCTTTGATGACCTTCAGCGCATCCAGCAACTGATGGTATTCGGGATTAGCAGGTATGCCGCCAAACTCCACGACCTCAAAATCTTTCAATGCCGTAGTTACGGCTTCATAAATACCGTTATTTTTGATACTCCCTCCACCATAAGTCATGAGCACTTTTGCTCCTGAAGGAATCTCTGCAGCTATTTTCTCCATTTGGCCTTGGCCAAAAATGATCTTCGTTGGATTCTTGAATTCAAAATTCAGCATATACGATTGGTTTGGGTTACTACTTCTAAAATCTTGCCCACTCTAACAGCACGTCACTTTGATCAGTTCCTGATAATGCGAAAGGGCTATTTTATGAAACATGGATCTAGCCGATTTGTTTTGTTTCTTTTTAACGCCGTAAAGGCACCATGTCGCTAAGTGGTTTCTAAATAATGGTGCCAGAGAACGCACCATCCCCACCAAAATCTATTTTGTGAGGTGGAGACTTTGTAGCAGAAGAATAAGTAACCAAAAGAACTATTCTCCTGACATGTTATTTGATCAGGTTAGCACTTCAACAACCACCATATTTAAACTTTGAAACATGTTAACCTGTCCTCATCACTTATTACCAACTTCCACCGGCACCGCCGCCACCAAAGCTACCACCGCCGAAGCCGCCAAAGCCGCCTCCTCCACCGAAGCTTCCTCCTCCACCAGAGAAGTTACCGAAGCCACCGCCACCGCGATTGCCTCCGCCCAGCAGGTTCATCAGCATCAAAGAGGTAAAAAGATCTACTCCACCGCCTCGGCCACCCATGTGGTTGTCATTGTCATTTCGATTTTTGATGAAAGGTATGATGATAAAGATGACGATGAAGATCAAAATAAAAAATATCGCACCACCGCTATTGCCTTTCTTTTCGATGTCTTCAGCATCAAATTCCCCACTGGCCAATTTGATGATCATGGTAGTGGCCTGATCCAAGCCTTCGTAATACGCTTCCCGCTTAAAAGCCGGTACGATTACATTGTCCACAATTCTCCTAGCCAGCGCATCCGGAACGGCTCCTTCGAGCCCATAGCCAGTAGCAATAAACACCTTCCGGTCTTTCATGGCTGCCAAGATCAACAGTCCATTGTCCTTGCCATCTTGACCAATTCCCCACTTTTCACCCAGCTGAAAAGCATAATCGCTGATATCATATTGACCAACAGAGCCCATCAGGACCACTGTAATCTGGGACGAGGTGCTGTCATTAAATGCCACCAGCTTTTGCTCTAGAGCAGCTTGCTCAGAAGAAGAAAGGGTCTGGCTAAAATCATTGACCAACTTGGGCGGATTGGGACGCTCAGGAAAATCGTCCTGGGCGATGATCACCTGTGCGGTCAACAAAAATAAAAATAGGAAGAGTGCGTATCTTTTAATCAACATATTATCCAAAGGAAATTTCATCTGAGAGTTCGTTTTCGTCGGTGTCAGCATCATAGGGAAAATGCTCCTTCAGGGCCTTCCCTGACATCTGGATGCCGGTGACCAGCCCTTGGGCAAACTTACCCTCCTTAAAGTGCTTCACCATCTCTTCCTTTATGCCGTCCCAAAATCCCTTGGGCACGACAGCATTGATCCCGCCATCACCTAAGACGGCAAATTTGTGATCTTCCACAGCCAAATAAAAGAGCACTCCGTTTCGGAGTTTGGTCTTGTGCATTTTTAGCATCGCAAAGACATCTGCAGCCCTGTCCAGTACGTCCCCTTTACAGTGACTTTCCAGATGCACTTGGATCTCTCCGGATGTCTGTAGTTCAGCTGCTTTGATAGCAGCAACAATCTGTTGCTTTTCTTCCTTGGAAAATAGTTTTTCGGCCATGGCCTAATATTTTTTAATAAGAATGCCCGGTTTTTCCCGGGCAAAATAAGTCCATTTAAAATTCTACGGTTGGGGCATTTTCAGCTCCCTCGGCAGCTTCGAAGTAGCCTTTTTTCTCAAAGCCATACCAACCCGCAAAGATATTATTCGGGAATGTCCTCAGGTTAGAATTATACGCTTGCACAGACTGGTTAAAGTTCCTTCTCGCTACCGCAATACGGTTCTCGGTCCCTTCCAGCTGGGCTTGCAAGTCCAAGAAGTTTTGATTGGCCTTCAGATCAGGATACCTTTCCACAGCTACCAGCAACCTGCTAAGACTCCCGCTAAGTTGGTCTTGGGCCTGTTGGAACTGGGCCACTTTCTCGGGTGTAAGTTCATCTGCGTTAAGGTTGATGGAGGTTGCCTTGGCGCGGGCATTGATCACGCCTTCGAGGGTTTCCTTTTCGAAATCCGCATAGCCCTTCACTGTATTGACCAAATTCGGGATAAGATCAGCCCTCCGCTGGTATTGGGTTTCCACTTCTGCCCATTTACCATTGATGTCTTCTTCGGTCTGAACAAATTGGTTATAGGTACCTACCGCTTTGGTATAGACAAAAACACCTACCACCACCAAAATCAAAATTGGAATAATTGCTTTTTTCATGTGTTTATTATTGAATGTTGATCGTCACTGTTTGAATTTAAATGGAATGCATCAGGCCTAATGATAACCCCCTTCTTTAGGTTCCATCAGATCCATTCGCTTTCGTTTTATGAATGAGATATTCGAATTTAGGTATAATCACGCAAAAGAGGTGAAAGAGTTTAAAAAAATGCACTACACATCCTTCTATCGGCTCCATTTTTAATTGGATTCCAGATTTGGTTCCTGTGGCAATGGGAGGTTATTGAGCATCACCGTGAATGTGGTACCTTCATTTTCTGTGCTTTCCACGTTAATCTCCCCATCCAAGGACCGTATTTGCTCTTTGATAAGGTAAAGGCCGAGCCCTTTTCCTTCGACATGCGTATGAAACCGTTGGTATAGTCCAAAAATCCGGTCGCCGTACTTGTTCAGGTCGATCCCGATCCCATTGTCAGAGAAGGTGATTTTATGCCTGTCCCCTTCCTTACTGGTGCTTATCCAGATTTCCGGAACTCGCTCTGGATGCCTGTACTTGATGGCATTGGTCATAAAATTGAGCAGGAAATTTTCCAAGTGACTGTAAACGTAATTAATAGCAGGCTCCTGAAAATCCCTGTGGATTTTCGCTTTGGCATCCTTCAGCTGACGGTGTAGGCTCTTCTCGATGTTGTTCAGAATGTTATCGAAGTTGATATGATTTACCCTGATGATCTTCTTCTTTTTAATGGAGACTACTTCGATCAGGTCCATCAGGGTGGTATTCAGAATAGCTGTAGAGACCTTTAGGCTATCAAATAGCTCTTTGTTCTCTTCCGCTGAAAGGTCCTCTCCATTGATCAGGTCCAAAAGAGAGGTGATATTGACAATAGGTGCTCGTAAATTATGCGACACGATATAAGCAAAGTGCTGCAACTCCTCATTGTGGCTGGAAAGGTCACGGATGAGTTTTTCGCGTTCTACTTCCGCTATTTTATAAGCAGAGATATTCTGGGTTACGAGCAGCACCCTGGTCACTTCATGGTGTTCATTTCTTAACGGCACACCGATTTTTTTATAATCTTCACCATTGTAGTTGATCTCATAAGTGACCGTATTTCCTTCAAACACCTGCTGAAGCTTCTCCTCAATGAATTTTGCCGTAAGTTCATCATATTTCTCCAGATGGGACACACCGATGAGATCTTTGGCGTTTATGCCCAAATATTGGTATTCGCTTCCCTCGGTATAGATGTATTTAAGTTTTTGATCCAACACATCAATGGTGCCTTTGGGGAAGTTTTCGGCGATACTTCTATAAAGCTGCTGGGAAGCGATCAGTTCCTTTTCGTAGCGCATGCGCTGGAGTTCAGCCCCTGCTCTGTCGCTGAGAATCGATACGATGTTGACAAGCACATTTTTGTTGTGGATCGGCCGGGTATCCGCCAACACCAGAATCCCAACTTTTCTGCCAGCCTTATCCTTGATCCCTATCGAGCAATAGCTGACCAGCTTTTCTTCCTTTAGAAAATCATCTTTGGGAAACAATTCACTGACATGGTCCGGGACAATGATTACATTTTTATTGAGATCTTTTATCGCATGCTCGCATGGGGTGTTTTCGAGTGAATAGCTTATGTTCGGAATCAGCTCTCCGTCTTTGGCGACGGCTATGCTCTGGATAGTGTCTGAATGCTGGATATATTCTCCCACCATGCATGAGGAAAAATTCAACTTTTTGGATAATAGCTGGACAAGTTGCTGAAAGAATTCTATGTCATTGTAGTGAGCTGATATGGCCGCGACACTATTTAGTACCCGCTGTATAAAGTCCTTTTCACTAATGTCCTCAAAGGCCGCTTGGTAAACCTCTCCTATTTCCAGTTTGCGTACGGTCAGGCCTACATAATACTTTCTATTGCTCAGGTAGGAAATAAATGGCCCTTCATATTGGGCAAAACCTTGTTCGATTCCTTGAATTAAGGTGTTATAAATAGGTGAATCTTTATAGATATCATGAATGCTTTTCCCTACAAAACTGCTTTTATCCCGGATATTGGTCTTCAGAAAAAGCGTCTTGTTTGCATTTATGATCGTGCCTTCGGTATTGAATTGAAAAATAACCAAGGGATTATAGTCAAAATAGGTCTTTCTTTCCTCATCCTGATGTTGTCCCGCTGATTTTATTTCCCTAAGCCAGGTCAAGTTCACCATGTGCCCGATGTACATATCCTGAACACCTAAGCTCAAAGGAAAATCTCTCTTAAATATCCATTGTAAGTTATGGTTTGGCAGTAATATTTGGAAAATATCGCTGCCCAATTTTTGCTGTTCCGTACTTTCCCTTTCGGGTTTGGAATGGATTTGTTGAAGAATATTGTTAAAATTCCCCATAAAATACTCTTCATCCACTCCCAACACATCCTGTACATTATCTGATGTAAAAAGTGGCCTGATCAGGTTATCCTGTTTTTGGTACAGATAGAAAAAGGCCGGCATAAAATCCGCTAACTCCCTGAGGGTACGATTTGTCTTTATTTTATCTCCTACCTGATACTCCCATGTAACACCCCATTTTATCCAGCCAAAGTAGCCCTCTTCACCGCTATCACTATCTGAAAACTTCCTGCAAATATCCTTTACCTGGATGTATTTTTCGTTTTGATGACGGATACGGTACCACAGTTCCTTGGATTTTGGTGCATTGGAAGTTTCATCCAATAAAAAACCCAGTATTCCACGATCTTCCTCATGTACCATGTCCAACCAGGTTTCATAATCCAAGACTATTGGTACACTTTCACTGTAGCCAAGCATATCTTTCACATCTCCCGTGAGGATCAATTGGTTTTTTTCGGACCGATAGTGGTAAAAGAGGGACTTAGGCACATTTTTATCAAATCGCTCGGTTTGCAATAAGGAAAAATGGGGAACTTCAGCATGGAGGAGGTGCCTCTTTTCTACCAATAGGTAGTAATTTTCATTAGGCAGGCTCTTTTTCTCCACGATCGATGTATGTTCATTCTCAACACTCAGGAACCCATTTTCTGATCCTCGGATAAAATCGGCAATGGATGCCTTATCTACATTCGGAAACCAAGTGCCAAGTGAGGTAGCGATGTCCCTGTCCTGTGGGCTATAGGCTGGATGATTTTGAAAATGACTGTAAAAGCTACCATTGTTGACATTATAGATCCACTGGTTTTCGACAGTGCCCTGCTGGGTCGTTGGTGCAATCAGTACATTGACATTAGAATAGGAGGATTCTTTGATTACATTTCCCGTGATCTTTACAGGTACATACCGGTACTGATCAATTAGCAGGTAAGATACCAGTGGTTGCTCAACAGATAAAAACTGATAAATTTGTTCAAGCGGCGTCTCAGACAAAGCAAAAAGTAGCTTAGACAGGTTTTCTTCGTCTGGCAATTCTACCAAATTCCTCAAATACCCATCCAAATACAGGCCGTCATACTCTCCAAAGCTAAACCTTCGATAGGTAAGCATTGAAGCCCCTATTTCTCTACTACTGTCCATATGAATTAAAAAAATACAAGCTTATTAAATTTTAGTTTATTTTACTACAAAAAGTAGTAAATCTGCAAGATCGCTAGTGAATTACTGACAAATATCCGAACATTAAATTTGTTTTTTCAGTGTAATTTCCTTTTCCAGCTCCACCATTATACCGTTGATATTTCTCCTAATGGTAAGTAATATTTTCCTCCCAGGCTCTGAACGTAATAAATCATTGATTTCCGACAGGTCCCAATATTCAACAGGGAGTAAATTTATGGTTAGCACTTCATCTCCCGCTTTGAAATTTTGGCGGCTAGCAGGAGAATCCTCTTGAACACTGCTGATATAATAGCGTCTCTCCTCAGCGCTAGTAAGTCGTATTTTCAACCCACTCATGTCGTATTCAAATGGTTTATGAAAGTCTCCTGACTTTTTGTAAAGCATCCTTTCTCTAGGATAATCTATGATCATGGTCATCCTGGACAATATATCGGATCCTAGGCTGCCAAGCCTTCCTGATTCGATAATGATGGACGAAAACTCCGTTTCATCTGGATAGGATGTAATGACCTTTCTAAAGTTCAAATTGCCCAGGCTGTATTTTTTTACCCTTCCAGCATACCCATATAAGTCCCCACCCAACGAACGGCCAAGATCCGTTTCGATATTTTCTGGAGGCAGAACGATCTCATCAGAGGTTTCTCGGTTAAGCATCAATCCGTGGTTGGCTCCGGTGTCGATCAGTAATTTACCATGAATCACCTCGCCACCGATCTGATCTATGGTGCTTTTTACATAGGGTTTATAATTATCAAAATCCAATCCTATTTTCCTATAGCCAAATGGACGCCATTTTAGTCGATCTTGTCGGTAAAAAGTGATCATGTCGGTATCGTAGTTGATTTTGACTGGATTATACTTAAAAAATTCATATCCGACGATGCCATGGATGGGCACGCCAATTACCCGCTCCAATTCCAAAAAATCTTCTTCCAATACCAGTATTGCCTGCACCTTTCCTTCCACGGGACCTACATCAAAATAATTATTTGGAGATACCAGTGCCGTAAGTACGGACTGGCCATCCGCACCCATCAGATTTAGTGTACGTGTATAGTATAGCCCTATCTCGTCACCAATGGATTTACTGAACAGAATGTTTGACTTCACTCCTGTATCCAACAAAAAATTTAGCTCTGGCCCACCATTGATAGAAAGTGGGACGATAATTAGGTTATTGTAGTTTAGAAAAGGAATATTGACCCGCTTCTGGTCTTCTTTAAAATAAAAGCCAGGCACTTGTGCCCATAGTGGTGAGCTAATAAAAAAATTGGCTGCAGTAAAAAGAATAAATAGTCTTGTCAGGGTCATACCTAACCAATTTAGCACTATAGCTTTAAAATAAAAACAAGGTTAAGCTTTCACCATAGGATTTTGCATTGATTTAGGATATTGGCTTGCTAAAACGCCAATGAAATATGCCAAAATTTCCCCAATACTAATTTAGATTGAAAGCAAATTAGCAATAATAAACCTCTGTATATGCCCTCCGTTTGACATAATCCAAAAAATGCACCATCTTTATTTTTTAGTAAATAAAAAACTATGGCAGAAAAGTCAATTGTAGATAAAGCAAAGAAAATTTTTGAGAATTTCTTGTTGAGACAGGGAAGTAGAAAGACACCTGAACGGTTTTCGGTGATCGATGAACTCTACGCCTTGCCCCAAGATGAGCATATCGATGTAGAGGGACTTTTTTTACTGATGAGAAACAAAGGTTATTCTATCAGTCGTGCCACGATCTACAATACCTTGGACCTGCTGGTGGAATGCGGCCTCGCTGTCAAGCACCAATTTAAGGACAAAGTGGCCTTATACGAACAGGCACTCACCTACAAGCACCACGACCACCATGTCTGTAACCAGTGCCGCAAAATCCGTGAATTTTCCGACGAACGGATAAACCTGATCAAGGAAGCCATGGGCGAAGAGTTTTCCTCAGCCATCACCAGCCATTCCTTGGTACTCTATGGTGACTGTCAAATCCCAAATTGTAAAAACCTGAAACTGATTTAGCAGCATTGACGAGTATATTCCCAGTCAATTCATGCGTAGGATGAGGTATGCTACTACAGGACTTACACATGGCTATACATCATGTATCGCCCTTCTAGGGCTAGGTCTCTCGGGTACTTTACGGCCCAAGCGGCAAAGTGCTGTGCTAAGTTTTGCTTCATCTGGAGCTTTACTTAAATATTTTATTCTGATTTTGGAAAAATCTTTCGTGATTTGTAAAGGTCAAAAGGACATATTTGGCAACAAAAAATCGCCCTATACTGTCAGAAAAAAGCTCCAAAAATTAAGGCCAAAATTTATCCACAATTATCCACACTTATCCACATACTCATATAAAGCAGCTATAACCTACTGAATACCAGTAATATAAATCGGTATTGGATAATTCTAATTTGTGGATAAAACGCTGTAAATGAATTTTATACCTTTTTACCCAATGTGGGCAACCGTGGATAAGATACGAAACAGAATATAATTTTATCTTACTCCCGCTGTTGTCTTATCAGCCGTGTCCGGTAGGCATTGAAGATACGTGATTTACTGATAAATCCTAGATAGATACCATTATCCACCACGGGCAAATTCCAAGCGCCAGAGCGCTCAAATTTATCCATCACCTCCCGCATACTTTCAGAAGGCTGGATTGTATCAGGTGGGCTGTGCATCAATTTGCTGATCTGTACTTCGTTTTGCTTCTCCCGATCAAACATAATATCCCGGATGTCATCCAGGGTAATGATACCGTTCAAATTTCCTTTTTCATCGACAACGGGGAAGATATTACGATTGGAAAGCTTGACCAAGCCACAGAGATCCTTGAGTACCGCATCCGGGTGAATCGGCAGCAAATCCTTTTCCATGATCCGACGAATATCGATCAGGCCAAGTACTTCTTCATCTTTGGTTTCAGGGATATGCTTTCCTTGTTCCAATAACTGATTCTTGTACAAGGAGTTTTTATCAAAGTAATTCGTAGTGGCCAAAGAAATGGCCGAAACGAGCATAAGAGGCACAAACAGCTCATAACCCCCAGTCACTTCTGCGATCAGGAATATCGCAGAGAGTGGCGCATGCTGTACACCACTCATCACTCCACACATGGCTACCAAGGTAAAATGGGCCACCGGAATAGGAATATAGATCCCAAAGAAGTTATTGGCAAAAGCAAAAAGGAACCCAGTAATCCCTCCTACATACAAAGACGGTGCGAAAATCCCTCCACTACCACCACTGCCGATCGTCAATGCCGCAGCGATGGGTTTCGCAAAGATGATCATCAGGAGATAGAATAATATAAAGTAGGTATTGTTGATCTCGGAGAAGAATGGACTCCTGTTTAGCAATACCGCCGGATCTCCCAAGATAAGCGAGTTTAGCGTATTATAACCTTCGCCGTAAATCGGAGGAAAAAAGAAGATAATAAGTCCGAGTACTGCGCCCCCGATCAAAATCTTCAGCCAGGGATTGGACTGTTTCTCCAGTAGATTTTCTGTCCTCAACACGGCTTTGATAAAATAGACTGATACCAAACCGGTCAATACCCCCAGCACCAAGTAATATGGAGTATGTGCCGCTATAAATTCTCCGGATAGGTTAAATGAGAAAATAGGATCATTTCCGATAAGCACCATGGTGGTCAGCGACCCCAATACAGAAGCGATCAACAAGGGAATAAAGGCTCCCGTATTTACTTCCATCAGGATAACTTCTATCGCAAAAATCACCCCTCCAATGGGCGAACCAAAGATGGCCGATATCCCTCCTGCCGCACCACACCCAATCAGGATATTCCGCTTTTTGGCGTTAAGGTGCATCAATAAGCCGGAATTGGAGCCAATGGCTGATCCCGTCACCACAATCGGTGCCTCCAACCCGACCGATCCTCCCAGCCCCACTGTGAGGCAAGAAGTGAACACACGGCTGTACATCTTTACCCTGGGAATCAGGCTTTTCTTTTTGGAAATATTATAAAGTATCTCTGGAATACCATGGCCGCCGTAGTCATTGACAATGTATTTGCCCACCACGTATGTAAGAAAAATACCAATCAGGGGATAAAGGATAAAAAAGAAGTTGGCATATTCAATCTGGAAACCCTCAATCAACCAATGCTGGATGGAATGCACCGAAACTTTAAGCATCACAGAGGCTAATCCCGTAAGAATACCGATGACTCCACTAAGAATCAGCATAAAATTCTTAGTGCTAATATGCTTGAGCCGCCAGATTAAAAACCGGGTTATGATATCTTTTGCCAAAACGGAACGAAGTTGATAATCAATTTATTCAGATTCATTTTAGGTTATTTGGCTAGTTTCTGATAATCAAAGCCAAAAGTAAAAATTTATTGGATTCCATCTTAAAATAATGCTATAAATCTGAGACTTTATTGTTTCTTGGCTTCATTCCAGTAAACATCCATCTCGTTCAAGGTCATATCGGCCAGGCTCTTTCCCGCTTTTTTTGCTGATTTCTCCAAATATTGAAACCGGTGAATGAACTTCCTATTGGTTTTTTCCAATGCCTCTTCAGGATTGATATCCACAAACCTTGCGTAATTGATCAGCGAAAACAATAAATCACCGAATTCCCCAGTAGCCTTTTCCTTGTCTATTTTATCGGGCGCAGCTGCATCAAACTCTTCCTTGAACTCCTGCATTTCTTCTTCCACTTTTTCCCAGACCTGAGACTTTTCTTCCCAGTCAAAGCCCACACCTCTCGCCTTTTCCTGAATTCGCATGGCCTTGATCAAAGCCGGCAATGACCGCGGCACGCCACCAAGAACACTCTTGTTGCCCTTTTCCTTGAGCTTGATCTTTTCCCAGTTTTGTTTGACGGCCTCGTCATCGTCCGCCTCAGTATCGCCATAGATATGTGGATGACGACGAATCAGCTTATCGCATAGGCTATCGATTACCGAAGCGATGTCAAAGGCCTGTTTTTCAGCTCCGATTTTGGCATAAAAGACAATATGAAGCAAAATATCCCCGAGTTCTTTTTTTATTTCTTCCAAATCATCATCGAGAATGGCATCTGACAGCTCGAAAGTCTCCTCAATGGTCAGGTGACGCAGGCTTTCAATCGTTTGCTTGCGGTCCCAGGGGCACTTTTCCCTCAGCTCATCCATGATGGTCAACAGCCTGTCAAATGCTTCTAGTTGTTGGGGGCGGGACGAGGATTTGCTCATAAGGATTTGGGAAACTATTTGGATTGTGTGGACGTTTTCAAAGTATTACGTAAATTTGAGCAAATTAATTGGATATGGCAACTCTATATTTGACTTTGGGATTTCTTGCACTGTTTTTCATTCTAATGTCCGTAAGGTTGATTTTCATCAAAAACGGCCAGTTTAAGGGAACGTGTGCGTCTCAAAACCCATACCTTAACAAAGAGGGTGGTACATGCAGCTATTGTGGAAAGTCAATGGATGAAGGTGAAGCATGTGGCAATCCCGATTCAGAAGTCACCAAAGTAATGGAAAGATTTAAATAATCACCAAGAGTTCCTGCCTGCAGTGCCAGGTGGGATTTTTTCTTTTAGTTTAAACCAAACGCTATCAAAGTGGCATTAATCAAGTCTATTTCCGGTATTCGTGGTACTATCGGAGGAAAATCGGGAGAAGGACTGACTCCTGTTGACATCGTAAAATTCACCTCCGCTTATGGTGCGTGGATCCTAGAAAAAACCAACAACCCTCGAATCGTCATCGGCAGAGATGCGAGAATTTCTGGCGACATGGTTTCCAGATTGGTCACTGCTACGCTTCAGGGACTGGGCATTCACGTCATTGACTTGGGGCTTAGCACAACTCCTACGGTAGAATTTGCCGTGCCGTTGGAAAAAGCCGGAGGAGGAATCATCCTTACCGCCAGCCATAACCCCATCCAATGGAACGCCCTGAAACTGCTCAATGACAAAGGAGAGTTTATCTCTGACCAAGATGGAAAAGAAGTCCTCGAAAAGGCAGAGAAGGAAGATTTTGAATTTGCTGGTGTGAAAGAAATTGGCGCCTATACCTTGGTCGAAGACTACATCGACCGGCATATCGACCATGTGCTGAGCCTCGACTTAGTGGACAAGGAGGCTATCGCTGCCCGTAACTTCAGCGTAGTCATTGACTGCGTCAACTCCACCGGAGGCATCGCCCTGCCAAAACTCCTAAAAGCCCTTGGCGTGGAGCATGTGGAACAAATGTATTGTGAACCAGACGGACACTTTCCCCACAATCCTGAACCATTGCCTGAAAACCTCAGAGACATTTCCAGTAAATTGGAAAATGGAAAATTTGATTTGGGGATCGTAGTGGATCCAGACGTGGACAGGCTGGCCTTCCTGACAGAAGACGGTTCGGCATTTGGCGAAGAATATACCTTAGTGGCCATAGCTGATTATGTGCTGTCCCAAACTGCTGGAAACACCGTGTCAAACCTCAGCTCCACCAGAGCACTAAGAGATGTGACCGAAAAGCATCATGGCACCTATACTGCCGCAGCAGTGGGTGAAGTCAATGTGGTCAATAAAATGAAAGAAACCAATGCCATCATCGGTGGTGAGGGCAATGGCGGCGTCATCTATCCGGCATCCCATTATGGTCGTGACGCCTTGGTGGGAATAGGGCTCTTCCTGACACATCTGGCAAAATTCGGAAAGACGGCCAATAGGCTTCGCGCAAGCTATCCAAACTATTATATTTCAAAAAATAAAATCGAGCTGACTCCAGAAATCGACGTGGATGCTATCTTGGACGAAATCAGCAGAAAGTACAGCAAACAGCCCATCAATGACATTGATGGTATCAAAATAGAGTTTGAAAAAGAATGGGTTCACCTACGGAAATCAAACACGGAGCCGATCATCAGGATCTACTCAGAATCCGAAACCAAGGCAACTGCCGAGCACTTGGCCAATAAACTCATTCTGGACATAAAAGAGGTCATCTCTGCAAGCAAATAATCAGCTTTTGAGCTGGTATTTTACCTGTAAATCATCCATTTTCTGTGGAGAAAGGTGTATCCTGACGGAAAATGGATGGTTTATCTTATCATAGCAGATAGCCACAGGCTATCAATAATCGTCGTACCCAAGTATTTAGAGATAATGAACATTTATTTAGATAATGCAGCCACTACCGCACTGGATGAAAAAGTGCTGGAAGCCATGCTGCCTTACATGAAGGGGCATTATGGCAATCCCTCCTCTGTGCACTCGCACGGAAGAGAAGTACGAACAGCGATCGAGCGTTCAAGGAAAAAGGTAGCCGAAATCCTGAATGCCACTCCGGGTGAAATATTCTTCACCTCTGGTGGCACCGAAGCCGACAATACTGCTTTGGTGTGTGCCATCGAAACCTATGGGATTAAGGATGTGCTAACTTCTCCAATCGAGCACCATGCCGTGCTCCATACCCTGGAGGAATGTGAAAAGCGCGGCCTTGTCACACTGCACTTTGCCCAAATCGACATAAATGGTCAGATCGACATGGACCATCTCAATGAGTGGATAAAAACGCACCCCCATTCGCTCGTTTCTATTATGCACGCCAATAATGAAATCGGTAATATTAACGATATCAAAGCCATTGGCCAGCAATGCAAAGAGCATGAGGTGTTTTTTCACTCCGACACCGTTCAGACCATGGGCCATTACGTGCATAACCTGAAAGAGCTTCCCATTGATGCAGTGGTAGCGGGTGGACACAAATTCCACGGACCAAAAGGCTCTGGTTTTCTGTACCTGAACAAGAAAAATAAAATCAGGCCGTTTATTTATGGAGGAGCACAGGAAAGAAGTATGCGGGGTGGAACCGAAAATGTCTATGGCATCGTCGGAATTGCCAAAGCACTGGAACTGGCCTATACGGACATGGAAAGTCACAAGCGACATGTACAGCAGCTTAAGAAGCGTTTTATCGATCAACTAACAGAAGGAATTCCCGGGGTGGAATTTAACGGGCTCTCTGCTGATCTCAATCGCAGCCTGTACACTGTACTCAATGTCAGCCTCCCTCCGTCAGAAGAAAACAGCGGCATGCTGCTCTTTAACCTGGACTTAAATGGAATATCTTCTTCGGGTGGCTCTGCCTGTAGCAGCGGTGCCACAGTCGGTTCCCACGTCTTGCGCGCGCTCAATGCTCAGCCTGAAAGGGACTCCGTCAGGTTTTCATTTAGCCGCTTCAATACACAGGAAGAAATCGACTATACCGTAGAAAAATTAAAGGAACTCTATGGCGTAATGGCCTAGGAAGTAAAGAGTGGAACAGTAAATATAGCCGGCCATTTTGGTCGGCTTTTTTTGGCTCAAGCCGAAAAGCTGGGGCTTGCCTATTTCGATGGGAAAATATACTCTTTGCCACCTTTGATTTCTACTCGGCCACGGATGAACGTAGATTAACACAGGTATAAAGGAGCCAAAAAATTAGCCTAAAATTAAATGATGCCGATTTCATTGCCGTTTAGTTAAGGGGATTTCCTTCTTTTCATATACCTAAAAGTCCTTTTTTTGATTGACTTTGGCTGGGGAAACCTGATCATCCTGGTGGATTTTATCCTTTTCCTTTTTTCCATTGATGAAAAAAGAAAGAAAAAAATCTAGGCCGGTGGTATGCCCTTTAAAATGGAACATGGATTTACCCTGCGACGTGGATCCGTCACCCATTTTAATTTCCACCCGATGGCTACGACCTAAAAGCGAGTGGGTCTCGCTGTTCCACGACGCGAGCCAACTCACTTTCTTAACGGCCTCCACCATCGGCTGGAAAACAGGCATACCAAGGGCCGTAACAAGGAAGCGATACCTTTTTTGGCTCAGGGGGGCTTATCGTTCCGGCTCAACTTGGTTACTCAAGAAAATATACCACTACATGGAATAATGATGATAATTTATCCATAAGAAACTTATTAATCGGATCCAACTTGCAGCTATTGGGCGTTAAGAAATTAAATAGCGGGTGGGCAAAAAAGCAGGCTTGTTTGACGAAATACTAGCCAAAAAGAATGTTGGCTGCTAGAAAAGGAGGAGTTTGCCTGCATGAGGGGAGGTTTTAATTTTAGGCCAATAGATGCACACCTGTGCGCCGTGGCGTAGCGGCGGGGTTTTTTGGTCACTTTTTTGCTGCAGGTCAAAAAAGTGACAAAGGTAAAGAGATGAAAACCACCTAGGGTTTAGCTAGAAAAATAACTGCCCAAGGAAAAAATATAGAACCCATATTTTCCAGATACACACTAACTAAACGGCATTGATGCCGATTTACCCATACAAGAGAAATCAACAAATTTTGTGGCATTATAAAGAAAATATATCGAAATTATTTAGCTAAATTCTACAATTATTTATCTATAATCCCATAAATCACCCTTGATATGAATGCTTACGACATTATTATTCGCCAAGCTGAAATGAATGATATAGTCAAGGTTCAACAGCTGTACGTGGAAACGATCCAAAGCTCCTGTAAAAATGATTATTCTGAAGAGGAGATTGCTGCATGGATATCATCGGTGATCAATGAGGAACGATGGAGGCTGGCCTTGAAAGAGGAATTTTTTTTAGTCGCAGAATACGTATCAAAGATCGTTGGCTTTGGTGCGCTGAAGGATGATAATTATATTGATTTCATGTATGTCCAGCATGACTACCAACGGATAGGCCTAGCGGAACGATTACTTAAAGCACTGGAAAATAAAGCAAAGGAAAACAATGCAGGACTTATTATTGCCGATGCCAGTAAGACCGCCGTTCCATTTTTTGAGAAAATGGGTTTTCACCAAGTCCAGGAAAACACCAAAGTGGTCAATGGGTTAGCGCTCATTAATTATCGCGTGGAAAAAGTCATCGAGGAATAGCAAGCTTATTTGCTCAAGGCATTCACAAGCAACAAAGGCCCATGGATGAAATAAGGCAGCTTTTCGAAGCACAGGTATCGCTGACAGATGAGGATTGGTCTCTCTTTTCGCAAAAGCTAACACCGCGACATTTCCCTGCCAAGAGCCCCGTGATTTCAGCTGGGGCAAGAGAAGATTACTTGTCGTTTATCCAAAAGGGCATGGTGAGATATTATATTCCCGGAGAAGATGAACTGACCTTTGGATTTTCCTTTGCAGGTGAATTCATGAGTGCTTATGATGCTTTCTTGACACGGGTAGCGAGCCGATATACCATTGAGGCACTGAGCGAAACGACCCTCTGGAGCATTAGTCATGCCGATTTGCAGGAAGTTTACGAGG